>NZ_CP025096.1:6343668-6956460 GCF_002831565.1 Spirosoma pollinicola | reverse complement strand
CTGTTCCTTGTCTGTATCTCCTTTTGTTTTGGAGAAATTGGGTGTGAGGAGTTAGGAGAACTGACGCATATTATGCCGTTGGATAGCTCCTCACGCCCAGCTCTTACATATTATTCATCATATCCCAGCCGCTTGAGCATACGCTCTTTTTGCCGCCAATCGGGTTCTACTTTAACGAATTGTTCGAGATATACTTTTTTACCGAAGAAGCGTTCGAGTTCTTCACGAGCCATAATGCCCGTTTTCTTGATCATTTTGCCGCCTTCGCCAAGCAAAATGGCCCGTTGCGTAGCTCGTTCAACCAGAATTTCGGCTTGAATGACAATAATATCATCCTTTTCATTAAATCCCGTAACAACGACTTCGCTACTATAAGGTACTTCCTTTTTGTAATTGAGGAAGATCTTCTCCCGGATAATTTCTGACGCAAAAAACCGCTCGGGTTTGTCGGTTAGTTCGTCTTTCGGAAAATAGGGTGGGTGCTGCGGCAGTCGGCTCATAACGGCTTCAAACACACGCTCCGTGTTAAACGCGTTCAACGCCGAAATAGGGATGATTTCCTGCGCGTTAAAATGCTCCTGCCAGTAGTCTATTTTCTCATTTACCTGATCCTGTGTTGCCTGATCAATTTTGTTGATGATCAGAATAACAGGGACTTCAGATTTCTGAAGTCGCTCGATCACGTCGTTTTCGTCATGTTGCTCGAAAATGTCGGTTACGAACAGCACCACATCGGCATCTTCAATAGAACCACGAACAAAACTCATCATGGACTCATGGAGTTTGTACAATGGCTTAATGATGCCGGGTGTATCAGAATAAACGAGTTGGAATTCCTGGCCATTATGAACTCCGTTGAGGATGCCCATGATGCGGTGGCGGGTGGTCTGTGCCTTAGCGGTGATGATCGATAACCGCTCCCCGACGAGTTGATTCATCAGTGTGGACTTGCCTACGTTTGGCTTACCGACTATACTAACGAAGCCAGCCTTATGATCGGCTGGGAAATTGGCAATGGTTTGTGTATTCATTCTTAGGTGATCCCGCTGGCTGATTACCAGCGGCTTTCGGAAACAACTCTCTTTAGAAAGAAAACGTTTCGGAAGTGATTAAAACTTTTTTTTGCAAAGGTACTTGTTATTCTATAAAGTTTGCCTACTTTTGCAGACCAAACACCGCGGGATGGAGCAGTTGGTAGCTCGTTGGGCTCATAACCCAAAGGTCGCTGGTTCGAGTCCAGCTCCCGCTACTCAAGAAACCCTTAATTAACTGTTAATCAGTTAGTTAAGGGTTTTTCTCTTTTCATCGTGTACGGGTTTGTGTACTGAATTAGTCAAAAACAGAGTAATTTCTAATAGGATAGTGGCTATAAACAAGCCCGAAAGCTGTTTATAGCCACTATCCTATATCTATATGTTAAACTTACCTGTCACTTAATCCTGGACTTGCAATAGTATAGTGGAGATTTTTTAGGCGGCCATTGAGGAAGTGTAAAAATAAGATTCCTGCTGACTGGGTGTACAGTAATTCAACACCGAATGTTTCCGTTGGCGGTTGTACCAACCCTCGATATACTCAAAGGTGGACCTGCTCCCTTTGACTGGACATTAAGTTAAGCATGATCTAACTGAGTGTCCAGTTAAAGGGGGCAAGTCCTACTTACGTCGTTAGCCTAAAGTGGACAATTGCAGGCGAAAATAAAAGAGGTCCTTTTTTGCTATTTTGTTCGCGTTAGTAGCATTTGTAAAAACCGTCCAAATAAACCTCAACTCGGTGGAAAACACTGAACTAGTAAACTGCACGGATTTATTGAACGCAACAAGGCAGATTTTCGCCACTTTCCTTCTACTTTTCCATTGTTCAATTAAACGTCCGACTGATTTTCACAAAAACAGTTACACTTTCTGAAATACGAGCGTACTATTATGGCCCCCAAAACCGAATGTATTACTCATCGCCGTTTGGACCGGCATCTGAATCGCTTCGTTCAACACAATCTGTAAAGTGTCGGGAATGAGGGGATCAACTTGCGTCGTATTGATAGTCGGCGGAATAATACCGTCCCGCATACTCAGCAAACAGATAATGGCTTCGATGGCACCGGCGGCACCCAGTAAATGACCCGTTGTTGACTTGGTGGCACTCATCCTCATCCGGGTTGGTTGGTGACCGATCAGGTTCGAGATGGCGTTGACCTCCGACAGATCGCCAACGGGGGTGGAGGTGGCATGAGGGTTCAGGTAATCAAGATCCGCTATCGTCAGCCTGGCTTCCGATAAGGCGAGTTGCATGGATTTCAGCGCGCCAATACCCTCCGGATGGGTGGCCGTCATGTGATAGGCATCGGCCGTCATGGCTGCTCCGACCAGTTCACCATAAATGGTGGCACCCCGCTGAACGGCGTGTTCGTATTCCTCCAAGACCAAGGCCCCGGCCCCTTCGCCCATCACAAATCCGTCCCGCCCGGTATCGAAGGGCCGACACGCCCGGGTGGGATCATCATTCCGGGTAGACATCGCTTTCAGCGCACTAAACCCACCAAACGAGGCCGGTGTGATCGGTGCTTCCGAACCACCACTGATGATAATCTTGGCTTTGCCCAGCCGGATATAGGTAAAGGCGTCCATTAGGGCCGTATTGGAGGTGGCACAGGCGGAAACCGTTGTGTAATTAATACCCATGTACCCGTGTCGAATGGAGATCATCCCCGAGGCCATATTGATGATCAGCTTGGGCACAAAGAAGGGACTGAACCGAGGGTGCCCGTCACCCCGGACATACTCGCTGACCTGCTCTTCAAATACGTCCATACCACCCTGGCCCGAACCCCAGATAACACCCACATCAAAGGGGTCCATCTGGCCCAGGTCAAACCCCGAATCGGCAATAGCCTGATCGGCCGCAATCAGGGCATATTGGGTAAACCGATCGGTTCGCTTGATGTCCTGGTGGCTTAAATAGGCGGATGCGGTATAGTTTTTAAGCTCACAGGCAAACTGAGTCCGAAACAGAGACGCATCAAACCGCGTGATGCGAGCGGCCCCCGACTGCCCGGCAACTACGTTTTGCCAAAAGGTGGGTACATCATGGCCCAGCGGTGTCAGGGCGCCCATACCCGTAATTACAACTCGATGTAACATGCTATTCGCGATTGAACCACCCCGGCTACTTCACTCGCCAGAGCCGGTTGATTTTTAGTAGATAAAAAAATAGTGCGACAAAGATAGGATAAAAAATACCAAACGGTATATTTGCACCATGAATAACGAGATCTCAAAAGCCGACCGGACCCGCCAGTTCATCATTGAGACAACAGCCGGGGTATTCAATACGAAAGGGTATGCCGGCACGTCGATTGCGGATTTGACCGACGTTACGGGGCTGACCAAAGGGAGTATTTATGGAAACTTCGCCAACAAAGAAGAAGTAGCCCTGGCTGCCTTTGATTATAACCTCTCGTTGATTCAGCGGGCGACTCAGCAACAAATGAGCCAGGCCCTCTCCTGCCAGCAGAAACTGTTGGTATATGCGCAGGTGTATCATAGTTTCAATCAGAAAGGGTTTCCCGTTGGGGGCTGTCCCATTCTGAACACCGCAACCGAAGCCGATGATACCAACAACCAGTTGAAAGAAAAAGCCGAGAAAGCGGTTCTGGCCTGGAAACAAACTATCGTCGAGATCATTAACACGGGCATGGCCTCGGGAGAATTTAAGGCCAAGGTGGAGCCCGAATCGACGGCATTAGCCATGATTGCCTTAATTGAAGGGGGCATCATGATCGCTAAAGTGACCAACAATCCGGCCAGCCTGAATAAAATTCTAAAGACCCTGGAAGGTCTCATTAATCAACTCGTGGATTAGTCTGGCTCCCGCGTCCATTCACACCTGTTTACCCGTATCCGTTAACAGCCAGTCTACCCCTGAACTACTAGTAAATGCATTCAGACCTATTTTTTTATCTAAAAATATACCAATCGGTATTTTACAAGCCTACTGCGTTTGATTTTACGAACGACCTCCGTGATCGGGTGGTAGGTGCCGCTAAACCGACCACGCTTATTTCCCTATCCGAGCACTAACGACTCGCTGACCGTCTTGCTGAACCTACCGGTACGCAGGTCGTCAGACCGAACTTAATTACGAATCAACTAAAAACAGACCGATGAAAACCACCAACAACACGGTATTGATTACCGGCGGCAGTGCCGGTATTGGCCTGGAAGTCGCTAAATCATTGTTGGCCAGCGACAATACCGTTATTATAACCGGCCGGGATCAGGCGCGGCTCGATAACGCCCTGGCCCAGTTAAACCAGGCGACGGGTATTCTCAGCAACGTCAGTAATGAGGCTGATGTGAACGCGCTGGTTAGCCGGTTGGCGAAGGACTTTCCGACCCTGAATCTGGTTATTAACAACGCAGGCCGGGCTATTCTATACGATATTGCCAACAGCGAAGGGGCTTTTGAGAGCGCTCAGGACGAGATGCTGACCAACTACCTGGCCGTTATCCGGTTAAATGAAAAGTTATTGCCCATCCTGAAAACGCAAGCCGAAGCCGCCCTTGTCAATGTTTCCTCCGTGGTGGCTTTCGTTCCGGGTAGCTTGGTTACCTATTCGGCCAGCAAAGCAGCACTTCACTCCTACACCCAATCGTTACGGGTGGCCCTGAGCCGGACCAGTAGGGTGAAGGTGTTTGAATTGATGCCTCCGCTGGTCGATACGGAATTTTCAGCCATCATCAACGGCCACACGGGCATCGCCCCGTCGGCCGTGGCTCAGGCCTTTTTCGACGCGCTAGCAACCGACACCTACGAGATTCGGGTTGGCAATACGCAGGTAATCTATGAGCTGTATCGCCAATCGCCCGACATGGCCTTACAGGTCATGCAGCCAGCTGGGTAATCCTACACAGGCCTAACCCGGCAACGAATCACCAAGACGATCTTCACGGACTATTACCCAGCGAATGAAAAAAGAACCCTCCAACTGGATTGCTCTACTGGTCGTGCTAACGGCCCCCTTACTCTCGGTCATTGATGTGTTCATCATCAATGTCGCGGTACCAGCTATCCAAAAAGGCATTCATGCCACCAATGGGCAGGTGCAACTCGTCATTGCGGGTTATTTGCTGGGGTATGCTTCTTTCTTGATCACCGGGAGTCGAACCGGCGATCACCTGGGTCGGAAGCGCACATTTTTCTGGGGGATGCTCAGCTTTACGGTCTTTTCCTGCTTTTGCGGCCTGTCAAACAGGGCGTTTCAATTGAATGCGATGCGTTTTCTGCAAGGCGTCAGTGCTTCGTTCATGGTTCCTCAGGCCATTGCCTATATACAAGTGTTGTTTACCGAACCGAAAGACCGATCAAAAGCCATTGGCTATTTCGGAATAACCCTGGGGATAGCGTCCATCACCGGGCAGGTACTGGGTGGGTATCTGGCCGATACACATTTTCTTGTTGATGGCTGGCGGTTGATATTTTTCATTAACCTGCCCATTGGTCTGGCCGCCCTTTGGGCCACGCATGTCTATTTACCGGAAACCCCGAAGCAAGATCAACAGAAACTCGACTATTCAGGGGTGGTGATCTTGACAATGGGTCTGTTCTGCCTGATTGTTCCCCTTATTATGGGCCGGGAATCAGGCTGGCCCTGGTGGAGCTTTACGCTACTTTTTCTTTCCGGGCTCATTTTCGGCTACTTCATTATCGATCAGCAGAAAAAGCGTACGCGCGGTCTTGAGCCGCTCATTGACCTGGCCTTGTTTGCCAATAAGGACTTTGACATTGGTCTGCTGGCCGCCGTATTTCATTTTATGATGCATACATCGTACCTACTTATTAGTGCCGTTTTTATGCAGAATGGACTTGGCCTCTCGCCCTTGGTTTCCGGATTATATTTTGTGCTACCGGGCCTGTTGTTTACCCTCTCATCGATGGTCGCGGCCAAACTCATCATCCACTATGGTCCGGGTGTTCTTCAGGTTGGACTGGTTCTACTCATGATTACCCTTCTGCTTCAGATTGTCTACTTCCGGGGGAATGTCAGTAGCGTTACGGTATTTGCCCTCCAGGGGATGTACGGACTGGGCAACGGGCTGGTACTGCCCTCGCTCCTGAATATCACCCTACGCAGCGTGCCAACCCGGTACGCGGGGGCAGCGGCAGGCATTTATTCTACCTGTCAGCAAACAGCCTCGGCGCTGGGCGTATGTATTGTGGGTGGCCTTTTCTATTCGGTTCTCCTGTCATCTGGACCCAATACGAACTACATCAAGGCTTTTCAGTACAGTATGGGGGCCAATATCATTTGTCTGGCTTTAGTGAGCCTTCTGCTCTTGTTCTTGCCAACGAAAGTAGCCAGGCTGGCGAGTACGATCCTAGCGGAATGATCCTGGTCGGAATCGCTAGCCTCAACAGCAACACGCCTGATCAGTAATCGGTGTACGATTATTTACGGTGAATCAATTTTCTCTCTGCATTATGGTCCCGAATCATGTATTGGATAACCCCGTCTGGCATGCCTTAAGGTCAGGCAATAAACACCTCGCCCATGGCCCGAATACCATACCTTATTTTACGCCTGACGTATCCCCCTTTGCCGCGCTATCGGAACTCACTCAGGCTAACCTGACCCGGCTGTACCAGACGATTCCCTTTGATTCGCCTATTGCGCTATTCAGCCCGGAAAAATTGGCGATAGCAGCCCCATGGACCCTACGGCAACGGATAGATGGTTGGCAACTGGTTTATACCAAACCAGCGGAACCAGCACCCATCGGCCCGGAAATCATGTCGTTAACCAGCCAGCATGTCCCTCAGATGTTGGCTTTAACAGCCTTAACTGCCCCGGGCCCTTTTGCCAACCGGACGATTGCGTTTGGTCATTATGAAGGCATTTTTGAGGGTGATGAGTTGGTCGCGATGGCGGGCCAACGATTACAGGCTTATGAATTTGCCGAAATCAGTGCGGTCTGCACCCACCCGGATCATGTCAGCAAAGGCTACGCCCGCCATCTCCTCAGGCGGCAGATTTGCCGAATTCAAGCCGCATCCGGTACCCCCTTCCTGCATGTGAAGGCGGAGAACCAACGAGCCATCCATCTTTATGAAGCGATGGGTTTCGAGATCCGAACCGACATGTACATTTATGTTTTGCAGAAAAATTAGCCCATAAACTCGTGGCATTTAGCCGCAGGCGTACTTCATTCATTCCGGGATCGTATGCAACAGTTGACTCAATAAATCTTCCACAAAAACGTCCGATTCGGACGGGCATCCCGTGCTCAAATTTTAATATCTGTATACGACATTCTGTCGCATATGGAAACACCTTCTGGCTATAGTTCCGGAAGGTGTTTCTACTTTTGGCCTGCAAAACATTTCAGTATTAATGAGATAAAGTCAATCTGGACCTATTTTTGTCATACTGAGCACGAAGTAGGATAAGCGAACTAAAATTTGATACATAACGAATGTAGCGCTGAACAGCTTCGTTTTATTACGCTTATTAGACCGGTATGCTACGCCCAATTGGACTTGCAACAGTATAGGGGAGATTTTTTAAGCGGCCATTGAGGAAGTATAAAAATATGATTCCTGCTGACTGGGCGTGCAGTAATTCAACAACGAATGTTTCCGTTGGCGGTTGTACCAACTCTCGATATACTCGAAGGTAGCCAACCGAGCCGCTACCGGCGTGGCAAAATAAGTATGATTGACCATCTCGAACTTGAGGGTCTTAAAAAAACTTTCGGCAACTGCATTATCCCAACAGTTTCCCTTCCGACTGCTCCGGCAGCTCGGTTATACTTTGCACCACCGGCAAGTCCTTTAGTTCATCCATAAAGTCCGTGCAGGCATATTGGAAACCACGGTCCGAATGAAACAGAAGTTCACCCTCTATAATCCTGTTTTTGAGAGCCATACGCCAAGAAGACATACTCGTTTCCATCGCTTTCATACTATCGCTCATTGCCCAACCGATCACTTTTTGGTCGGCCAGATCTAAAATAACCGTTAGATAAAGCTACCCCTGACCAGTGGCGATATAAGTCGAATCTGAGACCCACTTTTGTCCTGGTTTATCGGCCGTGAACTCTCTATTCAGCACGTTTTCTGCCACGGGGTAGTTGTAATTGGATTCCGTAGTCTGCACCCGGTGCTTTTTTTACATGATGCTACGAAGACCTACCTTCCGCATGAGTCTGGCAATGTGGTTACGGGAGGCTTTCACGCCCTGGTAGCGGAGTTCATCCCCAATCCGGGCCACCGTGGCGCGGGGCTACCGTACCGAGATTGGCTTTTATTTTACCATGCACTTGTCGGATGTAGTTGATCTACTCATCTTAATTGAGTTGCCTGCTTCCAACTGGATGTTTACGCCAATAATAATAGCCACTGATACTTACATCCAGGACTTTACACATCTTCTCAACAGGAAATTCGTTGGCATGTTCCTTTATAAATCGCAATACCTCCCGTCTCCACTGGAGAAGATGCTGACTGCCTTCTTTAGTATATCGCGTTCCATCTGAGCTTCTCTAAGCTCTCGTTGTAGCCTTATGATCTGTTGCTGTTCGTCAGTAAGGATGATATTGGCAGGCATAGTTCGATCGTTTTTATTGTGGCGTTGTCTCCATTTGCTGACCCGACTCGAATCAATGCCGAGCTCACGGGCAGCCTCTTGAACTGATACTTTTACATAAAACAGTTCGACCGGTACGCCAGGGCAAGCCATTTATTTAAATCCCTCGTCAAACACACATAGTTTAACCTTAGTCAAATTGAAGTTTGTCGCTAAATCTGCCTAAAAAGTCTCCATTCAAATGTAGCAAGTTCACCCTATTGGAGCGAATCTTAATTTCCCAGCACGTTTTACGTATTGCTATTATACCAAACTAAAACACCTAACTAGTTGAGGCGCTTTAGTTTAAGAGTTATTTGACTTATAACTCAATGCGTTTTTATACGAAAAGTTTATTGAGAATTTATTGTGGTGTATTCACATGTTTAATTACCCAGTCTTTAATATCTGCCATTACTAATTCTTTGTCTACATCGGTTAATAGAGAATGGTAATGCCCTTCGTATAATTTTAATGATTTGTCGGTTGATGTCGCATTATCATAAAAGAACTGACTTCCGGTATATCGAGCAGCTTTGTCATCGGTACCATGCAATATCAAAATGGGCAATGTTATTTGCGATAATTCTTTTTTTAATCGTTCATCGGCAAGCACCAATTGCTCCATCGTTTTTGTAGGTTGCGATTCATGGGCAATCAGGGGATCGTTGTTCATAATATGCACCTCTTCTGGATTACGGGAAAAATCTTCATTTTTAAGAGTTATAGAATGCAGGTGTGGAACCAGATGGCTTAATCCTTTCAATACGGCTAAAGCAAAATCAGGAGCAGGGATCTGGAATACAAAGCTTACACTGATAAGCCCGTTTATTTTTGGGGAATTGTCTAGAGCGTAAAGTGTAGCAACTACACCGCCTGCACTATGACCTAAAACAAAGAGAGGTAAATCTGGATGGGCAGCTTTCGCAATATCTACCAACTGGTCCACCTCTTTTACATAGTCATAAATGCTCTGTACATAAAAACGTTCGCCTTCCGATTGGCCACGACCTTCCAGATCCAAGGCATATACGGCAAAACCGATAGCTGTAAACTGGTCGGCAACCCATTGATAGTAGCCGCTGTGTGAGTTAAATCCGTGAACAAGAATTAGTGTGCCTTTTGCATCTTGCTGCGGCAACCAGGTACGCGTGAAAATTTTAAGACCTGCTTGATTGTTGAAATTTGACGTTGTTGGTTCCATGATTTTAGTTTTTTAAATGGTTATCAATGATGTTAAAATGAGGTTGATGTTTTTTTAGTGTCTTATGCAATTAAAGCTTTTGACGCCTGAAGTTGAATAGCCGCGGCCATTTTGTCCAATAACATTTCGGCCATGGCCGTTGGCCTGAAAAATACATCCACGTGGTTTATCAGGTTGTTTTCATCAAGGTAAACCTGATCGATCAATTGCACAACGTTACCATCAAGCTGGCCTTCAAAAACGACTGCACCCCAATTTTCTTCCTTTTCAAAAGTTCGCACCAGCTTAAAATTTTCAATGGCAATCAAAGCCGCACTGAGCATGGTAGCGGCTTTTCCGACCCCATCAATGGGTTGATTGCCTGCTGGCTGCATTATTTTAACGTTGGTAGCAAACGTAGCGGCTAAACTTGCTTTATCGCCTTCAGCAACTGCAATAGCGTAGTTATTTAGTGTCTGATTCATTGTATTGCTTTTTAATTGTGGATGATTAACTAGTTAATAGCATACGAAGTGGACCTAAAGGACCTAAGGGAATCAATTCAAACTCCATCATACCGGCTATACCTAAAGGAAGTGCATTTAATAAGTCAGACGCTTTTCTGGTGTCGATCAGGTTCAATAAAAATACCACTCCACTTGCATCGGGTTTCACCCACCATTGCTCAATAATTCCATCCAAGTAAAGCTGTACAGTTGCAGGTACTTCTTTCGTCATTACAGGCATTCTTGCTGCTAGATCTTTTGCTTTTTCGGTTAAATGCCCACTAACAAGAATTTTTGTCGCAGTTGTGGTTAAGGCGATCGGCTTATTTTGTTCGGTTGGCATGATTTTAATTTTTAAATGGGTATCAATAGTTGCAACCTGATGCAAACTATTTTTTCAGCAATTGTTTAATGGCTGCTGCGGTTGACAGTAATACCAAGGGTACTAAAACTGCGGGAAGCAATACGAAAGGAAAGTAGCCAAGTGCCAGATTGGGTTGTTCAAAACCAAATTGTGTAAACCTTGCCGGTAAAGAAAGTAGGGCAGAGGATACAACGTTTATCAGCAACGCAAGACAAATTAAATTCCAGGCAATAATGGCTGCCTTGCCTAGTATCTTTTTTACAAAACTAAAATAATAGATAAAGGGAGCCGAAATGCCAGAGAGGATATCGAAATTCCTACCATGAAAAGTCATTGCTTCAGGAACGTTTTTGCTGACGAATAGCCAGTATAAAACGAGTTCCACGGGAATCCGGATGATATGAAAAATGGTAAGCGTTGGTAAGTCAAGTTCATCCAGAAAAGCTCTTCCATTCTTTGTAGCAAATCTGGATGCCAGGAAAAGTAGTGGCGGTAAAACCAACAATGGGAAGCGTGCCGTTACTGTGCCGGGATTGGTATAAAACCCGGCAATAGCAAGTATTGACTGAATAAGTATCCAGGCCAATAAACCAATCAAAAAAGGTTTTGACTGGTTGGTGGCTTTGTAAAATAACCCGATGGCAAGCAGTACTGTTGCAGCAAAGGTTATGTAAACGTAGGCTGGTAAATGTAGCATTGTATTGTTTGTTTGATTACGATACAAAGGACGCTACGCTCACCCTAAGCATACTTGCCATTTGATATGAAACGAATTGCCAAATGGCAAGAAATAGACATGCTATTTTCTGGCAAACTCTTTTCTTATACGGCTAAGGGAAGTGTCTGTTATGCCCAGGTGAGAGGCAATATGCTTTAGTTGGGCGTGTTGAAAAATCTCTTTGTTATCTGCTATCAGGCTGCTGTAACGCTCTTCTGCACTTTTGTTAATCATGGATAAGGTGCGTTGTTTGTAAGCTACAAACTCCTTTACCAGCATGGCTCTTGCAAATTCCCTAAACTCGGGTACGGAATGGAAAAGAAGGTTTAGTTTTTCAAAGCTGGTAGCATATACTTTACAATTGGTAATAGCCTGTAAATTTTCTGTGGATGGCTGGCGAAGAAAAAAAGAAGCTGCTTCAAAGGCTACCCTGCCTTGTGGATAAAAAAACGTGGTGATTTCATTGCCGTTGGGATCAAATGTAAAAGCTCTTACAAAGCCTTCTGCCAGATAATAATAGCCGCTTACCTTTCCCTGCTTTAAGAGATATTCATTTTTGGAAAAATCCATTTCCTCAAAATGTCCTGCAATGGTATCAAGCCCGGTTTGCGTTACACTTATGTTGGGGATATTTTTCTTAATAAAGCTGATGAGTTGTTCTTTTTCCATTGGCACAGTGTAGATTGCAATTTTTGCCTTATTGATTATTTGCGGATGCCTGTTTAAACAAGGGATAACTAGTGTAAAAGGCAATAGCAGCCGGTGTAGCTTGCAAAAAAGCCAGTAAATAGGCGTTTGATGTAACCGCCAAAACCAATCCAGCACCAATAGCCGCAAAACAAACCAATAAGATCAATGCATAACCCACTGCCTTATTCTTTTTTAATTGACAAAGCCCCGCAATGCCGCCAATTGTAAAAAACAGATTGTAAAATCCCTGGTTGATAAACAGTTTTTTAAGTACCAGAGCGTGCATTTCGTAGCCTAAAGTTACTGGCGGATTATTAAACCAATCAAGCAAAAGATTGTGGACGAAAGGCTGCATCCAAAAAACAGTCTCTAAAATAAAGAATATAAAAAAGTCAAAAATTACAAAAATAGCTAATGCTTTTGTAAATCGGTCTATGTGCATGATTTATTATGCTTAAAATTTAGGCGCAAAGATTCGGCAATAGCTCAGCATACACAAGTACGGTTAAATTTCCCCTATACTGCTAATTTTACCTATACGTCGAAATAGTGTTTGTTGATTATTTTTATAGTAAACAAAAACGTCTAAAAAAAATGGATGAAAAGAAAATACCCAAAGACCTTACGTGTGGGCTAAATATTGCTATAGAAGTTATTGGCGGAAAATGGAACGCCAATTTTTTTAGCGAATATTAGCAAAGGAATGAAACGCCCGTCTGAATTGCACAAATCTATTCCTCAGGCATCGGCAAGGGTATTGAATCAGCAACTTTCGGAACTCGAATCCCATGGCATTATAGAAAAGAAAAATTACAATGTCTTACCTCCAAAAGTTGAGTATTCGTTAACCACAGGCGGTGAACGTATTTTAGACGTCTTGTATGCCATGAAGAACTGGGGCGAAGGGTATAAAAAAACTTTCTACGAGCTATTGAAACAAAAGAAACCGTAAGAGATTGTATGTTATTTAGTTTCTGAAGTCAGTCTTAGTTTGTTCAAATAGTGCCCGCAAACGGGAGTTTATGGAGTTTGCTTTGTGATTTCACATATTGATTTCGTTTGTTTTTACTTGCATTTTTGAGGTTCTCGGTTTTCGCATAGCCACTAACGTTGGCGTATTGGCGTTGTAGGGACAATCAAGGTTTGTTAGCCCAATGCTTGGACCAGGTATAAATAGAATACAAAAGTTCAGGCCATGTTGGTCAGCCTCTAAAAGCTATTCCGAGTATTAATAGATTGCTTTGCTGCCTGGGCCATTGTGACAATGGAAGCCCCCAGCATAATAACATCCTTGATGACAAGGCGTCCGGATCCACTTAGATAGGGAAACCCATGCTCCACGTCGCCCAAGGCAGGCACCCACGTCTCTGGAGTTGTAATTAGAAATGATAAAGTAACCAATGACATAATGAACGCCAGTAAACTTCCCACCGCAGAAACAGCGGGCCAGATTGGATACATGGCAATTAGCAAGCCAATCAGGACTATAAAGCTTCCTAAACCATAGGCAAAAACATAGGTATGGTTTGCTTTATGCCACGCAATGTTTGCAGGTTTGTATTCCCCTTCCTTGTTTGTATATTTCTTATAATCTGGCGCATCAAATTTATAAAAGAAACGCATAGCAGGACTATTGGCTACAAACGGCACAATGCCAGCGGCTTCATACTGAAATGCTTTCAATCCACCAATCCATAGTAATACAAGAACGATAGCCCATCGGGTTACCTGAATCCCTGCACTTTGCAACCCTGAAGCATAAAGAAGGAGTTTGTCTATCATCGTTTTAAATAGTTTAAGGTTGACCTATTTTAATGAATCTATTTGCTTGTTAATCAGATAGAAAGCTTAAGCTAAAAACAGGTTAGCGATTACATTACCTAGCCATTGTCAACCTACTGACGCGGGGCGTTCATCTAATGGGTAAAAAAAATTGATACTATCGTGACGCACCTCTAGGTTTGTTTCTTTACTGTCACCAGTTATCTAAATGGAGCGATCAACTAATGGGACGCTCAATCTGCTCTTCTTCAAAGTCCAATTGGGCTTCAATTTTTCGAATGACTTCTTCATCTAAATCCGGCTGTAGACGCAGTTGGGCCAATTCTTGCCGTCTGATCTGATAGACCTGCATCAACGCTTCTTTATACATAGCAAACCATTGGTCATTCTTTTCTGACTTCGGCATTTCACTGAGTAAAAGATTGGTTTCTAAGTGACTTTTTAATTGGCCTAATAAGGGATTATCTGATATCTGAGTCGTGTAGTTTCGGATAAGTTCACGTAAGGCTGCTCCATGCAACTGCCTATTGATTTGATTTCTTTGTTCATGCTCGGGAATGCGATTAATTTGCTCCTGAGGGTGTACCCAACTAACCACCCAGGGCAGTGTTAATCCTTGAAGCACTAGCGTTACCATAATTACCACGAAAGTGATAAATAATAACAGTGGCCGATGCGGGAATGGTGCATCATTGGGTAGAGTAAGGGGGATAGAAAAAGCGGCTGCTAGAGAAACTACACCCCGCATGCCCGCCCAACCCACAACGAATGGACCTCGCCAACTTGCATTCCGTACAGCCACCGTGATAAAGCGTTCTGCGATACGTGTAAACGCGGTGGAAATAAAGGCAAAACCTAACCGTACACTAATAACTAGGGCCGTAATCAGAAGCGCATATCCTGTTATGTCAACTAGTGAATAGTTAGTCAGACCCTCTAATACAATCGGCAATTCCAGACCAATAAGCATAAATACCAACCCATTAATAATGTAAATGAGGGTAGCCCACATCGCATTACTTTGGATGCGCTCCGAATGCAGATGAACAGTGTGGCTATTTTTAGATAAAAATAACCCTCCGCTAACAACTGCAATAATGCCAGAATACTGTAGCTGTTCTGCTATCAAATACATACTGTAGGGAGCTAGAAAAGTCAGCAGAATGCTAACCCGTAATTGAAGCGGTAGCCACCTCTGGATGGCATAAAATGCACCGGCTACGGTAACACCAACGCCTGCTCCCAATATAGTTATCGAAAAAAAAGAGTGAATTACGTCTGTCCAAGCGGTCGTTCCAGTAATTACGCTGGCTAATGCGAAGCGTAACACAATCAAACTAGCGGCATCGTTGATTAAACTTTCACCCTCCAGAATAGCAATTGTGGATTTTGGCGCTTTTACGCTTTGTAGTACTGAAGTGGCAGCAATCGCATCGGGAGGAGAAACAAGTCCCCCAAGTAGAAAGCCCAGGGATAAAGAAAAACCAGGAATTAAATTAGTAGCCGTATAAGCAACTGCAGTGGCAGTCAAAATAACAAGCCCAAATGCCAACACTAAAATAATACGCCGATAACGCCAGAGTTCCCGCCAAGAAGTAAACCAAGCCGCATTAAATAGAAGTGGGGGCAGAAACACTTGGAAGATTAAATCAGGATCAATGCGGATCGGCGGTACTCCTGGAATTAAGCTGGCAATTAATCCGCCCATAACCAAAAAGATAGGTGTTGAAATACGCCAACGATCCGCGAGTGCCGATAATAAAGCTACCATCCATAGTAAGCCAAGGCCCAGCAAAACGATGTCTCGCATTTTTACAAGGAGCTAAAGGAAATAAAGATAGTTTTGGCTGATTAATAGTAATCGAGAAGTAAAACGGTTTGAATTTATTCAGACGTAACAAATAGGTACAAAACATATAATACCCACCACTTATATTGTTAAGAGCTTACAAAAGATAAATACGCGAGTTAATTGAGTTTCGCACCTATCTCGCGTATTTATCTTTTATAAAGTCAAGTAGCCCATTACCGGCCCAACTACCTTCATACTTATCACCGTTAATGAAAAATGTTGGAGTTGCTTTAACGCCACTTCTCATACCGCTATGAAAATCAGCATCAACTTTTTCGGCTAAGTCAGTTAAAGTTAATGCCTGTTCGAACTGGCCAATATCAAGTGCCAGTTCGTTTGCATAGCTGAATAGGGCTCTCGAATTGAGACGTTTTTGGTTCTCTAAAAGCAGATCATGCATTTCCCAGTATTTACCTTGCAAAAAGGCAGCTTCGGCTACAATAGCGGCCATTTTAGCTTGCGGATGTCTTTTAGAGAGGGGGAAATTGCGAAATACAAACTTCAATTGATCGCCAAACTCCTGCTGCAACTGTTTGATGATTGGGTATGCCTGACCGCAATAGGGGCACTGATAATCGCCGTATTCAACTAATTCAATGGGGGCTTGTTGATTACCCTGAATATGATCGATCTCTGTAACTGGGGGTAGAAGAGGCATGGTACATAATTTAGAGGTTATCGTTCACTTATTCGCAGCCTGCCGGAGTTTGTGGTACATTGTTACGTTGAGTTTCCTAATATCCAGTGAAAAAATTGTACACTGATTAAGTAAAACCAGTTTTCAACTAGCAACAAGTATTCATCTGCCATACCTTGAATACTATTCAGATTATTAATTCACCGAAAAATTAGGATACCAAAAACGCTGTGAAGCTTAATCAACCCTATTAAGGGCTGGACCAATCTATTTCAGAGTTTTTCCGATTAATCATGGCTAGCTTACAGCAGATGAGATCTTTTTAAGCCATGCGTTTTTTTATTTCTTCAGTTACTTTACCCAGTAAGCTCTCAGCCAGGAATGCTGGTCTCAAAAAGATATCTACGTGGTCGATTAAATCATTCTCATCAATATGGACTTGATCAATGATTTGCAGGGATGTACCATCCAGCGATCCCTCTAAAAGTAGTGTATGCCAATTATCCCCGGCGTCATAAGTACGAATTAATTTATATCCATCAATGACTGCAGCCACGGTACTTAACATCATTGATGTTTTTTCTTTACCCTCATTTGGCTGATTCGCACCCGGTGGCATTACTTTGATAGCTGTACTAAATGTAGCAGCAATTTCCTGAATGTGCCCTGCTTCAACAGCAGAGGCATAAGTTTGAATTGTGTTTGACATAGTCTGATTTATTTAATACGGTTAATTTAACTTAGTACTTTGCACTTTCCAGCTATTATAACTTCTTGCCAAGTCAGGCTTTCTAATTGAATGCGTTTCTATCGGAGTCGATTCTAAAGATATATTGGCCCAACAAGAGGAATTTTTGAAATAAATGCATGATAGTTAAGGCTCTTTTAAGTTTTATAAGCCTTTGTTTTAGCGACAACTGTTTGTTAGCTTATTAGCATACGAAGTGGACTTAACGGTCCGACCGGAATCAGATCAAACTCCATCATTCCAGCTATGCCTAATGGAAGTGCTTCAAGAAGATTCTTTGCCTCCTCTACATCAGTAACATTCAAAATGAATATCACACCCGTTTGGTCAGGCTTAGCAAACCATTGATCAATTTTACCGTCAAGGTAAAGCTTGAGGGTAGCTGGTACTTCCTGAAGCATGACCGAATGACGATCGGTTGGCGACAGGCCACTTTCAGTCAAGTGGCCAATTGCGATAATCCTTGTAACCGGATTGGAAGAAGGTTCTGCAGTAAGGGTTGCTGCTTGCGTGTCGGCATTAGCCATTGATTTATGTTGACTTTCCATGATATATGATTTAAGTTTAATGTATAAATATTCAATTCAAGAACTCCTTCTATTTTTAAAAATCTCCTCGCGCTAAGTAAAGATCAGAAATGAGTTTAGGCATTAGAATAAACCAGATTTCCACAGATAGATAAGCTATATTATACCTTTTTGGTAAATCGGGTCACTTCGGCGGGCATGGCCAGGTGAGATAGATGACTGCTGTTGATGTCATACTCCTTGAGGATGCCCGCCCCTTTGACCATTCGCTTTTGCAGAGGCAGGCTAACCACATGATCCAGCAAGGTGTGAATGTAGTACTTGGGTACGCTGCCAAAGTTAGCCGGGCTGAGCACGGCGGGGTTAGTGAAGGGAATGGCGGGTTCGGCCCGGTAATTATCGACGACCAACTTCTTGGCCGCATCCGAACCATCCTGGATGAATATGGGAGACAGGTTTTCGGGTTTGATATCCAGCAAAGTTTTGTCCGCCGATGGAATCAGAGCAGGTCCGAGCAGGGCATCGGCATCGGTGTTGGCCAGGTCCAGCAGGCTTTGACCGTTGGCGGGCAGGTAGGCCCCGATATAAATAACTTTCTCCTAGCTAGCTAGTAGTTTGCGTTCCAGCGTTTTGACATAATCCGCGTCTCGTTTCATGGTTTTTCGGCGGTTTTTGGGTTGTAAAAGGGGAAGTAAGCGTAATCTGAAGTAATTGCGGTTAAGACGGCGCAGCTCCCTCATCGGGATACCCAAGGTTTCTTCCAGTTCGGAAGCCTGGACTCGTTCGGCGCGATAAGCTTCAACGACCTTCCAGCGGAATAGGTGTCGAGTTTTCTTTTTCTTATAGCCTAACAAATCATTAAGGTACGTATTCATACTGGATTTTGTCTAGATTTTCCAGTAGCATACGCAATGTATATCGCATCAGTTAAATCGCGCATTTGAATAGTCATCTTAGGTATTTCACCTTAATAAAAACTCAGGATTGGTAGCTGAGGGTGTCCTGTGCATGTACGCTTTTCCTACTTTTCTTATTGAAATCATTTCATCCAATTTACTTCTGAAAGACATATTGTCAGAAAAAGCGGTTTGTAGAATGAGGGGATAGGTTATAATGGCTATAAAAACCTCCTGCTGCTTCTTTCGAGCCTCTGTTAACGGTTTAGGCTTGGCGAAACCATTGGCGAAATAGATGTCAGGAATCTTCCTTGCCGCCTTCCAACGGTAGCGTGCCGTATGATCAAGGCCATATTGCTGAATAAACTGCTAGGCGAGTTGGTTGGTGTAATTCATAAGTGTGTCTCAAATGATGTGGTAGTTGCTATTGGGTTATTTGTTCTAATACATTGTACATTGCATTGGGCATGAAACAAAAAAAGCACTTACAATTTATTTGTAAGTGCTTGATCTTCAATGCTCCCGAAGCTGAGTAGTTATATTATTTATATTCAATTGATAATTAGGTACTTACAGTATGTACTGGTATAACTTGTTAATAAAGTGATTGTAATAAATATTGTGTCTTACATTTAAGTATCTGATAAACAGATACTTAAATGTAAGACACAATTAAATGAGTTATATATTTTGATTATATGGACTGTGACAAATAGACTTAGTTTAAATTATAGATACGGGAAATTTCCCCTTGTCACGGATTAAAAATTATATAACTATGCAAACTATTATTCAATATCGTACATGTACGATATTGAATAATAGTTTGCATAGTTATATAGACATATGTGGACTTCAATTAAACTATCACACACAAAATATCTAGTCAAATGAAAAATTTGAATAAAATTATTATTAGATGCATATTATTTATTAGTGGAATCTTAACTTTTGTGAGCATATATGCCCAAGACACTACTTTTAAAGAGCCTGGAATACCCAATGACGAGAAAGTTAGAAATAGTAGCATACGTGAATTAAATATTTCTAGTTATGAATTCGGACTATCAAGTGTTATTCTAATTTTTGGTTTTTTAGTTTTATGCTTAGAGGTGTATATAATGAAAGCTAGTCAATTTACTTCTGAACAGATAATACGTTTGCTTTCTATGACACTGATCATAATCAGTGCTCTCTTTTTAATCACCTCTGCCTACAGTGATACCCAAATGGCTCCTGCCATGGGATTGTTCGGTACATTAGCTGGTTATTTATTAGGTAAAACAACAAATGAAAAAGTTGATGAAAAATCTTAAGTTTTCTCAGAAAATATTTTTTTTGCCTTTGCTATATTTTTATAGCAATAATGTATTTTCTCAAATGCAGCTTATTCCAGAAGGTACAATAGGTTTGGGAAATAAGACCAATAATATTATACAATTAAACCTTAGCGAGAATAGGAAAGATTGGACTAGGATTTATATAAACCCTAAAGATGTGAAAATTTATACTGCTCCATTCTTATTTGTAATTGTTGATGATTCTGATAAGCCAAAAAAATTTATGCTAAAACAATTGAAAGATTCTGCTTATGTCTTTTATTACGACCAAAAGAAAAATTTACAAATGGGTAAAATAAAGAAATAGTATGAAATTCTATGTGTTGATTTTTGCCATTTTTAGTTATAGCGATCTGCTTGCTCAGAAACTCGTTACTATAGATTTGAAAAAATCTTGTAGTTACTATGGCGAAAAGTTGCCATCTAGAATATATGAATTTGAAGGAGATTCAGTAACTATTATTCTGGCAATTAAGAGGATTACTAATACTGTTGGGTTGCGACCAAACTTTAGAATAAAGCAAGCGAGTGTTCCTAATGCAATGGCTATAATGGATACCGATGGTAAAGGTAGACTAATTTTATATAGCGAAAATTTCTTTATTAATATTTCAGATATAACTAAAGGGGAATGGGCAAAGTTTGCTGTTCTTGCACACGAAGTTGGACACCATTTGAACAATCATGTACTTTCTGTAGGAGTCAGTAGACCTGAATTAGAATTAGAGGCAGACGAATTTTCCGGGTTTATATGTGGAAGTTTAGGCTCAGAATTACTAGAAGCGCAATCAGCTATTAATATATTTAATAACGATTATGACACTACAACACATCCAAATAAACTAGCAAGATTGGAAGCTATTGCAATCGGTTGGAAGAAAGGTAATACAAAACGCCTGAGTGGGAGTATAGAAGAATTTATAGTGCCCAAAGCAATAAATAATGATGTTCTTGATACACAACCTATTGTTAATTTACCTGCATTATATGACGCAATATTGTCAGATAAGGATACAATTTCTTATACAGAGAATAAATTAAGGATAGAAGTAGGGGGTGTGTCATCCACTAGAATCGCAGAACCAACTTCAAATCCTCAATATAATTTAAAAGCTCAAGTATATTATGGTATCACATATATGTTTGAAAATAAGGTTGAGGTTGGCCTTATGCCAACATTTAACTTTTATAACATCACAGATACGTCCTATAATTCTTCTAATACCTTATATTCCCGTCTAAAATTAAGTTTTAATTTATCCCTGCTTTACTATTTTAAAAGATTTTCAAGCTTAAATGTAAATTATTTTGGCGGACTTAATGTTGGATTTGATCCATCTATAGGCAATGCACAAATGTATTTTGGGGTTTTTTTACCTTATAACCGAACATTTGCAACTCAGGTGAAATTAGGAATTATTAAATTTGGGCCTCCTGCCGACTTTGGAAATAAATTACAAAACTCATTAAGTTACACTGGAATATTTTTGGGTGTAAATTTTAGAATGAATATGTTTAGGAAGAAGAGTATTTTCGCTAATAAATAAAAATTAGTCCTTTATAAGGACTAATTTTTATTTATTGTAAACTTTACATTCCAGTTTGCCAAAGTAAACCCTTTTAGTGCTATAAAGATTAATTTTTAGGAATTGGCTAATCTTCTTGAAAATATCTTTGTGTTACGAGACATTTTCGTTCACTGCGTTTTGGGAAAAGAGGTAGTTTAGTAAAAATATTGTTAAACTTGATAACATCGATGTATATTTTGCTTAGTTTATTATAGCCGCTAGTAAAGTATAAAGTAGGTATCAACTCATCGCGATAATATATTGAAACCTTCATTTGATGAAATTATTCCTCTTCTAAAAACTCAAAAACGCCACTTACCCAATTTTTTACCTCACTCAAATTTATCTTCTCCTTATCTCTACGTTTCATACGCTTATAAGCGTCAATAAACCATTTGTCTGTGATAAAACCAGACTCTGCAATGTATACGGTTAGGAAATAGTCTGAGGCCTCATAGCTGAACATATAATCCCCTATTTTTCGTAGTTCTTCTTCAGTAAACTTGAAGTCGGCCAAATCAAGATCATCATCTGTAGGATCGGCAATATTCGCTGTCTCAATCTCAAGGTTTCTGGCTGCTACCAGCGTAGAGATTGTAAATTGAGTGACAAATATCTTTTTTGTCCACTCAATGAAGGATTTATAAAATTTGATATTTTTTTTCTTCTCTTTCAATACATCTTCAGTCATTCTAAGCCGTTCTTCCAGCCGTTGAAGCGACTCGCTTTGCTCACTTCTCAAGTCTTCCGCTTGCGGTATACCTATGATTTCATAGACTGAAACCTGCAATGCTTCAGCTATCTCTTGTACTTGTTTCAACGTAAGATTAACATCCCTGTTCTCAAGCCGGGCATAATTGCTACGCTCTGTACCCATCCGATTGGCCATGTCAACTTGGGTTAATCCCTTGCTTTCACGGATAGAACGTATATTTTTTGATACTTCCATGTGATTGATTTTTAGAGCACTACAAAGATAAGTAAAATATTTTATACGTATTTGTGCTAAATATTTGGAATTGTATTCCTTAATACTATAGATTTGTGACGATGAATTTTAGAATTAACGTTACAAATTTTATACATTATGATAGAAACCGCCATAAAAGAAGCTATGCAAGGCTACGAAAACAGAATTGGAGGTCGATTTAAACCTGATTCCCGATTTTACCAGAAAGTTGGTATAAACCAAAAACGGTTTGGTCAATTGCTCCGAGGAGAAAAGCCAATCTTGGGATTTGAAGCCCGTAACCTATCTCAATTTTTTGAGGTGTCTTTAGAAAGTCTCATTTAAACGCAAAAGCCCTGTAACGCGGCCAGGCGGTACAGGGCTAATTCTCAACCTATTACTAAATTAATTATGTCAAAGTTAAAACATGCTGATACGTTAGCAAAGGAAAAACAGCTTGATCGTTTAAACGTTTTGCTCTATCTACGGGGGACCAACCTTTACTTTAGAATCCTTTCAAATGGAAAAAGCATTGCTTTTTCAACGGGTTTAAAATGTCACCCGAAGAAGTTGAATAAAAAAGCCTTTAGTATTGATGGTGACGAATCATCTACAAATTTACTTCAGAGCCTACGCTCTGACTTTCAACGGACGTTTACGGACTTCTTACTGACAAAGCGGACTCCTGATTTAAGGAAAATAAAGGATATTGTTTTGAAGAAGTTGAGTGCAGACCCAACGATACCAACGTTGATCGAGTGTTTAGAGACCTTTTTCAAGAATGAATTCGAATCTCTAATTGGGTTCGACTATGAACCCAAGACCGTTGAAAAGAAACGTTACATTGTAGAACGTATACGTCAGTACGTTATCGCACATTATAGTAATCCGCATTTTGAATTAAGTGATCTTAGACTAGTCGATGCTCAAAATTTAGTCAACTTCTGTAAACGAACCTTCAGGCATGGTCATAACCATGCTGTTCTACATGCTGAGTTTTTAAAACGTACCTGCAATTACGCGATTGCGAACGAATGGTTGGATAAAAACCCATTTGCCTTCTTTCGGCCAAAAAGGGAACGTAAAGACGTTGTTTCTTTGCGAGAAGCCCACATACGGGTTTTAGAAGATGCCGTTTTCGTTGGTCGAGAGTACAATTATGTAAAGGACGTTTTCTTGTTCTGCTGTTATACGGGTTTGGCTTATGTTGATGTAAGTAGGCTAAGTGGTGTGCATGTTGTGACCAAAGAAGACGGTAGCCAACTTCTAAAAATTAAGCGTGGTAAAAACGATAATATGTGTACTGTTCCGCTAGTGCCCAAAGCATTACGGATTCTTCAGAAGTACGCTAATAACGCTGATTGTATTGACAAGAATCGACTTCTACCTGTTTATGCCAATCAGGTAATGAACCGTATATTGAAGGAAATACAAGCCATTTGTAAAATTCCTGTCCGACTCACTACCCACGTAGCTCGCAAAACATGCGCTTCTTATTATATCGCTAATAATGTGCCTTTAACCAGTGTTGCCACAATGTTAGGGCATAAGAAGACAAGCACTACGGAACAGTATTATACCGAACGCACAGAAGAAGCCGTCATACGCCACATTAAAGAATTTCAGGACCGTAAGAATGATGAAGAGCCATTGAGCGAAGCTGTTTAACAAAAAAGCACGCTCCTGCCAGAACGTGCTTTCCTTTTCAATTTTTCAAAGCAAAAACAAAGATATGAAATCTAATTCAAACAGTGACGAAAACACTGAAGGACAACCTATTATCCAGCGTATTCAGAAATTCTTATTTGACAAGCATGAATACCGCGTCAACATCGTATCCAACCAGTTAGAACGAAAGAAAAAGGCTACTTCTGAATGGGAGTTGGTCAACATGGCTGATATTGAATTTGAGCTTTTCAACTCAAACTTTAAGGGGTTCAAAGACCCTTTAAAAGCGCTATTTGGCTCGAAGTTAATTCCAAGGTATGATCCTTTCACAACCTATTTTGAAGGCTTGCCAAAATGGGATGCATCACAACCAGACTACATTGACCAGTTAGCTGACTTCGTACATACCGATGATCAAATTTGGTGGAAATCGATGTTTAAGAAGTGGATGGTTCGGGCTGTTGGTCAAGCAGTTGGCAAAATTCAATTTAATAAGCAGTGTCTAACTTTAGTCGGTAAGCAGAACGATGGCAAGACCACATTCCTTGATTTTCTTATTCCTGAAGGCTTGAAAAACTACGCAAAAAAAGGGTTTGACTTTGGTCACAAGGACGGCAAGTTTTCTCTAATTCAGAACTTCTTTATCAACTTAGATGAGTTAGCTTCTTTTGAGAAAAAAGAACTGAACAACGAATTTAAGACCGTACTCTCTGAAAGTACAGTCAAGTTCCGACTTCTGTTTCAAAATATCGAAACTCCTTTTGCCCGTCGCGCAAGTTTTGTGGCTAGTACAAACCAGTTTGAGTTTTTAACAGATGAAACTGGAAACGTACGCTGGTTACCATTCATCGTTAAAGCTATTCAACATGATGCTGGTGGGCCAAAAGGATACGCGGCTACAATTGCTATTGATCTAGTTTGGGCGCAAGCTCAAGCGTTGCTTAGTGACGCTGCTTTTAACTGTAACATGACTCCTGATGAAATTAATCACCAAGAGCTTTTAAACCGTCGTTTCCTGCGTACAACGACTGAAATGGAAGTAATCAGTAAATACTACTTACCAAGTGAAAAGGGTGAAAGTGACGCAATCTTCTGTAATGCTACTGATATAGAGGAATATCTGCGCGGTAAAACGTCTATAAAACTCCATAGAGGACAAATTGGTACGGCAATGAAGTTTATGGGATTTGTGAAAGAATCATCCTACAGCAAAGACAAAGGGTTTTCCCTAAAAGGGTATTATGTCAAAATAAAGTAAACCTACTTACTCGATTACTCGAAGTAGTATTATCTTCTATAAATCAATTACTTGTACTTAAATTTTCGAGTAAATGAAAAGTTACTCGTAATTGACTCGTTTCTCGAAAATAAGCTAAAAAGCGAGTAAAGTTTAAAAAGTCACTACTCGAAATACTTGATTTAAGGTATTGATTATAAGTAAGATAATTAGAAGAGTAGTCGAGTAAGAGGTTTTTTACCGCTAAAGAAAAAGCTATGAAAACTAAAGAACAGATTGAGCGATTAAAGGCAATACCAATAACGCATTATTTAAGTGAGCATGGTTTACAACCTGTAAAAGCAAATGGGGCTGAGTTAATTTACTATTCACCCAAAAACGAAGAACATACTCCTTCATTCTTTGTCAATCCAAAGAAGAACGTATTTCACGATTACAGTGGGGTAGGAGAACAAGGTGATATAATCCGACTCATTCAGTATATCAAAGGCTATAGCTTTATGCAAGCTGTAGACGCATTAGAAGCGATCAAACTGGAAAAGGCACAATCCTTTTCTTTTAGCGGTAATAATCTCTCTCAGGACAAGCAATCATCAACTGTCGAGATTGTAAGCGTTCACCCCCTAAGAAACCGGGCTTTATTAGATTATATATGTAGCCGTAAAATCTCTCAAGCTATCGCAACAACCCATTTGCAAGAGATTCATTACAGAATCAATCAGAAGCGGTATTACGCGGCTGGATTCCGAAATGATAAAAATGGGTATGAATTACGAAGCCATTATTTCAAAGGGGGAACTTCTCCAAAGTGGTTTACCTACTTACCCGTTCAAGGCTCAAGCGAAATCAACCTTTTTGAAGGAGTATTTGATTTTCTATCCTGTTGCCAGTTTTTCAATACAATAAGGCTAAAGAATTCAACTATCGTTTTAAACTCACTCTCCTTCGTCAAAGATGCTTTACCCTTATTGGCATCACATAAAACGGTAAACGCTTTTCTGGATAATGACAAGGCAGGTAAACAAGCATTAGAACAACTTGGAAAAGAAAAATTGACCGTACAGGATTGCTCTCATTATTATCCAAACAGCAAAGATTTTAATGAGTATTTGATAGGTCATTCTGGTCTAGAATAGCACTATAGGCTTTCAGGTGGCTTAATGGAGGCTTTAGTTAGGCTTTCATTGGTTTAACAGAGTGCTAATGCAGAGCTAACACACAGCTATGGCACAACTAACAAGGATTTTAAACAGCCTTAACGCGTACATAAATGGAAAAGAAAAACGAACCGAAAGAAGGAAAGAACGGACTACGTAATTATAGCTTTGAACGGGTTAAGAAAGGTAAGATAGTTTACCTAAATGATCCTAGGATGCCGGGAGCGTATCAGGAGTGGACCAATTTCTTCTATACTAAAAAATGCCTATACTGTAGTAAGGAGTTTGAAGCCAAAAGGGTTGATACTACCTTTTGTAGTCAAAATTGTCAAAAGGCTCATTTGAGATTACGAAGAAAATGATAAAATGGCTAATAGACTAAATTTAATAATCTATTAGCCATTTTTGTTTAGTATCTACATTTAACTATTAACCTTTTTTTTGTTTAATTCTTTTATGTAGACCTCGAGAGGTGCTCCTACGTTCTTAATTCGTCCTAATATATCTTGTTGGATTGACCTATTTATCTCAAGAGAATTAACTACATTATAGATTCGACCGATGTAGTTAACTCTCAGGTCTAAAGCATGGCGAGATTGATTGTAAATCTTGCGAAGGTTTGGTTTTCCCTGATCTTGTAACGTTAAATTTAATGGTACTATCAATAAATCATTTGAAATTTTTAACCACTCATTGCCTTTAAAATCAGGAGGGTTATTTTTTAAGGCACCCATTATTTCATTAATTCTTATATAATTAATTTTATCGCTACCTGTAAGGTCATCTACTTTGTTTTCTAGTATGTATTGATTAACAATTTCAATTAATTCTTCTAAAGCCGATCTATACTTATCTTTATCTTCAATTAGTAAAGGAAACTGAAGACTAAATTCGCTGAAAGCTTTAGTATAATTATCGTTAAGGGCGTTACAAAGTTGTAATAATTCAGCTATCCCAAATCCTGATTCATTTTTAGGGAATTGATTTACTGAAGCTAGATAATATTCCTCTTGATTTATCTTATTTGCTATAGAATTTAGGCTATGTGGCACATAAGAGTTTAAGTCAGGAATCACAAAAGGATTCCTTTTATAAGACTCTTTGGCGTTTTCTACACTAAGCCTATAAAATTCAATAGTTTTAAAAGAGTCATTTATTAGAAAGTGTAAGTATTGTAATTTATTTTGTTCTGTAGTCTTTTGCTGCTCATCATCCCTATTTCTTTGCTGTGTATTTTGTAAATAGACAACATACAATGAAACTACTGCTGCCAGCAAAGCTGCTGCCATGGTGCCTAAAAGAGATAACCATTCAGCTCGAGTAATTGAAAATAAAAAATGTCTTGATTCCGCAAGAGAATTGAAAACGAAGTTCTTTAGCCAACTTGAAAAATTATCAAAAGTGTCTCCCATAGCGACAAATAAAAGCATTTAGCAATGAATGTATTACAAAATGTAATACATTAAAAGACAAAAAGCCCCAAATCGTAAGATTTGGGGCTTTTTGTCTTTTAACAATTGAAAACTCGAACAAACTGGTAGAGGGCATTAGACTTATCTATTAATTAGAACGCATTTTAATAGCCTGTAATTCTACTACGACTTAGCAAACCCTTATCTCTGTCTGGCGTCAATACAAAGTGAGAAATTAATCTATTCTAAACTGGCTTATTTGGCACAATGTTTGTCTAGTTAATAATGTGAACTCGTATACTTATAGTTACTTTGTTTGTGTATTTGTGTAATTAATTATTTGGCTGCATAAATTTACTGCGAGTTGATTACTCCCTATTTTCCAAGAGAATTATGATAACTTCTTCTATCTTACAGAGTAAAGGCCTTTGGGTCATCTATTATAGAATACTCTGGTTAATACTTGTTGTCTCCGTTCATATTGAGGCTCAGCCTGTCCGACAATGGGATAAAACCTTTGGCCGCTCTCAAAACGATTTTCTGTCGGTCACACTGCCTACGGCGGATGGGGGCTATTTGTTAGGTGGAGTATCATTCGAAACACCTTATTTTGATGATCATGAGTCTGGTAATTTTTGGCTAGTCAAGGTAGGTAAAGACGGCAATAAGCAATGGGATAAATTACTTAATACTCAGGGACAAAAAAATCTTAAAACTCTACTGGCTACCACCGATGGCGGTTATCTGGTGGGGGGAGATGCCTTGC
The DNA here is from genome assembly GCF_002831565.1 of Spirosoma pollinicola. Classification (NCBI taxonomy): domain Bacteria; kingdom Pseudomonadati; phylum Bacteroidota; class Cytophagia; order Cytophagales; family Cytophagaceae; genus Spirosoma; species Spirosoma pollinicola. The sequence goes on along the minus strand of NZ_CP025096.1, from coordinate 6,927,837 downwards.
CTTTCATAAATGGCGATAAAAACGCATTTGGCGCAATGTGGTTAATTAAGATTGATGCAAGTGGTAACAAACTTTGGGACAAGGCTTATGAAGGGATAAAACTACCGCCTGGTCCGTTTGGATATATGTATGGAACATACTCGATATATGGGTCGATGATTGCCACCGCCGATGGGGGATACTTGCTAGGGGGAAGCTGTGCATCAGGCGTTGGTGGGGACAAAACCCAACCTAGTAAAGGGTCATACGATTACTGGATTCTTAAGCTTGATGCTAACGGCAATAAACAATGGGATAAGGTCTTTGGTGGGAATAAGGACGATCTACTTGTGTCCGTACTGGCAAGTGCGGACGGAGGATACGTGTTGGGTGGAAATTCCAACTCAGATGCGGTAGGCGATAAAACAGACCCATCCAGAGATGGGAGTTCATACTTTGATTACTGGGTTATCAAGATTGACGTTAATGGGATTAAACAATGGGACAAAACCTACGGTGGGAAGTCTTATGAAAACTTATTGGCTTTTATAACGACTCCAGATGGAGGTTATTTACTAGGAGGGGATTCTACGTCAGGGGTAAGCGGGGATAAAACTCAATCTAATCGAGGTGGTTTTGATTACTGGGTCGTTAAGCTTGACGCTAACGGCATCAAACAATGGGATAAGACGTTAGGAGGGAATTACTACGATACGTTTGGTGGTTTTACTCCGACACCAGATGGGGGCTATCTAATTGGAGGGTCATCAGTTAGTGACATCAGCGGTGACGTAACCGCTCCGCGAATAACGTATGCAGATTCTTTTGATTACTGGATTGTTAAGCTCAGTTCGACCGGCACTAAACTCTGGGATAAGAAGTATGGAGGAGCAACTTATAATCACTTAGCCACTCTTATGACGACCTCTGATGGAGGGTACTTGGTGGGCGGAACATCTTCTTCAGGTGTTTATGGGGATAAAAGCCAGCCCTCCCAGGGAGGTACTGATTATTGGCTTCTTAAACTTAAAGATTGTCAATTGCCTACCAACTGCATCATCATCACCATTAAGAAAATAAAAACGGCTAGATGATGTTCCAGATTCCCAAACGTCAAATTGGTGGACTCAAGTCGTCTTCAGATAAATCTTCCTTTCTGGCAACACAGTAATAATCTTAGTACAAAGTAAAGCAGATTGCTCTGGCAGCTTTCCACTGATTAAGGCAAATTTATTCAATCACGCCAATCTTCAGGTGTCTGATTAATACGTTGCTTTCTTGTTTTAAGTAAATCGCTTATAAAGTTCTGAGAAGAATTGATTGTGAAGTAGAAACCATCAGTAAATGTTACAAAAGTAGGTACAAATAAACTGAAAAAGCCCCAAAACAGTGTGTTTTGAGGCTTTTTGCTCCCGAAGCTGGGCTCGAACCAGCGACCCTCTGATTAACAGTCAGATGCTCTAACCGACTGAGCTATTCGGGAATCGTGGTGCAAAAGTAGCCCCTAGAACCATATTGCGCAAGTATCAGACTGAAAAAAATGAAGTTATTTTTTAATCTGATGATAATCAGAGCCTGTTCTATCGAAAAGAATCGGGCCGATTGTTTGGGACGTTCTCTAAAATCAGCTCCTTAATGCGACGGGCATCGCCTTTCGAGAAATTGCGGATGATGATTTCGGGCCGGGCACGCGGAATCACCCGGATGGTTGAGAAGAAAACGCCGTTGTCGATCTCAACACCCGAGATGTCGGAGTAGAATACGAAATTATCGGTGCCGCCAATCAGTTTACGGGCACGGAACGTAACGCCCTTGTCGTTGAACTCAACCTCGTCGGGGTTGATAGGGTCTTTGAAGCTGCTGGAACGGAATTTTTCTGCCATGATCTCTGACCAGGATTTTAAGGAGATTCAAAGGATTTTTAGGATTACTGCACGAGATTACGCATTTGCTCAATTAGTCAGTTAAATCAGCGTGAAAGTCATGTTCAACGATTTTCTGGATTGCTGCACAGCCTATACAACCGTCAATTGCCATAATCTTGTTTAATTCTTTAAATCTTGGTAAAATCTCGGTTATTTTTTGGGTAAGTAAATTATTTTCTTGGTCTCAAAAAAAGGCTCCTCAAAATAATCGGAGATGTCATACACGCGGTAACGGTCGAGTACTTCGGCAAGTTCTGCTTTCAGGTCGCCCCCTTTGAGATACAAAACGCCATTCGGGCGGTCGTTGTTACCGGCTTTATGAATTTTATAGCGTATCCAACCCAGGAAGGGCTTCAGTTGTGTAACGGCCCGACTCACAACAAAATCGTAAGTTGTGTTTAGTTGCTCGACCCGGATCTGTTCGGCTTTTACGTTTGTGAGTCCCAGTGCATCAGAAATCTCCTGCACCACCTTTATTTTCTTGCCGATGCCATCGACTAAATGAAAGTCGACCATTGGGAACAGAATAGCCAGCGGAATGCCTGGAAAACCGCCCCCCGTGCCCACGTCGAGGATTTCGGTGCCGGGCTTAAACGAAACGACTTTAGCGATGCTTAGGGAGTGCAGAATATGCTTTTCGTAGAGCGCGTCGATGTCCTGACGCGAAATAACGTTGATCTTCGCATTCCAGTCGCGGTATAAGCCATCCAAAGCAGCAAAGCGTTCCTTTTGCTCAACCGTCAGGTTTGGGAAGTATTTAAGAAGTAATTCGATGTTCATATTGAGAGGAAATGGATAATGTAAAATGCATACTGATTAAGCAAGTCGGCGGTTTATCCATTATTCATTTTACATTTTTTATTAAAATCAGCGCCAGTACAATCGCTTTTTACGACGTCTGAAAAGTGTTTTTATTCCTGCCAAACCATAATAAACAGCTAGTAAGAGGTCTATAAACGGAATAGTAGCCCAGTGTACGGTATGGCCCAGCCGATAACTGATTCGTCCAACAATACCCCAAAATGCTAATTTCCGAACGATGAATAGACCCGTTCCGGCTAGCAAAAGTAACCATTCGCTGGCGGTAAAGGAAGTATGCAGGAGTTCGTGAACCAAAACGATAAGGCCCACAGCCAGTGCCAGCAACCAGTTTAGCACGTGTGAGCCGGTAAGTAAGCCCAACCGAAATTTATTGCCTGATTTGTAGTATTTGCCCACGTTAAGATGACGTCGTTTCTGGAGCCGCCAGTCAGTCCAAGTCGTTTTGGGTTTCGACCACATAAACGTATTCGGGTCAAGGCAAATGGCTGTGTTGCTGCATGTGGCGACTTCGTTGATGAACAGATCGTCGTCGCCACCCACCACATTTTTATGGGTATAAAAGCCTTTATTGTCAAAAAATACGCTGGTACGATATGCCAGATTTCGGCCAACACCCATATAGGGACTGCCCGCCAATGCCAGCGAAAAATACTGTATGGCAGTGAAGAGGGTTTCGGAGCGAATGAGCAGATTCAGGAAACCGGGTTGGGGCTCGTAAGGCGAAAAGCCCAGCGAAATATCTTTTGTACCCGTTTCCATAGGGGCTACCATGCCAGCTAGCCAGTCGGTCGATGCGGGGCGGCAATCGGCATCGGTCAGCAAAACCGTTGGGTAGCTGGCTTTCTTGATGGCAATGGTCAATGCGTATTTCTTTGGTGTTACGTGCTCGTGTTCTTTCTCGATACGAATAAACCGAACCCGCGACAGGTGGGCAATTTCGTTTTCCAAAAATAGCTTGGTGCCATCGGTTGAGCGGTCGTCCATGACCAATACCTCAAATAAGGGGTATATCTGATCATTGAGCATCGGCAGTAATTCGGTCAGGTTTTCCCATTCATTTCGGGCACAAACGACAACAGTTATGCCGCGTTGAACAGGGGTTTGAGCAGTAGACTTGCCAGATGGGACTGGTGGTAGGAGGGAGTCGTTTCGGTCGGGTTGGCGATAAAAGGCCGTTCTTGAATAAACAAGGAGAATAAAAATAAGCTGAATGCCGACTATAAACAGCCAGGTTATCAGCAGTGCAGTGATCACAAAGGGGGACGTTTACTCGCTAATGCGTTGGTTCTGAATCAAGGGCGCAAAGATAGGGGAAATGGAGAGAAAAGTTGAGTGGAATAGGTGGAGTGGGTGAAGTTGGTGGAGTGAGTGAAATTGGTGAAGTGGGTGGAATAGGTGAAGTGAGGAGATAAGGATAAACGATAATCACTCACCTCACCTATTCCCCTCACTCCACCCCTTTTCCTTATCTTTGTACTATGACATTTTCGATTACTGCCCAAGACCCGCAGTCGAAGGCGCGAACGGGAACGCTGATAACCGATCACGGGCCCATCCAAACACCGATTTTTATGCCGGTTGGTACCGCCGGAACCGTGAAGGCGGTGCATCAGCGTGAGCTCGAAACGGACGTTAACGCCGAGATTATTCTGGGGAATACCTATCACCTCTATATGCGGCCGGGCCTGGACGTGCTGAGCCAGGCGGGTGGATTACATGCTTTCAATGGCTGGAAACGGCCTATTCTGACCGATTCGGGCGGGTATCAGGTGTATTCTTTGTCCGGTACCCGAAAGATCAAAGAGGAAGGTGTTACGTTTAAATCGCACATCGACGGCTCTAAACACACATTTACGCCAGAGGGTGTGATGGACATTCAGCGCACGATCGGGGCCGATATTGTTATGGCATTCGATGAGTGTACACCCTATCCCTGCGACTATGAATATGCCCGGAAGTCAATGGATATGACGCACCGCTGGCTGGATCGCTGCATCAATCGCTTCGATGCGACAGAGGGGCATTATGGGTTCAACCAAACCCTGTTTCCTATTGTACAGGGTAGTACCTACGCCGATCTGCGCCGACAGTCGGCCGAGATGATTGCGAGCAAAGAGCGCGAAGGGAACGCCATTGGCGGGTTAGCGGTGGGCGAGCCTGCCGAGGAAATGTACGCCATGATCGAACTCGTGAATGGTATTCTACCCGTCGATAAACCCCGCTATTTGATGGGCGTAGGGACGCCGGCTAATATTCTGGAAGCCATTGCTTTAGGTGTGGATATGTTCGATTGTGTAATGCCTACCCGCAACGCCCGCCATGGTCTTTTGTTCACTACGGAAGGTATTATCAACATTAAAAACGAAAAATGGAACCGTGATTTTAGTCCCATCGATGCGGGTTTGGGTGGGTATGCCAGCACCTTTTATTCGAAAGCGTATTTACGGCATTTGATCAAATCGGAGGAGTTGCTGGGCGGTCAGATTGCCAGCCTGCATAACCTGACGTTTTACCTGTGGCTGGTTCGGCAGGCGCGGGCGCACATTGCAGTGGGCGATTTTGTTTCCTGGAAAAATGAAATGGTCGTTCACCTGATGCAGCGTTTATAAGACAAGCGGCAGTCGTTGATTCAATAGAGCTAACGTTTCCCTTAAACGTCGGATGTGGTTAATTCTTGAACGTAAAGTCTCCTAAATGTTGGTTTAGGAGACTTTTTCTATGTTTTGCAGTCTCATACATGTTCCTGAATCTGGCAAGAGATAAACTGCATGCCCGTACTACCTTCACAAGATGGTTTTGACCGAATCTAACCCGACGTTATCTAAAAATCGCAGGTCGCGTTTGCCGACCGATGTGATTGTACGAACGCTGTGGCTGGGAAGGCGTGCCGTGTTGATTGGCGGTTTATTGTTTGCTTTGTTAGGTGTGGTAGTAGCATTGCTGATAAAACCGGAATTTCGGTCGGAAGCGCGACTGATGCCCGAACTGAACAGCGGATCGGGCGATGTACTCAAACGCCTGGCATCGGTAGCGGGCTTTGCCGGAATAGATTTTTCGGACGCTGAGCGTGAGGATGCCATTCGGCCAGATTTATATCCCACTGTTTTGCAGAGCACACCTTTTGTGCTCTATTTGATAGATCAACCAATTACAACAACCGATGGACAGGGGCAGACGGTGGGTGCGTTCTTACATCCCAACGATACTGGTTGGTCATTCAACCGGTTTTTTTCGTTTAATCCAGCCGGAAAAGTTGGCCTAAAACCCATAAGCAAGCCAGACGGAACGGTGCGATTGTCGGTTCTGCAACAGGAGTTAGTCGAAGAAATTAGTGAGCGTGTCGCGGCCAGATTTGATACACGTTCGGGCATTATTACCATCACGGCCAGTATGCCCGATGCCAATGTAGCGGCAGCCGTAGCACAACTGTCCATGAAGTACCTGACGCAGTATGTGCGAAATTACCGAACCGGGAAAGCACGGCAGGACTTACGCTTCTACGACCGCCAACAGGCCGACGCACACAAACGGTATATGAACGCGCAGCTTGCCCTGTTTCACTATGACGATCAACACAAACACGTTGTGATGCTGGCGACCACAATGGACAGGCAACAAATGGAAACTGAACTGAGTATTGCTCAAACCGTTTATACAGAGCTGGCACGCCAGTTTGAGCAGGCGAAACTAAACGTACAGGCCAGAACGCCGGTCTTTACTGTGCTCGAACCGCCTAAGGTGCCGCTCAAACGAACATCGCCCAGGCGAACACTTGTGGTTCTGGTTTTTGCGATGGCCGGTCTGACAATCAGTGGATTATATATGTTGGCTCAACAGGTAGATGTGGTGGAGAAATGGCGGACTATACTGGACGCGGAACAAACAAAGTAGAAAACACAAACTCAACAGGAACTACCTTAACAAAACTAATTCGTTGCTAAACGCCCTTCAACAGAAAGAAAAACAAATTGCCGTGATCGGTTTGGGCTATGTTGGTCTGCCGCTTGCGCTTGCGCTTGCCCGTCAGTTCCGGGTTGTTGGTTTTGATAACAACGCCGGGCGAGTAGCTATGCTGCAACAAAATGAAGATCCGTCCCGGCAACTGCAAGCGGATGCATTTACCGGAACGGATATCTTTTTTACGGCCAATCCGGATGATCTGAAGCACGCTCATTTCTTTATCGTTGCCGTACCCACGCCCGTAGACGATTATAAAGTACCTAACCTGAAACCCTTGCAACGGGCATCGGAAACGATTGGTCGGGTACTGAAACCCGGTGATTATGTAGTCTATGAATCGACAGTATATCCGGGCTGTACGGAAGAAGACTGTCTGCCCATTCTGGAACACGAATCTGGACTAACGCTGGGCCGTGAGTTTAAACTGGGCTACTCGCCGGAGCGAATCAACCCCGGCGATAAGGTTCGTACGTTGACCGATATTCGTAAAGTTGTTTCGGGAAGCGACGGTGATGCTACACAAACTATTGCTGCCGTATACAGCAGCATTATTCAGGCGGGAGTGTACACGGCACCTAGTATCAAGGTTGCCGAAGCCGCTAAAGTCATCGAAAACGTTCAACGCGATTTGAATATATCGCTCATGAACGAGCTGGCCATCATTTTCGATAAGATGGGTATCGATACTCAGGAAGTCCTTAACGCTGCATCGACAAAATGGAATTTCCTGCCATTTACACCGGGCCTGGTGGGCGGGCACTGCATTGGAATAGACCCGTATTATCTGCTTTACAAAGCCCGGCAACTTGGCTATGAACCACAGGTGATCAATTCCGGTCGGCGTGTCAACGACGGTATGCCCGCTTTTGTGGCCACGAAACTGGTACAGCTGCTGTTGCAGGTGGGTAAGAATCCGGCACAAACAAAAGTGCTGGTGATGGGACTGGCTTTCAAGGAAAATATTGCCGACATCCGCAATTCCAAAGTGGCCGATCTGGTACGGGAGTTGATGAAATATGCCGTTAACGTACACATCGTTGACCCGCTTGCATCGCCGAATGAAGTAGCTCACGAATATAATATGAGCTTAATGGAAAAGCCTGTTGGTCAATATGATGCAGTTATAGTGGCGGTTAGTCATGACAGCTATCGGGCATTTGATGCTGCTTATTTCAGGTCGTTGATGAGCGAGTCTCCGATTCTGCTGGATTTGAAAGGCATGTATACTGTACAAAAAAGTGCCGGAATCGAATATTGGCGATTGTAAACGTAGGTAAGACGATGAAGGTAGTTATTGTGGGCCACAGGGCATTTGATTCTTATGAGTACAACCTGAGCGATTCGTTCAGGGCACTGGGACATACTGTTTCAATCGTCGATATTACGGATGTGTTGCCTGTTTCGGCCAGGCTGAATTATTGGGCGTCGCGTTTTCTTGAATCGTATGATCGGGTGGTTAGTGTTCGTTTGGCGCATAAAGTAGCTTCAGTTCAAACTGATCTGGTACTTGTCGTATACCGAAATCTGCACCCTCTGATTGTGAAACAGCTCAAGGAACACGTAGCTGGGGTGCCCATTGTACAAATGAATCCAGATGCGCTGTCGAACCTTGAAAAGCAGCAGATCATTGCCGCCGAATTCGATTATTATTTTTCCAAAGAGCCGTATATCGTTGACTTTCTGCGCAATAAAGTTGGGGCTAACGCACATTATCTGCCCGAAGGCTTCAACCCGCGCATTCACCAGAAACCAACGGTCGAGAAAAGCGTTGCAGAATGGCTCACAAATATTGATGTGCTGGTCTTTGGTAATTTATATGCATATCGCGCCCGGATGATTGAACTTCTGATGCGGGCTGGAATAAAAGTGGCGGTGTATGGGGTCGAAGGCCCTTACCTGCGTCCGATGGTGCGGACGGCTTTCCGGCAGAAGTATCTGGTTGGTGCAGAAAAGAATCGACTGTTGTACGGAGCTAAAATCGTTTTCAATAATTTCCACTACGCCGAAGTTACATCGGTCAATCAGAAATACTTTGAGATTAACGCTATTGGCGGCTTTCAACTGTCCGATTATAAACCGACGATTGATGAATACACAGGTGTTCCGGCTGATCTGGTAACCTATAAATCAATAGATGAGGCCATTGATAAAATTCGGCATTATCTGGCTCACCCCAGAGAGCGGTATGCACTGACAAGTCGTCAATATGCTCATTTTCAGCAATATCATAGCCTCGATTTACGTGTCAGGCAGTTAATTCAAACGGTGGGGATGTCTTCTCTATCGCTGATGAAGGACAGATAATGGTAGCCTCCACGGTCGTAATCCACGAAGCACAGTGAATCTCCATGACAGAAAGTTTATAATCTACAGCAGTTTAGCCGTGCTAAGTTCGGGAATGTCATTATTCGGCGGCTCTGAATTTTGGCTGATTTGTACCTGTGTTCTGTCACTTATTGGCGGGCTTTACGGACTGGGTAATTTGCTGATAATACCCCACAGACGTGTCAATTTTCTGCTGATGGCAGCCGTCATTATCAGCGTGGCCAGTGCGTTAGGAATGCTGATTGGTTTTGTGGCTATCTCATTCATATCAACGGATATGTGGGAAATTACCCTGGCCTACACATATACCACAGCAACAGACCTTTCACTCGCTCAGGGGTATGCGAATGCATTTGCCATAGCCCTCTGGCTGCTGGGTAACCGCCTGCATACGTCCGGCATGATGCTGTCCATTTATCAGGATGTGCAGTCTTGCCTGCAAACCCATAGGCGTGCAACATTGATACTGGTCGTGGGCGTTTTTGGTTGCCAGCTTTACCTGCTCAACATCAACGTGATTGTTTATGGTGGGAATGATCTGGCAACTGAAGGCGAACCAACGCATCCGTTACTGGCACTGATTACACCCCTGGCGCCGGTAGTACCCTTCGTACTTGCTTATTATGCCCGTTACTGTGTTCAAACGCGCCAATGGCTGGTTGGTTTGTTGATTGTTGGGCTGCTTCTGGGCGAGCTGAGTTGGTTTTTTCTATTCGGTCGTCGTAGCGTACTCTACTTTTTTGCCCTACTGCTTGCCGGGTTCACCTACGAACGTGTATTGACAGGTAAATACATTGTCGGCCATATCGTGCCCATACTACTGAGCATCCTGCTAATTCTGACCATTGCCGACACATATCATAAACTACGTACCGTGTATGGGTTTGCGAATCTTCAACGGATGAGCGTGGTCGATGGTTTTCGGGGCTTACAAGCCATTGACGACGACCAATATGATAAAATACGAACGACCAACATGGCGTTCAGAAGCGTTTATAGTTCGCTTGCTATTGGTCAGTTTATTAATTTATTCAGAACAACAGCGCATAAACCATTGGCAGGTAAAGCGTTACGGAACAGTATACTGCTGGCTACGCCGAGTGATTTTCTGGTTGATAAAAAATCCGTCCTGGCGAAGGAAGCCCTGTATGAAAGTACGTATGCCCTACGCCTGACAGATATTAGCGAAACACTTTATTTAGAGTCATTTATTGACTTCGGCTGGCTTGGGTGTTTTCTCTATACAGGTTTCATTTCTATACTGTTTTATGGGATTTACTTCGTGACGAACCAGTACGGAAGTCCGTTGTTTTCGCTGGTTGTCTGCTGTATGTCCATACACCTGGCTTTGTCGATGGTCGAAATGGACATGATAACCTATCTGGCCACTATTCGAAACCTGTTCTTATACTATATCCTGACGCGTTTGTTTTTCAGAAAAACGGTGCATACTCCGCTTCAGTACAAAACGGCTGAAAGCACCGAACTATAGTCTATGACCATTCTCTACCTATTTCGCAGCTCCGGAACCGGACACAGTATCGAGCATCTGTTCGATACGATTCGCTGCGAAATAGAAGAGGCTGGAATACAAACAAAAGCCGTTCGGCTGCCGCACATAAGCCGGGGAGTGCGAACAGTCTGGCAAAATCTGCGTTTCGTAAAGCAACTGACCGCCAGCGTTTTTCATATCACGGGCGATGTACATTATCTGGCGCTGGCCCTACCGGCATCCCGCACGGTACTTACTATTCATGACTGTAGTTTGTTGAAAAACAACCGGCATCGTCCACTACGATACGCGATCTTCTGGCTGTTCTGGTATTACCTGCCCATTCGCCGGGCGGGCGTTGTAACGGCTGTTTCAGGAAAAACGCGACAGGAACTGTTGCGTTATGTGGGTCCTATCGCACACAAAGTAAAGGTGGTGCCTAACGCCTGCGACCCAACGTTAATGGCGAGTCCCGGAGTATTTTATCATGCTAAACCTATTCTCTTGCAAATCGGGACGGCTCCGCATAAAAACCTGCCCAGCCTGATCGCGGCCATCGAAGGTATTTCCTGCACACTCGTGATCGTTGGCCCGCTAACCAAGGAAATCCGGGCGGAGTTGCACCAACGGCAAATTGACTTTCGGCAGTACGTCGATCTCAGCCGGGAGGCTATCGTTCAACTGTATACCGCCTGCGACATCGTCACGTTTGTTTCGACGTATGAAGGCTTTGGTATGCCTATTCTCGAAGCCAATGCCATTGGTCGGGCCATTATTACGTCCGATGTTTCACCCATGCGGGAAGTTGCCGCTGAAGCTGCCCTGTTGGTCAATCCGACGAATATCCCCGCCATTCGGGCCGGTATTTCGCGACTCATTCACGATGATATATACCGACAACACCTCATTGAAGAAGGGTTAAGAAACGCGCAATGCTATACAGTCGAACTAGCTGCCCACCGGTATCAATCGCTGTATGAGCAAGGCTGTCCATCGTTATCAGCGCAACCTGTTATATGAAAATAGCACTGTCGGCCGATTGGTTTTACCCCGCGCCCGTTGGTGGGGCGGCCACTACAATTTACTGGCTGGCAAAGACGCTCACCACCGCCGGGCACGACGTTACGGTGGTGGCTACATCGCAGGACATACCCTCGTCGATACCACATAACCGTTGGCTGGTTCGGGATTGTGGACGAGTGATTTATACCGGAAATCCACATTTCTATGTCCCTCTCAGGCACATATGGTATGGCTGGCGGGCCATTCGGCAGGCCGATGTTGTGCATCTAAACAGCCTCTTCTACCCCGCTTCCTTTGCCTGGCTCATCTGCTGTCGGCTATTGAGAAAGCCCATTGTATGGTCGCCCCACGGTGAATTGAGTCCGGCCGCCCTTGCGTTTCGACCCCGGTTGAAACAGTTTTTATTGACGCTATTCCGGTGGTTTAATTCGGATGTGTTGTTTCATGCTGCCAGCGCAGAGGAACGCAATCAGATTAGACAACATTTTGGGCCGGATGCCCGAATCGGCGAAATCCGAACGATGATGGAATTGCCTATGCCAATAGTTCGGGTAGCCCGACCTTATCTGCTGTATATAGGTCGAATGCACCCAATCAAAGGCATTGATCGGCTTCTGGAAGCCCTCAGTGCATCAACGTTATTTCGCGGAAGTGAGTACTCGCTACTTATTGCCGGGTCGGATTCGGATAAAATGTATGCCTGGACGTTGCGCGAATTGGTACGAATGCTGGGTATTTCGGCAAAAGTGTCGTTTATCGGTGTGGTGCAGGGTGAGCAAAAGGAGCAATTATATGCCGATGCTCATTTGCTGATTTTGCCCTCTCATGCCGAGAATTTTGGCAATGTCGTCATTGAATCGCTGGCGCAGGGAACCCCCGTTGTGGCCTCTACCAACACGCCCTGGCAGATTCTTGAGGAGGAGCAGGCTGGCCGATGGGTTCAGAATGAGCCAGATTTACTTCGTCAGGCTATCGAATCATTTCTGACTATGCCGCCCAGCCACTACGAATTGTATCGAGAGCGGGCTTTGCAGCTGGCTCGCCGGGATTACGATATAACGGCCAACCCGACTCGCTGGGTCGATTTTTATGAAACGGCAAGAAACCTATCTACAACATAATGGATTACACCCGCCAACCTTTACGCATCAAAATTCAGAAAGTAGTTCGCTATGTGCGCTTGTTTGGCCTGACCAGAACATGGGTCAAAGTGCAGGCAAACTGCCACATGAAACGGCAGTTTTCGCACAGGCAGTCGATGCCCGCGCCTGCAGGGTCAACCGGTAAACACGTTGGTATTTTGGGCTGCGGTACGTTTGCCTATGCGAATGTGGCCTATTACGTCCACAAAAAATATGGGGCCGTCATCCGGGGCGTTATGGACACCGACTTAAAACGGGCCATTTCGCTCGGTCAGCGGTATCGGGCAGAGTACTATACCACCTGCGCCGACGATGTTATAAACGACCCGCACATCGACCTGGTCTATATTGTCTCCAACCACGCGTCCCACGCTGAATATGCCATTGCTGCCATCAAACAAGGCAAAGCAGTACATATCGAAAAGCCGCACGTGGTGAGTGAAGATCAACTGGTGCGCTTGTGTGCGGCAATACGTGCGTATAAGGGGCGCGTTAGGATAGGATTCAACCGGCCCGAGAGTGAACTTGGGTTGTTGCTAAAACGCTATGTAGATGCTCAATCCGGCCCGGCCATGCTCAACTGGTTTGTAGCAGGGCACGCCATTGCTGCCGATCATTGGTATTTTTCGGAACAAGAGGGCGGCCGAATTCTGGGCAATCTGTGTCATTGGATTGATTTTACACTGCGGTTAATTCCCGAAGCCAGCCGCTTTCCTGTTCAACTAACTCCCGTGCGTTCCTACCAATCGGACTGCGACATTAGCGTCTCCTATTTGTTTGCCGATGGCTCCATCGCGACAATCACCTTTTCGGCGAAGGGGCACACGTTTGAAGGCGTTCGCGAAGCATTGAATGTTCACAAGGGAAATTTACTGGCCAGCCTGACCGATTTCAAAACGCTTCGACTGGACATAACCGAAACTGTAATTCGTCGGCGATTGTGGGTTAGAGATCATGGTCATAAGCGTTCAGTCCAAAATAGTTACTTGATGCTGTCTGAACCGTCAAAGCAGGAGACAATCAGGATGATCTGGGAAACAGGTTACCTGATGCTCAAAACCAGAGAAGCCCTCGAAACGTCCTCGGTCATTCAGGTGACGGGACTGGAGAATTTTTAGAAACCGTTTGAAAACCCCTAAATCCCCTAAAGGGGACTTTTGTTTGACGTTGAAATAAGTCCCCTTAGGGGATTTAGGGGTTTTTAAAACTGGCAAAAAATACAGTTCAGACAACTTTCTCGCACATATCCATACCATGAAAATTCTGAGCGTTGTTGGGGCTCGGCCGAATTTTATGAAAGTAGCCCCGTTGCATCGGGCTTTTCTGAATGTGCCGGGTATTCAGTCGAAAATTGTCCATACAGGACAGCATTACGACGCTCGGCTGAGTGCGGTCTTTATCCAGCAACTCGACCTACCTCAGCCCGATTATTCCCTGAACGTCCGAGCCGGAACGCCAGAGCAGCAAATGGCCGAGATCAGGCAAACGTTTGCCGCTGTAATTCGTGTCGAACAGCCCGATTGGGTGCTGGTTGTTGGCGATGTAACAAGCACATTGGCATGTGCCCAGATAGCCTCGAAAATGGGCGTTCAGGTGGCGCACGTGGAAGCGGGCCTTCGGTCGGGCGATGGGCAGATGCCCGAAGAAATCAACCGGATTCAGACCGACGCCCTCGCCGATTTGCTGTTCGTAACCGAACAGGCCGGACTGGATAACCTTCGCCGGGAAGGTGTTGCCAACGAGCGGGTTCATTTTGTGGGCAACGTAATGATCGACTCACTGGTGCAGTATCGCCGGAAAGCGGCTGAGTTGAATACACTTCGGTTGCTTGGTCTATCGCCCCGAAATTATGTGCTCATGACCATGCACCGGCCTGTAAATGTGGATACCCGACAGGGGTTGGAAAAAGTCCTGAAATTGGTAAAGAATACCGCTTTCCACAAAACAGTTGTGTTCCCTCTTCATCCTCGTACCCGCGCGAGCCTGACCCGACTCAACCTGATGCCTCCTCTGGTATCCATCCCAAACCTGAGACTATTGGAGCCGCAGGGGTATCTGGAATTTCTGAACCTAATGGAACACGCGGCTATCGTTCTGACCGACTCGGGCGGCATTCAGGAAGAAACAACATATTTAAACGTTCCCTGCCTCACTTTCCGAGACACGACCGAGCGACCTGTAACTATCGAACTGGGTACGAATCAATTACTCGCCGATTTAGAGCCGGAAACCACCCACCAGAAACTACTGGAAGTCCTGAATGGTCGTGCTAAAGTTGGCCGGATACCGCCCTTGTGGGATGGCAAAACCGCCGGTCGAATCGCAAAAATACTGTATACCACAGCGATGCACGAAGTATGAAACAACTTATCCAGAATCTCAACACGGGCGAAACAGTACTCGACGATGTGCTAACGCCACAGGTACGACCAGGGCATGTGCTGATTCAGACCCGGCGGTCGCTGGTGTCGTTGGGAACGGAGCGGATGCTGGTTGAGTTTGGGAAAGCCAATCTACTGGCCAAGGTGCGCCAACAACCTGATAAGGTAAAGCAGGTGCTGGCAAAAATCCAGTCCGACGGGCTACTGGCAACCGTAGAGGCAGTTCGTCGGAAGTTGAACCAGCCGTTGCCGCTCGGCTATTGCAACGTTGGAACGGTGCTGGCGGTGGGTGATGGTGTGACCGATATACGAATCGGTAATCGGGTAGTTTCTAACGGCCCTCATGCCGAGGTCGTTTGTGTAGCCCGCAATCTGGTTGCCCTCATTCCCGATTCGGTAAGCGACGACGAAGCCGCCTTTACCGTTGTGGGAGCCATTGCCCTGCATAGTATTCGACTCCTAAACGCGAGTATTGGCGAAACCGTTGTCGTTATCGGGCTGGGGTTGATTGGGCTGCTCACCGCTGAATTGCTCCGAATTACGGGGCATCGCGTGATCGGCATAGACATTGACGAAAGCAGGTGCCTGTTAGCCGCTGAACGGGGAATAACCAGCCTTAACCTTGGCTTGGGAACAGATCCGGTAAAAGCGGTTATGGCGCTGACCAATGAGGTAGGGGCAGATGGTGTTATCATTACGGCTTCGGCTCGGGCAGATGAATTGCTGTCGCAGACCGCCCGCATGAGTCGCCAAAAGGGAGCCGTTATTCTGGTTGGCGTTATTGATCTGTCGATGAATCGGGCTGATTTTTACGAAAAAGAACTTACGTTTCGGATTTCGTGCTCCTACGGTCCCGGTCGCTATGATGCTGATTATGAACAGAAAGGACAAGATTATCCGCTGGCGTATGTACGCTGGACAGCCAATCGAAATTTTCAGGCAGTCCTTCAGTTTCTGGCTACTGGTCAGTTACAGGTAATGCCGTTTATAACGGAGCGCGTTCCCTGGTCAACTATCAGAAAATCTATGGCGACCTGAAATCGCCGGGGCGGATGGCGTCGCTTCTCATCTATTCTGAACAGGTAGACCTGAGTCCGGTGCTTATTCTGCAAGAGCATACGTACGAAATCCGTTCGGGTACTATCGGGATAATTGGCGCGGGAAATTTTACCAGTTCGATACTGCTACCTGCCTTGAAAACGGTGGGTGTTATACCGAAAATTATTGCCGGTAGTGGTGGGCTGAACGCAACGGTGCTGGCCCGGAAATTTGGTATCTCGCAAAGTACAACAGACTACCGGCATATTCTGGACGATCCGGTCATTGACCTGTGCGTCATTACGACCCGGCACGACAGCCACGCCCGCCTGACCATCGAAGCCCTACAGGCGGGAAAGCACGTATTCGTAGAAAAACCGCTGGCAATTCATGAGCATGAACTACTGCCGTTGATTGACCAGTACAGAAAATCGAAGCGGATCGTGATGGTGGGTTTCAACCGACGGTTTTCGCCTTTTGCCCAAAAGATGAAGTCGTTATTGGGTGGCGAACGGTCGGGTGATTTGCCAATGAACATAGTGATAACGGTCAACGCCGGGGCTGTTCCGGCTGCTTCATGGCTGCACGACCGAACCACTGGTGGTGGTCGGCTCTTGGGCGAAGCCTGCCACTTTGTAGATCTGGCTACGTTCCTGACGGGTAGCCGGGTACTGAGTGTATGCCTGAATGCGATGGGCCGTCAACCAACGGAAACCAGCGATTCGGCATCGCTTCTGTTACGGTATGAAAACGGCTCGACTGCTGCTATCAATTACTTTAGTAATGGCAATAAAGCCTATCCCAAAGAGCGGGTGGAGGTGTACTCGCAGGAGCGAACGCTGGTGCTGAACAACTTTAGAAGACTGACAGGTTATGGATTTCGGCGGTTTTCATGGAAGTGGGGACGGCAAGATAAAGGCCATGTCGAGCAAATGAAGCGATTAATTGAAGTGGTACGGTCTGGACAAAGTGACACCAATGAATCACAAAAGCTGGCGCAGGCATTGATTTCGTTTGCCGAGATCATCAACACGACTCAAACCATGTTTGCCGCTTTGCAAAGCCTGCGGGAGAGCCGATTTGTTGACGTAGCCAGTGTGGGTATGACGAAGACAGAACCGACTGCTGTTGACGATAATGCGTAAAATCGGCATGTTCTGGCGAACCCTGACGCAGTTGACCATGCGCCAACTGATCTTCCAGTTAATAGCTCGGCTGCGTGGTAGGCCTCGCCTTCGCTTGCCTACTATAGTGCCAATTGCTCATTTCCTGACGGTTGCTGACGCCGATAAACCCGTGTCGTGGCAGTCCGGAACGTTTGTATTCCTAAATAAGTCGTATTCACCCAACGCTGGCCCCATCGACTGGAATTACATAAATGAGGGCTTAGGCGACTATGGCAAGCTCTGGACATATAACCTCAACTATTTTGATTTTCTGAACCAACCGGCTTTAAACCCTGCAACGGGTCTGGTACTTATTCAGGATTTTATTGCTCAAACGGCCTCTCTGCGGGATGGCCTGGAGCCTTACCCGACGTCATTACGGATTATGAATTGGGTACAGTTTTTGAGTCGTAATCAGATACAGAATCAAGCGATCAATCGGCATTTATTTGCTCAGATTGATTTGTTGAGTCGTCGGTTGGAGTATCACATTGCCGGTAATCATTTGCTCGAAAACGGCTATGCCCTGCTTATCGGGAGCCTTTATTTTCGGCATAGAAAGTGGCTGAAAATGGCCACGCACCTTATCGGCACCGAATTACAAACGCAGATTTTGGCCGATGGCGGGCACGATGAGCGAAGCCCGATGTACCATCAACTGCTACTCGACCGGCTGCTAACGGTGCTGCTGGCTTTGCGCCATGATGAATGGCATACCGAGTTGACGTTCGTTGATTTTCTGATTGATAAAGCTCATAAAATGCTCATTTGGTTAAACGCCACCACGTTTTCCAATGGCGATATTCCGATGGTAAACGACGCTGCCTGGAGCATTGCGCCCACAACGGCCCAACTACAGGCAAAATCCGAACGTGTCCTTGGTAACAAACACAACCCTCCTTCGATAACAGAACTAAACGAGAGTGGCTATCGGATGTTTCGCCGGAGTCGATACGAGTTGGTTGCGGATGTAGGCCCAATTGGCCCCGACCACCAACCAGGGCACGCACATGCCGATACGTTTTCTTTCGTGCTATATGTGGATAACTCTCCGCTACTTATGGATACTGGTACCTCGACCTATCAGCCCGGACCGCGTCGGGACATAGAGCGGAGTACATCTGCCCATAACACAGTTGAGGTAAATGGGCAAAACTCGTCCGAAGTTTGGGCTGCTTTTCGGGTGGGTTGGCGGGCAAAGGTGCGGGTATTGGCCGATACCCCGACCGAGTTAAAAGCCCGACACGACGGCTACGGTCATATTGGCGTCGTTCATGAACGTGCGTGGCTTCTGGAACAAACGCACCTGATTATTACAGATCGCCTGATTCGTTGCCGGGATAAAGCCAATTTGTGTGGTATGGCTCGATTTCATTTCCACCCCGATGTTCAGGTGCAGGTTTCGGACGATATAGTCATCACTGGGCCAGTACAATTGTCATTTTCGTCAGGGTCAAAACCAAATTTGAGTGTTACCCGCTACAACATGGCCGAAGGCTTCAATCAACTTCGTACCGGCCAATGCCTTGAGATTCAGTTTACAACCAGTTTAGAAACCAGAATACACTTTATTGAACTGAGCTTAAAATGAATGTTTTTGTCATCCCGACCGCAGGAGGGATCTTAAAACATCCTCCTACCGAAGATCCCTCCTGCGGTCGGGATGACAAAAACACTCATTTTAAGGGGAAGTACACGAAGATGAAAATACTCTACCTAACCTTTTACTTCGAGCCAGACATTGGCCCCGGTGCATTTCGAAATACGACCTTGGTACGTGAATTGTCGCGTCAACTTGGGCCAACCGATGCGATTCATGTAATCACAACCCAACCGAATCGGTATCAATCGTATAAGCCAGCCGCATCCGACTATGAAGAGTGGCAGGAGGGGGGGTGCCCGGTTACAATTGAGCGCGTAAGTGTGCCAACCCATAAAAGTGGCAAACTGGATCAGGTTCGTTCGTTTTGGGGGTACTTCCTGGCCGCACATCGGCTCACCCGACAGCATAAATATGATCTGGTCGTTGCTTCGTCGTCACGATTATTCACCGCTCTTCTGGCCGCGATAGTGGCCCGTCGTGATGGATTTGCCCCTCGAAAACAGTCTATCCCGCTTTTTCTCGACATTCGCGATCTATTCCGGGAAGTCATGCTGGAGATGCATAAAAATCCATTGATTCGTGTGGGATTAAATTGGTTTTTAGGCGTCGTTGAACGATATACATTCGGTTGTGCTACCCATATTAATCTGGTTTCTGAAGGATTTCGAGATTATTTCCTGCCGTTCGCGCAGGCTACCTATAGTTATTTCACGAATGGAATTGATGACCTGTTTCTGACCAGTCCGAACAGTTCTGAAATCCCCAATTCGCGATGTAAAACGATCCTCTATGCGGGCAATATTGGCGAAGGGCAGGGCTTGCACACCATCATTCCACAAGCGGCCCGGCAGTTGGGCAACGGTTATCGCTTCATTATTTTTGGTAATGGGGGTGCCACACGTAAACTTGACGCAGCACTTCGGGCAGAGAACGTCAGGAATGTTGAGCTATACGAGCCTGTTAGTCAGGCCGAATTGATAGCACAGTACCAACAGGCCGACTATCTGTTTGTTCACCTCAATAAACTGGATGCTTTTGCGCGGGTGTTACCCTCTAAATTATTTGAGTACGGCGCCACCAATAAACCCATTATTGCGGGCGTGTCGGGTTATGCGGCTTCGTTTGTGCGCCAACATCTGCCTAATCATATTTTGTTCACTCCCGGCGATGTCGTTGATTTAGTCAGGCAAGTGCGCGAAACACCTTATTACACGGCCATGAGAACAGATTTTAGAACGCAGTTTCGGCGACAAGCCATTAGTCAGGCAATTGCCCGGCAGGTGCTGAAAACGCTGGATAACAAAGGTCATCGTCAATCAACTACGCCCAAACACGCCACACTATGAACATTCTGATGACGGGCGCGTCGGGTTTTTTGGGGAGTCGAATTTATCAAACGCTGGTGTCTGAACATACGTTGACAACCATTGGACGAACGCCGTGCAGTCCCCGCCATATTTACTGCGACTTGGCTGAGCAAGTGCCTGTGTTGCCAAATGAACAGGTTGACCTCGTCATTAACGCTGCCGGGAAAGCCGACTCGGTAGCCCGTAATGCCGCCGAACGTGCCGATTATCAGCGGGTCAATGTGCAGGGAACAACTCATTTGTTGGCGGCTCTTGAGAAACAGTCCATCCTGCCAACATCAATCGTTCACTTGAGCACTGTGTTGGTGTACGGCTGTTCAGTGGGGCAATTACTTCCCGAAACAACGGCTCTTCAGGCTGTTGATCCCTATGGCATCAGTAAAATTGAGGCCGAAAAGCTACTGCGCGAGTGGGCCGCACGAACAGGCGTCCGACTGGCGATTTTGCGCTTACCGCTGGTCGTTGCCGAGCCTTTAAAGGGTAATCTGGCCACCATGCAAACCGCGATTAAGAAAGGGTATTATTTACGTATTGGCAGCGGACTTGCGCAACGAAGTATGGTTCGCGCCGACGATGTGGCAACTGTACTTACCCGCGCTGCCGACGTTGGCGGTACATTCAACCTGACCGATGGCTATCACCCGACTGTCCGTGAACTGGAGGATTCTCTTGCCCGCCAACTGGGTAGGCGCAGGCCGATTCCAGCTATTCCATTACCGTTAATAAAAGCCCTTGCCCGTGTTGGCGACAGTATCAATGCTGTGGTTGGTCGGCGGTTTCCGCTCGATTCGATTGCCGTACGGAAATTGACAAGTACGTTGACCTTCTCCGATGAACTAGCTCGGCAACAACTCAGCTGGAACCCCTGCCCCGTACTTGACTTATTCCGATGAGCCTGACTCTCTATATCATACTTACGTTCGTATTGATCGGCGCTGAATGGATCTATATTCGCCTGGCACGTTCGTATGGCTGGTTCGATCTGCCAAATGCGCGTAGTGCCCATACTAATTCAACCACTGTTCGGGCGGGAGGAGTCGTGTTTTACCTTGCGGTGGTCGGTGCCATCTGGATCGGCAAACTCAACTTGCCGTACTTCGCCCTGGGCCTGACAGCCATTGCAGTGGTTAGTTTCTGGGACGACCTTAGGCCGTTGCCCAAACGCTACCGTTTGGTGGTTCACACGCTGGCGGTAGGGTTACTGCTGATTCAGGGAAACTTGTTTGGCAGTCAGTGGTACATTATTACAGCCCTTTTTCTAGTAGGCGTTGGCATCGTGAATGCCTACAATTTTATGGATGGCGTCAATGGTATGATCGCGTTGTACAGCCTTGTTACCGTTGGCACGCTCTGGTATTGTCAGGCTCAGACCCTACCGGGAGCGGCCTCTTTATTTCCCGGCGTATGTATATCACTCCTGATTTTTAGCTTTACCAATGTCCGTAAGCAGGCTATTTGTTTTGCGGGCGATATTGGTAGTATTTCTATGGGCTTCATTGTGCTGTATGGACTGTTGGCCGCTATCAATCGAAGCCAAACCTATCTGCCCATTTTATTTCTGGCGATCTATGGCGTAGACAGCATTGGCACCATCCTTCATCGGCTCTATGTTGGGCAACCAATTTTCCATGCGCACAAAATGCACCTTTTCCAGCTGTTGGTTCACCAGCATGGGTGGCCGCATCTGCGTGTGGCGGCCTTGTATGCCTTTGCTCAGGCGGGTATAAATGTATTAGTGATTTTGGCTCTGGATTGGTCGACGTTGAATCAACTCGCATTAGCGGGATTGATTTTGAGCGCGCTGATTGTGGGTTATGTATGGGTGAAGTTTCGATTAGTCAGCGCTCCGAAAAGGGTTGGATTTTACGTTTGGCGATTATAGTATATGGCATCTAGGTTTTACGTTTACTGTACAAATGAATATAAGATCATTTTAGAAAATAAATAAGTACGTTTATACTGTATGAAGACTATTAACACTGTACTCCTAGTAGTTGCTGTACCCCTTTTTATATTCTTTCTGATCGGAATGCGTCGGGTCAGCCAAAATAAGACAATAGCAACAGTAGCCTGGTTATTGATTGTTAGCATAGTGCTGGCATTCATCTTTTATTGAAATAATGCAATTCAGTAACCATTTTACCTGCGATCTAAACTTGTTCTATTTTAATGCTTGGCTCATAATTCAAATAATATGACTGATATTAGTTATAAGATAGATTGCCTTCGATAACTAGCCTTATAAAGAAATTATTGCGTGAAAGGAAAAGCAGAAAATGATAAACCGCTGCTAGTTTACAGGATACTTTGAAGTACAGGCTCATAGAGTGTCTCGTCATTGAATGGAATCGGGCCGAGAACAGACTTGATGATACCATTCTTGTCAATCTCGTCATAAGTTAATCCACCGCGTGTGCTCAGTGGTTCACCGGGCCAAAAGTATCACAAAGATTTTACACCATCACTTGCATAAACCCTGGAAATCTAAGCGGTCAATTGCTTTACCAACTGAGCTGCGAAGTCATTTTTATGCCTTGTATGATAATAAGTATTAGATTTTTGGTCGTTGCAATACGTGACAATTTATTAGAATTGGTTGACAAAATACAGGCGATTTACTACCTTTGACATATAGCTTGCAAGCACAGCTTAATAGAAAATAATAGCATCAGCTAATATTGACTATACATAGTATAAGCGGTACTCAACTATAGCGACCATTGTATATTCATGGCCCAAGAAACCGCTCCAGGTATTTCATTTCAATGGGATACTGGCAATGTTCAACACATCATCAGTGATTACCCAACACGGGGCAATACCACAAACGAAGTCGAGAGTTTATTTACAGATCCGGCTTTGGCTTCACTTCCAGATCGTGTAGATAGTAAAGGAGAGCAACGTTATAAAGCTGTTGGTTGTAGCAACCTAAATCGGATTTTATATGTTGCTTTTTCGTACAGAAATGGTCAAGTTAGGCCCATCAGTTGTCGGCCAGCCAGCCGAAAAGAACGCGAACGATATGCTCAAATCATCCAGGACTCACGATAAGAATGTAACTCCAGCTAAACAGCCAACATTTCGTGCTGTGATTAAAAATGGCATGACCGAGAAAGAAATGAAAGAATCAGGCGACGAATGGGCCAATCACAAAGGATCGTATATGACGCTGGCTGACGTAATTATCCTCGAAAATGAGAAGCAAAGTAAATCGTAGACTAGTTTATCAACGTAATAGCGGTTATTAAACAGGTCTTGTGAAATGCAAAAGGGACATCGTTTGTCCCCTTTTACGTTTTTTACATTGCTACCAACTGAGCTACGAAGTCATTTTTGCGTCTGAGATGTAAACATAGTCGGCATGTGCAGAATATAAAATACTTATAGTCATCTAGATAGCAAAAAGTAGGAGTCAGAGTACAGTCACTATAATTTTCTGGCGCACAAAAAGGGTCGGTTTTTCAAAACCGACCCTACATTATTAATATAGCTGTTTTCTGGCTGTTTGCCGAAATGTTATTTCACACTCTTGCCAATGGCAATCAGGTTTTCGGGTGTTTGCAGACCCAGCACCTTTTTCAATATTTTTCCATTACCGTCTATGAATAGCAACGTTGGATAGGCTTCCAGCGGATATACCTGTGCTAGGGCAGGGCCTTCGCCTTTTTCCATGTCCATTTTTACGTTGATAAACTTCTCGTTGTAAAAATCGCCAACGGCTTTCTTAGTGAACACGTTTTTCTGGAGCAGTTTGCAGGGGCCGCACCAGCTAGCGTAGGCATCCAGGAAAATGACCTTTTTCTCGGCTTTCGCCTTTTTTAAAATATCTCTCCAGGAAGCTTCTGTAAACTGAATACCTTCTGCCTCACTGATCGAAACACGCTTGCTGTCGCTGGCGCGGTTCAGCTTGGGTGGGTGAATGGCATGAGTTGGTACAGAATGGATTCCCACCAGCAGGATAGCCAGTAGCCAAATTACTTTTTTCATAGTCGAACCGGTGTTCCGGCAGTCTTTTTGGTTTCGGGATGATAACGAACGAATCGGCCACTTTCGTTTCCGCCGATACGCTGTTTTATAGAACATAATTAACTCTTATACGGGCAAATTGCAAATCATGTGCCATTCTCCTTATTCTTTCCGAACTTTGGGCCCCTTTTAGTCAATTATAGTATGCCTGTTAAGCAAGCCGAATTCCTCGTCAGCAACTCCGACCCGGCCCTGTGCCCCAAGCCCGACCGTCCCGAGTATGCCTTTATTGGTCGCTCGAACGTTGGCAAATCGTCGCTGATTAATATGCTGACGAGTCGCTCAACGTTGGCCAAAATTTCGGGTAAACCCGGTAAAACCCAGTTGGTTAACCATTTTATTATTGATAATGAGTGGTATCTGGTCGATCTTCCTGGCTATGGCTACGCGCAGGTTAGCAAAACCGAGCGCGAGAAGTTTGCCGGTCTCATTGATGGCTATTTGACCAGCCGACCAAACTTGTTGTGCATCTTCGTGCTGGTCGATTCGCGGATCGAGCCGCAAAAATTAGATCTCGATTTTATGACCAACCTGGGCGAAAGAGGGCTGCCATTCGTAATTGTATTTACCAAAACCGAAAAACTCAGCGTAAATAAACTGCAAACGACGCTGGACAACTATCGCGCACGGTTGCTGGAAGAATGGGAGGAGGCACCACAGTTTTTCGTTACCTCGGCCATTACAGCCGCCGGTCGCGAAGACATACTCTCGTTCATTCGCCCCCTGAATGAGGGGTACAAAAAATAAGCGAAAGAGTGAAAGAGCGCATGAGTGAAAAATAGACAGCGTGACTTTTTCGCTCATACGCTCTTTCACTCTTTCGCTTTTATGAAGGCAATACACCCAACAAAACGCACGTTACTATTTTACAAAGTCTCTCTATGGAAGCATTAAAACAGATTGCCAATGTGGCTGGCTACAGCGGCCTTTACCGAATTGTGAAACCCGGACGGGCGGGCGTCATTGTTGAGTCGTTAGATGAAAAAAAGACGAAAACGATGATGGGCCCAACAGCTCGCGTGTCGGTCCTGAACGATATTTCGATGTATGTCAATGATGATAGCGAAGAACAATCCGTATCACTGGGGCAGGTTTTGGCGGCAATCGATGAAAAATATGGTGATACCCTGACAGTTGATCCAAAAGGCTCAGCCGAAGAGCTGGCTGAATTTATGGCTTCGGTCGTTCCCAACTACGACCGTGACCGTGTTCGCACAACCGACATTAAAAAACTTATTATCTGGTACGGAATCCTGCGTCAATTTGCTCCTGATGTATTCATGGCAGCGGCTGAGGAGCCTACAGCAGAACCTGTAGCAATCGAAGAAGCAGTTAATGAGGAAGTGCCAGTTGCCAACGAAAGCGAAGCCCCAAAGGCATCCGACGTATAAAAGCCTAAACATAGGTACCTCTTACCGAGTTAATGCATCAGGTAAGACGAATAAAATTCTTCATTTTCAGTGAGAACAGAAAAGCCGCGATGACCATTGGTTTCGCGGCTTTTTAGTGAGCAAACGTTGTTGAGTTGTACGTTATTAATCTACCGTACTCAATTTCACCGTGTTGGTACGACGAGCCTGCGTTAAAGGCATGCTGAGCGTATTGATGAAAATATCGCCAGATTCCAGATGACCCTGGCTAATGAGTATTTGTTTGATACCTTCCACCGTCTGGTCGACAGTTATATTCGTATCTGGCTCGTAAGGCATCACCTGAACACCCCAGTACAGACCCAGCGTGTTGCGCAGCTGGGCGTCTTTCGAGAACACAAACAGATCGGCTTTGGGGCGGTGATGCGAAAGCCGCACGGCCGTATACCCTGAGTTTGTGATACCAATAATGGCTTTTGCTTTTGTGTCGCGGGCTAAGCGGCATGCACTCATCACCACATTGTCGTTGATGGCATTTTCGCTTGGCTGCTCGTTTACCTGGGCGTGGTAGCGATAATAAATTTTGTCGGTAGAGGTTTCAACCTGCCGGATGGTGTTGGCCATGCTTTCGACCGCCAGAATCGGGTATTTGCCCGATGCTGTTTCGGCACTTAGCATAACGGCATCCGCGCCGTCCATAACCGAGTTGGCAATATCATTAACTTCGGCGCGGGTCGGGCGGGGGGCGTCAATCATGCTTTCGAGCATCTGCGTCGCCACAATAACTGGCTTGGCCGCCCGATTACACTTTTCAACCAGCATTTTCTGAATCATCGGAACCTCTTCGGCGGGTAGTTCAACACCGAGGTCACCACGGGCAACCATCAGTCCGTCCGTTGCGGCAATAATTTCGTCGATATTCTGAATGGCTTCAGGTTTTTCAATTTTCGCGATCACGCGGCTTGTCTTCCCTTTCGACCGGATATATTCTTTGATTTCGAGAATTTCGGAGGCTTCCCGCACAAACGACAGGGCAATCCACTCGGCATTATGCTCCAGACCAAATTCGAGGTCTTCCCAGTCTTTTTCGGTAACAGCGGGCATAGACACCTTCGTGTTTGGTAGGTTTACACCTTTCTTCGATTTCATCGAGCCACCGTAAACGACT
Organism: Spirosoma pollinicola; assembly: GCF_002831565.1. NCBI lineage: Bacteria > Pseudomonadati > Bacteroidota > Cytophagia > Cytophagales > Cytophagaceae > Spirosoma > Spirosoma pollinicola. The sequence goes on along the minus strand of NZ_CP025096.1, from coordinate 6,901,050 downwards.
TCTGTTACAACATCGGTACCTTCTGTTCTCAGTACTTTTACTTCTAACTTACCGTCGTCCATCAGGATACGCTCGCCCGCATGTACATCCCGATACATGTTTTTGTAGGGTGTACTGACGCGTTCGGAGGTGCCAATGATATCGTCATTTGTGAAGACAAGTTCCTGACCGGCCACGATCATAACGCCATCTTTGTGCTCAACATTACCAATGCGAATTTTAGGCCCCTGCAAATCCTGCAGTACGCAAAGATTGAGGTTATATTCTGCATTCAGTTCGCGAATGCGGGTTAAGCGCATCAAATGGTCTTCGTGAGTGCCATGAGAGAAATTGAGCCGGAATACATTTACTCCTGCTTTGGCTAATGCCAACAACTGTTCTTTCGTATCGGAAGCCGGGCCAACAGTGGCTACGATCTTGGTTTTCTTAGACATGAGGGGCGGGAAAAATTGGGCATAATCAGCCATAAGCCAGTGCAAAAATAAGCGTATGGTCTGATAATCGGTGGTTTTTGTGTAAATTTTACAAGAAGCCGTACAATCCGGCGTTACCAAATGGTTTCGACAAGATCGTTATAAAGAGGGAAATTATGATCTGACGAAATAATTTTCAGGCCATCGGCGAGGGCAATGGCTAGTAACATGCGGTCGAAAGGGTCGCGGTGGTGATCGAAGAAAGGGATATTCTGATAGGATTCAATATGATTCGCCCCTAGAGGTAACCATACAAAACCCGATAACAAAGCTTCCTGAATAATTTGATGGATTGGCCATTTAATACCGCTATCTCTACCAAGTGCTGTTTTTATTGCAATTTCATAAAAATTGATTGGACTTACATAGACCGTGTTGGCTTCCTGAATGCAAGTGCGAGTCGTTTTTGTAAGCCTGTCTGAATTGGTGAGCGACCAAATTAAGGCCTGGGTATCCAGCAAAATAGTCATTACATATAATCTTTTAGATCATCCAGGGGGTCATTAAATTCTTTGGATGACCAATAAGGGTCAGTAAATGTTCCTTTAAGGCGTCCAAATTGACGCGTCGGTTTTTCCTCATTTTCGACGGTATCTTCTACCAATGTCACAATCACTTTGGCAGATTTGCTTTTCACCGGCAATTCTTCGTCCAGAATAATCTGCCCGTTTTTGTAGGTTCCTGTTACCGTTGCCAGCATAGTTGTGTGCGTTTTTAGCAATAACGTAAAATACTTACAAACAATCCACATCGGCCACGATGCTCACCTGCCGTAGGCCCTTATCGGTAAGAATGTCGTTAATACGGTCCTGAATAAAGGTTTTCACCGCTTTTATGTTCACTTTCTCCCGCTCTATCTTAATAAGGATATCGAACAGAAACTGATTTCGAATCCGTTCAACGAGAGGTTCTTCGGGACCTAAAACACGGCTGCTACCCAAAGCGTCGGTCAATTCGGCGGCTAGCCGCTGGGCAGCCTGATGGCTGATGGCCCGGTCGGTATGGCGAATGGTTAGTTTAATGAGTCGCGAGAAGGGCGGGTAATTGAAATCCTGCCGCTCTTTCAGTTCTTCCTCATAGAGTCCTTTATAATTGTTGTCAATTACTTTTTGCAGTACCGGCTGTTGTGGGTTGCTGGTCTGAATCAGCACCGTTCCCTGCCGCCCGGCGCGTCGCCCGGCCCGGCCGCTCACCTGAGTAATCATCTGGAAGGCGCGTTCAGTGGCGCGGAAATCGGGGAAGTGAATGAGTCGATCCGCATCGAAAATACCTACCAAACTAACATTGTCGAAATCGAGTCCTTTCGTGATCATCTGAGTACCAACCAGAATATCGACCTGACCACCTTCAAATTCCTGAATAATTTGCTGATAGGCATTTTTGGCACGCGTTGTGTCTAAGTCCATGCGCAAAACCCGCGATTGCGGAAAGAAAATCTGTAGCTGATCTTCCAATTTTTCCGTCCCGAACCCAATCGTCTTCACCTTTGTGGAGCCGCAGGTGGGGCACAGGCGCGGCACGCTTTCTTTATGACCGCAGTAGTGGCATCGCAACTCAGCGTCGCGTTGGTGATAGGTCAGGCTAACGGCGCAGTTAGGGCACTCGGCGGTCCAATCGCAGTCTTCGCACTGCATATAGGGTGAATAGCCCCGACGGTTTTGAAACAGAATACTTTGTTCTTTTCGCTCCATATTGGCTTCCAGCGCACCGAGCAGGGCCGATGAAAATTCATTTTTCATCGTCTTCTGCTTTTTCTCCTGCTGCACATTCACCAGTGTAATGTTGGGCAACGTTGCTTCGCCAAATCGCTGGAATAACTCCACCAGACCATAGCGCCCCTGTTTTGCCTGATAATAGGTTTCGAGAGCGGGCGTCGCCGATCCTAGTAATACTTTGGCCTGCTGCCAGTGCGCCAGCATGATGGCTACATCGCGGGCATGATAACGGGGAGCAGGATCGTGTTGCTTATAGCTCGTTTCGTGCTCCTCGTCCACAATAATCAGCCCTAAATTGTCGAACGGTAAAAATACCGCCGACCGCACACCGACCACAAACTGGTACTGTCCCGACACAACACCTTTCCAGACCTCGACACGCTCATTGTCTGAAAACTTGGAATGGTAAATGCCCATCGTATCGCCAAATACCCGTTGCAGACGCACCACAATCTGGGTTGTCAGGGCAATTTCGGGCAGTAGGTATAATACCTGTGAGCCGCTGTTCAGGGCTTGTTGAATAAGGTCGATATACACCTCCGTCTTACCGCTTCCCGTAATGCCGTGCAGCAGCACAATGTTCTGGCTCTCGAACTGAGCCATGATCTGTGATGATGCGGATCGCTGTGCATCGGTCAGTTTAATTTCTACCTGAGGTAGCCCGGCGTCGTTATCCGAAAAGCGGGGTTGAATGATTTCAAACGTTTCGAAAACCTGGTTTTTAATTAGCGTTGACAGCGAGGATTGCGAAAGTTCATCATCCTGATTGAGAATGGTTTTGTCTAAACCTTTTTGATTGAGTGAGGGGGTGCGCTGCAGGGGGACATGGCTCAGGTAGCGCATAACAACCTCTTGCTGTTTGGGTAGTTTTTCGAGCCGTTGAAGCAGCACCAGAAGTTGTTCCCGCTCTTCATAATTACGATTAAGCCTAACCTTACGTACCATTTTCGGGACGTATTTCTCCCTGACTTCTTCAAATACAATGATGGCCTTTTTGCCTATCAGCGATTTGATAATAGCGGCTGCATTGCTGCCTTCGCCCATGAGCCGCTCAAGTTCTTCGTACGATAAGGCCGAATGCTTCTTGAGTTCAGTGAGCAGTACTTCTTCAAATTCAGTAAGTAGTTCAGGGTAATCAAAGTCAGGATTGAACTGCACTTTCGATTGACTCGAAATTTTCAGGCCCGAAGGGAGCGCTACATTCATCACTTCCCCTATGCAGCACATATAGTATTCGGATATCCATCCAAATAGTTCTAGTTGGTAGCTTGTTGTTAATGGGATTTCATCCAGCAGTTCATTTATGTAACGAGCCTGATAGGTAGCTGGCGGTGTATTATGAAGCTTTGCAACGATGGCTGTCAATACCCTGCCGTTTTTTTTTCCGAATGGAACAATAACTCTGGCACCAATTTTGATGTCATCGGCCATCCCGCGTGGAACGCGGTAAGTAAATAATTTAGGTACCGGTATAGGCAAAATTAAATCGGCGAAGAAAGTTATTTCTTCAGAGTCAAATGACGAAAACAATGTATTGGCTTGGTTTTCCACAATTAAAGCGTACGTCGAGTAAAGATACAGAGAAAACCCCCAGCCACTGGCAAAGCTTTTGCCTAAATAGTACTGATTCATCTGTACGTATCAATACGTTTGATGAGAAAGTATATCTGTTATTTTTTTGATCGAAATGTATAGTATACATATTTATACATTTTTGAGTCGTAGACTAAGTAACATAGAGTACGTTAACAAATACCTCTTAATATGAAGAAACTTTACATATTTACAGTCTTTCTACTGGTTTTTGGGTGTATTGGAGCAGCCCAGGCCCAGGTGAAAGGAGTGGTTTTTAGGGATTTTGATCTGAATGGAGTCCGATCCGATACATTACCAATTGAAGTAGGCATTGCTGGAGTAACCGTTCTGGCTTTTGTCGATTTAAATAAAACGCCGGTTCAGACACTCACAGATGCCCAAGGCAATTACGCCTTTAGTGCCTCTGCTATTCCGGTAGGTATGCCTGTGCGCATTGAATTTAGCAAGTTGCCCACAGGAGACTATAACGGCCCGTATGGTACAGGTAGCGGCACGAGTGTACAGTTTGTAAAAGCCCCGGCTGAGCATGTAAATATTGGTATCAACTACCCCGCCGACTACTGCCAGCGAACGGGTGTACGGTTAATTGTTCCGTGTTATGTAAATGGCAATTCGCAGACAACGACCGATGCCAATGGCAATTTGGTTGCCGATGAAAAACAGTCAGCTAAAGCGGATGTACTGGTTGATATAGCTTACGAGGCTTCCGGTATGGCAGGGCCATCGAATTTCCCGCCCAATCACCTGGCGTTTGGTAGCCAGGTAGGCGCCGTATGGTCATTGGCCTATCAGCGCCGAAACAAAAAAATACTCAGCGCAGCTGTGGTTAAGCGGCACATGAGCTTTGGGCCGCTTGGCACCGGTGGTATCTACATGACCGATGCTGTTACGCATACTACTACAAGTTTTCTGAATGTTAAAACGCTTGGTATCGATACCGGTACAGATCCCCACAGTGGTCTCTTTGGCGATAAGACTCAGGCTAGTACAGATGCTGGAGCAATGAACGCTGTAGGGCGCATTAGTTTCGGTGGGATGGATATGTCGGAGGATGATAAAACCATCTATTTCATAAATCTGAAAGATCGGAAAGTATACGGTGTCTTTGTCAATTCACCAGCGGTCGTTCCAACATCACAAACAGCGGTAAAATCATGGTCAATTCCTGATCCAGGCTGTTCAAACGGTGATTTCCGTCCCTGGGCACTTAAAGTTCATCATGGCAAAATTTATGTAGGCGTCGTTTGTTCGGCTGAAACATCGCAGCAGAAAAGCGACCTCAAAGCAACTATTTATCGCTTCGATCCCAAAGCCGCTTCGCCTGTTTTTGACGAGATACTGGCGTTTCCGCTTGATTTCCGGCGTGGCGCGGCCGATTTGACAGGCACTTGTATACAGTATGATCATTGGTTACCCTGGACAGACGCCTGGCCAACGGCCTGCGGGCAGGGTAGCAATCCGAATTTTGTCATGTATCCGCAACCCATTGTAACGGATTTGGAATTTGATGATGATGGCTCGATGATGATTGGCTTTATGGACAGGTTCGGCAATATGGTGGGAGTGGCCAACCACGATCCACAGGGTAATGGGGGGTTTGACGGCTTCACCGGTGGCGACCTACTGCGGGCTTACAATAACAACGGGACGCTTGAACTGGAGAAAAACGGTAAGTCAGGTAATTTAACCGGGAGCGGGGTTGGGAACAACGAAGGACCTCTGGACGCAAATAATGTAGGTGGTGAGTTTTTTGGAAGCGATAACTGGACTTTCTTCGGCAATGTTGCCCACGCGGAGGTGACTAACGGTGCGCTTAGCTTTATTCCGGGTTATACAGAAATTCTCACATCGGCTTTTGATCCTATAGCACAAACCTATCAGTCAGGTGGTCTGAAAGTATTTAACAGTAAAACAGGTGCCACGAGTCGAAATTATGTCTTATACACACTGGATGCCGCGCCGGGCTCATTTGGCAAAGCTGCCGGGTTGGGCGACATAAAAGCCTTATGTGACCCCGCCGGTGTCGAAATTGGTAACCGTGTATGGTTCGATGACAATCGTGACGGTATTCAGGATGCTTATGAACCGGGTATCGATGGCATTGTGCTGACACTTCACGATATGGAAAAGGGGGGTAGCTTAATGGCTACCCAAACCACACATGATGGTGGACAGTTTTATTTTAATAAGAGTACTGTGCCAGGGGGGCTGGAATATGACCATAAGTATGAAATACGAATGGACACCATCCAACTGCCAAATTTTGATATAACCCTTGCCGGCGTTAAACCTTTATCAGCAACAGGGGGTCGAGTAGCAGCTCGGGCGGCTGGTGCCCGGCAGGCACTCGCTAGCCCACAACGGTATTATACGCTCTCGCCCGCCAACCGAACCGGCTTTAGCAATCCAGATATGCGCGATTCCAATGCTCAACTGGTTGGTGGATCGGCCGTTATCGCCGTGACGTCTCTCGATGCCGGGCAAAATGACTTCACCTATGACTTTTCTATCTATTCTTGTCCCAAACTGACTAGTGAACAAGACAGTATTTCGCTGTGTCCTGGCGCTAAAGTCGATTCCATTGCAGTCGTTGGTAGTTACTTTAGTCGGGTTGACTCGGTTCGGTTTGTGTTGTTTACAAGCCCGCAATCGGGTACGGCCATGTATGAGTCTGGTGGTGTAGTGCTCAGTACAACAAAACTAAATGAAGTCACAAATCGGGCTGTACTCTATAATCCTGCCATCAACACCAATTCTGCAATTACTAGTCAATATATTTATGCTATCATCTATCCCACGCCAGAAAATCCTTCCTGTCGGCAGTCGGATGTGACGGTAGTCAAGCTGTCTCCTTCTCTGGTGGCCAGGGCCACGGGTGGTCAGCTGAATTGCTCGATCAAAAGTGTAACGCTCAAGGGATCAGTTAAATACAGCAATGGTACGGCGGCTCCGTCGGCAACCTATGCCTGGACGGGGCCCAACAGCTTTAGCAGTTCGGTTCAGAACCCAAGCGTTACCGAGTCGGGGAGTTACACCCTGACGGTAGGTGATCCGGCTTGCCCTGGCAGTTTTACCACGACCATTGCGGAGGTGACTTCAGACACCATATCGCCTACTATGAGTACCTCGGTGGTGGCCAGGACTTGCCCCACCTGCGCGGCCCGCATCTCGGCCGATTCGCCGGGGGCTACCTTAAGCTGGACGGGCCCCAATGGATTCACGGCAGTAGGTGCAGGCGCGGATGTGGTGGTGGATGGCACCTACTCGGTGACGGCCACGGCCAGCAACGGTTGTTGGGTAACGGCTAGTGTGCTGGTGACACCCAGTTTCTGCCCTGCCCTGACCAACACCCAATCGTCACTCTCCCTTTGCTCGGGAGCCTCTGTGGACTCGCTGGTAACGGTTGGCCAGCACCTGAGCGGCAGCGAGTCGGTTCGGTTTGTGCTGTTCAGCAGTCCCCAGTCGGGCACGGCCATGTATGGGTCTGGTGGGGTGGTGCTGGGCACCGTTGGCTTCGATGAGCTAACCAATCGGGCTGTCCTGAAGAAGCCTCTGCTGAACACGATCAACAATGGCTCAGTCATTTCGAGTCAATATATTTATGGGCTCATTTACCCCACGCCGGTCAGTATCGAGTGCCGCCAGTCGGCGGAGACGGTGGTTCGGATACTGCCTGCTATTGTGGCCACAGCCACGAGTGGCACGCTGAGTTGTTCGGCCAAAAGTGTTCAACTCAAGGGCACGGCCCGTTATGGCGATGGAACGGTGGTGAGTCAAGCTAACTACGCCTGGATAGGCCCGAGCAACTTCATTAGCCTGGAGCGGAACCCAAGCGTTACCGAGTCGGGGAGTTACACCTTAACGGTGGTCGATTCGACCTGTCCAGGTAGTTTCACCACGACCATCACCGAGGTCACCTCAGACACTGCATCACCTATAATGAGCACCTTGGTGGTGGACAGGACTTGCCCCACCTGCACGGCTCAAATCTCGGCCGATTCGCCGGGGGCTACCTTAAGCTGGACGGGCCCCAATGGATTCACGGCAGTAGGTGCAGGCGCGGATGTGGTGGTGGATGGTACCTACTCGGTGACGGCCACGGCCAGCAACGGTTGTTGGGTAACGGCTAATCTACAGGTCATTCCGTTTAGCTGTCCAACGCCTGTGTGTGTACCTATATTGATTAACAGAATCAGGTAATAGTAGAAAAATTAGCTCGTAAAAAGTCCCCTTAGCGCAACCTTTGGGGACTTTTTGCTTGTTAGGATTATATCTCGTGGAGTATTCATGGAGATAATTGCGCATCACTGATTATTTTATGCAAACATACGACGTCATTATTGTTGGCAGTGGTCCCTGCGGACTGGCAGCTGGCATTGAAGCGGCTAAAGCCGGATTAAGTCATTTAATCCTTGAAATGGGTAGTCTGACAGAATCAATACGGCAATACCCCCGGCGAATGCGTTTTTTTTCAACGGCCGAAAATATTGAAATCGGGGGACTACCGTTTGCCATTTCGGATGTAAAAGCCGGTCGCGACGAAGCGCTTCAGTATTACCGAAAAGCTGCTGCCTATTACCACCTGAATTTTAAACTGTTCCAGGAGGTATGGGAAGTACATAAAGAGGGCGACTTATTTACGGTTACGACCAAAGCTGGTGATCATTTTTACGCCCGCAAGGTGATTATGGCAACGGGTTATTTTACGCGGCCCCGCTGGCTTAACATTCCCGGCGAAGATCTGCCGCATGTTTCACACTACTACGACGAGCCCTTTAAGTATTCGTTTACCAATGTGGTAATTATTGGCGGGTCAAACTCAACGGTTGAAGCGGCCTTAGAACTGTATCGACACGACGTGAATATTACCGTGGTTCATCGGGGCGACGATTTTCGCAGTACAGTAAAGTACTGGCTCGTGCCGGATGTGAAAAACCGCGTGAAAGAAGGTAAAATCAAAACTGCCTTCGATTCGTGTGTGACGCAAATCAATGAGAAATCGGTAACGATTAATAATCTGAAAACGGGCGAAGAAACGGAACTGCCGGCTGATTTTGTGCTAATCCTGACAGGCTATATTCCAGATGCGGAACTGCTGCGTCGCTGTGGTATTGAACTCGATCCAGTAACACAGGTTCCTACGTTTAATAAAGAAACATTTGAGACTACTGTTCCCGGTTTATACGTATGTGGTACGGTAATGGCCGGAATCTTTACGGAGAAAGTCTTTATCGAAAACGGTCGCGAACACGCCCAGGCAATCATTGATCATATAGTGGGCCGTGAAGTACACAAAGTAGCTGAGTTGATTCAGCGGATTTAATTGTATTGGCGCAAGGCCGATGTCTATTGGAACCGGCCTTGCACTCGTTACTAGTTGGAGAGTAAGTGTCTGGATAGTAATCTCTTGGCTGCAAACCAACGACGACGGGATATGGGCAAGACAACTCCTGACCGCATATAAACCAGACCACCTTTGTCTGGCTCAATCCGTTCGATGCGTTCTATATAGTGCAGGTTGACAATGCAGTTTCGATGGAGTCTGATAAACCATGCCGAAGGTAATTGAGGCACATAGTATTTCAGTGTACGTGGCATCAGCATGCGTTGTCCGTCTTTCCAGAAAAGCCAGCTATAGTTGCCCGTTGCTTGTAAAAACATTAGGTCTGATACCGGAAGAGCAAGTTGACCACTGTCACGCACATACATTTGTATGGCATCTGTGGGTAGTGCAGTTTTGGGTGGAGTTGTGTAAAGGTTTGGTCTCATAACTGTTTAGTGTGAAAAAGAGGTGAAAATTGAGTTTGATGTAGACTAAAAGGAGTTAACCTCTGTGGTTCTGCTCAAAACTAATCAGCTATATATAGCAAATAGGATTTTTGTTGTCAGTAACTATAAATGGTAGCTGAACAGCAGTATATTGTAAGTGAATGGCGGCAGTCGTACTGGTTTATAAACCGATACGACTGCCGCCATTCACTTATAATGCCTTGATAATGAACCTTATTTTACTGATTTGCTATATTTGTTAACAAACCTCTGGAGGTTGACACAGCTTTCAGGCTGTTATTTTCCTGATTTCATCTAACCGTTAACTAAACTAATGCTGTATGATGTTTTTTGTTAAATATGCGGTAAATAATAGGGAAGATAAGGAGCGTAAGAACCGTAGCGGTGATGAGTCCACCAATAACGACAATAGCCAGGGGTTTCTGGGTTTCCGACCCAATGCCTGTCGAAACGGCGGCTGGTAACAGGCCGATAGCGGCCATTAGCGCGGTCATTACCACGGGTCGGATACGCGACCGGACACCCTCCCGAATGGCCTGATCGAGTGGCATGTGGGCTTTGCGGTTGTTGTTGAAAACAGAAATCAGGATAACACCATTCTGTACGCAAATACCGAACAGCGCAATAAACCCTACCCCCGCCGAAATGCCGAAGTTCATGCCTGTGGCGTGCAGGGCCAGAATACCCCCGATAAGCGCAAAGGGTACGTTGATCAGCACGAGACCTGCATCTTTGGCACTGCCGAATAGAATGAACAGAATGACGAAAATAGCGGCCAGACTAATGGGCACCACTTGTCCCAATCGCGCCGTTGCCCGCACCTGATTCTCAAATTCGCCGGTCCAGGTGATGCCGTAGCCCTTGGGCAGGTTTTTGATGGCTTCGTTAACGCGTTGCTGCGCTTCGCCGATCGTACTACCTAAATCCCGCTCCCGTACCGAGAACTTTACGCCAATAAATCGCTTGTTGTTATCGCGGTATACAAAGGCCGGGCCGGTTATTTCGCGCAGGGTGGCAATTTCGCGCAACGGGATTTTGTTGCCGCGCAGGGTAGGCACCATCAGCCGCATAATGTCCTCTTCGGTGCGCCGGTAATCTTCGCCGTAGCGGACACGAATGTCGAATTTGCGTTCACCTTCGTATAAAACAGAAGCCGTTTTACCGCCAATAGCCATTTCAATAACAGACTGGGCATCGGCTGTCGAAACGCCGTAGAGAGCCATTTTCCGGTCGTCGAACAACACGCTGATTTCTGGCTGACCAATGTTCCGCAGTATACCAACATCTTTCACCCCCGGCACATTGCGGATGGCACCAAGGACGGTATTGGCCAGTTTATCGAGGGTTTCCAGATCATCGCCAAAGATTTTAACGGCGTTACTGGCGTTCATACCTGCTACGGCTTCGGCTACGTTGTCGATGATAGGTTGCGAATAGTTATAGTTGATACCCTGAAACTGCTTGAGTCGCCCGTCCATTTCCTCAATCAACTGATCGGTTGTAATCTTGCGCGTCCAGTCGTCTTTGGGCTTCAGGTTCACCTGCATCTGTACGTAGTAGAATCCAGAGGGATCGGTGCCGTCGTTGGATCGGCCTGTTTGCGACAGCACCCCATTCACCTCGGGGAAGTCCATTAGCTTCTGGCGAAGTGTGCGCACCATGCCTACTGTCTGGTTGAGCGAACTGCTCATGGGCAGTTTGGCCTCTACCCACAATGCTCCTTCGTTAAGGGTCGGCAGAAACTCCGAGCCTAGCAGTGTAGCCGAGAAGAACGTGGCACCCATAAAGCCTATTGCCGCCAATAAACTAATTTTCTGATTCAAATAACACCAGCTAAACCCAGCCATAACTGTGCGGTCGAAGAAATTGACCAGCGGATTATTCTTTTCCCGAACGTCTTTTTTAAGCAGGATCGAACATAAAACGGGCACTAGCGTCAGAGTGAACAGGAGCGCACCAAGCAGGGCGAAGCCTAATGTCCAGGCCAGAGGTGAAAACATTTTTCCCTCCACTTTCTGAAAGGAGAAAATAGGCAACAGGGCCGTGATAATGATCAACTTAGAGAAGAAAACGGCTTTCCCCAACTCGCCACCGGTCTTTTTGATGAGACCCAATTTCGCCATGCGGTTGAATTTGGGCATGCCAACGCGATGCGCCTGGTGGTCGAGCGTTACAAAAATGCCCTCGACCATGACGACCGCACCATCAACGATAATGCCAAAATCGACTGCGCCCATCGATAGCAAATTCGCCGACATACCCCGCAGTTTGAGGCACATAAAGGCAAACAAGAGGGCAAGTGGAATAATAATAGACACGATGATCGTAGTCCGCCAGTCGGCCATGAACAGAAACACGATCACCGTAACCAGAATAATACCTTCGGTGAGGTTATGCAGTACGGTTTTGGTACAGAACGAGATCAGGTTGTCACGGTCGTAGAAGGTAACCAGCTTTACATCAGATGGTAAGATGCGCGTGTTGAGGTCCTCGATTTTGGCTTTCACACGTTCCAGCACCTCGCTGGGATTTTCGTTCTTACGCATAACCACAATACCCTCCACCACGTCGTCGTCGTTGTCCAGACCCGCCTGACCCACGCGGGGCAGGTTTGATCCGGCTACTTCGGCTACATTTTTGATAAGTACCGGATTGCCCCCCAGGTCTTCGACGATCAGGTTTTCGATATCGGGAATAGACGTTAAAAGGCCAATGCCCCGCACCACGTAGGCTTGCCCGTTTCGTTCGATCACATCGCCCCCCACGTTGATATTACTGCGGGTTACGGCCTGATAAACTTCCAGCGGGGTGATGTCGTATTTAGCTAATTGAGTAGGGTTTACGCGAATTTCATAGCTCTTTTCACGACCACCGAAGGCCACCACGTCGGCCACCCCCGATACGCTGCGGAGCTGGCGGTCGATAACCCAGTTATGCAGCGTGAGTAACTCGCGGCTGTCGCGGTTGGGCGACTTGAGGGTGAATCGGAAAATTTCGCCGGTGGGGCCGTACGGAGGTTGTACATCGGGCGAAACACCATCGGGCAGTGATATCGAGCGAAGCTGGTTATTGACCTGCTGGCGGGCAAAAAAGTCTTCGACATCGTCCTCAAAAATGATCTTGATGATACTCAGCCCAAACATGGTAATAGAACGAACGCTGGTTTTGCGCTGCACCGAGTTCATACCAATTTCGATGGGCACGGTTACGAAACGTTCAATTTCTTCGGCTGAGCGGCCATTCCATTCTGTCACCACGATAATTTGCGTGTTGGTAACGTCGGGAAAGGCTTCGAGGGGTGTTGTCAGGTAACTGGCGATACCGGCAATAATGAGGCCGGCCGTCATGAAAAATATGAAAAAGCGGTTCCTCAATGAAAAACCCACTACGTTACGGATGAAAGCATTCATACTAAAAAAAGGCGGGTTAATCGTTTAGGGCGTCGTACACCAAAAGTTGATTTTTGGCGATGATCCGTTCGCCCGGTTTAATACCTACGCTGATGTAGGCCACATTACCCAGCGATTTTTGAAGCGTTACCTCGCGGGTTTCAATATCGGTGCGGCTCCGGAACACCATTACATAGTGCTTGGATTTGTCGAAAATGACCGACCCCGCAGGTACTGTAACCATCTGACCGCCATCATCGTAGCGAATGGTAACAGTGGCATGCATTTCGGGGCGGAGCTTCAGTCCCGGATTTGGCAGCCGGATGCGCACAGTCATGGCTTTAGTTCCAGGGTCGAGAACGGTATATAGCTTATCGACTTTTCCCTGGAAAAGCTCATCCGGGTAGGCCAGCGTTTGCATGTCGGCAGTCATGCCGGGTCTTACGCGCCCAATATCGCTTTCGTTAACGTTTGCCAGCACCCACACTTCGCTGATCTGCCCAACGGTGAACAGGCTGTTCGCATTATCGGAGCGGAGCTGCGTTCCCTGATTGACATTTTTTGCGATGATATAGCCCGCTATCGGCGCTTTGACGGTGTAGGTCGACGACTTGCCAACGCCATAAATCCGGTACACTTCCCGAATGCGGCTTACTTCGGCCTGTGCCCGTTCCACTTCTTTCTGAGCGGCAATGACTTCGCGCTGGGAGTTTAGTTTGCTTTCAAACAAATCCTGCGCCACACGGAGGTTCTTTTCGGCCAATAATAAATCGGCCTGCGCCTGTGTATTCTGCCGTTCAAAATCGGCAACTTCGCCCGAGCGGATGGTCGCCAGCGTTTGGCCCTTCTGGACGTAATCGCCCAGTTCTACCTTAACGTTTTCGACGTTTCCACCTACCAGCGGGAACACCTCGATAACCCGATTTTCATCGGCGATGATGCGCCCTACCAGCGTCAGCTCACTGCGTAATGGCTGCGTTCGGGCGGTGTCGATGCGAATTCGACTGAGCATAGTGTCTGACAGCATGAAGGCGGTTGCTTCTTGTGGGGCCGGTTTCGGGTGGCAGGCAGGTAGTAAACCAGTGAGGGCTACCGCACAAAAAAAAGCAAATGGGCGTATGTATGGCAAAGCTTTCATTAGTGATAGAATAGGAGAGGGCATTAGTTGAATAAGTCGTCGCCGATGAGGTAATTGAGTTCTTCGTAGGCGTTGACGCGGTCGGCTTTCAGGCGGTTAAGCTGCCGGACACTCTCGTTGTAGGTTTCAATCAAATCCACAAATTCCAGCAGGGAGATATTGCCCTTCTGGAAACTCGTAACGACACCCTGATTCAGCAACTCGAACTGGTCCGTAAAGCGACCTTCTACCGACTGAACCATCTGTTCTACATCCCGAACTTTTTGAAGAGCGGTAGAAACTTCGTTGGTTACCTGCATGGCACGTTGTTTCTGCAACTGACTTTGGTAGCTAATCTGACTGCGGGCTGCCCGGATCGCTCCCTGATTGCGGTTAAACACCGGTAAATCCATACCAACTGACAGGCCAACGTAGTTTGCAATGTAACTGCCATTCTGGTCGTAGGTGCCGCCCACACGCAGGTCGGGTTTGGCAAGTGCTTTTTGAAGTGTATAATTCAATTCAGCTTGCCGGTTGAGCGACTGAGCCGCCAGCAGGTCAGGGCGGTTGCGGAGGGCAAGGTCCCGAAGTGTATCCTCGGGTTGCGTGGGGATATGATAGCGGGTCAGGGCTTCATTGAGAACAATGGGCTTTATGGGCTGATTAACCGAGAGCAGTGTTCGGATATTTCGCTGATCTTCGGCGAGTTGAAAACGGATTTCGGTACGGTCGTTGCTCAACTGAAACAGCAAGGCTTTGAGCCGAAGTAACTCCCGCAGCGATACGTTATTTCGCTCATATTCGCGTTCATAGGCTGTTACGGTTGTCTGTATCGTGGCAATTTGCCGGTCGTAACGAGCCAGTGTTTGCTGCTGAAAATAAATGGCGTAGAACCGACTGCGGAGGTCGAACCGAAGACCACGTAACAGGTCGAGGAGCTCTAATTCGGTCAGGTGAGCGGCTTCGGTGGCTAAGGCAATCCGTTTGTTTCGTTTGCCAGCGGTGTATAGTAGTTGCTGAATGGATATGATTTTTTCACCCCCGCGCCCAACGTCCAGCACCCGGCTTGTCTGGTTGTTGAACGCACTGATTTCAAGGTTGGCTGTGGGGTTGTCGCGCAGGCTGGCCTGTAGAATCTGTGCCTGACTCACGTCGATTCGAAATCGTTCAGCCAGCAGTAGCAAGTTATTTTTGATAAACAGACTATCGGCTTGCTGTCGGGTAAGTCGTAGTGAGTCCTGCGCACCGACCTGACTGGCCGGAAGCAGGAGTAAAAGTAAAATCCAGGAACGCATTACGGGTGGTTTTGTTGATACCAGCCGCAAAGTTGGTCAGGCTAATCAGGAAGACCGACGAGAAGCGATTAGAAAAAAATTAGATTTCTTTAATAGTAGTTAAAACTGAGGCAATGTTATTGTAAATGTGCTGCCTTGTCCGGGTTCACTTTCTACACGGATGGAGCTATTATGTACTTCCATAATTCGTTGACAAACAGCGAGTCCGATTCCAAAGCCTTCATATGTAACGGCGGCCGGTGCCCGGTAAAAAGGCTCAAAAATATGGGTTTGCTCGTCGGCGCTCAGGCCAATGCCTGTGTCGGTCACGCTAAGCCAAACGTGCTGTGGCTTTGTGCCAATACGAACCTGAGCCCGGCGGTCATCTGCGTATTTACAGGCGTTCTCGAGCAAATTCAGCACAACTCGTATTAACAGCGATTCGTTGCCGAGTACCCGCATATCGGTTTCTGTTTCGGGAGGTTTGTCGTACTGGAATTGGACAATATAGTCGGGATTCGAAGTGAGCAATTCTTCCTGAGCCGCAAATAATACATCGTCGAGTCGTACTGAGGTCATGGTTACAGCTTCCAGATTTTCGAGTGTTCGGGCTAATAGCAGCAGGCTATTGGAAAGGGCAATGAGCCGATCGGTATCGAACAGCAGGTTTTGGAGTATTTCAGTATATCGATCGGTAGAAAGCGGCCTGCGAAGCCCAAGCTGAATTTCTGATTTGAGAGCGGCCAGCGGTGTTCGGAGTTCGTGCGATGCGTGCGACACGAAACTACGCTGCTGCTCAAAAGCCTGTTCAAGCCGCTGTAGTACGGCATTGAAGTTGACAGCCAACTGGTCTATCTCATCCTGCCGTTTGCCTTCATCAAGCCGTTGCCGCAGGTTTCGGGCGGTAATAGTTTGCACTTGGCGGTTTATATGGCCGATGGGTTGCAGCGACTGCCCGGCAAAGAAAAAGCCCAGCACTACAGTTAATCCAATGCCACCAAACAAACCCCAAACGAGCGTTAAGTATAGATTGGCTAATTTACTTTGCCCAAACTGATCATAGGCTGACGCCAGAACGACCAACCGCTGTCCATTGGCTTCATATAGAATACCAACCAGTTCATTGTCGCCGTTGGTTGTTTCCACTTCTTTATTTCGGCGAACGGCATCGAGCAAATCGGGCTGGTAGCGAACCGGATGATCATCGACGCTGCTGTACACCAATTGATTTCGTTCATCCAGAACGAGTACTTTCTCATCAATCATAGCCGTCAATGTATTCCGGTCGATGATCCTGAGCAGGTCGTGGTCTACTTCTTTTACTTCAACCAAAAACCGGACCGTCGTACGGGCTTTGCTTTTGAGCCGTTCGTAGAACTCTTCGCGCCGATACGTAGCCGAAACGAAGTAGATCAGTAACGAAAACCCAATTAAAATTGACGCGACAATGATCGTGAACTGGCCAGATATTCGGTTGTGAATGGTCATGTTTGTTCGTCTTTCAGAACATACCCATAGCCAGAGCGCGTATGAATAAGTTTGGGTGAAAAGTCGCGATCCACTTTTTTACGCAGATAGTTTATGTAAACCTCCACCACGTTGGTGCCCGTGTCGAATGGCATACTCCAGACATGCTCGGTCAGTTCGAGTCGCGATACCGCTCGACCGGCATGTTGCATGAGGTACTCCAGCAGAATAAACTCTTTGGTTGTCAAGTCAACAAGGGTTGTATCCCGGTGAACCTGGCGGTTGGTCCGGTTCAATGTCAGGTTGGCTACCTGGATAATGTCGTCCGGTTCAGGGCGGAGGTCAACCCGGCGCAGGCAGGCAGCCACACGCGCCAGCAACTCCCGAAAATCAAAGGGTTTTACTAAATAATCGTCGGCACCAGCACCCAGCCCAGTCACTTTATCTTCGATCTCGCCGAGGGCTGTGAGCATTAACACAGGCAGGTGCGGATTTTTGACTCGTAACTCGCGGCACAAATCATAGCCATTGAGGCCCGGCAGGTTCACGTCCAGAATCACTAAATCAAAGTCATTCGAGAACGCTTTTTCCCGGCCATGAATGCCATCGTAGGCAATATCCGTCGCATAGCCTTCATCTGTCAGACCCCGACTTATATTTTGGGCAATACGCCGGTCGTCTTCAACAAGCAGGATTGTTTTCATAAGAACTGCTGTACTGGCCAAGCCGTAAAAATTACTCCTTTAGGTTAACTTAATGAATAAGATAGTAAAATAATTGATACTGGCTTATGAGTCGATTTAGCCTGACGTCGACTGTGTCTAGGTAGATTGCCTGATTAATGGGTAAAAAAAAGCCCGGCTTTGTGGGCCGGGCAATGTTATTACAAACAAATAAGTCACGAGCTCCGTTTCTTACCGTTTCCGCTTGAGCGATGTTCTGGCTGCAACTTCGGCCTGGAACTTAACCTTCAATTTCCGATCAAGCTCTTTATCGCGAGGTACGAAGATGCTGGTTTTGCCGTCTGAAGATTTGAGCATCCAGTAGACACTATCAGTGGTAGGGGGAATGGAGGTGTACGTTTGTTGGCTCATAACCTAGGGGATAATAATGAGTTCATGCGTCCTCATGGAGGCATGTCTATTCAGACAACCCTATTTTTCCCTAATTAGTGTCATATAGAGTCAAATAGCTCTTAGAATAAGTCAAAAAAAGCTATACTGCCTGTTTTGGGGCCTCAACGACCGGCTTTGGAGCCTCAGCTACCTGTTTGGAAACGTCAACTGCGTTTGGACCTTTAGGCGTCATCTCGATAGAAAATGATACCTTGTCGTGTTCACTTATGGCGTCTTTCAACCCATTGATATGAACGAAGATACTCTCCTGGCTTTGAAGATCTTTGATAAAGCCATAGCCTTTGGAATCATTAAAGAAGGTAACAACCCCTTGTCTGATCAAATCCTGTGGTGCGCCCGGCTCTTGCTTGGCTACGCCGATCTGGATGTCTTCCTGATCAATGCGTTTCTTTTTTCTTGGGTCGGGGGGGGTCGACGAAATATTTCCGTTTTCATCGACATAAGCCAACATTTCGTCAAGGCGTTGCCCTTTCACGGCGTTGGCTTTCCGGTCTTCTTTCTTTTCTTCCTTGTCTTTTCTCTTTTTTTGTCTTGCCTTTTCTTTTTCTTTTTTACTAAATGTCTCCATTCCTGAGGTTTATTCTTGTGAGATTTACATGCCTTTGTTGAGCATAGTGCTATCGAAAGAGGTGGATTAAGGAGATTGAAAACCTGATTAATAATGCGGATCTAGCCGCCCCACCTTATAGTAAACCCTAAACGGTTGAAATAAGTTGATGCACGTATGACTGATTCCAAAATTGGCAAGCTTTTACAGTAATACGGTATAGTATGTGGGTTAGTTAGACCCCACTGAAAGTAGGGCTGATTCCCTTTAAAGGGATTCTCACGCACCCTGCAACCAATAAATAGGTTAGTACAAAATAGTTAAAATAAGCTACAGATAGCTGTTGATCAACGAAGAGCCGGGAAATTTAAAAAGCCCGATTACAGCGTAATCGGGCTTTGTATTACTATACCTAATTTTATTGAACAAAATAACATATAGACGAGAGTCCACCTAAACCTATCCCTTTTATAAATAGGTTTGATTAAAAAAAAGTTAATTTGATTCAGTAGGTGTCTCCTTTATATAAGGTGTCTCATTATAGCTATGCTTTTCAGAAACCACAATGAACATGGCCCAATCAGCCTGCATATCGAGCCTGCATCTTTTTGATAAACTTGAGGCCATTTTCGGCAATGTCCCAAGGGTCGTTATACTCCCGCCAGACGTTGATCGAATTGGCGAAATCAATATCATTGCGTGTGAAGGCCTCTATGGTCATCCAGCCAGTATAGTTTATTTCGGCCAGGGTTTTAAACGTATCATCCCATGGAATATGCCCATCGCCGGGTGTGCCCCGGTCGTTTTCGCTGATGTGAACGTGGGCCAGTACCGGTGCAATGGTGCGAATGGCGTCCGGAAACCGTTTCTCTTCCATGTTGGCGTGGTGGGTGTCGAACATGGCCCGAACGTTTGAGTGGTCGGTTCGGCGGATCAAATCCAGCAACTGGCTCATGGTGTTGCAGAGGTAACATTCAAAGCGGTTCAGAGCTTCGGGTGCGAGAATAATGTTTGCCTGTTTGGCGTACTCTCCGACAGCATGCAGCACCTCGGCGCTATGCTTGTATTCGTCAGGCTGGGGTTCACGTCGGCTAAAGGTGGCGAAGGCGGAGTGCATGGGGCCGCAAATAACCGACGCGTTCATGGCCTGAGCCCGGTCGATAGCGCTTTTTATAAAATCGACGGCCTGTTCGCGCACCTTAGCTGATTCGCTCACCGGGTTTTGATCGGGACCAACAACCATGACGCAGGTGCTTTTTAACCCCAATTGGGCCAAATGCCCGCCAAACTTCTGATAAGCAGCAACCGGCTGATCGCCTATAAAACACTCAACGCCGTCGTAACCTATGGTTTTCAGCCGTTCGGTTATGGGGTTCAATTTTTCCGACATAACGGCCGACCAGGCCAAAACATTAAATCCAACGGGCGACATCGACTTTGGTGTTATCGGTAAAGATGACATAAACAGGTAGATAAGGGGACGTGTATTGGCTATGGTTTAGGGTGGCCATAGGGAACATTAATAGCTAGTTTGCCTTTCCACTTTTTGGGAACGGGCAGGCCCAACTCCCAGTGTATAGCATTGATAACCAGTCGCTGAAAGGATTCTACCTGAAAATCTTCCGGATGGCCAAGAGTGGTCATGAAGGCTTTACCGCCCCATTCATTTTTCCAGGTCCAGGCCACCGGGTTGTCGATGGCGTCCTTGTCGGGGTTAACCGATTTACCCATCAACAGCGGCACGTAGCCTTTGGCCGGATAATCGGGCAAGACGCGGTAAAGCCACGACGACGCATGAAAACTTGGCGCTACCCCTGTTAATATTGGGTTTTTCGAGGCCTCTGGAACGATGGTAACATCGGTCGTGCTTTTGTGACCGTAGTGCGTATGCTGCGCTTTTCCGCCCCAGCCCGGCGGGGCGCCAAAGGCAAACTCACCAAATGAATTCCACCGTTGTCGCAGGTCACCTTCCGGATAGTTGAAGGCGTGGGTAGTGGTTCGGAACCCCATGACCGGTTTTCCTGATTTCAGGTAGTCATCAATGTAATTGAGTTGTTCCTGCGGAAGTTGACGCCAACGTAGGTAAAAAACGGCCAGATCGGCCTCCTTAAGGGCCTCCAGACCAGGAATATCTTTTTCGCCATTGTAGTCTGGATACGCCTTCAAGACTTTCGTGCGCATACCGTAGTTTTTCTCCAGTTCGGCAGCAATGAACGGTAAGGTGAGTTCGCCACTGTACTCATGGTCGCCCGTAACGAATACCACATAGGGCTTGGCCGCTTTTGATGAAGCATGGGATAAGGCATCAGCAAAGGATTTTGTTTCTATCAGGCTTGCTAAAGTGGTTAATCCCAGTAAGCCTGTTGCCTGCTGTAGAAAAGCTCTGCGATTCGTATTCATAAAGAGTAAATAGCGTTTAAGGCAAATTAAACAATAGCCGGTTGATTGCGACTGGCCAGCGGGTCATTACATCTAAAGGGAACCGGCGGCAATAATGTTGGTGATAATTCCCGGTACAAATCAGTAAAGCGGTAAGGTGTTCGTTTTTCCTGATTACGATTAAAAATAATATGTAACCGCCGAGTTGCCAGATGCTTTGTTGCAGAGGTTGTATTGAAATTACGTCAAATCGGTTGTGCGTTGACAGACTATCTGGTTTTGTGTATTTGTATCGAACAAGCTGGTTATTGAATCGTTATACGAAGGCAAAGCCAATACTTTTTTGCTTAAAAAGTGGCTTTGGATTGCTAATCACATTACTTTCGTTCGGGTTAGTGAATGTGTCGCCTTATTAAAAACGTTATGAATCTGCACTTTACGATGGACAAGGCTGCTTATACTAACATGCTGGCTGGCCTGAATAGTCTACACTTTACGGAGCGGAAAGGAAACCTGACCGACTTTCGGCTGTATTACGATGACTTATGGCTGTCTGACACGGCTGTGATTGAAAATCTGCGTCTGTATCGGGGAGAGTGGGAGGTGGAGCTGATTTTTGCCCATACCGGGAATCCTCTCAAATTCATAAAACGCCGGATAACGTCTCATTCCTGTCCGAAACGAGCCGCACAGCAAGCCCATTATATGCGTCGCCTGGCGGCCAAAGATCAACGGGGAACGCTCACCGTCTCAGCCGATCAACTAAAGAATGTCTGTCTGAATTGATTCTATATGCCCGTCTCGACTAAGGAACGCATTTTGAACGCATCCGTCCGACTCTTCAACGAGCATGGGGTCGATGCGGTGCGCCTTCAGCAGATAGCTGAAGAGATAGGCATTAGTGTAGGGAATCTGGCGTATCATTTTAAGACAAAAGATGCCATTGTTGAGTCAGTTTATGAGCAGGTTCTCGATGAGTTTGCTCATATCTTTCGCCAATACCTTCAGGCACCGGAACTAGCCGCCTTCGATCAGCAGATCAGCTTGTATTACCAGTTTTTTCAAAACTACCAATTCTACCTGGCCGAATTCTTCAAAACGAACCCTGAACAAACAAGACAGCAACTTCAATGGCAACGGGCAGTCAACAAAATGCTGATCCAGCTTCGCAGTTGGCTCGATTTCCACGTTCAGCGGACTATGTTACGCCCCGAGGATAGTCCAGAGCAGTATGATCAACTGGCGCAGTCACTCTGGATGACGCTCGTATTTTTGCCCGCATTTGCTGCCATGCGCGGGCAGACGACTACCGAGCTAAGCTACAAACAAGCCGTTTGGGAACACCTGCGCCCATACTTTACCACAGAAGGTATCGCTGAATTCGAAACATTAGTGCTACCCATGTTGGCTTAGTGCTCAAAAAAGGTTACACCCAGTACAAATTTCTCTTTCTTTCCTGTCAACAATCAGTTATTTGGCTGTTTTGCGTCATCGGTTTATAAATTGATGGAGTCAACCTTGCACTAACCTTAGAAAAAAATTAGAAAAAATTTTCTAATTCAGAATTATAATTACATTTGTACTTCTTATAATTCAAAAATCCCGAATCTTTACACCCCCGTTTCGCATGGCTAACGTTTTATGGCTTCAGGGAGGAGCGTGCAGCGGCAACACGATGTCGTTCCTTAATGCTGAGGAGCCCACAGTTGTCGAATTAGTTACCGATTTTGGTGTCAACATCCTCTGGCACCCGTCTATTGGCCTCGAAATCGGCGAGCAGGTAACAGATCTGCTCAACGATATCGTCAGCGGCCGTACGCAATGCGATATACTCGTGTATGAAGGCAGTATTATTCAGGGGCCGCACGGTAGTGGTACCATGAATTTCTTTGCTGATCGTCCCATGCAGGACTGGGTTCGGGATCTGTCGAAAGTAGTTGGGCGATTGTGCCACCTGGGGTGGTATTCCGGCTGTGGCACCTAACCCCAGCGAATCGACAGGGATGCAGTTTTTGCGGAAGGGTAAAGGTGGTTTCCTGGGATCTGACTATGTATCGAAGGGCGGTTTGCCGGTGATCAACATTCCCGGTTGCCCGGCTCACCCCGACTGGATTACGCAAATTCTGGTGGCCATTTCTACAGGCCGCATCGGCGATATATTAATTGACGAATACCATCGCCCCAAAACGTTCTTCACCGACTTTGTGCAAACGGGCTGTACCAACGTGATCAGCTTCGCTCAAAAAGTTGATGGCGGCTTTGGTAAGCGAGGTGGTTGTTTGTTTTATGAGGTAGGTTGCCGTGGGCCAATGACCCGCGCCAGTTGCAACCGGATTCTGTGGAACCGGCATTCGAGCAAGACCCGCGCCAATCACCCTTGCCTGGGCTGTACGGAGCCGGGTTTTCCGCACCATGACCTGGCAAAAGGCAGCATCTTTAAAACGATGCATTACCTGGGTTTCCTGCCTAAAGAAGTGCCAGAAGGTACCTCAAAACTAGGCTATTATCTCCGGGCGGGATTTGAGAAAGTCATTTCCGGCAGCGAACGTCTTGTTGGCGTCGATCAACCCCAGTTTTCCTCTTCCAAATAATATAATGAGTGAAAGAGTGAAAGAGCGAACCGCCGATGCATTGCTTTTTTGTAAGATGGCATTCACTCTTTCGCTCTTTCACCCTTTCACCACTCTACACATGGCAACGCAGAAAGAATTAAATATATCGCCGGTTGGGCGGGTTGAGGGCGACCTCGACGTAAAGGTTTATATGGAAGACGGTGTCGTGACGCGGGCGCATACGCAGGCGGCCATGTTCCGGGGCTTCGAAAAAATTATGCAGGGCAAAGATCCGCAGGCGGGTCTAATTGTAACACCCCGTATTTGTGGTATTTGTGGCGGTTCTCACCTCTATTGTGCCTCATCGGCACTGGACACAGCCTGGAAAACGACCCTGCCGCCTAACGCACTCTTGCTGCGGGCTATTGGGCAGGCTACCGAAACTATCCAGAGTATTCCGCGCTGGTTTTATGCCATTTTCGCTACCGATATGGCAAATAAAAAATTCGCCAACAAGCCGCTTTACGATGAAGTCGTAAAACGCTTTGCCGCCTATGTGGGCACCTCGTTTCAACAGGGAGTTTCGGCCAGTGGGCGTCCGGTAGAAGTGTATGCCCTCTTTGGCGGTCAGTGGCCGCATTCGAGCTACATGGTGCCGGGGGGCGTAATGTGCGCCCCGACACTTAAAGACATCACCCGCGCGCACGCCATCATGAACCAGTTCCGCAAAGACTGGCTCGAATCACTCTGGTTAGGCTGTTCGATTGAGCGCTATATGCAAATCAAAACCTGGGACGATCTTATGGCCTGGGTAGAAGAAAACGATTCGCAGCGTAACTCTGACCTGGGCTTGTTCATCCGGGCAAGTCTGGAATTTGGTCTGCACAAATTCGGGCAGGGGGTAGGCAAGTTTATTGCGTATGGCACCTACCTGCACAAAGATCATTACCAGAAACCGACTGTAGAAGGCCGAAATGCAGCGTTGATTAGCCGGAGCGGCTTCTTCGATGGTAAAAAATACCACGTCTTCGACCACCTGAGCATTAAAGAACACGTAGGTCATGCCTGGTATGCCGACGTTCCGGCAGCTCACCCCTGGGATGAACCCATGCCGACGCCCTTGCAGTCGCATACCCTGGCCGACTCGAATTTTAACGAAAAATACAGCTGGTCAAAAGCACCCCGCTACATGGACATGGCTGCTGAGGCTGGTCCGCTGGCGCGTGTGCTCATGAACGCTAACCCGGACAACCTGCTGCCGCACCAGGTCTTTGACCCCCTGTTTGGCGATGTGATCGAAAAGTTAGGGACGAACGTATTTACCCGTACGTTAGCCCGCGTTCATGAAGCGGCCCGCCTGTACACCCAAATTGATGAGTGGCTCCGTCAGGTAGACCTCAACGATGAGTTTTATATCAAACCCGAAGAGCGCGACGGCAAAGGGTTTGGCGCTACCGAAGCCGCCCGTGGTGCCTTGGCGCACTGGATTGAGATCGAAGACGGTGTTATCAAAAACTACCAGGTGATGGCTCCCACGACCTGGAACGTTGGCCCGAACGACGACCGGGGAAACCCCGGCCCCATTGAAGCGGCCCTCGAAGGTACCGAAATTGAAGACCCACACGATCCTGTCGAAGTAGGCATGGTAGCTCGTTCGTTCGACTCCTGCCTGGTTTGCACCGTCCACGCCCACGATGGAAAATCGGGCAAGGAAATGGCGAAGTTTAAATTATAAAGAGCGAAGGGTGAATGAGTGAAAGAGCGAAATCGGACCGCCCGCTGATTCGCTCTTTCATTCTTTCACTCATTCTATCATTCACATGAAAAAGACCGCCATTATGGGTTTTGGCAACCCCGTTCGCAGCGATGACGGCGTGGGTTGTTATGTAATCGATCAACTCCGGGAATCACTTGGTGAGCAACCCGGAGTTAATTTATTTGATATGGGTACGTCGGCGTTCGAGGTACTGTTTCAGTTGCGTGGTCACGAACGGATTCTGATTGTCGATGCGGTGATCAATACGGGCGAGACTCCCGGTACGCTCTACAAACTGCCGGCTCATGAAGTAGAAGCGGCTATTCAGGACGACCCGATGGTGTTTCTGCACAGTTTGAAATGGGATCAGGCACTATCATATGCCCGCAAAATTTTGCTCAACGATTACCCTGACGATATACAGGTGTATCTGATTGCGGTCGATAATCTCAAATTGGAAGTAAATCTATCCGATGTAGTGAAGGACGCCGGTGATCGTGTCGTAGCCTTAATGCGTGAAGATATCCTGCGAACCGTATGAGTGCCGTTCGCCTGAAGAATAGTTATTTGCTTATCGAGGCATCCGTTGCCAGCGTTGCGTTTGGCGACGATTTTCAGGTAAGTGTCGTGTATTATACCGAGCGGCAAACGTTGCTGGTGGCGGGTAAGTCGAAAGCGTTTTTTGAGAAGCTACACAAAACCGGTTGGCTACTTCTGAAAGATCGAAATCTGTTGGGCGACAAGTCGGTGAACATTCGCGAACTACTGATTGATAACGACCTTGATGATACTGACCGCGACTTAGCATACGAGTTAAAAACAACTGGCATTTTGAGTATTACGCTCTAACCCCACGTTATGTATTACCTGACTATACAAACCGACGATATAGCTTCTGTTACACAGGCCATTCATTCCGAATTTCGGCTTGACGAACTGGTAGAGATTAGCCCGCTAACCGATACCCGGTCAGACTCAGGTACGATACTTGTTACCGAGGGCACTATTCAATTGCCGCTCGATTGGAGTGAAACATTACCCCCTATTTTACTCCCGCATCCACTGGCTTTCTCGCCCGATAATCTGCTGTCGTTTGTATTTATGCGATTAGACAACTGGGAGAAAGCCTATGCCTACGCCCGGTATAGAGATGCCGGGCGCGATCGCTTGCTTGCCGACACCATCGACCTTACAAACCGCTTGCAGTCGGGCGTATCGCTGGTTGCACCCGTGCGGCCCGTCAACGGGGTAGGTACGTTTGAAACCTATCGTCGCTGGCACAACCGGGCTGTCGCGTTGCACTATGGTAACCTCGAAAGCAGTGCAAACGACGATGTGGCCGAAGCTGTGGTGAAAGCCTATAAATCGGCAGTAGAACTTGCGCCTAATGTTGATTATCAGGCTTATACCGCCAAACAATTCGCTACCCTGCTGCTCGATACGGGGCAACTAACTGAGGCTAACCATGTACTGGAACAAGCAAGCGTTTCTGAACTAAGCGACACGGCCAAACACGAATTGCTGGCTGTTCAATATGCCGTTTGGCTTCAACAGTTAGTCGTTCCTTACGATACCGGATTGCTGGAAAAGACGAAAACCGCGCTTTGGCAGGTACTGCAATATTATGAAGCCCAGCAGCGCTCTATTCAGGTAGGTTTGTTGCTGGTCGATGCTGCACAGGTGGCCACGTTTGCCAATAGTTTTTCTGAAGCCCTTGGCTATATCAGTCGTGCGGTTACCATTTTCGATAGTGAAGATATGCCCGAACTACTGGCCAACGCGCAGTACCGAAAGGGTGTACTACTCTACACCTGGGCGCAAAACGGAAACCCGCAGTTTTACCGCCCGGCTATGGAAGCTTACCAGCAAGCCCTCAAGGTATTTACGCAGGAAAGTGCCCCCGGTATTTTTGCCGAAATTCAGCACCACCTCGGGGTTATTTTTGCCGAAATCCCCGACGAAGTCAAGAAGAAAAGCATTTGGGCAGCCGTGTCATCCAGTTCGTTTCAACAGGCATTGGCGTATTTCACCCGTGAGGAGTTTCCTTATGAGTATGCCACGGTTTGCAACCACTATGCCAATGCGCTGACGAAATATCCATTGGCCCGGAAGTCCGACAACTATGCCAAGGCCATTGGCTATTACCGGGATGCTTTGCGGGTTCGCACCGCCGAAGCCTATCCGTATGAACGGGCATTAACCATCCTGAACTACCTCGAAGCGGGCTGGTACGTCGGCGAAGACGACCCGCAAAACCAGCGGGCACTCTTCAACGATATGGTTAATAAAGCGAATGAAGTCCGGTCGTTGGTAGCCGACGAAGCCCTTATTCGGGATGCCGATCTGCATCTGGAACGACTGGGTGAATTGGTCCTTAGTAACGAATAACGACCATGCATGAGATTTCATTGGTCCGTAATATTTTCCGAACGCTGGAGGAGGAGTTTCCCACCGATATGAATCGGATTCGGGGTATTTACCTGAAAGCCGGGCTACTCTCAAATGTGCAGCCAATACTGATGCAAAATGCGTTTGCGGCTGTATTGGATGATGAGCCGAAGTATCAGCAAACGAGCCTGCATGTAGAAGTGCTGCCAATTCTGATTCATTGCGACGACTGCGATAAAACGACCGAAGTGCAGCAGTATAGGTTTGTGTGCTCGTGTGGAAAACCCAGCCGAAACGTCGTGCAGGGAGAAGAGCTGCTGATAAGCAAAGTGGAGTTTGAAGACTAATAACGATTAACCAATGACAACTGCCAGACCCAAATCAAATCAGGCTTCTGTAGGAGCCGTGCAGTGCGAAAATACAACGCTGAATCTGCTGAAGGTCAATGATTTTGTGGCGAAAGCCATCCGGGATCGTTTGCCCGATGTGTTGGTGATTAACGTCTGCTCATCGCCGGGCAGCGGCAAAACCACCCTCATGCAGGAAACAGGAAAGCGGCTGGCCGGTCGGCTAAACATGGCTGTGCTGGTGGGCGACCCCAAAACCGAACGCGACGCCATCAGGATGCGGGATGTGGGAATCAACGCTCTGCAAATCGTGACGGGGGGCATGTGCCATATTGAAGCGCAGATGATCTATCAGGCGCTCGACCATATCGATCTGACGGGCGTGGACGTGCTGTTTATCGAAAACGTAGGCAATCTGGTTTGTCCGGCGGCTTTTGACCTCGGCGAAGACCTGCGCGTAACGTTGCTGGCGACAACCGAAGGCGACGATAAACCAAAAAAATACCCGCGCATGTTCCTGACCAGCGAGTTAATGGTCGTCTCAAAGGCGGATTTGCTTCCCTATGTACCGTTCAAGGTTGAGAACGTAATTCAGGACGCCCGCGATGTAAATCCCGATATTGAGGTACTGACCATTTCCAGCACCACCGGCGAGGGCCTGGATGAATGGTGTAACTGGCTACTGGCCAAAGTAGAAGCAAAGAGTGAAAGAGTGATACCGGCGTAAGCAGCTTTCACTCATTCACTCATTCACTCATGACATATCATCTTCATCTTACCGGCCAGGTTCAGGGCGTGGGCTTTCGGCCTTTCGTCTGGCAATTGGCGCAGTCGATGAAACTGAAAGGAACCGTGAGCAACGGAGCCGATGGGGTGCATATTTATATCGATACCGACTCTACTACGGCGCAGATATTTGCAAGTCGCGTTCAGGCCGAAGCGCCGACAATAGCCCGGATTCAGGCAGTAGAATTAAGTGAAGTAGAACCGATCAATGTTACTGATTTTTCGATTGTTGATAGCCAGGTTATGGGTCTGGTCTCGCTGCAACTCACCCCAGATCTTGCTATGTGTGATGCCTGTCGGGAAGAGGTAACTGACCCGACCAACCGGCGATTTGGCTATGCCTTCACAACTTGTACGCATTGCGGGCCGCGCTATTCTATTTTACAAAAAGTGCCCTACGACCGGCCAATGACGACAATGGCTCCATTTGCCATGTGTGTTGATTGCGAGCGGGAATACAATGACCCAACAAATCGGCGATTCTACGCCCAAACAAACTCCTGCCCCAACTGCCCTGTCGAATTGAGTCTATTTCTGGCTTCGGGACAGTGTGTGACTGGTTCGCAGGCTGAACTGATTGGCTATATAATTGACGCGCTCGACGCGGGTCAAACGGTGGCGGTGAAAGGCGTTGGTGGCTATATGTTAGTTTGCGATGCGACGAATGCAGAGGCCATCAGGCAACTCCGCGAACGTAAACATCGCCCCACCAAACCGCTGGCTGTTCTGTACCCGAGCGTAAACCAAGTACAACGGGATTGCTGCGCTGGCGACGACGAACTGGCTTTGCTGATGAGTCCGGAATCGCCTATTGTATTACTCGATAGACGTCCCGAAACTGCATCCCGGCTGGCCATTGACTCACTGTCGCCGGGACTTAGCCAGTTGGGTGTCATGTTACCCTACGCACCATTACTGGCCCTAATTGCCGGAATGTTCGATTTGCCGTTGGTAGCAACAAGCGGCAATGTAAGCGGATCGCCAATTTGTTACACAAATCAGCAGGCGCTGGAGCAACTGCCCGCCGTTGCGGACTTTATTCTGACACATAATCGGGATATTGTTGTGCCACAGGATGATTCGGTCATGCGCCTGTCGCCAACCCATCGTCAGCCTATTGTGTTGCGTCGTTCGCGGGGTCTGGCTCCGACCTTTCTACGGCCTGGTTTCGTGAACCCGAATACCAATATCCTCGCCCTTGGTGCGTCGATCAAAAGCACGTTCGCCTGGCAGTTACGTAGCAATACATACGTCAGTCAATACCTCGGCGATCTGGAAAGTTATGACACACAAACCAGATTTCGGGCCACACTCGGCCATTTTTTGCGGCTTTTTGCGGCAGCACCTGAGGTTATTTTGGCCGATCAACATGAAGGCTATTTTTCAACGCAACTGGCCCGTGAGTTAGCGGTAATCTGGGGTGTTCCACTCATAGCGATTCAGCATCACGAGGCACACCTGGCCGCTGTGTTGGCCGAAAACGAGTTAACAAATCAAGATGAGCCTGTTCTGGGTGTTATCTGGGATGGAACGGGCTACGGAACAGACAGGCAAATTTGGGGTGGGGAGTTTATTTCCTACCAGAACGGCCTCTTCGATCGGGTAGGGCACTTCGATTATTTCGACGCGCTGTTAGGGGATAAAATGCCGCGCGAACCCCGGATTTCGGCTCTGTCGCTGACTGCTGAACTGCCCGAAGCCTACACAATTCTTCGCTCGAAGTTCACGGATAAAGAGTGGAGTCTGTATCGTAAACTATGTGTGGAGAATAAAGTGAAAACCAGCAGTGTTGGGCGGCTTTTCGATGCTGCCGCAGCTCTTTTGGGTCTGGCTGATCGGGTTAGTTATGAAGGCGAGGCCGCGTTATTACTGGAAAATACTGCCGCTCAATACGTTCGAACGAACGGTTACGAAACGTCCCAAAGCTACTTGCCTGACACGCTACCGACGACTCAAGTGCCAACGCGAGCCATCGTTGCGGGTATAGTCCACGATATTCAGGCCGGCAAGTCCACTAGCCAGATTGCCGCCAACTTTCATTATACACTGGTGCAGGCCGTGGGTGCTGTTGCCCGGCAAACGGGTATTCGGCAATTGGCCTTTAGTGGGGGCGTTTTTCAGAACGCGCTGCTCGTAGACTGGCTCAGGCACGAACTGGAACCAACCTATCAACTCTATTTCCATTGTCAGCTTTCACCCAACGATGAGTGCATCTCGTTTGGCCAACTGACCCATCATACATCGATAAGACAGAATACGTCACGTTTAAAAACTGAAACCAGCCATGTGCTTAGCCATTCCCGGTAAAATAAAATCCATTGAATATCAATACGATGGATTGGTTCGTATGGCCCGCGTGAATTTCGGGGGTATCATTAAAGAAGCGAGTTTAGACATGGTTCCGAGTGCTCAAGTAGGCGACTATGTGCTGGTGCATGTGGGCGTTGCCATCAGTATTGTAGACGAAGAAGAAGCCGAGAAAACGTTTGCCTACCTGCGTGAAATCGGCGATCTGGATGAACTAACGGAAAGTAGCCAAATTGACCGCCACGCCGTATGAAACACCTCACCGAATACCGAGACCCCGAACTGGTAGAACAATATATTCAGGAGTTGCACCGAACCGCCACCCGCCCCTGGACGATCATGGAGGTGTGCGGAGGACAAACGCATGGGCTGGTAAAAAATGGTATTCTGAACCTGCTTCCCGACCTCGTTACAATGGTACACGGGCCGGGTTGTCCGGTCTGCGTAACGCCCGTTAACCTGATCGACAAGGCGGTGTATCTGGCCGAAGAAAAGAACGTAATACTTTGCTCCTTTGGCGATATGATCCGGGTGCCGGGGTCAACCAAAAGCCTTCTCGACGCGAAAGCGGGCGGGGCCGACGTTCGGATTCTGTATTCGCCGTTGGAAGCCGTTCGGCTGGCGCGCGAAAACCCCGACCGTGAGGTAGTGTTTTTTGCCGTTGGCTTCGAAACGACGGCTCCGGCCAATGCGCTTTCGGTAGTACAGGCTCAGAAACTGAGACTCAAAAACTATTCGATTCTGGCGTCGCATGTGCTGGTGCCGCCCGCTATGGAAGCTGTCATACAAGATGACGACACTAATATTCAAGGTTTTCTGGCGGCTGGCCACGTTTGTGCCATTATGGGTACGGGCGAGTACGGCCCGCTGGTCGAGCGCTATAAAATGCCGATGGTTGTAACGGGCTTTGAGCCGGTCGATCTGTTGCAGGGTATTCTGATGGTGGTACGGCAACTGGAGCGGGGTGACTACAAGCTCGAAAACCAGTATACCCGCATCGTGCGGCCCGAAGGCAATCCCGAAGCCCGGCGCATCATTGAGCAGGTATTTGAGGTGGTTGACCGCGAGTGGCGGGGCATCGGAAATATCCCCGGCAGTGGCTGGGCGGTACGTGCTGAACTAGCCGACTTCGATGCTGACCGGAAGTTCTCGGTTTCTATTCCCAAAGTGCCCGAATGCTCCGATTGTATAGCAGGTCTGGTGCTGAAAGGCATCAAAAAGCCGCGCGAATGCAGTCAGTTCGGACGGGCCTGCTCACCCGAACGGCCCCTGGGCGCACCCATGGTTTCGTCGGAGGGCGCTTGCGCGGCTTATTATCATTTTTCAATGAGTGAATTAGTGAATGATTGAATGGCTGGGATGCCGTTCTAACTATACACATCAGCAATTCACTCATTCAGTCATTCACTCATTCTATATATATGCAACTTCACTGTCCTATGCCGAAACTCGATTTCGACATCATTACGCTCGGTCACGGCAGCGGGGGCATTCTGACCAATAAATTGCTCGAAGCGGGCGTGTTTGACCTGCTTAGTAATCCGTTGCTCGATACCCACCACGACGGAGCCATGCTGAACCTGACGGGCCGCGTGGCGTTCACTACAGACAGTTACGTTATCTCGCCCGTATTCTTTCCCGGCGGCAACATTGGCGAACTAGCCGTAAATGGAACCGTCAATGATCTGGCTATGTGCGGGGCCATCCCTAAGTATCTGTCGCTGGGGTTTATTCTGGAAGAGGGCCTGACGATGGCCGAATTCTGGGATATTCTGGTTAGTATCAAAGGTGCTTCTGAACGGGCCGGTGTACAGATCGTTACGGGCGACACCAAAGTGGTCGAACGCGGAAAGGGAGATAAGATTTTTATCAATACCTCCGGTATCGGCGAACTGCATCCACAGGCCAATATCAGCATAAAAAATGTTCGGGCTGGCGATAAAATTATCGTTAGCGGGCATATTGCTACGCACGGCATGGCGATCATGTCGGTGCGCGAAGGGCTGGAATTTGAAACCAGTCTGACCAGTGATACGGCACCGTTGAACCACACCGTTTTGGCGTTGCTGGACGAATTTGGTCAGGATATTCATCTCCTGCGCGACCCTACCCGTGGGGGCGTGGCAACCGTGTTGAATGAAATTGCCCGCGACCGGAATGTGGGAGCCACCCGTGTAGGTATCGACCTGAAACAAGCGGCTATTCCGGTACTCGATGAGGTAGCGGGCGCTTGCGAACTGCTAGGGCTAGACCCGCTCTACGTAGCCAACGAAGGCGTTTTTCTGGCTATTATCGCGCCGGAAGTAGCTGATGCTTTTCTCGAAAAACTACAAACACTCGACTATGGACAGTCGGCCGCCATCATTGGCGAAGTCGTTGCTGAACACCCCGGGCAGGTCGTCCTGACAAGTCGCATCGGCGGTCGCCGGGTGGTAAATATGCTGGTCGGCGAACAACTGCCGAGAATTTGTTAATTCTATGCTACTCACTACGCCCAATTTAACGCAATCCTTGCCCGGCCTTCCCCCAGTGGTGGGGTTAAATACCGTCTTTCGGGGGAGTGCGGGTCATCCATTTCTGGCCCCGCGTGGCGTATGGACAGTAGGCGGGCGGTTGATGGTATCTGATACGGGCCAGAATCGCGTTTTTATCTGGAATCAGCTTCCTGCTACTGAGTACGCTGAGCCGGATGTTATCCTTGGTCAACTGGATACCGAAGAAACAGGACGAAACTCTGGTGGACTTGTTGGCGCCGATACGCTGCAATACTCATCGGGACTTTGGTCAGATGGGGAGCGGCTTATCGTAGCAGATGCCTGGAATCATCGTGTCCTGATCTGGAACAGCTTCCCAACCCGACATGGTCAACCCGCCGATGTTGTAGTAGGGCAAGCAGATTTTACCAGCAATCAGCCCAACGGGAAAGGTATTGGAGTCACACCAACGAGTAAAACGCTGAACTGGCCGTATGGCGTGACGTCTGATGGTGAACATCTTTGGATTGCCGATACAGGCAACCGGCGTGTGCTGTATTTCGACCATATCCCAACCGAGTCTTTTGCCCCGGCCACAGCAGTAATTGGACAACCTGATTTTACCGAAAGGGACTACGAATCGGCAAATCCAATCTGGCCTTATTCTGTCAAAATTGGCCAGCAGGGACAGATGGCCGTAGCTGATACGCAATACTACCGAACCCTGATCTGGAACGATTGGCGCACGGCAGCCAACCAGCAGGCCGATGTACTGATCGGGCAAGCTGATTTTGAGTCAAATGGTCAAAATCAGTACGGCTTGTTCCCGGCAAAACAAACGCTGAGCTGGACGTACGATGCCCATTTTCACGGCGATGGCCTGCTGGTGGCCGATACGGGTAACAGCCGTATTCTCTGGTTCGACACCGTACCCACGCAACATAACCAACCCGCCGACAACCTGATTGGTCACGCCAGTTTTGCTACCGGTAGTGAGAATGCCAATACCCGTTTTGGTACGGATAAGCAATTGTACTGGCCATTCTCAATTAGTACGGAGGGCAATCAACTCGTCATTGCCGACACAGGCAACCACCGGATCATCATCGGTAGTTTATCAAACGAATAAATAAACAACCAGCATGCAAACACTGCTTCCTCTTTTATTGGCTTTGGGTGTCGGTTTCATGCACGCTTTTGAAGCCGATCATTTAGTAGCGGTGAGCAACATCGTGACCCGTCGAAATAACATCCGGCTGGCGCTGAAAGACGGCGTATTCTGGGGGCTTGGTCACACATCCACCATCCTGATCGTGGGCAGTATTTTTATGCTGGGAAAATTGACCCTGCACGAATCGGACTTTCGTTTTCTCGAAGCGGGCGTTGGCGTGATGCTCGTTACACTGGGAGGCTTACGGTTATACAAGCTGGCGCATCTACCCATGTTAGAACTTACCGCTTCACACGGGCATACACATACCACAGACGGACACGCTCACGGATTGGCCTATGGTGTGGGTCTCATTCATGGTCTGGCGGGTAGTGGTGCTTTAATTTTATCAGTGCTGACTCAGATTAAAGGAACGGGCGCAGGTATGCTGTATTTAGTGTTGTTCGGCATTGGGTCAATAGGGGGTATGATGGTGGCGGCTGGCGTATTCAGTGTACCGTTTTCTGTCCGGTTATTAACGAATCCCGCGGTTCGTACTGGTCTGGTCGTCCTGTCGTCAATGGTTTGTATTGGCCTTGGGGCAATGGTTGTTTATGAAAATGCATTGACGTAATGGACACATATAACGAAACGGATTTTGTACTTTACGCTCTGGCCGAAATGAAAATTCCGGTGCTGAAACATACCGGTAAGCATATTACGCTGGCCAATGGGTATCAGATTGAGGTTGAAAAACGCGATTTATATCGACTGAGCGTCGATGGTTTTGTGATTTCACCGTTCGATGATATGGGCGTGTTGTGCCAGTTTATTCAGCGAAACAACGCGAGTAAAGATGATGATTGATCTGTCGATTATTGCCCTTTCGGAAAGCTTGTCGAAACCCGGTAACTATGCACTAATTCTGGAAGATACAGTGGGTAAACGACGCATACCGCTTATCATTGGTGCCAATGAAGCACAGGCTATTGCCGTAGCGATGGAGAAGATGCAGCCCCTGCGCCCCTTCACCCACGACCTGTTTTATCAAACCCTAAAGCAGGTAGGTATTCTCCTGAAAGAAGCCGTCATTACACGGGTTCAGGACGAAATTTTTTACGCCATTATTTGTCTCCTGACTCCCGCTGGAGAAATCCTCAGGCTAGACGCCCGCCCATCTGATGCCATTGCGCTATCCGTGCGCTTCGATTGCCCACTTCGCGCCAATGCCGACGTTGTGGATACATCCGGCTATTTTGTTGACGATAAAACCCGCGACAAGAAAGGCTCCTACGCCGAGTACACCATGGCTGAGCTGGAAGAACTGCTTGCCAAAATTATTAAAAAAGAAGACTACGAAAGTGCCGCCCGTGTGCGCGATGCCATCGACCGAAGAAAGAAGTTAGGATAAACGGAACTATCGTAATTGGTAAGTCGTAGCTATATTGCTTCATAAAATCATTACCGTTACCCATGCTATTCTTCTATAGTAAAGCCCTGCACATCATTTTTGTCGTAACCTGGTTTGCCGGGCTGTTTTATTTTCCCCGTTTATTGATCTACGTTACCGAAGCTGAAACACAGCCTGAACCAGGGCGTAGTATTCTCCAAAACCAATTACTACTCATGCAGCGTCGGCTGTGGTATGGTATCACCTGGCCGTCGGCAGTGATCACGTTACTCTTGGGCCTGAACACATGGTATAATTACGGTTCAACACCGGACTGGCTGATTTATAAGCTGGTATTGGTAGCGGGGCTGTACGTTTATCATATTCTGTGTCACGTTGTTTTTCGTCAGCAGCAGCGGGGAGAGTTTCGCTACACGTCTACTCAATTGCGTATCTGGAATGAAGTAGCTACGTTGTTTTTGTTCGGTATCGTATTCCTGGTTGTTCTGAAAGATGCCCTGAGTATGGTATGGGGAATGCTAGGCCTTTTGGCGCTGATCGTTTTACTAATGATTGGGATTCGTGTTTATCGTCGTTTTAGGGAACATTAAATTTACTTTTCTACTGTGTATTATAATTTTTAATATTTATTAATTTATTTTCATTGGTTATCAATGTATTGTAGTCTCCTATGTCTATTTTAGCTGACCAAAAAGTAAATAAAATTGGCTTTTGGGAAACAATGTCTAATTATTGTGCCATATCCGTAATGCCTGTCAGATGCAACTTATTTTTACGTCATTAGATCCTAATTATCGACTTAGAGAATACTCCTGGTGGTTCACTAATCTGGAAACTATCTGTGATGTATTAAACTCTGTTGTGGCTAAAGGAAGCCAGCTTATCAGGGCCGAATTTGTAGACCAGGGCCATTGTACTCAACTGCCAGTCAATGCTTTTGATGGCAACGCTTGTTCAGGCGATATTAAGCAGTTAGAACAAGAATGGCAACAAGCTCTGAGTGTTCCTGCAAGTCTGTCGTGTGCTACTAATCAGCACCTTATTGGTGTTGCCCAGCAACAGGCCAAGACGCATGAGAGTCGTATTGCTCAGCTTGAACAGGCTATAAAACTACTGGAGCTACAGCGTCAGCGATTTCAGGATAGCATCTATGGGGAGCCTGGGCGGTCTATCCTGATGAATAGAAACGAGCTTGCCATTCAAGAGCATTTACAGCATCTGGCAATAACGCAGGCTAGTCAACAAACAATTGTAAACCAACTGCGTCTGTTGAACGATAGCAGCGAGGAATAATATAACGGTTGTCCTTATTGTCTCTTCATGGAGTGATCAGGATACTTTATGAATTGTGCGTTTTTTGGCAATGCTATAAAAGCCTAACTTGCCAAAAAACGCGTTTATGACTCTCCAAACCCTTGATACCGGCCTGTTCAAACTTGATGGCGGAGCTATGTTCGGCGTAGTACCTAAGTCGATTTGGCAAAAACAAAATCCGGCCGACGAGCGAAACCTTTGCAACTGGGCATTACGCTGTTTGCTCATCGAAGACGGAAAACGGCTTATGCTGGTCGATACCGGTACCGGCGACAAACAGGATGCTAAATTTTTCGGCTACTATGATCTGCCTAATGGCAAAACCTTAACGGGTGCTGTCGAACAGGCGGGCTACTCTATCAACGATGTAACGGATGTGCTATTGACCCATCTGCATTTCGACCATGCCGGTGGGGCTGTACGGTATACCGATGCCAGCCACACCAAACTCGAAGCGACCTTTCCGCAGGCAACCTATTGGAGCCATAGCGGCCAGTGGGACTGGGCCACCAGCCCTAACCCCCGCGAACGGGCTACTTACCTGCGCGAAAATTTCATGCCCTTACAGGAGAATGGTCAGCTGAAATTCATTGACCGCGAAAGCCTGAACCTGCCGGGAATCGAGTTGCTCTATGTGGATGGGCATACAGAAAAAATGACCTTACCAACCTTTCAGCTTGGCGAGCGGAACGGTAAACCGCGCACGGTAGCTTTCTGCGCCGATCTAATTCCATCGGTTGCTCATATACCCATTCCTTATGTGATGGGTTATGACGTCCGGCCACTCATAACGATGGAT
Organism: Spirosoma pollinicola; assembly: GCF_002831565.1. Classification (NCBI taxonomy): domain Bacteria; kingdom Pseudomonadati; phylum Bacteroidota; class Cytophagia; order Cytophagales; family Cytophagaceae; genus Spirosoma; species Spirosoma pollinicola. The sequence goes on along the minus strand of NZ_CP025096.1, from coordinate 6,862,883 downwards.
GAAAAGACAAATTTCCTTAATCGGGCTGCCGATGAAGAGTGGCTGCTGGTGTTCGATCACGATCCAACAGTCGAAGCGGCCACAGTGGAGCGAACCGAAAAAGGAATTCGGGTAAAGGACAAGGGGACCCTGGCAGAATTGTTATAACACAAGCAGCGCGGATGGTTTGCCGTTATAACAGAAGCCCGTCCTATTTACCTCCCCAAAAACCAAACCTTTATGCCTGCTGTTAACGAGTTATGAAAATCGGTCTTGTATTATCAGGTGGTGGAGCACGCGGGATAGCACATCTGGGTATTATAAAAGCCTTGCAGGAGATGGGTATAGCCTTCGATCAGATTGCCGGTACCAGTGCCGGGGCTATTGCTGGGGCGTTGGTAGCGCAAGGATATACACCCGACGAAAGTTTGAAAATAATTGAATCATCTTCATTTATGCGTCATTTGCGGCCCGCCTGGAACCGCATGGGTCTCCTTCGAATAGATACGGCTATTGATTTATACAAAAAGTATATCCCCCACGATTCATTTGAAGGACTGAAAATTCCGTTGCATGTAGTTGCCGTTGATTTAAATGCCGGGGAGCAGGTCGTGTTTGAAAAAGGAGAACTAGTTCGGCCAGTGCTTGCGTCCTGTTGTTTGCCGGGAATTTTTGAGCCCATGCTTATTCATAAACGACAGTTCGTAGACGGTGGCGTACTTAATAATTTGCCTGTCGATGTGATTGAGCACAAAGTTGACTTTATCATTGGTTCACATTGCAATGTTTTAGGGCCGCGTAAACCCATCACATCCATGCGCGGGGTAATAGAGCGTAGTCTGGTGCTGGCGGTACAGAGCAAAACCAGAGAGCGATTTGCTAAATGCAACGTTGTCATCGAACCTCCTCAACTGGCACAATATGGCACAACCGATATTCGAAAAGCTCGCGATTTATATCGCGTGGGGTATCAATATACGCGCTCAATGGCTTCGGATATCGAAAAAGCCTTTAATCAGGCAACTCTGATGCGACCTTAACTTACAGACTTCTCGCTAACCACATGCCGGACTTCACAGTCCGGCATTTTTGTTGTTAAAAACTCCTGCGTGTCTATATCGAAGTAAGGTGGACAGGTTGTTTAGCCAATACGTTATTGTATACTAAAAACTAATTTTTGTTTATAAAGCTATTTAGTTCTAAAATTATTAAATAATTTTAATGTGGTAAACAAACTTATTTTTAGCTGTCATCTGACAAAAATATAATTGACTTACTACTTAAGTATTAATGTGAAATGGATAGTAAGTATATGTAGTAACTATATACATGTGAAGCACAGTAATCTTACACGGAAAAATATAATTAAATAGCGGCTATATGGTATAAATGTAGCCTTTTTGGTAGTTCTGACCTTCTTCGATATACATTACTATCCAGTTGTTTCGGAAAACGCTTCTCTTCTTAATTAAGGGAAAATACTCTTTTTTGAAAAAATAATAATATCGTACATAAAAGAATACGTCTATAAGAAGTTGAATTATTCTGCTATATCAGATGAATATGTTAGAATTACTTATACGTACAATGTTCTGTTTATTAGCCTAAATTAAAATAATTTTATTTGTTTGAGCAGGAGGTTGTCATTTAAATCAAAATATTATTCGCTTATAGTTGATTTTTATAGATTTTTTTTTGGTTTGAAGTTATTTGTACAAAAAATTTGCAATGAATTTTTTGATTACATAGTTTTGTAGAAAGTAAGGAGTTTCTTAACCTAACACTAAATTACCTATGAGTAGAATTCTATTGTTGAGTTTCCTTCTGGTAAGCTCACTCTGGTCCACAGCTTGGGCTCAGGAAAGAAGAATTGTCGGCAAGGTTACGTCGGCAGAAGATGGGTCGTCTCTTCCAGGCGTTTCGGTTGTTGTGAAAGGCACGTCGAAAGGAACCAGCACTGATGCGAGCGGTATTTTTGATATGTCCGTGCCTGCTAAGGGCACCACGCTGGTGTTCAGCTTTGTGGGTGTTACGACACAGGAAGTAGTTGTCGGTAATCAATCGGAAGTGAATGTGAGTTTAGTCTCCGATTCTCGTTTACTTACCGAAGTTGTTGTAACGGGTAGCGGTGTTGCTACCAGCAAAGCCAAACTGGGCATTGCCATTGAATCCGTTTCGGCAAAAGATTTGCCACAAACACCAACGGCTTCGATTGATCAGGCGCTTGTTGGTAAAATTCCGGGTGCACAAATTTCCTCCACCAGCGGTAACCCCGGCGATCCCGTCAACATCCTGCTACGTGGTATCAACAGCGTACAGGGCGGTACCAAACCCCTGATCATGGTGGATGGCGTACAGGTAGCTGCTACCGACATCAACTCGCTTGATTTAAGCAACATAGAGCGTATCGAGGTTGCGCAGGGTGCGGCTTCGGCTTCGATCTATGGGGCGCAGGGAGCTAATGGCGTAATTCAGGTGTTCACCAAAAAAGGAAAGAAAGGCCGCACCTCAGTTAATTTTTCGTCCAGCTTCTCAGCCAATGAATTCCTAAATACGGGAAATGTCCGTAAAGCAGATTTACATCCGTATTTGACCGACGGCAACAATAACATCGTTGATGCTAAAGGTAATATTCTGGATTACACCGAGAATGGCGCTATTACGGGTATTTCCTATAAATATGGTGGTGCAACGCGTTATGCCATTCAGGATATCCGCAATGATGCCAATACACCCTACAGTGGCAACCTGAAGTATTATGACCATTTCAAACAGGTATTTAGCACGGGGATCACGTCAAACAACAACGTCAATGTGTCGGGCGCTTCAGAAAAAAGCGACTTCAACATTGCTGCCTCTAATAACCACACGACGTCGCCAATCCTGACGAAAGAGAATGGGTATATTGACCGTAGTAACTTGTCGGCTAACATCGGCACCGAGATTTTCAAAGGCTTCACCATCCGTTCGACTACCCAATTGGTTTACACTAAAAACACCCTGAAGCCAGGTTTAGGGGCTATGTACTCGCCTTTTAATGGCGGAAGTGGTAATGTGGGACAGGTGTATGGCTTTTTGAATACATCGCCGTTTTTTGACCTGACTCGTAAACTGTCTGATGGAACCTATCCGGTTTACCCAACGGCTGACTTTTTGAGCGTTAACGCCGGTAACCCTTACTACCAGGCAGCCTATACGGATGCGATCAACAATAAAATCGACGTTCTTCAGAATTTCCAGGCTGAATATAAGATCAACAAATTTTTGACGCTGGATGGTAAATATGGTATCAACTACCGGAATGAAACGGCTCGCTGGACCTATTTAAATCAGTCGCAAAATATCACCTCAGAATATTACGGCTCTTATGCGAGCAACTACGCCCCTGACAACAAGGGTGAAATCGACAACTTCCAATACACGAATACATTCCAGAACTTTCTGGGTACGGCCTTTATCCGGACTGATTTTCAGAATGATTTCCATATAAATCTGCCTATCCAGACCAGCACGCAGGTATCGTTCGATTACCGCAAGAACAAGTCGACGCAATACGATACCTACGGTGTAGGCTTGAGTACAGCGCCACCCTTCAACGTGGCGGCTACTGCATCACAGGCAGTTGATAAGGATATTGTGACACCGTTCATTACTTACGGCTATCTGGTAAACCAGAAAGTTGATTTTGGTGATTATGGTGGCATCACGGCTGGTTTCCGGACTGACTGGTCGTCGGCCTTTGGTGCAGGGTCTACGCCGTTCACCTTTCCTCACTTCGATGGTCACGTTTCTCCATTGTCGTTCTTCAAGAACAGCAGCATTGCCAATGCCTTACCATACTTCAAATTACGGGCAGCTTATGGCGAAGCGGGTATTCAGCCGGGTGCATTTGACCGCTACCCTGTATTGAGCCAGCGGAATCTGGGTTCAGGTTTGGTGTATACCATTCCCACAACGACCCAGAATCCAAACCTGAAAGTGGAGGTGTCGAAAGAGCTCGAAATTGGTACTGACTTTACCATCGGCGGCAATTCGAATCGTACATGGTTTAACTCGATTTCGGGTGCGTTTACGTACTGGAAACGCTCAAGTGCCAACGTAATTTACACCGTAAGCGTACCACCATCGCTGGGTTCGACAGGGCAGTTGACCAACGCTATCGACATGTCGTCAAACGGGGTTCAATTCTCGCTTAGCTTGCCAATTTACCGGTCTAAAGACCTGAAATGGGATTTCACGACCAACTTCGGTCATCAGATCTCTAAAATTGATGCTATTTCGGGAGGTGCCGACATTATCCTGACATCGCTTGCCGGTAGCACCGCACTGGTTCTAACGCCCGGTCAGCCAATTGGTCAGGTGTATGGCTACAAAGCCTTAACCAGCCTGGACTATGTCAATCAGGAAGGCGTACGGTACATTAGCGCTGCAAACGAAGGGGGCTACCAGCTGGTGGATGGACGTGTTGTCAGCAAAACGACTTACCAGCCTCAGTTCACCAACGAAACCTATCCGTTAATGAACCCGAACCCCAAGTTCAACATGTCGTTTATCAATGGGGTTAGCTTCAAAAACTTCGTGACGCTGAACTTCCAGTTTGACTGGGTTTATGGCAGCAAACTTTACAACCAGACGAAAGAATGGATGTATCGTGATGGTATCAGCGGAGACTTCACCAAACAGGTTACTATTGATGGCAAAACGGGTGCCTTCCCAGCGTACTGGTCGGGTGCGTATTATAACTTATGGGGTAGCACACGGGGCGCGGGTAACAACGCCACCAAAGATTTCTTCGTAGAAGATGCGTCGTTTGTACGGTTACGGAACATTTCGCTGGCTTTCGATATCGCCAAGATTGTTAAACTACCCTACCTGAACAAAGCACAGATCGTCTTTACGGGCCGCAACCTGATGACCTTCACCAAATACACGGGCTATGATCCTGAAGTTAGCTCAGGTTCGTCGAACTCGTCGTTTGACCGGGGTGTCGATCACAGCACACTGCCGAACACTAAGTCGTATCAGGTGGGTCTGAACATTGGTTTCTAATCACTTAAGTTATAAGGAGCAGCAGGTGAGTTAATTACTTACTGCTTGGATACTAAGTACTTACAACTTAATTTCTTTTAAGATGAAACGTATCACTAAAAATAAATTTTTCTCCACCGCTCTTTTCGCGACCCTCATGCTTGCCGGGGTCTCTTGTAAAGAACAACTGGATGTGGGCAACCCCAACCAGCCTACCACAGCTGCCAATGTCAACACCGAGACTGGGTTGATTGCATTTGCGCAGGGTGGTGTTTATGTCAACGGTTTCCTGAACGGCGATGGCTGGCTGGGTAATAGCTACTTTTCGTTGCCCTGGGGCTATAGCGAACTGATGGCTGATAACGTGGGGGCGGATGCTTCCAACAACCAGGTGACAACCATTGGTGTTCCCGACTATATTATTCTGGACGATGGTACGAAAGTGACCAACCCGGCTCCACAAGTAGGAATCATTCGGGCTTATAACAGTCGGGCCGCTACGGGTGCTGGCAACAACCCATTGTACTACCAATGGCTGAACATGTATGCCTTGAATAACGTCTGTAATGAGACGTTGGATCTGGTAAGCACCATTTCATTCTCGGGTGATAAGACCAGCCGGGCCAATACGATCAAAGCCTGGTCTTACTGGTGGAAAGGCTATGCCTATGCCTCTATCGGTTCGATGTATTATGCTGGCTTAATTGCCGATAAAACAGGTGCAACGGATGGTGGCTACGTATTGCATGATGCAATGATCACTAAGTCGAACGAGTATTTCAACCTGGCGGCTACTACCCTGGGTTCCATTACCAGTGCGTCGGATTATCAGGCTGTATTAGGCCAGTTGATTCCTTCATTTATGCAGGTAGGCAACGGCGGTGTGCCAACAGTTGACATGTGGAAACGCAACATCAACACGATGCTGGCGCGGAATATTCTGGTTAATAAACTGGCTCCGTTTGTAAACGGCAATCCGGCAGCTACGATCTCCAAGTCGTCGACAACTGCCATGACCGCTGCCGACTGGACCAGTGTATTGACGCTGGCTACCAACGGGATCAAGAAAGGGGATATCGTCTTCACGGAACGTAGCACTGCCTCTAACTCGCCTTTCTCGCCTACGGGTGGAACGGTTGCGGCATTAACGTCAAACGTGAATACCAGCTCGACCTTCAAGATCAGCGAACGCTTTATGCAGTCGTTCAATGCTGGCGACCAACGGGTAGTTAACAACTTCAATACCAAAACGACCTACAAAAACAACTATACGTTTACAACGCGTTATAGCATGGTACCTAATGGCACCGGCGTAACTGGCGTATACGTATACGGGTCTAAGGATATAGGTGCGCATGAAGTCTTCATCGCTGGTAGCTACGAAGAAAACGCACTGATGCTGGCTGAAGCCAATATGCGTCTGGGCAATATCGAAACCGGTTTAGGTTTTGTCGATGCCGTACGGACATATCAGGGTGCTGGTGTTCCAGCCGTTGCCGGTACAAGCCTTACCCTATCGAAAGCGCTTACCGAGTTAACCAAAGAAAGAAGAGTCTCTCTGTTTAGCCGTGGGTTGGCTTTCTATGATCTGCGTCGTTGGGGCTGGACATATCCTATTGCCAGCGGTGGCGGTAGCTATGGCAATACGGTTATCACGAATGCCGGGGCTTTGATTAACAAGAATGTAACGATCGACTACAACTTCATGGATTATTGGGATGTTCCTGCTGATGAAACAGTGTTGAACCCAACAACCGGTGCTGCCATTAAAAACCCTAATTTTTAAGGCCACACCAGGTTTCTAATCCTGCCAAATCCAGTCAGTGAGGCTCCCCGTACATACGGGGAGCCTCTTTTTATGGTATTTAGTCTCTGTAAAATCTGAAACTGCTGGCAAAAAGGTAAACTGCTACGTAAAAGTTTAAACAGCTTCAGCATTAAAAATAGATGGAGAACTTTTTTCGCCGGTTAAATTTCTTGTTCTGACAGAAAAAAGGCTAATTTGAGCCAGTTGGCCAGACAATACATTTATACGATGAAGGTTGATTTTTCGTTTGAAAAAATAGTAGCTTGCTACGTTGACTAATCGTTTGTTTCCTTCAATAGTGTATTTACCTCAAAAACTTTTGCCTAGCGTATAACCTATACATGAGAAAATATTGCGGTATAATTAGTTGGCTAGCGTTGCTGGTCATGTTGCCCGGCTATTTGCTTGCTCAAGGCCAGCGTATAACCGGTAGGGTCACATCGACGCAGGATGGACTGCCAATCCCCGGAGTCAACATCGTAGTGAAAGGAACAACCAATGGCGTTAGTACCGATGCCAATGGTAATTACAGCATCACGGTGCCTGGTAGTTCGGCTATTCTGTTGCTTACCTCGATAGGACTGGTTTCGCAGGAAGTGGCCATTGGTAATCGCTCGGTTGTTAATGTGCAGATGAAGGAAGCGGTCAACGAGTTGACCCAGGTTGTTGTTACAGGGTATAATACGACCCAGCGAAAAGACATTACCGGCTCTATTGCGTCCATTTCGCCCGACAAATTCAAGGATATTCCCGTTGCCAGTTTCGATCAGGCCCTGCAAGGGCAGGCGGCTGGTGTGCAGGTAACGCAGTCATCGGGTACACCCGGTGGTGGGCTTACCGTTCGGATTCGGGGCAATACGTCCATTACGGCCAGTAATAAACCGTTGTTTATTGTCGATGGCGTACCCGTGGAAGATGGGGGGACAGATGGCTTGTCAAGTCGCGATTTTGGCGGACAAACGGATAATGCGTTCGCGCTCTTTAACCCGAACGACATTGAATCCATTCAGGTATTGAAAGATGCTTCGGCAAAAGCAATTTATGGATCGAGGGCTGCGAATGGTGTCGTGCTCATCACCACCAAACGGGGGAAAGCACAGAAAACGACCTTTACGGCCGATGTGCAACGGGGTATAACAGACGTTGTTCGTCGGCCAAATCTGCTCAACTCAACGGAGTTGCTGGAGCTACAGCGGGAAGCCGTTACCAATGCCGGACTGGACCCCGATAAACTGGGCCTGATCAAAGGCGTTACCGATGGACAAAATACCGACTGGATTGATGCTGTACTTCGAAAGGGGGTTTATCAGCAATATCAGTTATCGACGCAGGGCGGCAACGACCGCACGCAATTTTACCTGAGTGGCAGTTACCGCGATGAACAGGGCGTTCAGCTGAACAATCAATTTACCCGTCTAACAGGCCAGATGAAGCTGGACCATAAGGCTACGGATAAGCTTTCGTTTGGCACGAACATCACATTGTCGAGGGCGTTGAACAAGCGCGTCAAAGGCGATAACTTTCTGGATGGCGTTTACTCCGGCGCAATCAAAAGCTTACCTTATTATTCGCCTTACAACGAACAGGGCCGTCTTTATGGTCCGGCCGATACGGAATATGCAGGTTTCCCTAACTTCAATCCGGTAGCGCAGGCTCTGTTGCCCCGTTTCAATGCGTATACGGTTAAGATTCTGGCCGGTTTGTATGCTGAGTATGAAATTCTGCAAAATCTGCGCTTTCGGTCGAAAGTGAACATCGACTATAACAACGTAACCGAAGACCAGTTTGAACCATCGACAACGGCTATTGGCGGCTTTTTGCCCAGTGTAGGCGGACAGGGATATGGTGTTTTCATCAATCAGTCGTATTCTACGTTTGTCAACACCAATACACTGACGTATAATTTTCAGCTCGCAGAAAAACACCAGTTTAATGTGCTGGCCGGTTTTGAAGCCTTGCAGCGTACACAGCGGAGTGGTAATGTTCAGGGTCGGTTGTTTCCCAGTGACGATTTTACATACATAAGTTCAGCCGGTGTGGTTGACCAGGGCGGTTCCAGTGTCGTGAATAGTGGACTGTTATCTACCTTCGGCGAAGCCCGCTACAGCTATGAGGAGAAATACCTGGCCACGATAACCGCGCGTTACGACGGTTCATCCCGCTTTGGACAGAGCCGCCGGTTTGGTGTTTTTCCATCGGCATCGTTGGCCTGGCGCATTTCGAGCGAAAAGTTCATGGAGCAGTTTCGTTTCCTGAGCGACCTGAAACTACGGGCGAGTTATGGCTTTACCGGGAATGAACGCATCGGGGATTTTCAATTTCTGGGTACTTGGGCATCAGCTACTTACAGCGGTTCAACGGGTGTTGCTCCGCAGGCACTGGCCAATGCCAATCTGCAATGGGAACGCACCCGAGAATCCAATATCGGCCTGGATGCTTCCTTTTTCAACGGGCGGCTTAATATAATTCTGGATGCCTATGACAACCTCACTGACAAACTCCTGTTTGCACAACCCATTCCGCAAACGACAGGCTTCAGCACTGTGCAGGGAAATATCGGGAAAGTATCGAACAAAGGTATTGAACTCACTATTTCGACGGTGAATGTAAATAAGGCTGTACGCTGGAGTACCGATTTGAACCTGTCGCACAATAGTAATAAAGTGGTGGAACTGGCCAGTACCGAACCGGTATTTCGGGGGTATCAGGGAAATGGCGTATTTAGAACCAATGTTGTACTACCCGGCCAGCCGTTGGGAACGTTCTGGGGCTTGAAGTTTCTGGGCGTTGACCCGGCCACCGGCGATGCCATCTACGACGACAAAAACGGGGATGGGCGTATTACGCCTGCCGATGGACAGGTGATTGGCAATGCACAGCCTAAACTCTATGGCGGCTTAACGAACAAAGTCTCCTGGAAAGGCATTGACCTCAGTACATTGCTTCAATTCTCATACGGCAATAGCATCCTGAACTTCTCTAACCAGACGTTACTTAATTCCGGTGCTGATATTCAGAATAATCAGGTACGGCAGGCCCTCAAACGCTGGAGAAAAGAAGGTGATATCACAAGCGTGCCCCGCTATGTGTATCAGAATACGTATAACAACTATACCAGTAGCCGATTCGTGGAAGATGGATCCTATTTACGGCTGAAGAACGTATCACTTGGCTACAACTTCCCTAAAAAATGGATCAACAAATACAAGGTTGCCAATGCCCGTCTGTATGTATCGGCTACGAATATCCTGACGTGGACCCGTTACTCAGGGGCAGATCCTGAAGTGAGTACCCTTGATGGTTCGACGACTTCGCAGGGCATTGACTTTTTTACGTTTCCTCAGGTGAAAACCGTAGTTGTAGGGGCAACGCTTAGTTTTTAATTCGCTTTACTATGATTCGTTTCTTCCGATATAGTATATTGATAACACTGGTTAGCCTGGCAGCCTGTCAGGAGGTATTGGAGCCTAAACCCGTTACCCTGCTGGTAGATGAGCTGGTGCTCAACGAACCCAATGATGTGCAGCCGGTTCGGATTGGACTCTATAGTGCGTTTCGGGGAATGGCTTCGCCTAACATTATTGCCGGCGATTTTACGGCCGATTACATCCAGGCAAACGGCACGTTTACCGACAATATTGAACTTGGGACGAAGCGCATTACAGCCACCAACGGCGCTGTGGATGCGCTCTGGGCTACTATCTATAATACGGTATACGTAGCCAATTTTATCATGGAGCGTTTGCCTTTACTAACTACAGTGCCCGAAGCTACCCGCAAGCAGGTGTTGGCCGAAGCGCACTTTCTGAGGGGATGGGCCAATTTTATTGGTGTTTACACCTTCGGCGATATACCCAAGGTTACGTCCACAAATCAGGTAGCCAATACGACGATTGCACGCACCGCCAAAGCCGATATGCTGGCATCTGTGTTGGCTGACTATCAGGCGGCTCTGGCCGATCTTCCGGCGGTGACATCTGCCTCGACCAACGCTATAACCAATGCGTCTTTTATGAACAAGGTAAATTGTCAGGCCGCTTTAGCCCGGTATTACCTGTATCAGAAAAACTGGGTACAAGCCGAAGCCCTCGCTACAGTGGTGATCAACTCCGGCGTTTATACGCTGGAGGCTAACTACTCGGACCTTGTTTCGAAAGATTTTACGCATGAGGCCATTCTTGAAGTTGGCTATAACCTGACAGATGATCCGGGTACAACGGCCTATAGCCTGAACAATTTACTGGTTGGCCGTCGGGAGGTGATTCCATCGAACCAATTGATTGTCTTGTTGACCTCTGCCGAAGCGGGCACGCGCAATACTACCATTACCTTCAACGCACAGCAACAACGTGGCAATGACAACGGCTGGACGGTACGCAAATATGGTACGGCATCGGAAGATAATAACAACATCGTTCTTATACGCCTGGCCGAAATGTACCTGATTCGGGCAGAGGCCCGGGCGCAACAGGGCAAACTGACGGGTACAACCGGTGCAATTGCCGATTTAAATGTTTTGCGTACACGGGCAAAGGCTCCGGCCATCACAGCAGCCGCTCAGGCTGATGTACTATTGGCCGTTGAGCGGGAGCGCGTATATGAACTGGCTTTTGAAGGGCAACGCTGGTATGACCTGGTTCGGACCGGGCGGGCACAGGCGGTTATGTCGGCGTTTACTGCCAACTGGAATAGTCGCTATGAACTCTGGCCAATACCACAGCGGGAAATTCAACAAAATACGGCCCTCACGCAAAATCCTGGCTATTAACTAGTTATTGGTTATCATGAAAAACCAGATTATACAGAATTATACGAGTACAATTGGTCGCTGGTTGTTTGGCCTGCTGGCTGTTGCGCTTGTTGGTTGGGGAACAAGTGCCTGCGAACCACAGGATTTGGACCGCACTTTTGACGGTCCCTACTTCGTGCGGTTTACAGATACCACACTGACTTACAAGGAAAGTCGTAGCAAACCGATTGCTATTCAGGTTCACAATGCTGGCCCAATTCTGGACCAACCCATCACAGTCAACTATATCGTTACCGGAACCGCTCGTGAGGGGAAAGACTACAGCATTGTCGGCACAAAAGGCACCGTAATTATCCCGGCAAAAGCGAGCACCGGTACTATTATGCTGCAACTTATCAACAACGCCAATAACATTCTGGAGTCGACATCGCTCACGTTCACCCTGACCGGGGTTCAACCCAGTACGCTACAGGTAGGGTTTGGGCAGGAGGGAGTTGTTGGGAAACAGGTGAAAGTGACTATTCAGGATGATTGCCTGCTTGGGGGCCTATATACGGGTAGCGGGCAAATAGGGACGCGGACGTATTCGGTGCCCGATGTAGAAATTACCAGTACCGATTGTAAGCAGTATATACTCAGCAACTGGAATATTGGTATTCCCTTTTTCTCATTCGACGCTATTACGCCTACACTTACCTTCATTGATAATGGCGATAACTCGCTAACCGTTCCATCGCAGGGTAGTGCAGACCTTGGCTCTACAGATACCGTGACGGGGAGGGGGGCCTGGAATCCCACGAACCGGAAAATTTCGCTAACGCTTCAATTCAAACTGGCGCTGAGTGCAACTAAAGACACGACTGTAACTTACACGCAAACATATACACCTCAGTAATTGGTTGTTAGTTACTGGTTATTGAATTATTCGTTATCAGAAATCAGTTAACCGACAATTTTATAGCTAGGTAACTAGTTGACAAACTTCGATCATGCGACATTTTATACGTTTATTGTTTATTACGGGTGTTGTAGGGTGGCTGCTTGGGGGCTGTTCTGAAAAGATAGAGCCTAAGCCCGCAACCTACTCGCAACTGCTGACAGGTACGGAAAAGAAATCCTGGAAAATGGTATCCATTCAGATTATTGATAAGGGTACGGCATCAGGCGTAATTCCTGTCTCGCAGCTTAATGATTGCAGTACAGATGATGTGCTTACATTTTATGCGAATGCTGAGCATAAGTTTGAGGCTAGCCAGGGCGCAAGTATTTGTTACTCGGGTGAACCTGATCTCTATGTGACCGATACCTGGGTACTCGTCAATGCCAATGCAACACTGCAATTTTATATTCCACTTTTGAATGGCGTATACCCGTGGACAATTAAAAACCTGACGGCTACAACGATGACCGTTCAGTATTACTTCCCGGATATTGATGCCAGCTACCAGTTTACGTTCAACTCGACTACTACCAAATAGGCGTATGTTTCGACTACTACTCAGCCTTACATTGCTCGTTCTGTTGACTTCGCAGCTACAGGCGCAGACACCTCAGCAGTGCGCAACCATGCAAATGGATAGCGTGTTGCGTGCCCGGCATCCTGAACTGGGCACTCTCGCCGATTTTGAGCGGGCCTTGCAGAAGAAAATGGTTGACCTCAAAAAACAAATGGCGAATGGTCGAACGGGTTTGGCTACCGTTATCACCATTCCCGTTGTCGTTCACGTGGTGCATAACGGCGAAGCTGTAGGTTCAGGGCGAAATATCAGTCAGGCACAAGTGCAGGCGCAACTGGTAACACTCAATGAAGATTATCGCCGTAAAGCCGGTACGCGGGGGTTTAATGACAACCCGCTTGGAGCTGATATAGAAATCGAATTTTGCTCGGCGGTGGTCAACCCACAGGGACAGGCAATGGCCGAGCCGGGTATTGACCGGTACAATGGGAACCAGGCCAACTGGAACCAGAACAATATTGAAGGCGTACTGAAGCCCAGTACCTACTGGAATCCCGACAAATACTACAACATCTGGGTAGTAGATCTCAATGATGTTGTGTCGGGTGGCGGGCAGTTGCTGGGCTATGCACAGTTTCCGAGCCAGTCAAATCTGGCGGGTATTCCAACCGACAGTCCGGCCAGTACAGATGGTGTTGTGATCGACTATCGTTCGTTTGGTAATGCCGAAAAAGGCAACTTTCCAACCATGCGGGCTACCTATAACCTGGGGCGCACACTATCGCACGAAACCGGTCACTGGCTGGGTCTGCGTCATATTTGGGGCGATGCCAACTGTGGTGATGATTTCTGTGCTGATACGCCCCCGCAGGCATCGGCCAGCAGCGGTTGCCCCCTGGGGCGGGTGAGTTGCGGGTCCACTAACATGGTGCAGAATTACATGGACTACTCCAACGATGCCTGCATGAATATCTTTACCCTGAATCAGAAAGACCGTATCCGGGCTGTTATGGCGCTTAGTCCCCGACGGCTCAGTCTGTTATCATCCAACGTATGCGGCACGCAGGTGGCTACCCGCCCGGTATCAAACTTCCGGGCTGATAATCAACAGGTTTTATTGGGCGGACAGATCAAGTTTACGGACCTGTCAGACGGATTCCCGACGAGTTGGTCATGGACATTTGAGGGCGGCACGCCAGCTACGTCAACCGCGCAAAATCCTACGGTTACCTATAATCAGCCGGGTATATTTTCTGTAACGCTGGTCACCACCAATGCCATCGGCCAGTCGACGCCATTGGTTCGTACAAAATACATTGAAGTACTGAATCAGGGACTCTGCAACGAGATCACCAACTTCAACGGAACTCCCAGCGTGTTGCGGGAAGTAAACGGCACGGGTTATGTAGCGGGTCAAAATAGTCATCGGAGTCAGGCTGTGTCGGAGTTTTTTGCCAATAAACTGGCCTATACCAATCTGGCCGGGGCATCTATCAAGTTTGGTGTTGCCAAAGCCGCTAAAGGCGCCACCAGCGAATCGGTTGTGACGGTTACTGTCTGGAACGGACGTGGTTTTCAGGGTGGTCCCGGTGCGATTCTGGGCGAGAAAGATGTGCCGCTGCGGGTTATTCTGGCCGACGTGGCCGCCAACCGCCCAACCACCGTTACCTTCGATAAGAACGTACCGGTAAGCGGTCTGGCTTACCATGTGGGCGTGGCCTTCCCCTATGCCTCGGGCGATACTGTTGCGGTAGTGACCACGAAAAACGGGGAATCGCTGGACGCAACATCCTGGCGGAGAAATTCGCAGGGCAACTGGCTTCGGTATGCCGATAGTCTGGGGCTGAATGTAGCGCACAATATTGTGGCCCGCGTGGGTCAGAAGCCATCGGTGCAGGTAGCGGCATCGTCAATCTTTATAAACCCCGGCGAAACCGTTACGCTGGATGCCCGTGGAGCCAGCGTCTTTACCTGGGTGGGCAACGGTTTGAATACGACCCTGGGGCCGCAGGTGATTGCCCAGCCAACCCAAACCGCTTCGTATACTGTGGTAGGATCAGGACTGGATTTGTGCAGTACCACAGCGGTCGTTACGGTTAACGTTCGGGCTGGCACCGTAACGGCATCAACGCCACTGGCCGAACAGGCGCTTCAAGTAACGCCTAACCCCAGCGATGGGCAGATGATGGTGCTCTTCAGCGGCCCGCAGCGGGGTGCCCTCACCCTGGGCGTTCGTAGCATTACCGGCGTTGAACTAATGAAGCAAAGTCATCAAAAAACAAGCGATACCTTCCAGCAAACACTCGACATTAAATATGCCCCAACGGGTGTATATTTTGTCGAGATTAGGCTAGGGGAGGATGTGTTTAGGAAACGGGTGGTGAAGCAGTAAGTAGTACAGTCCCACTTAACAGCAATAGTAACAAAACAAGCGTTAGGTAAGGAGCCAATTGGCTCCTTACCTAACGCTTGTTTTGTTACTATTGCTACTAGATAAGATATTGATTCATCTACATACATATAGGTTAGCGTGAAGGTTAACCAATGGATAGTAAAACCTCCATTAAAGCTTGTATTTTTAAGTTATATTTTATAATTTTTAAGTTTACGATTGATATTGCAAAATATTGATTTGTATTTTTGATGTTTTATAAATTTAATATTCAACAAATGAAAAATTTTCTACTACTTCTGTGGGTAGTCTGTTGCAGTGCATTGAGCACGAGCGTCAGTGCGCAGCAGGATCGAAGGGTGACAGGAAAGGTCATTTCAGCTGAGGACGGCACCGCTTTGCCGGGTGTGTCGATTGTGGCGAAAGGCACAAGCCGAGGTACGCAGACGGATGCCGATGGGAACTATGAATTGTCTGTTCCTGTCAACATTGGTACGTTGGTGTATAGCTTCGTGGGCGTTGTTACGCAGGAAGTATCCATCGGCAACCGCTCGGTTGTGAATGTGACACTGAGCAACGATACCCGTTCGCTCGATGAAGTCATCGTAACGGGTTACGGCGCACAATCGAAGCGAAACCTGACTGGCAATATTGCCAAAGTGGGTGCCCGCGATATTGAAAATATTCCGGTTCCGAGTGTTGAACAAGCTCTGCAGGGGAAGGTGGCAGGGGTTCAAATTACATCTCTGAATGGTAAAGTGGGGCAGGGGCTGCAAATTCGGGTGCGGGGTGCGTCGTCGCTCACGGCCAGTAGTCAGCCGTTGTATGTTATCGACGGTATTCCCATGACATCGGCCGATCAGTCGTCGACAACAGCGCCAACCAACCCCATCGCCGATTTGAATCCCAATGACATCGAGTCGATGGAAATCCTGAAAGATGCTTCATCGGCGGCTATTTATGGGTCGCGGGCGTCGAATGGCGTGGTGCTGATCACGACTAAAAAAGGACGTGCGGCCAAAACGACGTTCGACGCGTCGGCACAGATGGGCGCCAGCAATCCTACGCACCTGCGTCAGTGGCTCAACACGCAGCAATATGTGGAACTGTTGCAGGAAGCGCGGGAAAATACAGGCGCTACTTCGGCCACTTCACTGGCCAACCGATTTACCCGCTATGCCGCTGGTGACGCAACGGGCTGGCAGGGTGCCAACCCAAAATACAATACTGATTGGCAGCAGGAGGCCTTTCAAAAAGCACCTTCGCAACAATACGACCTCAGTGCACGGGGTGGTGATGCCAAAACTCGGTTCTTTATTTCGGGACAGTATTTCGACCAGAGCGGAATTATCATCAAGAACCGTTTTCGCCGGTTGAGCGGTCGGGTCAATCTGGACCATACGGCCACCGAAAAACTGACTTTGGGCGTAAACATGAACATCTCGCACTCGATCAACGACCGTGTTTCAAACGACAACGCCTTCTCGACACCGATGCAGATTGTGGCCCTGTCGCCGATGTCACCGGTTATCGACCCGCGCACCAATCGCCTTAGTGGTGCCGATCCTGATTTGTTTCCAAGTTATCCGCTGTATTATAATCCGCTGATCAACCGCGATTATGCCGCGTTGCAGGCGCGGGTGTACCGTGTGATCGGGAACGTATATGCCGATTATAAACTGCTGCCGGGTTTGTCGTTCCGCACCGAGTTTGGAACCGACCTGTTGAGCCAGCAGGAAGAAGAATATTATGGTCGTGAAACGCGGGCTAATACCGGCGCACCCAACGGTCTGGGTTCGAATACATTCCGTCAGGTATCCAACTACACCACTAACAACTATTTCTCGTTTGGGCGGACCTTTGCCGAAAAACACGATGTCGATGCTACCTTGGGTATGTCGTATCAGGAGTCGCGGAACAACTACAATTCGGTAACGGGTCAGCAGTTTCCAAGTAGTGCCTATAAGCAAGTTACATCAGCCGCCAAAATCACGGCGGGCGACGGGCAGGAAACCCGTTTCAGCTTCCTGTCGTACTTTGCCAGGGTCAATTACCGATTCAATAACCGCTATTTACTGGGAGCATCGGCACGGATTGATGGGTCGTCACGGTTTGGTGCCAATGACAGATATGGCTTTTTCCCGGCAGCATCAGCAGGCTGGATTCTTACCGAAGAACCATTCCTGAAAAATGTCAAGGCACTGAGCCTTCTAAAGTTGCGGGCCAGTTATGGCTTAACCGGAAATGCTGAAATCGGTAATTTTAGCTCGCTGGCACTGTATGCGGCCACGAACAATGCGGGTACATCGGCTGGGTATGCCGGCGTGCCGGGGCAGGCTCCTTCGCAGATTCCCAACCCCGACCTGACCTGGGAGAAAACGCTCCAAACCGACGTTGGGCTGGAGTTTGGTTTCCTTAACAACCGTTTTACCGGCGAAATTGACTACTATCAGAAAAACACGAGTGGTTTGCTGCTCAACGTAAACGTGCCGGGCTCGTCGGGATTCCGGACGCAATTGCGCAACGTGGGTAGACTGGAGAACAAAGGATTCGAATTCGTTTTCAACTCGAATAACTTCACCGGACCATTTAAGTGGACGACCTCGCTCAACATCGCCTATAACAAAAATAAAATTACCGATCTGGGCGGTACTACCATTACGGGTAGCTTCCTGAACCGGGCGCAGGAAGGCCAGCCGATAGGGGTGTTTGTTGGCCCTGAATATGCGGGTGTTGATGTACAGAATGGTGATGCGCTTTATTACAAAAACTCGACAAATGCCGATGGTACACTAGATCGCACAACCACAAACGACTATAACAGTGCGGCTTATGTGCCGCTGGGAAGCCCAACGCCCAAGTTCATTGGCGGTATTACCAACACCTTCAGCTTTGCTGGTATCGACCTGAGCGTGTTGTTCAACGGTCAGTTTGATTACTACATCTACAATGGGGGCGGTAAATTCCAGTCGGCCAACGGTGATTATTTCGATAACCAGTCGGTCGACCAATTGAATCGCTGGAAGAAACCAGGTGACATTACCAACGTGCCCCAGGCTCGTTTGCTGGGCGGAAATGGTACCGGCGAATCGTCCCGCTATCTGCAAAAAGGGGATTATGTGCGCCTTCGGACCATTACACTTGGCTATACATTGCCAAAAGCCTTGCTGAATCGTATTCACCTGACGAGAGTCAGAGTTTTTGCTACGGGACAGAATTTGCTGACATTCACCAAATACACCGGTTGGGACCCCGAAGTCAACTCGGACGCTTACTCCTCGAATCCGGTCAACCTTGGTATCGACTTCTACTCAGCGCCACAGCCGCGCACGATCATTGGTGGTTTACAAATTGGTTTTTAAGCGACGACACACAACTTATGAAAACGAATAAATCAATCATACTGGCGTCGGCAATGACGGTTAGCTTGTGGCTGACGGCCTGCAACAACCAATTAGATATTAAGCCGGTTAACAGCGTGGCAACCAGCCAGGCCCTTACGACGTCCGATGACCTGAAGGCGCTTCTGGTAGGTGCCTATGATGGCCTGAGCAGTGTAAATCTGTATGGTGGGGACATCATCAGGGATAGCGAACTACTGGGTACGGTACCCGCAACGGGCGATGTGCTCTGGACAGGAACGTTCGTAGCTCCGCAGCAGATTTATACCAAAAATATATTGGTTAATAATGGACAGGCCGATGTTACCTGGACAGATGCCTATCGCACAATTAACATCTGCAACACGGTACTGGCAAATTTAAGTCTGGTCTCTACTGCCGATCAACCCCGGATTGAAGGCGAAGCGAAGTTTATTCGGGCATCGCTGTATTTTGAACTGGTACGATTCTTTGCCAAAGATTATAGTGATGGCGATCCAAATGCCAACCCTGGCGTGCCGCTGGTAACGACGCCAACGGCAGTGTTGGATGCGAACTCGAATATACCCCGAAGTACTGTAGCGGCTGTTTATACACAGGTGCTGACTGATTTGACGGATGCCGAAGCTAAACTGCCTGCCTCGAATAGCTTCTTTGCCACGAAGGGTGCCGCCGGTGCGCAGCTTTCACGCGTGTATCTGCAAAAAGCCGATTACCCAAACGCGGCCAATGCGGCTAACCGGGTTATAACCAGTAAAGCGTATCAGCTGGTACCTATTGAGAGTGTATTCGATACACGTGAATTTGTGAACGGAGCCAATACTGCCGAAACAATTTTTGCGGTTCAAATCACAGATCAGGACGGTATAAATGACTTGAATACATTTTACGGTTCGACGGATACGGGTGGCCGGGGTGATATCGAAATTACCGAAACGTTTCTGAATCAATTTGCCGCCAATGACCAGCGGGCAACGTTATTTTATGATGATGGCGGCCCAATTCGGACGATTAAATTCGTGAATCAGTACGGCAATATCCAGGTGCTGCGACTGGCAGAAATGTATCTGACCCGTGCCGAAGCCAACTTCCGCGCAGGCACATCGGTTGGCGATTCGCCATTGAATGACATCAACCTCATTCGTGCCCGCGCTGGTGCAACGGCCCTGACTGCAACTCAGGTAACGCTGGCCAATATTCTGAAAGAGCGTCGGCTTGAACTTGCTTTTGAAGGAACGTACATCCACGACCTGAAGCGGACAAAAACCAACGTTGGCACGCTAGCCTACAATTCGCCCAAACTGATACTGCCAATTCCCTTACGGGAAATAACAACCAATTCGGCATTGATACAGAATGCCGGGTATTAGGGCGATATAACAATTAAGAATAGCCCGGACATACTTGTTCGGGCTATTCTTGTTTTGCCCTATAATGGTATCATAAACCTGTAAGGTCTGAGAGACCTTACAAATTTACAGTCTTAAGAAAGTAAGTGGCTTGTTCTATCGCTATTTATTAAACCTTAAACTACTCAGCATAGTCAAACGTTTATACACTGAATACCAAGTGAAAAAAACGACTATGAAACCCCTATTTCTTGCCTGTCTATTTTCATTGCTGCTGGCTTCGGGTTTACAGGCTCAGGTACAGTTTACGACCGAAAGTCCGCGTGTAGATGACGTTAACGACACCGATGTGAGCATACAGCGCGTTGAATTAACGGCGCAATACACCATTGTGTATATGAAATTTCAGGCCCGAAAAGAAGGGATCAATGGTCGGCAGTTACCGTTTCAGATTCCTATGCCCAGAGGGCAAAGGGGGGAACTCGAATCAACAAATAACATCGGGTTCCAACCATCATCGCGGCTATATGTGAATCAGGGGGAGCGGTCGTATAAGTTTATTCGGGCCGAAAACATTCCGCTTGAGGTGCGCAGGAAAGTGCAGCCCGGTGAACGCGTTGATTTTGTCGCCTACTTTGAGCGCATTGACCCTGGTTATACAACCTTCGATTTGTTTGAATGCAGAGACGGTCGGGGGTTTATCTGTTTCAATTTCTGGGGCGTTCACATCAACAACCCAGTTCGAAAAGACAGGTATTCGCAGCGTACGCCCAGAACCCCTGTACCACCCAAACCGCAGCAACCCCGATACACGCCCCGAACAAAACCGGGTGCTGGCGAACCGCCTGCCGAATCGACTACACCGCCAGAAGCAACGCCTGTTCCTGTTCAGCCGAAAGAGATGCCCGTTGCCGTTGCCATTAACGGAGTCACGCGCGATGCGAAAACGAAAGAGCCGATTGTCGCAACAATTACCTATCGTCTGATATCGGGTGCCGAAGCCTCCGGCGATGAACCAGCCGATTCGGTACGGAGTGTCAGCCCGACCGGTAAATACAAGGTGTCTATTGACCGGCGGGGGGTATATGCCGTAACAGCCTCAGCAAAAGGGTATTTCAGTCAGAGTGATACGCTGGCGACGAATCGGGTGGATGTCGTTCGCGATTTTGATCTGGTACCAATAGAAGCCGGTGCAAAAATTACGCTGAAGAATATCTATTTCAATGCTTCGAAATACGATCTCAAAGCCGAGTCGTTCCCCGAACTGGATCGACTGGTAACGGTGATGCGCGCCAATCCGACCATGCAAATCCGGCTCGAAGGCCATACCGATACCGTTGGTGAATTCGACGCCAATGTTGAACTGTCCCGCAATCGGGTCAACGCCGTGAAACGGTATCTGGTCGATAAAGGGATCAGTGCCGGTCGGATAGAGACCGTCGGCTATGGCCCGTCAAGGCCCATCAATACTAACAAAAGCCTGAAAGAACGCCCGGAAAACCGGCGGGTGGAAATGGTGATTGTGAAGGTATAAACGTTTTTAAACACGGAGATAACGAAGTTGTCACGGAGTGCATGAAGAAATTTCTGTGTTCTCCGTGACAACTCCGTTATCTCTGTGTTTACACAATATGAAACCCAACTTCGACCTTAACGTTGTTCTGGCCCATATCGACGAAGCCATTCGGCCTTACCCAAAAGCGGCTATGTTCGATTTGTTTGAACGCGGCTATAATACCCTGTTCGAGCAACTGATTTCGTGCATCGTGTCGATCCGAACGCTCGATGAAACGACCATTCCGGTATCACTGCGCCTGTTCGAACGCGCCCGAACACCCGAACAGCTCCTTGCCCTCGATGTTGCCACACTGACCCAATTGCTGTATGGCACAACATACCCCGACCAGAAAGCCTATACCATGCTGGGCATTGCCGAACGGATTGTGAATGAATTCAATGGGGAGTTACCCGCCAACTATGAAACATTGACCTCCCTGAAAGGAGTTGGGCCGAAGTGTGCAAATCTGGCGTTGGGGGTGGCAACGGGACAGGCCGCTATAAGCGTCGATGTTCATGTGCATCGGGTTGTCAATCGGTGGGGGTATGTGCATACCAAACAACCCGAACAAACCCTGAAAGTGCTGGAAACTCAGGTGCCTCATGAGCAGTGGGTAAACATCAACCGGCTCCTCATGCCGTTCGGTAAACACATCTGCACCGGTACACTGCCGCACTGCTCAACGTGCCCGGTGCTGGCCTGGTGCGAGCAGGTAGGGGTGGAGCGGCACCGGTAATTACTTCCCTGTAAGTGTTTGTTTCAGGCTGGCCAGCGTATCGCGGCAGGACTTGTCAATTTGTCGATACAGGTCGGCTTGCTGTTTGGCTGTTTGCTCAACAAGGGTCTTGCTCGCAGTGGCTCCCCCCGCCGACCGGTTTATTTCGTTCGCCGTGCTGCTGCTGGCCTGAACAGGTAGCGTGAGTCCGTCACCTTCGGCTATGAGATCAGTTATGGTTGCCCGATATCGCCCGAATTTGGCTTCAATAGTGAGCGTATAGCGTACTGTCTGGCTATTTATTGGGTACGACGACTTAATAAATAAAATGTTATTCTGCTGATCGTGCTGTTGTTCCGTAGTTGGTACATCAGAAAAATGCTGCTCAGACCAAGCCTGTGTTTGCTCCATAATCTGACGGGCCGGCCGTTTGCTATCCGGTAGCTTGACAAGCTCCTGATACTGAACCTGACCTACTTCATTGGTTGGCAGCCGGACCTGAGCGAATGAGTGGAGTGAGAAAGCGAAAAAAAGTAATAAGGTGTATTTCATACTGAGTCGACTTGTCAGGGTAGAGAACTGAACCATCTGTATAAATGGAAAGTCAACACGAAGATAAAGACTGTTGGTGGATTGGTGAAATAGTTAATTGGTGGAGTGGTTAAATGGTTTATCAACTCGCGTAAAGTAAACCACTCCACCACTCACCATTTAACTACTCCACCAATCTACGCCAGTGCGTCTTCCAGCGTTTCCTGTGCTTTTTTTGCCGACTCTTTAATGGAATTGCCAAGAGATTTCGACGTTTTTTTAGCCGAACTAAGCGCCTTATCCGCCTTGTACCGATAAACCGCGCGGTCGACCGGGTTACTCTGGCGGAAGGCCAGATAAAGTCCGGCAGCGATTCCCGCAATCACGCTTACCGTGACAACAATGTTGGTGAATTGCTGCGTCTGATCCTCCGATTCATCTTTGGGCATCATGTCTTTCCGGGCGTTGGCCGCAATGATGGGATCGGGCAGGACGTGTGCCATAGCGACTCTGGCTTTATTCATCCAGCCCGCTACCACATGATCTTTTCCTTTCATCAGGGCTTCGTACCCTTCTTTCGCCACATCGGCAGGATCAGCGGTTTTTGACGGATCGGCTCCTTTCACGTGAGCGGCACCGGCCTTGTTGAAAAAGTCGGTGTTGGTGGCACCCGGCATCAACACCGTTACGGTTATGTTGGTGTCGTTCAACTCATTGCGGATTGCCTCCGAAAACGATTTGATGAATGCTTTCGTAGCGCCATAAACCGCCATCATTGGGTTTGGTACGACTGATACCTCTGAGCCAAGCATCAGAATCTTGCCTTCGTTGCGGCTCACCATATCTTTCAAATAAAGCTTGGTCAGGTGCATAAGCGACACGGCGTTGATCTGAACGATGTCCAGTTCTTTTTGTAAATCGGTTTCGGTAGCAAACTTGCCGTACTCGCCCATACCGGCATCATTGACCAGTATATTCACCGTGATGCCCTGTTGCTGAGTCTGTTCGTAAATGAGGTCTGCCGCTTTTGGGTCGGCAAGGTCCTGCGCTATCGTCGTTGCCTTAATGCCAAACTGCTGTTCATATTCATCCGCAATAAGCCGGAGGCTGTCGCCCGAACGGGCTACCAATACCAGATTGTACCCCTCTTTGGCAAAAAGATTTGTCAATTCGCGGCCGATACCGCTGGTAGCGCCTGTGATAAGAACTGTTTTTTCGGTTGTATTTTCCATAGTTGAGTTGGTAAATCAATAAGTAATGGTTGACGTGTTTAGCCAACCTGGTTTAATCCATATTATCTGGCTTTGTCAGTAAGCTGATAATGACTCCGAACGCACCGATGGATAAAAAGGTATTGCGGGCGCGTTTATTATTGCCAAAGCCAAAGAGCCAGGGGGCTGTTAACATAAAAGCGCTTACTGCCGCATCAGCCGCTAAGTGTGCTTTAAAGGGTATAACCTTCCAAAAGCCCCATTCGTAGCGGGTTAATAAGCTGGTTGCCAATACCCCTCCGCTTATAACTCGCGCCAGCTGGGTAGCGGTTGGCTCGTTCTCGAAACCGACCAGAAAAGGGGCTGCTGCTACCAGAGGAACATAACTATAGTCGGCTATTCCGTGCTGTTTTCGTGAAATTGGCTGTTCCATTTTCTCGTTGAGGTACTAGTTTATTCCTGAGAAACGCAGGTTGATTTCTAGGGTTTTAATACTACTTTGGTGCAATCGTCTTCTTTCTTTTTGAACATATCATACGCCTTTGCTGCATCGGCAAGGGGCAGGGTATGCGAGATAATATCGTCCAGTACGACTTTGCCCTGCACCACCAGATCCAGCAAATGGCTCATGTTCTTATGGACAAATGACTGCCCGAACCGAACGGTGATGCCTTTATCAAACATGCGGCCAATGGAAATGTTGTCGAAGGGCGTACCATATACCCCAACGACCGATACGATGCCACCCCGCCGAACGGCCTGAAAACACAATTCCAGTACCTTGGGCGTACCTTTTTCGAGGTTGATAACGGCCTTTGCCTTCTCCAGAAATGACCGGTCTGCCTCCATCCCAACCGCATCGACGCACAAGTCGGCCCCGCGTCCGTTGGTCATCTGTCGAATGGCCTCGACAACATCGACTTCGTTGGGGTTAAGGGTTTCTACATTATTAACGCGTTTGGCTTTGGCCAGCCGGTAGTTTACCGGGTCGATAGCAATAACGCGGGCAGCCCCCTGAATCCATGCCGATTTTTGGGCCATCAGCCCAACCGGGCCCGAGCCAAAAATGGCGACGGTTTCGCCCCCTTTCAATTCCCCCCATTCAATAGCACTCCAGCCAGTAGGGAAAATATCGGTCAGAAACAGAACCTGTTCATCTTTGAGTGATTCGGGCACTGTATGCAGGCCATAATCAGCATAGGGTACCCGGACAAACTCTGCCTGACCACCGTTGTAGCCGCCATATAAATCGGTGTAGCCAAACAGGCCACCCCCTTTTTCGGTAAGCAGGCCACCATCGGGGCCGTAATGTTCGGGGTTAGAATTCTCGCAGTGCATTTGCAGATTCTTCTCGCAGAAGTAGCATTTGCCGCAGGCTACGGTGAACGGCACTACGACCCGATCGCCTTTTTTTAGATTGGTCACTTCAGAGCCCACATCTTCAACGATGCCCATGAACTCATGACCAAGAACTTCATTTTTTAACTGGGGGATGAACCCGTCGTAGATGTGCAGGTCTGACCCGCAGATGGCCGTCGACGTTACCCGAATTATGGCATCCCGGGATTGTTCAATGCGCGGATCATCGACGGTATCGACCTGAATGTCGCCTATTTTGTGAAATACGGCTGCTTTCATGTTATGTGTTGAGTAAGTAAAGAGCCCGGAAAACCGGTTTTTGCTTAAGAACTAAAGTCTATAGATTTGGTTTAGTTAGTTTACTCCCAAGGGAATTATATTAGGGTATGTGCTTCTATTAATCCATACATAAGTGGCTTAATGGCCAATCGTAAAACCAAAACCACAACGTTATGTCATTGAAATCGGAGGAGGACCTGGCAGGTATGCAGCAGATTAGCCAGGTTGTTGGCTCAACCCTCAAGCGCATGCAAGAGTATGCCCGGCCAGGTATGTCGACGCTTGAGTTGGATCAGTATGGAGGAAAATTGCTGGAACTGCACGGTGCCCGTTCGGCACCTAAGCTCACCTACGGCTTTCCGGGTTGGACCTGTATTAGTTTAAATGAGGAAGTATGTCACGGCATTCCTTCTGCAAAACGGTTTCTTCGGGAAGGGGATTTAGTTAACATTGATGTATCGGCCGAACTGAATGGCTATTGGTCAGATAACGGAGGTTCCTTCGTTCTAGGGCAGGATATTCATCAGCATAGTGACTTGGTGGAAACCTCAAAGCGAATTCTGGCCAAAGCCATTAGTCATATCCGGGGAGGGGTGAAAATCGCTGAGATCGGGCGATTGATTGATAATGAGGCCAGGCGAAGTGGCTACCGGGTTATTAAGAATCTGGCTGGGCATGGAATAGGTCGGAGCTTACACGAAGAACCGCTCGAGATTCTATGTTATTATGATCGGTCCAATAAAGCGCGTTTCCGGACGAACTCGGTTGTGGCTATCGAGACGTTCCTATCCACCAGAGCCACCTATGCTCAGGAGAAAGGGGATGGCTGGACATTAGTTGCCAAGGATAGTTTTGCTGTACAGCATGAACAAACGATTGTCATTACCGACAAGCAGCCAATCATCCTGACGGCTGCGAATCGATTATGGGAATGACGTTTTGATTCGTGAATACGTACTGTAAACCTACTTGTACAAAAACAGTCAAGGGTTTAATTATGGATTCTATTAGGTTCCTGCAACTGAAGTAGATAGGCTCTTTCAAAACCAGTTACACAACAAAAGCGAATGCTCTCAACGCGAACACCCAGGCCAGCAAGGTGAGGCTATTCCGTACGTAATTGAAACCAATCCATAGAGCAGCCAGACGGTTGACCCGTTCAGGGGGGGGCGGGTTGGGCGCCTGTAACTTGATAGCGACGGGAATAAAGAAAGAAAAGGTGCTAATTCGTTCGATCAGGATTAGCAACGCTGCGGTAAGCCACCACTCACAACCGGGTAGTTGAGACTGCCATGCCAGCACCAGATTCGCTATCGTGAGTAGTGTAAGAGGTCCTGTAGTAACAAATGCCCAGAACTTTCTTCCTGAATCTATATCACGGATAGCCCGGCTATTGATCTGAAAGCCGGACTTGATTGATCCGGGAAACCATAGATGGACAATCATCCTTACTTCGTATAACCCGGCACCCAGGGCTACGCTCATGTTCAGGATAAATAACGACAACAGCAGTTGGGCGATAAAACTCATAATGGTATAGATTAGATGAACCAGCGTATATGAACTCATACGTTTATGGCATCAAACCTACATATTTAGCTTTCGTAGTGCTGAAAATCGGTCGTCAAGTTGGGAAATCGTGGCGTCAACAGGGGTAATTAGGCGCCAGATTACGTCTGGAAGTGAGGGCTTCAGTCAAAAGGGACTTCTCTCCAGACAGTAAAGTATGTTCCAGATTTAGCTCTTCTATGTGTAATGAACTAGCCCATCTTTGAGTCGGTAAAGTGTAAACTAAGTTTTATGGTATTTACCCCCAACCCCCTGAAGGGGGCTTAAGCTTGACTATTCTCAACTTAAGCCCCCTTCAGGGGGTTGGGGGTAAATACCATAAAATTTAGTTTACACTAAATCAGTCTATCACTTCACCCGTTGATTCTCACGCGTAAAGACAATAAAATCGGTGACGGGAGCTTCGTTCAGCATGGGACGGATAAGCTGCACGACCTGGCCCCGGTGATAGGCCGCATGGTGACTCAGGTGCGTGAGGATATCCAGCAGCGAACTTTTGTAGCGCATGTCTTTGGTGTTCACATACTCAACCAACTCAAAGAGCTCGGAGTCGTTGAGTGCGTGTACGTGGCTAACGATTTGCCGATGCTGTCGTTCGGCGGTTTCGATCATCCAGCTAACGGGAATGTCTTCCCAGATAGTAACAAAGGTCGTCGCATGCATGACCCGACCAAACCATACATGTTGAGCCGACAAAATATGGCCCATTACCGCAATGGCACGCGCTGGCGGGCTGTTGAGGGTGTCAAGCGACTCGATTATCCGTTGATTGGCCCAGAGTTCATAATCCAGTAACTGAATCAAATGGTCTTTCATTGCAGTCCACGTTTCGTTGCCTGATACAATGCTTCGACGATATTGGTGCGGGTATTTAGATTACCAAGTTTAGGGTTATTTCTCGTAGGATACACACGATTGCACAAAAATATGTATGTCAGTTTATAGGCCGGATCGGGCTCAACCCAAACGAAGGTGCCCGTGTAGCCTGAGTGCCCGTAGCTGGCTTTGGTCGCCGATTTTGGGGCATTGCCGGTATAGGTAAACGAGGGTTTGTCGAAACCCAGTCCGCGCCGGTTGCCCAACTCCGGAAACTGGTAGCGCGTGAATTCGGCAATGGTTTTGGCCGAAATAAACTGTTGACCGCCGTAGCTGCCCTTCTGGCGATACATCTCATACACCTTCATCAAATCATTGGCATTACCAAACAAGCCCGCGTGTCCCGAAAGCCCGTTCAACATAGCTGCGCCTTCGTCATGGACACGCCCCCAGATGAGTGTTTTGCGGAACAGCGAGTCATATTCTGTGGGTACAATCCGGCTGAGTGAATAATATCGACGGGGTAAAAACGTAAGCGTAGTGGCCCCGAGTGGTTTGTAGAACGTTGTTTTGAGGTAATCCTCAAAGTCAATTCCCGTTAAGCGCTTCACAATTTGAGGGTATAGGATGAACGACAAATCAGAATACACGTACTCTTTTTTCGCGTTCAGGGGCGAGTCTTTTATTTGCTCGAAAATCGTTTTTGGGTAGTTTTTGAATTCATACAGGCTGTCCGTCACCTCAATGGGGTAACGACCGGAGCGTTCCGCTTTGAACGTTTTGGGTTTCCATGTACCATCGGGATTTTTTGTGTCCATCCAGAACGGAATCCATGCTTTTAGTCGGGCCTGATGGGTGAGCACATCGCGCCAGAGTAAATCCGCTTTATTCGATTTCTTGAAACCGGGCAGGTAATCGGCCATTTTGCCGTTGAGGTTAAACTTCCCATCGTCAACGAGGTGCATCAGGGCCGGCGTCGACGTGCTCACTTTCGTAACCGATGCCATGTCATAGAGGTCGTCCAGCTGAACGGGCAGGGGTTCGGCCCCCAGCGAAGCATCGTAGGTATGTTTGCCATACGCTTTCCGGAAAATCACTTTGCCGTCTTTCGCCATCTGCACCACGCATCCCGGGAAAGCACCCTGACTTATACCCACATTGACAAGGGAGTCGACCTGTTGCGCCAAGAATTTACCGTTGATACCCACTTCTTCGGGGATGGTGTATTTGAGCCGACCGATGGATTTAACGGGCAAGCCATCGCCCAATCGGAAGCGTTGGTTAACGGTGACGGGTAGTTTGCCTGATGCGCCGATAGCCCCAAAAATCAACTGTGCCGATAACTCTTCGGTGTAGTTCGTGAGTTGATAGGGCATGATAATGGCCCTTGCCTGTTCAATGTTACGGCTGGGTTGGACCGTGTCCATCGGGAAGGTGAGCTTGTCCAGCGCATACACATTCCCGAACACCGTAACAATGGCTTTTCCGGTCGCCACCAACTCGCCAACCAGCCCGGCGGTTTTGGCTTGCAGACCATATTTAACGGCAGGGCGGATGTTGTTCAGGTGAACATCAACCAGAATAAGGTTGTAGTTTTTGAGTGAATCGCGGATCATCGCCAGCGTGGAATCGGGCGTGCGGGATGTCAGGTTAAAGTGATCGACCTGCGTATAGTTGCTCGCCATTTGCTGAAAAGCCGTGATTTTGTCGCTCTCAACGGCTACCGAGGCAATTCGGAGTGTGTCGAGCCGTTGCAGAGGCAATAACCCTTTATCATTTTTAAGAACAGTCAGGCTGCTTTCGGTGAACTTCCGGTTGAGCAATTCGTCCTGTACAGGATTGAGATCACTAACCAGATTCTCCATCTCAATGGGTTTGTACTGATCCAGTCCAACCCATGCTTTGGCCTTTAATACTTTCAGGCAACGGGCGTCGATAGAAGCCTGACTGATACGTCCGTCGACAATGGCCTGTTTGATCTGGGCTAACGCGGCTGGCACATCTTCCGTAAATTCCAGTACGTCCATGCCCGCTTCAATACCAAGTTCATCGGCTTTGCCCGAAGGAAAATACTTGGTAACGCCTTTCATGTTCATGGCATCTGAAAAAACCAGTCCCTGGAAACCCAATTCGTTTTTGAGGAGGTTCGTAACAATGGCGGGGGAGAGGGTTGAGGGGCGGTTGCGCGTGGTATCGAGCGCGGGAATACTCAAATGGGCAATCATGACACCGGCAGCACCTGCTTTGATCAACTGCTGGAATGGATACAACTCCAGCGAATCGAGCTGGGCACGGCTCTTGGCGATCAGCGGCAAGTCGTAGTGTGAATCGGTGCCGGTATCGCCGTGGCCAGGGAAGTGTTTCAGGCTGGTTAACAGTTGGTTATCCTGCATGCCGCGCATGTAGGCGAGGGCCTTGCGTGCCACTTCGTACTTGTTCTCGCCAAACGACCGGAAGTTTATAACGGGATTGTTGGGGTTATTATTGACATCGACGGAGGGGGCGAAGTTCACGTGCATACCCAGTCGACGGGCCTGTTTTGCCAAATTGGCCCCCATCTGATAAATGAGCGAATCGGAACCTGCGCCCTGCATAGCACCCAGCGTCATCTGATACGGATAGCGAACCGTGCTGTCGAGTCGCATGGCAATACCCCATTCGGCATCCATCGCAATGAGCAGCGGCACGGGCGAACTGGCCTGCAACCGGTTGGTGAGCCGCGCCTGCCGAACAGGCCCACCCTGAAACATGACCACTCCACCAAGTTTATTGGTTCGAACCAGTGTTATAAGCGAATCTTCGTAGCCCGGTTTGCGATTCGAGTACCCGGCCACCATGATCAACTGGGCAATGCGGTCTTCGGGTTTCATGTTCGTAAACACCGAATCGACCCAGCAGGCCTGCCTAGGGTTAAGTTTGAGAAACGTTGGTGATGTTGTTTGCGCGAAGGTCGTTAAGGACAATAAAACGCTGAGAAAACCAAAAAAAGCGAACCGGCAGAAGGGCATGAGCAGGAAAATTGGGTCGTGATAGGCCAAAAATACAAAAAATGTCCTCGCCAGCTCATTAAATAAGCGTAGCGAGGACATTTGATAGACAGTGCGAATTAACTATTTCCGGTACCGGCTGCGGTATTCCGGCCCAACGCCAAAGCCGTAGCCGAGCGTTAGGGTGATGGTTGAGTTATTGACGTTCTGGTTGTCGTCGAGCGTAATGTCGCTCAGACCGTAGCGGTAACGGGCATCGATCAGGAAACGCTGCCGTTCGGCCAGTCCTTTAAAGTTAAGCTGGAAACCGGCAACCAGACCTAAATCCATCGAGCGGAATTGAGCGCTGTTATCGAAATCCTGTTTAACAACGCCCTGATTTATGTAGTTGGTGCGTTTTGCATTGAGCTTAAAACCCAATGATGGACCAAAGAACACATTGGGTCGGAAATTTCCGTTCAATGTCAGGAAATAACGCAGCGCAACGGGGATTTCGAGGTAGTTGATCCGTTGTTTGAACGAGTCATTGGACTGGTTATACTTACCACCCATTTGCGAGTAAAGAACATCGCCCGAAATACCAAAATGGTTCAGTGAGCTGTACATTAAAAAGGCACCGGCTGTTACACCCGGCCGTAACGTATACCCCTTGGCATCCATGCCAAATGTGGATAAATTCAAGCCAACCCGTGGGCCTGCACTAAATCGTTGTTGGGCAAAACTGCCTGATAAACAGCCAGTAAGAAACAGAAAGGAGAGTAGTGTAATACGTAGTGAATTTGCGCGAAACATAGAGCAATCGATAAGTTGATATGTCCGGTTAACGTCCTTCGTTTTGGAAATGTTTTATTCTTTCAAAAGAATATTGAGCGTTCGGTCAAAAGGGTAGGCTATTTTTTTATTGCTGGCTATTGTGCAGGCGCTTTTCTGTCATGCCGTTACCGCTCCGAACACGGTGTTACTGAACACACTACTCGTTACGGCAGGTGTCGGCTTCGGTATTGATTTTACGGGTTGCTTTGGCGCAAAAAAGATTAAATAAATGGCTACGGCCAGCATAAACAAAATAGCGGCTGTTGTTGTCGCAATCCAGAGTGGCCAGAGCCGTTTTTTAGTTGCCGAGGCATGAATGCGCTCATGCAGGGCATCCCGAAGTTCGGCAAGCTGCTCGGTGGTTGGGTGTGCCGATGTGTTAGCGGCTGTTTGCTGCATGGCTTCCAACCCGGCAAGTGCGTCGGCGTAGAAAGGGTTTTCGAGCAGAAGTCGCTCTACACGGTACCGCGCCGGGCCACTTAACTGCCCGGATTGATACGCCCGTAAATCATCAAAAGTTAGTTGGTCAATCATTGTTGTAACGCGGTATTGCCCGCAATCAACTAAAGCGCAGAGATAACCCTGCGTTACTTAGACATACAAATTTTCAACTTTCGGCGGCCA
Organism: Spirosoma pollinicola; assembly: GCF_002831565.1. Lineage (NCBI taxonomy): Bacteria > Pseudomonadati > Bacteroidota > Cytophagia > Cytophagales > Cytophagaceae > Spirosoma > Spirosoma pollinicola. The sequence continues at coordinate 6,830,279 of NZ_CP025096.1, read as the reverse complement.
TTTTGCAAATAACTTTTTACCTGTTTCAGATCGTAACCCGTTAGGTCGGCCACTTCGGTATAGGTTTTCTTTTCCAGATAAAAGAGGGTCAGACAGGTTTTCTGTTCGGGTGGCAGGGTTTGCAAGCAGGCTTCCATTGTTGTCAGGTCTTCTTCAAGGTCCAACAGGTCGGAGTCATCTTCTGCAATTCGCATAACGGGTTCATCGTCAAGGTCGGCTCCCGTGCCGGTTACCAGCGCGGTTTTGGGATGAGCCTGATTTTTACGCAGCTGCATCAAACAGTAGTTACGGGCAACGCTGTGAAGCCAGGGACCAAATTGCTGCACGTCGTGCTTTTTCAAGTCGGTCACCAACTGTTCAAACAGGCTCATAACGGCATCTTTGGCTTCGTCTTCATCACGCAGGTAATTGAAGCAAACAGCATAGACCAGGTCCATATGTTGCTCATAAAGTTCGCCCAATACGGCCAGGTCGCCGGTAGCGCGGTAGGTTGCGATATAGTCGGCCGGATCGCTGCGCGATCGGTCGGTACTGGGCCTGGGCTTACGAAACAGTTTTAAAAACATACACGAACTGACTGCTTACCCCTATTGATGCAATAACGGGCGGGATTCCACAAAAACCGCCCGGAAATCGGGTTGCAGGAACAAAAGCCTAAAGATTCCGGTAGTTCACATCCTCAATAACCCGCTAAAACCATAACCTATTGTTGCCTCAAGTCGTTACAAGTTGATACTAACTCAACGAAATTATGAAACGATTCATGTTTGGTATGCTGGGTATTATCCTAAGCGTAAGTGCATTTGGCCAAAGCGGTCAAACGCCAACCATGCAGCAGTCGACATCAACGACGGATACCCGTCAGGCCAATCCAGCGCGGCCTAAGATGAAGACCAACCGGCAGGAGCGTATGAAAATGGAAGCGGGTTTGGATACGACGTTACCCAAAAACCGGAAGCAAAAGCGCCTGCCGCCCGATTCGCTGCGCCGGGGTGGTGCTACGAAAGTAGACAGCGTTCGACGGTAAGTGTTAATGAATAAAACTCAACGAAAAATATGATCAAATTAATGCTCGGTGTAGCGCTGATGACCACGACAGCCCTGGCTCAGACGACACCCTCATCGAACAAAGCGAGTGAGCCCAAATCCATGACGGCTGGTGTGAACAATCCTAAATCGAAGTCGGCTGTAACGGCGCGGTCGAACAAGCCTATTCCGCCACCTTCGCAAAAGGATAATCTGGAAAGTAAGGATAATGCCATTCCGTCCTATAAACAGGAAAAGGATGCTGGTGTACGTAAAGGTAAGAACAGGTATGCTCCCCGCCGAACCGCTTCGGGCGCTCGAGCAGATACATTGCTGTATCGTAAGCCAAAGCAGTAAAACAGGCTTGTTAAACACGGATACGGTCCGCCGTTGGGGCACAGAGTTTAAAGATTTTCCAATTCCTTAAACTCTGTGCCCCAACGGCGGACCGTATCCGTGTTTAATAATTCCATTTAATCCTTGTTCTTCTTTTTGGCTTTTCGTTCTGCTCGCTTCTTCTTGCGTTCGGCTTTTCGCTCTGCCCGCTTCTCTTTTCGTTCAGCCTTTCGTTCGATTCGTTTTTCCTTAAAGTCTTCCTTTACGCTTTTTAGGGCATCCTTTAGGGTGATGTTGTTGTCGAATTTACCCTGGAACGCTTCGATATAGGCATTACGCAACACACCAAAAATCGTTGGCCAAACGAATGTCTCGATGTTATCAATCGTTCCATTGAGTGGGATTCGGGTGGCTACCTGATCATGCTTCTGGTTCTTGAGGATGGCCGTACCTCCCTGGGCCAGCAACTCAGTAAAAAATTTGCCTACTGAGCGACCTTCATGCTCATTGAGTTTGAAAATCTGCATGCCTTTCGTAAGCGGCTTCAGGTAGCCATTCAGCTTACTATCGAGCATGGCCATTTCGCTGTAAACGCTCACCGTGCCCCGCTCAAAATCAATATTGGCATACTCTTTGGCCAGCGGGTTGAGCTTAACCAGTTGTAAATCGCTGAATCGGAGGTTGTAGTCGAAATCCGGCACAATTTTCAGAAAATTCATGTTGGCCGAAAAGTTCATGGTGCCGCCATAACCCGGCACATCCCCCGATGCCACGACCGGTGAGGGAAGCTTTTTATTTTTGTCTTCGACATTCCGAATATTCCGAATTTCGCCCTGAAATTTCTGAATAGACAGGTCGGCGCGGGGGTGCGTTACCAGACTTATCAGGTTGACTTTGCCATTGACGATAGCAAAACGGTTGATGCTGATGGGCAGGAGTTTCTTAAGATAAGCCGTCCAGTCTACATCGGCCCCTGTTTGACTACTGGCTTCGCTCTCGCTGAAGGCAAAGTTTATTTCGGGTTCGTAGGTTTCAACTTCGCTTACTAATTTTCCCTTAAAGAGCGACTTCCACTCAACTGAAAGGTCTGTTTTGGGAATGTAAATGAAGGGCTCCTTAACTTTTCCGCTGATCTTGCGAATACGCAAATCATCAATCTGATAAGCACCCCGAATGAGTTGAATGTCAATATCCTCGACATGGCCTGTATACCCACCTCCCATGTCGGCCAGGGTCTTATTGACGTACCGAAGTACGAAATAGGGGAGAAGCAAGCGGGCAATGATCAGCAGGACGACCAGTGCAAGGAAAATTTTTGTGGCGCGTTTCAATACGTTGAGGAGTTGGTTAACGTATTGGTAAACCTGTAAATTGGTTATTAGGTTATTGGTTACTAGGTAACTGGAATGACAATTACCCAATAATCAATAACCTGTCAACTACTACTTACCGCCCATTTGGAGAGAATTTCCGTCCATCGAGGGTGGTGTATTTGAAGTCGGTAGAGCCTTCGAAACGGGTATCGTCGAAATTTGTACCACGGGGAAAATGGGTGTATTTAAAGTCGGCGTTGCGGTTAAAGCGAGCCTGACCGAAATCAACCCGTTCGTCGTATTTCGTGTATTTGAAATCGGCATACTGCTCAAAAGCTGCTTTCTGAAAGGACGACGATTCATCGAACTTCGTGTATTTAAAATCGGCATAATCCCGAAAGGTTGACCCGCTGAAGTCGGCTGCGTTGCGGAATTTGCTGTACTTGAACAGCGCTATGTCCTTGAAGGTATTGTTCGTAAAAATGGCCCGTTGATCAAAGATCGAATACTTAAAGGCCGCATCTTTTTCAAACGTACAGCCCTCAATCGTGACCCCTTCTCTGAAGTCGGCATTGTACACGATGTTGTTGGTTTTGATCAGTTTGCGGTCAGAATCTTCAGTGCGATACGCCAGAAACTTACCCGTAAATTTGCAGTTTTTAAAGGTTACGGGTACTTCCACAACACTTAGAAACTGACGCGAATCGCCCCAGCCTCCTTCACGAGACTCTCTTCTGTTGGCCAGATCAGTCAGGTCAAGGTCGCCGGTAATCGTGGCGTTTTGATACGAAACAGATTCTTTACGATTGATTTTGGCAATAATATCTTTGGCATCAACCGTTGATTGTGCCAAAACAGGTGCCACGGCCAGGCTGGCAAAAAGAAGTGAGAGAAGAAGGGTTTTCATGTGTGCTTTTGGAGTTGTGTTTGACTTTGGGTAAAGATGCCAGCCAAATCCAAAAGGTTGCATGGGAGTACAGTAAGTGGCTGGATTAAAAAAAATTGCTAAAATGCTTATCAACTCTCTTTAATCCAGCCACATGACCTTATCATAGGCTACTTCGTAGTCCATTTCTTCGAGGGGTGTCAGGCCGGCGAAGTGGCCGGTTTCGTCGGTTTGGACAGCGTTCCACAGGCCCGATGCATCTCGCAACAGAAGCCGGTAGCCATACAGCGGGTGTAAGGTGTTGCCATCCGTCCGGTGGTCCCAGCCCGTTTGCAGTTCTATGGCGAAGGCGATTCGGTCCATTACCTCACTCATTTGTCCGGCCAGACTATCGGCGCCATCCAGCTCTTCAATCCACAACACCAGTCCGTCCGTACCCCAATCAAAATGGAGTTCGGTAGGGGTGAGGGTTATTATTGATGCATTCATAACGAGGTTTACGGGATTCGGTTTGCGGTGTAGGGTTTTCGGTATACGGTTGGCTGACGCACGAGTGTTGCTGACGCGTCAGCCAACCGTATACCGAAAACCATTAACTGTCCATTTTTACGCACTCATACTCCAGGCGGGGGCTACCAATTGGTCGGTTGTTTGTTCATCGTGCCACTTGCGAAGCCAGAAGCGGTATTTCTTCCGACCGTAGTCGATAAAGCCCGGAATCGACGTCGCATCTACGGCGAAAAGCCGGTGCGGACTCTGCTTCATGATGCCGATAAACACAAAACGAAATTGCTTCGTCGTGCCCCATTCACGACCGTCGGCGTTGCGCAGGCTATCGATATAAAACGCTGCCTGCCGGTCGTAATCATAGGTATAGCACGACTCCAGAAACTGGGCCTGGGTTCGGGCGGAGGTTGTTTTTAAGTCGATCACCATGGTATTCCGGCGTTTGGGACTGGTATAGACCATATCCAGCCGCGCCTTACAGGCAATGCCGGTCGTTGGCTCCGTTGAGAGGACAATGCGCTCTCGCTCAGACAACCGCAGATACCGCCGACAAAAAGCATCCTGCCGAATTGTTCGCATCAGTGTGGCTAACTGCTTTGTTTGGGCCGGGGCCAGCGCATCCGTATTGATGGTTGGTTCCATCATATCAGGCAGAAACTGCGATAAGACGGTCCCAACCGTTTCAGGTTCGAGAAGATGCTGGTGAAACGCCCGACCAAACGCTTTGGTCTTTTCGGGAATAAACCGGGCTGAAGGCACCGACCAATAACCCAGGTGCTCTTCTTTGAGCCGGGTCAAGTCAGAGTTCGATACACGCGACAGGGCCCGGTAATCATCGCCGGTTGTATAAATTGGTTGCCGAGAGGATGTCAGAAGTTGAGAAACCATACAGAAAAGGGGAAACGTTGAGAAAAAGCAGATCGATTAGCCAACGGCCAATAAGGCTGGCTCATCGACAGGGTTTGCAAACGGGTTATAGTAGTTCATTGCCGTTTTAATGTTGGCAATATCTGTCAGGGTTTCCTGACGGAATACTTTAACCTCCTGGGCAAACTGCTTCAGTTCTTTCGTTTTCTCGGCATCAGCCATTTTGTACGTGAAGTTGGCAATGTAATAGACGCCCTTTGGCTGAATTTTGTTGTTCTCTTTCTTCTCGGCAACGGCCGTAATGACCACATCGGCCAGCGTCAGGTCGTCGTAATAGAGTGGTTCGATCAGCCGAAAAATATTGTCGACCGAATACCCATGAAACAGCACCGCCGATACGCAGTTTTTCTCGTCGATAAAGAAAAGTTCTGCCCAGTTTTTGGTACCCATGTTCAGGATGTTGTCCGTGAAAATACGCCATGCAATAGGTTGGAAGGTCAGGGTGCGCCCAAGCTTCTCATTACCGTTGATATTGAACACACCTTCCTTGGCATCGAATCGGTATTGACGCGGGTGTCCTTCCAGGTATTTGTATCGCCGGGCGAGCCCACTATTTACGACCTCGCCAGTCAACTCGTTAATTTTTTGATTCGGTTTAAGTTCGTTACCGCTTTGAATTGTCTCAATTTGGCTATTGCTTTGTGTGTTCATTAGTATTTGTTGTTTACTGTTCAAGCAGGGGGCCCATTTTGAGGTCCCTTTTGCCTTTTTAGGGCATCGTGTTTACTAGTTTAAAATTACACAAAACTGTGTAAAAAACAAGCCCTTTGTATAAGTATTTTCAGCTTTCCTGATGTCTTTTCTATCTCACTGGATTGCGGGCTTATCGGGAATGTGAAAGCTCATTAAATGCCCCTTAAAATCAATTTAACTGCCTGTTTGCCACTTAGCGAGGGAACTTTAATGAAATGGAAATCCGTTCGATCTGTCCAATCCGCGCTCCTCTTAGTTTTTACATAAAAAAATGTAAGTTATGACGATCAATCTTCGCCTTCAGCAGCTCATCGACTCGCTCGATATCAGCGTACTCGAATTTTCCCGAAAGCTGGGCGAGCATCGGGGCGAAAAAGTTTATCATATTTTACACGGTCGATTAAAGCCTCGCTACGACACGCTCGAAAAAATTCTGGTGGCCTACCCACAGGTGAATGGCGACTGGTTATTGCGGGGCGAAGGCTTGATGTTTAAGGTGCTTAATTCGCCCTCCGCAGCCATCACTACCGAAGAGCGATTGCGGAATATGGAGTTCCTGCTTTTTCAGCTTAACGAGCGCGTTGCTTTACTTCAGCAAACCAACGATCAGCTGCTGGAGGAAATAAGGGGGATGGGAAGTGGTGGAGTGGTGTAGTGGGTGTAGTGAGTGGAATAGGTGTAATGGGTGGAATAGGTGTAGTGAGTGAAATAGGTGTAATGGGTGAAATAGATGGAGTACTCACTACTTCACTTACTTCACTTACTTCACTCACTACACCTACCCCACCACTCCACCCACTCTCCCTTTACCCTTTCCAAACAACTCTGCTTCGCACGGGTTATAGTGTAAAAAAACACTTAACGCCATGGCAACGACATCACCATTCGACCCGGATAAACTAGATCCTGAATTTTATTCTCATGACCCTAACCAGCACGGCGATTCCGATTACGGTCGCGAATCGGAGGGCGTTGGCACAAACCAGATGGGCGCAACATCGGGTATGGATATGGATTCCGAAAATAGAAACATGACCCACGATACCCGTGAGGAAAATACGGGCGAAGGCCGGTCTGGTAATCCAAAAGGCGAAAGCCTGGGTGGAAATCAGGAGTGGGACGTGAACGCCGATGCTATTTCCGAAGCACCCAAAGGGCGCATGATGAGCGATGAAGCGGCTAAAAAACTAAGTGAAATCGCTGAAAATCCATCCGATGATGCGCTTCTGCACCGGGCAGATGCAACCTATCTCGAAGAGGGCGACAGTCCCGGCGAAGGGTATGACCCGCACCACGTAGGGTATGACGAAAAAGATAAAACCGACGTCTCGAAAGACGACACCAAATAAGATAATGCAGCCGGTTCGCCGGTCTAATGAAAAGTAGCTATGCCTTAAAGCGACTGGAGAACATCCAGTCGCTTTTTTATTATCGGGTGCTGCTCACGCGTATTTATCCTGATTATTCTTTCGTAAACTTGTCGTTTAATTATTTAGCCGGCGAACATCCGTTCCGCTACCGTTTTGCTTATCGAAACCCGTGCCTATGCTCGGGCGGGATTGTTAGGAAACCCGTCCGATGGATTTTTTGGTAAAACCATTGCCATCTCTGTTCGAAACTTCGGGGCGTCTGTAACGCTTTACCCCTCGCCCGAACTCCACATCGAGCCCCAGTTGCAGGATACAAACGTGTTTCGGAGTTTGTACCATCTGCGCGACTCCGTGAGTACACTCGGTTATCATGGGGGCGTCCCGCTGTTGAAGGCCGCCATCAAGAAGTTTTCCGAATACTGTGAGAATGAACATATTCGGCTCCCTAACCAGAATTTTTCAATTCGATATAATACGTCCATTCCCCGGCAGGTGGGCTTGTCCGGCTCCAGTGCTATCATTGTCGCCACCTTTCGGGCACTGATGCAATTTTATGGCGTCGATATTCCGCAGCCTATATTGCCCAATCTGGTGCTGGCTACCGAAGCTGAAGAACTGGGCATTACGGCTGGATTACAGGATCGCGTCATTCAATGCTACGAGGGCTGCGTATATATGGACTTCGACCGCGAAACGATGGAGCGTCAGGGCTACGGTCAATATGAGCCGCTCGATTCACGCCTGTTGCCCAAACTGTACATTGCCTACAATACCGACCTGGGCAAACAATCCGGTCAGGTACACAACGACATCCGGACGCGCTGGCTCAAAGGTGAACCCGTTGTGGTTGACACCATGAGCGCCATTGCCGACGTAGCCCGCGAAGGTCGCGACGCTGTTCTCCGGCAGGATACCAAGTCGCTGAATGAGCTTGTGAACCGAAACTTCGATTTGCGGGCACAGATCTATAACATCACCGACCGTAACCGGAGTTTGATCGAGAAAGCTCGTTCCTGTGGTGCGTCGGCTTCCTTTACCGGGTCGGGTGGCTCCATCATTGGCCTCTACCGCGATGACGCCATGCTGAACCGGCTATTCGTCGAATTGAAGAAAATAAACGCTCGTGTTATAAAGCCGTATGTAGTTTAATTATGGTGAAAGAGCGAAAGAGTGAATGAGCGAAAATGCCGTCTAGACAAATCGCTCATTCACTCTTTCACTCTTTCGCTCTTTTAGTTATGATCAAGAAAGCCGTTATCCCCGCTGCCGGACTTGGCACCCGGTTTCTGCCCGCCACGAAGGCCCAGCCGAAAGAAATGCTGCCCATTATTGACCGCCCCACGATCCAGTATGTCGTGCAGGAAGCCGTCGATTCGGGTATTGAAGATATTCTGATTATTACGGGCAAAGGCAAGCGGGCCATCGAAGACCACTTCGACCGCAACTTCGAACTCGAAATGCGGCTCGAAGAAAAAGAGGACCAGCTATTGCTGGACGAGATGCGCCGTTTGTCGGACATGGCCAACCTGCACTATGTTCGGCAGCGGGAACTGAACGGCCTCGGCGATGCCATTCGGTACGCCCGGCATCATGTTGGTAATGAGCCGTTTGCGGTCTTGCTGGGCGATACGATCATGGACTCGGTTATTCCCGTAACCCAGCAGCTTATCGACACATTTGAGCAGTTTGGCGGTTCCGTTATTGCGGTTGAAGAGGTGCCCCACGACAAGGTAAATCGCTATGGTATTGTGGGGGGTAAGTCATTGAGCGAGCGTATTTTTGAGCTCGACACGTTGATCGAAAAACCCTCGATCAGCGAAGCCCCGTCGAATATGGCCATTGCCGGTCGCTACATCCTGACCCCCGAAATTTTTGCCATGCTGGAGCAAACGCCAGTGGGTAAGAACAATGAAATTCAATTGACCGATGCCTTGTTGCTCTTGCTGAAACGCGAAAATCTGTACGCGCACCGCATCGAAGGCAAGCGCCACGACATTGGCAACAAACTCGACTTTCTGAAAACAACCGTCGAATTCGCTCTCAAGCGACCCGAATTCGCCGATCAGTTTCGGGCGTTTCTCGAAGAGATTGTGAAGAAGTAATTAGACGTGAATTGTGGACAGTTGAGAGTATTTTAAAAATAAGAAGGCCCCGTTCGATGTAGGGCCTTTTATTTTTAAAATGGTATTAACGCACGCGTAAACTCAGCGAGGCCTCATCATCTTCCCCTTTATTAAGTCCATTGCCCGGAGTGGAGTCTGAATCGATGGGAGTAGCACTTAATACCTGAGAGCGAATCGTTCCCGACCCCGAAACACGCACTTGTAAGACCATAGCCTTCGAACCACCAGCCGGAATTGTCCCGATGGGAACCGTGATGGTTTGCCCATTGATTGTCAACCCTGTGGTTACGTTCAGCCGCCAACCCGTGGGTAGTAGCGTTTGCAGGCTAACGTTGCTGGCCGTAGCTCCCCCCCGATTACTGCACACCAGCGTAACGCTCATGACCTCGCCAGAACTCACTACCAGTTTGCTGGCGCTCAGGTTCAGACTTAAATCGGCTTTGGCTGAGTCAGTAGGTGGCTGATTACTCTGCACAATTGGCGGAGCAGCTTGGTTAGAGTTGGGTGAACGAATTTGGGGGCCGCTGGCATCGGGGGTACGCATGTCCACTGTCGCTTCGTCATCCTGTCCATCTCCGGTGCCCGAATTGGGCTGGCTGTCGGCATCGAACTGGCCGCTGGCCGTGATCTGAGCCGAAGTCGCATAGCTACCCGACTGGCTGGCCCTGACCCGGAAAACGAAGGGCTGCCTACTGCCCACTGGCAGACTGCCCGCCTGGATGGTAACTGTGTTGGCTGAGGCACTGACATTCCCCGAAGGAGAATCAACGAAAGCCATGCCAGCAGGCAGTATACTCTGGGCTCGCACATTGGTAGCGGCAAAAGGACCGGCATTAGCCAGCACCATAGTGATGGTAACAGGCTGGCTGGTGGTCGGCGTTCGGTTGCTAACACTCATGTTCAGGGATAAGTCGGCCCCGCCCGCACAGATGGACAGCGGCTGGCTGGGCGCACTGGCGACGGCCGGATTGCTGGCCACAATCCGAATCCGGTAGTTGGTTCCGGCCGGTAGCGAAGGAGACAGAGTCAATGAGATTGGACTGGTCGAGCCGCTCCCAATGGTGGTTTCGTTGGTAAAGGAGCCGTTTACATCCGAAAGACGCACACTGAACATATTGCCTCTGTTCACCACATTGTCGGTTACATCGACCACCACATTGACCGTACCACTCAAGCAGGCACTGGCCACCGGCTCATTCAGCGTCAGTACGGGCGGAATGGGGCCAGTAGGCTCCATAGGGTAGTAAAGGATGTTGCGCCGTTGCAGAAACACGGTTTCATACCACAACCCCGCACTAGTGTCACCCTGTTTGCGGACCGAGATCCGGTAGCGGGCCCCGGGTATAACTCCATCGATGCCAGCGTTTTGAGCTGGGTAGTATCGGATATAATTAAAATCAGAATTCCAGTCGCTGTCAGGGGCTTGTGAACTGGGGGGTGCCACACCCCATCCAGAATCAGCAAAGCTACCCCCGTCGATTCGCTGAACCCGCACCTCCACCGGAGCCGTGGCCTGTACCATCGCCAATAGACCATGAGAGGGCATATCATAGCCGTAGCCAAAGCGAAGAATGGACGAGTCGGCGGTGCCACCGCTGATGGGGGTTCGGTAGATAGTGAAGGCGGGGCTGGGGGTGGCATCCTGCTGCACCATGAAAGGCTCGCCCAAACTGCCAGCCAGCACGGGGTGGGTGGCTTTAGTGCGCAACTGGTACTGACCATTGGTCAGGGTGAAGGGCAGGGTGATCAGGATGGGGTTGTCGGTGGAGGGGGCCGACTCGAAAACCACGTTGCCGTCGGAGACTCGTACGATCTGGGCAATGTACTGGTTATCGGGCTCGTGGGCGTCGCTGCGCAGAGAGGCCACGGCCACAGTTTCGCCGGGTCGTCGGGTGAGGGGCAGGGTGTAGCCCGAGGTGATGAGGGCGGTCGAGTCGGTGGGCATCAGGGGGGGGGCCTGCTGAAAGAAGGCGGTGGTCAGGCTCTGATCCCAGGTGTCGATAAAGCGGAAAAAACCCGCTCCCCGAAAGTGAACGTCATCTCCCCCCCTGTTGTCGTACCCTGTCAGGAAGTCGGTAGCAGGTCCGGCAAAGACGTTGGGTACATTGCTGATGAGCTGGTTCTGGGCCGCAATAACCAGCGGATTCGTTTGGCCCTGCGTGTAGCTCACGCGGGAAACGACCCAGGGCAGGGGTCGGTTGCCCACCTGCTGGCGGCTCTTCTCGATCACGTACTTGACATTGTTAAAGTACTGCTGAGTGGTCGATGATATATCTCCTTCACCCTGATGCCAGAGCACGGCCCGCACGCCGGTGCGCAGCGCATAGTGGAGCAGCACCACCCCCAGCCGACGGTAAACAGCAAGGTTGACCGATGTACCGATGTTACCTGCTGCTGACTGCTGCCATTCGCTACTGGTGGTGCCCCCCAGGGCCGCCCCCAGAAACAGAACGGGCACGTTCAGCCGCTGAACGAGTTTGTCGCCCAGCGGCCCCCAGATGTGGGGGGGCTGGCTGGGGCCAATGTTGGCCCCGTAGCTGGTGTTGCTAAAGCGCAGGGGCAGAAGTTGTTCGCTGAGGCTGTCCTGGCGGAAGTCAAGGGTCATCACCCGGTCCTCCACCGAATTGGGTGGCCGTTGAAAGCCTCCCGCTGCATTAGACTGCCCGGCCACGATGAACACCTCGCCTATCCCGACTCGGTTAACCTGGGTCTGAGCGATGAGGGTAGTGCCCGTTTTGGCCCGCACATCGAGTCGATACCAGCCTGCCTGGGCGGTGATGGTGCCTCGGAATGTGGTTGAGCCGTTGATTCGGTTGAGGGTAGTCCAGGATGAGACGCTACCCTGCCCGATGGCCAGTGGCACGACGCGGGCTTCGATGGAGGTGGCGGCTGGTGGGGCCATGCCGGTGACCAGGATGGTGGCCTGGTTGTCCAGATCGCGCTGAAAGACCATTCGCGGCACCGGGCTCGTAACGGTGAGTTGAGCAAACGCCCCAAAGGATATTAATTGGCATAATACTACTGCCCATCGAAGAAAGACGGTCATGAATATTGATATTAATAATTGGATAAGTCAATCAACTATGTGCAATTATTATGCCCAATTGTTACTATAAGAATTAAAATTTTATTTAGTAGTTTATTTATTATAACCACTGGTAACAATAGGTAGGATTTGCTATGAATAAGGGGTAAAAATCTTGATCAGAAATAGCTATACTTGAGATGATAACTGAGCTACCACTATGAGTTTCGCATTTAACAGGTTTCTGATCGGGTTGTATATAGTAGGTGGATTACTTGGCAAGTTTGCATGGAAAAATCATCTTAAATCCAGAGAATATTTTCGTTATCAGACAGATACACGTCCTAATATTGTCCTGATTGTGGCGGACGATCATGGGCGTGAAGCTCTTGGTTGTTATGGGAATCTGAATCCTACAGGTACGCTACCAGTAAAGCCAACCATTCGAACTCCTCATATTGACCAGCTCGCGGCCGATGGCGCTCGCTTCTCGAATGCGTTTTGTACAACAGCCAGTTGTAGTCCCAGCCGGTCGGTGTTGTTAACCGGACAGCATAATCATGCCAATGGTATGTATGGGCTGGAGCATCAGGAGCATCACTTTAGCTCGTTCGATACGGTGCAGTCATTGCCTGTTTTGCTGGAAAAAGCGGGATACCGTACCGCTCGCATCGGTAAATTACACGTGGCTCCCGAGAAGGTATACCACTTTCAACAAGTGCTGAAGGCGGGGGGCGTTAATGATCCGGCATCAATTGGTCGTAGCCCGGTAGAGATGGCCCGGCAATGTTACTCGTTCCTGGATGATAAGTCGGCGGACGCTTCCCACCCATTTTTTCTTTATTTCGCAACCGATGACCCGCACCGAAGTAATACGGTTGCGCCCGATGGTTCGCCTGTTTTTGATGGCTCGAAACCTAATCTATTTGGCAATCGTCCCGGTGGGTATCCGCAGGTGGGCGACCATTTCTATCAGCCCCGCGACGTTCGGGTTCCGGCTTATCTGCCCGATACAAAAGCCTGTCGGGCCGAACTAGCCCAGTATTATGAGTCGATCGGCCGTCTTGACGCAGGTGTTGGTCGCCTGATCGACTACCTGAAAGATACCGGTCACTACGACAACACACTCATTATCTATCTGTCCGATAATGGGGCGCCCTTTCCGGGGGCGAAAACAACGCTATATGAACCCGGTATGCGATTGCCGTGCATTATTAAATTGCCCAAACCACAGAAGCCAGGTTTTGTGCAGGATGCCATGATCTCGTGGGTCGATATAACACCCACCTTGCTGGATTTTGCCAACGCGTGGCCCGGTAACACCCATAAACAGGGACGGTCATTCAAGTCGATTATTGAACAGGAGCGTGTTCAGGGTTGGGATGACGTGTATGCCTCGCATTCCCTGCACGAGGTGACCATGTATTACCCGATGCGGGTGTTGCGCGAACGCCGATACAAGCTGATCGTCAATCTGGCGCATCAGCTTCCGTATCCAATGGCACTCGATCTGTACAACTCGTTTACGTGGCAGGACATTCTTCGGACGAAGCAGACGCATTTTGGTAAACGAACGGTGACTGCTTATTTGCAACGTCCCCGTTTAGAGTTATACGACCTCCAAACCGATCCCGACGAAGTGAAAAATCTGGCGGCTAACCCGCATTATCGGGACGTGCTGACTCGAATGCAAACGAAGCTAAATCAGTTTCAAAAACAAACACGCGACCCCTGGGTAGACAAGTAAAGCAACGCGTAAACTCAGAAATTAGACGATTTTATAAGATAAAGTTTTTTTTAACCACATCGGACCGCCGAAGCGGAGGCACAGAGGTCTAATGGGTTACGTTCTTCCCCATTAGACCTCTGTGCCTCCGCTTCGGCGGTCCGATGTGGTTAAAAAAACTATTTCGCTATGGTTGCGATTTTCAACTCGTTCAACTGCGCCTGCGAAATGGGCGAGGGTGAGTCGATCATTACATCGCGGCCGGAGTTGTTTTTGGGGAAGGCGATGAAATCACGAATCGAGTCGACACCACCGAAAAGCGAACACAACCGGTCGAAACCAAAGGCAAGTCCGCCGTGAGGAGGTGCACCAAACTCGAAGGCATCCATCAGGAAGCCAAATTGTGCTTTAGCCTCTTCGTCAGAAAAGCCCAGAATGCTGAACATACGGGCCTGCAAATCGCGGTTGAAAATACGAATCGAGCCACCGCCCACTTCCGTACCGTTAATCACCAGGTCGTAGGCATTGGCCCGAACGGCCCCTAAGTCGGTGTCCAGCAACGGAATATCTTCTGGCTTGGGCGATGTGAACGGATGGTGCATGGCAAACCAGCGGTTTTCCTCTTCGCCATATTCCAGCAAGGGGAAGTCGAGCACCCATAATGTACTGAATACATTCGGGTCACGCAGACCTAAGCGGCTGCCCATTTCCAGACGTAACTCATTCAACTGCTTGCGGGCTTTCGCGCAATCACCCGAAAGGATCAGCATCAAATCGCCGGGTTTCGCGCCAAAATGAGCTGCCCACGCTTTTAAATCGGCTTCCGAATAGAACTTGTCGACGGAGGATTTTAGGGTGCCCGGTTCGCCGTCGCGATCTTCGTTATAGCGAACATAAATCAGGCCCTTCGCGCCAATTTGGGGGCGTTTGATCCAGTCCGTCAATTCATCGAGTTGTTTGCGGGTGTAGTGTGCACAACCCGGCACGTTGATGCCCACGACCATCTCTGCCGAATCGAAAACACCGAAGCCCTTGCCCGAGGTCATATCGACGGTATCGAAGGTACCTTTCAGTTCAACGAATTCCATGCCGAAGCGCGTGTCGGGCTTGTCGGAGCCGTAGCGTTTCATGGCCTCGGCATAGGTCATGCGGGGCACTTCGGCCATGTCGATGCCTTTAACCGCTTTGAACAGGTGCCGAATCAGCCCTTCAAACATATTCAGAATATCTTCCTGCTCCACAAACGACATTTCGCAGTCGATTTGCGTAAACTCAGGCTGACGGTCGGCGCGGAGATCTTCATCGCGGAAACACTTGACAATCTGGTAATACCGGTCGAAACCCGATACCATCAGCAGTTGCTTAAACGTTTGGGGCGACTGTGGAAGGGCATAAAACTCGCCCGGATTCATGCGGCTTGGTACCACAAAATCCCGTGCGCCTTCGGGTGTCGATTTGATCAGCACCGGCGTTTCTACCTCAATAAAGTCCTGCCCATCCATGTACACCCGCGTTTGCTGAGCCATCCGGTGGCGCAGTTCGAGACTTCGCCGAACAGGATTACGGCGCAGATCCAGGTATCGGTATTTCATGCGGAGATCATCGCCCCCGTCGGTTTCATCTTCAATCAGAAACGGCGGCAGCTTGGCGGGATTCAAAATCTCTAAAGCCGTTACTTTTAATTCAACCTCACCCGTAGGGATATTCGGATTTTTTGATTTACGTTCGATAACCGTTCCCGTTGCCTTCATCACAAATTCGCGCCCCAGTGAGCGGGCCATCGTAAATAATTCGGGGGCTGTTTGCCCGTCTTCGAGCAATAGTTGGGTGATACCGTAACGGTCGCGGAGGTCAATCCATAAAACACCGCCTTTATCGCGGATTGTTTGAACCCAACCGCAAAGGGTGGCTGTCGTGTTGTGGTCGGTAAGGCGGAGTTCACCGCAGGTATGAGTACGAAGCATTAGGTAAAGAGCGAAAGAGTGAAAGAAAGAGCGAAAGAATGAAAGAGTGAAAGAGTGAAGTGTGTTGAGGGATAGGATTCCTCTCGTTCACTCTTTCATTCTCTCGCTCTTTCGCTCACCCTTTGAATTCTGTCGCAAAGGTACGGACTTCAACTGCACCGGGCAATTCAAACCTATAAGGTTTTATAAACCATATAGGTTTACTGGTAGACAGCTATTTTCTATAATCCAACGCTGGTTTTCTGTCGCCAAGTAACGCTTCGTATTTGAAGTCAGCACCTCCGCGCTTTGTCAGCCATTCGGCGCGGGCTTTCTCGATGAGGACGGGCGTTTTGAACAAATCCAATGCCGTCATGGCGAGCGTTTTTGCGGCCACAATCATGCCTTTTTGACCAATGCTCATGCCACTGGCAGCCGTCGATTGCCAGCTGTGGGCCGACGAACCCGGTACCCAGGTAGCCGTCGACAGGCCAACGGTTGGTACCGCCCAGCTTACATCGCCAACATCGGTCGAGCCGCCACTGGTAGCACTTTCGGAGGCATCGCGGAAATCTTTCACCAGCGCTGCGTTTGTTACGGGCACTTTCTGATCACCAAACGTCTCGCTGATTTTTTCAGCAAAAGCGGTTTCTTCGGGTGTATACGTCACCCCGCCAACAGTTTTCAGGTTCTGGTGCATCACTTCGGCCAGGGTTACATTGGGCAGCAAATCATACACGCCACCCAGTACTTCCCAGGTTACCTGCGTTCCCGTTCCTTTTGCTGCACCTTCGGCGGCATTTTCGATCCGTTTCCAAACGCTTTGCACCACTGCCCGATCTTTATTGCGGACGTAGTAGTAGACTTCAGCATTGGCCGGAACCACGTTGGGTGCTTCGCCACCTTTTGTGATCACGTAGTGAATACGCGTATCGGATGGAATGTGCTCGCGCATCATGTTGACCATGTAATCCATCGCTTCGACCCCATCCAGCGCCGACCGGCCGCGCTCCGGCGAGGCAGCCGCATGGGCGGCAATGCCTTTGAACCGGAATTTCGCATTCTTATTTGCCAGCGATGTACCCGCATCGGCGGCATTTTGAGCGCCGGGGTGCCAGTGTAATACCACGTCGACATCCTTAAAAAGGCCTTCGCGCACCATATAGACCTTCGCCGATCCGCCTTCTTCGGCCGGGCAACCGTAAATTTTGATCGTTCCGGAATGCCCTGATCGTTTGAGCCAGTCCTTAACTTCGACCGCAGCCGCCATCGACGCGGTTCCAAAGAGGTTATGCCCACAACCATGACCGCCTTTCTGACCCGCAATGGGCGTAAATTCAGGTTTGGCTTCGGTGGCCAGACCGGGCAGCGCATCATATTCACCCAGAATGCCGATAACGGGTTTGCCCGATCCATAGGTAGCTACGAAAGCCGTAGGAATACCAGCTACCCCTGTCTGAACATCGAAGCCTTCTTTCTTCAATTGTTCTTCCAGTAGGGCCGAACTTTTCTCTTCCTGATAGCCAAGTTCAGCAAAGTCCCAGATTTGTTTGGAGATACCGGCATACTCGGGCGACCGCTTGTCCAGATCGGCAAGGATCATCTGCTTGTCTTTGTCGACGGCAGTGGGAGCGGATTTTTTTGGCTTTGGCTGTGCAAATGCCAGCATGGGTAGCAACAGGGCTACGGCGAGGTAATGAGTTCTCATGAGTGACGTTGTATTCGTATAATTAGCCTTGGGAGGCTATAAAATTAGGATAAAAACCGAATACCGTCAATTTCATTAGGTTAATGTTGTTATTGCCCAAATAAAACGCATTTTGCTGCTACCTGGCTTATGGTTAATCCATATCTATTGGTGCCCTGCTACTACCTTTATGTCAATAGTGAGGCAGTGGTCTAGCTGCTCACGATTGAAAGGTAGGTACACTGTTTTCCTGAAGCAGTGGGTCCTGCTGAAAAATGAACTTATGCAGCATACTGGCCCGGTTGCGGTTTTCTCTGGCCTTGCTGAAGAATTTCTCGGCTGCCGATTCGTCTCCACCCTGCGCTAGTGCCTTGCCCGATTCTTCGAGTAGTATGATGGCTTCTTCAATGGCGCGAATTGATTTCCAGAGGTTGTCTTCAACCGATTTATCCACTTCCGACAGCAGCGCACCTGCCGTATAGGCATGCCCGGTATGGCATCGATAGCGAACCAGTTTACCTTCATTAAAGCGCACAAGTGCGCCACTGCACTCTGGGCAGGTGAGGGGTGTAAGATCACCCATGTCTAGGATTCCCATCTCGAAGGCATTTTTTTGAGCTGCAATTTTAACTTCGGTTGCCAACCTCTCCTGCTCATCGAGGGAGAGTTGTTGAGACGTAGACGCATCGTCTTCCGTTGTTAAACGGCACAGCAGGTCAGCTAATTCGGCCAGAGGCACAATATGCTCAACGTCAACGTATTCGAGTACGCTGGAAGGCATACTTGGATACTGTGCATCGTCGGGTTGCTGAACGATACCAACACCCCCCAATCGTTTTATTGACCACATACCCGATGTTCCATCATCGAGCAGACCCGTTAATATTACCCCAATAACTCGTTGGCCAAAAGTATAGGCTGCAGAGCGAAGCAGGGCGTCGATGGAAGGGCGAAACCGGTTTTCTTTTGGCCCTTTTTTTACTAATACCCGGTCGCTTTCAACCAGTAGATGATGATCGGGCGGGGCTATGTAAATATACCCGGCCCGAATTGGGACGCCATCAGCCGGGTGTACGGCCTTGAGCGGTCCTGCGTGAGAGAGAATTTCGGGCAACATGCTGGTTGCATAGGGGGCCACATGCTGCACAACAAAAATAGGTGCGTTGAAAGTAGCCGGTAATGCAGCGACTAACTCTTTAAGTGCCAGTACACCCCCTGCCGATGCACCGATTACGACTATATCCCGTCTTGCCATAGATTTGCTGTGTAAACCATTACTTACTTATTGGTTAGGTATTCTTTTTATTTTTTGATATACTTAAGTTTCGTTTGCAACTACATGAACTAATTCGTCTGGATAGATAATAACTGCACAGATATATGGCAGTCAACAACGAAAGATACATTTGGTTTATAGTAAAACCACACTCGGATGACTAGTAAATGCCCACCTATAGTATCTCATGTTCCGGTTGTCGCCATTGGTGCATCGGCAGGTGGACGAGAAGCGTTTGTTGACTTGCTAAGCAACCTTTCGCCAACCACAGGGCTGGCCTATGCCTATATCGAACACGCACATCCATCGTCAGAACCCAAGCTGGTAGTTACGCTGAGTCAGGCGACGCCAATGCCCGTTCTGGAGGCCAATCATCTGATGGCAGTCGAACCTGACCATGTGTATATCATTCCACCCGATATACCTATGGAAATTGTGGACGGGGTATTAACCCGCATGCCCCGCAGGCGGCAGACCAAAGCAAATGCCAAAATCCTGACTAATGAGTACCTGCCTGTCGATCAGTTTTTTACCTCGCTGGCCGAACGGCAAAAAGAGGGTTCTGTCGGTGTTATATTGTCGGGTCTGGCCAACGACGGTACCCAGGGTCTGAAAGCCATTAAAGTAGCCGGTGGAATAACTTTTGCGCAGGATGGGTCGGCCAAATACCTCACTATGCCCCAGGCAGCTATTGTCGAAGGCGTTGTTGACAGGGTGTTGTCGCCCGCCGACATAGCCGCCGAACTGGAACGACTGAGTCAGCAACCTGCCCTCTTCCAACAAACCGAGCTTGTCGAGATGAAAGCCAATGACCTTCAAACCATTATTCAATGGCTGAAAAAAACCATTGGGGTCGACTTTAGTCACTATAATATGGCTACCATTCGTCGGCGAATTATCCGGCGCATGGTCCTTTATAAGCTGGATACGATGCACGCCTATGCAAACTATCTACAGCAGAACGATACAGAAGCCATCTTACTTTACAATGATCTGCTGATCAACATAACCAGTTTTTTTCGCGATCCGGAAACAATGTTGTTTCTGAAAAAGACCATCTTTCCGCAACTTATCCGGCAAAAAGAAAGCGATCATCGCCTGCGTATCTGGGTTCCCGGTTGCTCAACAGGGCAGGAGGCTTACTCGCTGGCTATGCTATTGCTGGAAGTGCTCGATGAACTGGGTATGAAGATGGCCATTCAGATTTTTGCTACCGACCTCAGCGAAATTGCCATTAACCGGGCCAGGCAGGGTACCTATACCCCCAGTGAAGTCGCCACGGTATCGCCGGATCGGTTGCAGCGTTTTTTTACGAAGATTGATGGTGTGTTTCGTATTGCGAAGACCGTTCGGGATATGTGCATCTTTACTCCGCACAATATCTTTAAAGACCCGCCTTTTTCACGGGTCGATCTGATTAGCTGTCGAAATCTGTTAATCCATCTGAACACGGTATTGCAGCGAAATGCACTTATTATGTTTCATTACGCCCTGAATGCCAATGGCTATCTGTTGCTGGGCAAGTCAGAAACGGTATCCGCTTCGGTGTCGCTGTTTACGCCCGCCGACAAGCTTCATAAAGTCTTCAATCGCAAGGATGAGCTAGCAATAGAAGTTATCAGTCAGGCAGTTGTTGATCGCTCAGATGGGCAATCGGCCGCTCGTTTGTTAGATATAAAATCAGAAGGAAGTAGTAACTATCCGCTCAATAAAGCTCGTAAGCCAGTGACTGATTTAGATAAGGTAGTTGATCAGGTACTACTGAACCACTACGTGCCTGCCAGTGTGGTTGTCGATCAGGAACTGGATATTTTACAGTTTCGGGGAGAGACCAGCCTGTTTCTTGAACATGCCTCAGGTAAGGCCAGTTTGAATTTACTAACAATGGCTCGCCCGGCCTTATCGTTCGAGATTCGGAACAGCGTGCAGAAAGCCCGAAAATCAGGGCAGTCTGTGCATAGATCCGGTCTGGAAATCGAAGTAAGCGGCAGGAAACACCTGGTGGCTATTGACGTCGTTCCCCTTACCGATGGAGCCGCCGGACGGCTGTTTTTGATTCTGTTTCAGGAGCTTGATAAGACCACCATACCGGAGTCCGGATTGGAGAAAGGGCAGCCCAGCCGGACACATCAACTGGAGAACGAACTGGCCATAATGCGGGAAGAGATGCACGCATTTATTGAGGAGCATGAGATTGCCAACGAGGAACTACAGTTAGGTAACGAAGAGATTGTCAGCAGCAATGAAGAGTTGCAAAGTATCAACGAAGAACTGGAAACGTGTAAGGAAGAAATTGAGTCGACAAACGAAAAACTTCAGACCATTAATTATGAATTACAGGTCCGTAACGACCAGTTGACGGAAGCGTACATGTACGCCGAAGCCATCTTTTCGACCATCCGCGAAGCTACCCTTGTGCTTGACAAAAACTTGCGCGTAAAGAGTGCCAACCAAACGTTTTACCAGCTATTTCGGCTGAGTGAATCTGCTACCGTTGGGAAGATGATTTATGAAATTGGTAACCACCAGTGGGATATCCCGCAACTGCGCGAACTGCTGGAAGAGGTTACTCAAAAAAATGCCTTTATGCAAGGCTTCGAGGTGAAGCATCATTTTGCTGACGCCGGCGAAAAAGTAATGCTGATACACGCTCGCCGAGTTATTCACCAACAACGGCAGGAGGCTATTTTACTGGTCATCGAAGATATTACCGAGCACCGAAAGGTGCAGCAGTTGCTGGAAGAACGGCAGATCCGGTTTCACGATATTATCGACAATGTGCCTGCGCTGATCTGGGTTGCCGGTGCCGATGGTCGCTACAATTTCTTCAATAAAGTATGGCTGGACTATACAGGTCGTAGTGCTGAGGGAAAAGATATACAGGACTGGACGCAGGGCATTCACCCCGAAGACCGTGCCGGATACATTGCTGCCTACATCACTAGCTTTAACGGTCGTTTTCCGTACCAGGCCGAATATCGTCTGAAACGCAGTGACGGTGAGTACCGATGGATGATGGAAAACGCCCGCCCTACCTTCTCTCCCGAAGGTACGTTTACGGGCTACATCGGTACTTGTGCCGAGGTACACGTACAAAAAAGCCTTAATCAGAAACTGGACAACCGCGTGCAGGAGCGTACTGCAGAACTAACCCTGGCGAATGAAAAGCTGGCGCAAACGAATAACGACCTGAGGAACAGTGCCGACAATCTTCAGGCTGTACTCGATACCTCTCCGGCCTCTGTGGGGCTATTTAAAGCCTTGAAAACAGCGCAGGGCGAGGTGATCGACTTTAGCGTAGTTGTCTGTAATCAGAAATTTGCTCAACTCGTACAGGAGCCTATCCGGCAGGTTGCGGGCAAGCGGGCAACCGACCTGGCCGCGACCCTTTGGCAGGAAAAAACACTCCCACAACTTCGGCAGGTGTATGAGACCGGCAAAAGTGCCTACCGCGAACAGCAGGAGGTCGCTGGCAGGCAGGATCAATGGATTGGTATGTATATTACCCGGCAGGACGATGGTATCATGCTGACAGGGGTTGACATTACACCCCTGAAACAGGCTGAATATCAACAGAGTCACTGGCTTCAGGAATTGGAACGCTCGCAGCAAGCGATGCAGGATCTGGAGCAGATGCGCCGGTATGTTCGGGAGCGGGGCGAGTTTCTACGGACAACGTCGCATGATTTGCGGGGGAGTTTTGGGGTCATTCAGGGAGCTGCTGCCCTCCTGAACCTGATGGATACTGAAGAAGAGCGGGAGCAAATGCTGAGTATGCTCAACCGGAACCTTAGTCAGGTGATCGGCTTGCTGACTCAACTAATGGACTATTCGCGGTTGGAGGCCGGGCAGGAACAGGTCTTTAACCAGCCGTTCGATGTTGCCGAACTGTTACGCGAGTTAAGCGCCAGCCTGCAACCGATGGCTCACGAACGCGGCCTTTGGCTACACATAAACGGCCCCGACTCATTACCCGCTAAAGACGATATCGTGAAGGTGCGCCGGATTGCTCAAAATCTGGTGTTAAATGCACTCACGTATACCAAAGCGGGTGGTGTAACGATTGGCTGGAGCACTGGTAAAGGTAAAAAAGGCTGGCAGTTCAGTGTGCAGGATACCGGGTCGGGGCTGCCTGAGCGGAGCGTTAGGCAGCTCCTTGACAAACATCGACAGGCCGAAACGATACCCGATAATCAGCAGGAACAGGAAAATTATACCGATTCAGGTTCAGGAGAGGGTATCGGCCTGTCTATTGTCAAACAGCTCAGCAATTTGCTGAATGCTACATTGCAGGTAGAAAGTACGGATGCCGGCACGCTGATTGAGGTGCTTTTCTAACGTACCGGGACTTTTGCCTGATTAATGTGTGCGAACGATAAATCAGTAGGAACTGTCTGCCCCGGCGGGTATCTTTTTGCGTATGTACGTAGCAGAAGCCAACTCATCTCTGATCAAACCAGCAGAGTTTATGGCCTTAAAAGAGCTCATGACCGAAATCTGCAGTACTGGCTGGTGCTGAACCAGTTTGTCTATTCGTAGCCTAAGGCACTGGAATTGGCTACTAATTGGTTAGCGGCACTACTGACATTAAATAACGTTAGCCTTAAAAATATATATTTATTTGGTTTCTTTTTCGCAACGTTTCGATGGTCAAACTCGTATCCCTTTCTACAAACCGGATATAGTTCCGTTTAACCGTAAAACCGAAACGTTCCATGCGTGTACTCACCTCACTGGTCGCTCTGCTGACGGCCACGTTCACTTATGCTCAGGACAATATCATTCTTCGTACTGGTGGAGAAATTCCCGCTAAAGTCCTCGAAGTGAATCAGCAGGATTTAAAATATCGCAAAACGGATAATCCCGATGGCCCCATTTATACGGCTCCCATCCGCGATGTGTTGCTTATCAAGTATGCCAACGGGACAAAGGATTCGTTTGAGAGTCAATCGGCTCCGGCAACGGGTGCTGGCACAGCCCAAACTGTAACCGTTACTGTGGGGAAGGGGGGCGTTTCGAGCGTAGTGAACAGCGCCGTGGGCTTGTCGACACTTCGTTATCAGAGTCGTTTCCTAACGCATCATTTTGTGGATGCCAGTGGGCAACGCCTAAGTCTGACAGAAACAGAGTCAGTAGTGCGGCTTCAACCCGATGCGCTCACCAGCTTTGACCGCGGGCGTTCACTGCGCACCTGGTCTACCGTTACAGGGGTTACTGCTGCTGCATTTATTGGTGTAGGTGTTGGAGTCGCTTTTGCTAATCGGGGTGGTATGTTCAGGCACGGTCGGTTTATTGACGGACCGGGAAATGATCCGAATGCGTCAACAAACAACGATGGCCGTTTAGACGGTCGCGGCCCAGATCATCGTGTTGGGGCGGCTCTGGTGGGCGGTGGTATTCTGGTTGGGTTAGCGTCGGTATGGCTTGGTCACCGGGCCACCCTACAGTTCCGGCGGGCAGCAGATCAGTATAATCAGCGCCCAGCCACAAGCCTTCAGCTTGCTCCGGCCAGTAGTGGTTTAGGTATGGGACTGGCGTTAAGGTTTTAGGAAGAGATCACCCCATTCTACCACCCCCAACCCCCTCCTAAAACAGGAGGGGGCTATACCAAGGGGTAGTTATTTTAAAGTTTTCGCCTGCCTTTATAGGAAAGTAAACAAGTCTCTTCCTTATAAAAAATACGAGTAAAAACAATAACAAGCTCCCCCTCGGCAAAGCCCCCTCCTGTTTTAGGAGGGGGTTGGGAGTGGTAAAATGGGATGGTCACTTCCTTACTTCGCCAGATACCCGCCATCAATCGGGTAATACGAACCAGTAACAAACGAAGCCTTATCCGTCGACAGCCAGAGAACCAGTTCAGCCACTTCTTCTGAACGACCCAGTCGCCCGATGGGGTGCATACCGATAAGCATCTGTTTAACATCGTCGGACAGTTGACTTAACAAAGGCGTGTTGATGTAGGCTGGGCCAACGGCATTGATACGGATGCCCGAAGCCGCATATTCAATACCTGCCGTTTGCGTTAGACCCACTATGCCATGCTTGG
Organism: Spirosoma pollinicola; assembly: GCF_002831565.1. NCBI lineage: Bacteria > Pseudomonadati > Bacteroidota > Cytophagia > Cytophagales > Cytophagaceae > Spirosoma > Spirosoma pollinicola. Next base: position 6,805,395 of record NZ_CP025096.1, on the reverse strand, counting down.
CGGCCACATAACCCGGCGACATAGCCGTGCCCACCTGCCCTAAAATGGATGCCATATTAATAATGGCCCCTTTGATGTTCTGTTTCAGCATGGCCTCCAGTTCATACTTGAGACAATAGAATACACTGTTCAGATTGACGTTGATAATATGCTGCCAGCCCTCGATCGAGTAATCGGCGGTCAGGTTCAGTTCGCCACCAATGCCCGCATTGTTACAGGCTATATCCAGTTGACCAAATGCCGAAACGGTTTCCTGAATTAGTAGCTGGCACTGAACCGGGTCGCTTACATCGGCTTTGAAAAATTGAGCATTTGCGCCCAGGGCTTTCACCTGTTCGGTTACTTCCAGCCCAAGGGTTTCATTTACGTCTGATAGCATTACATTGGCCCCATGCTGGCCATAAAGTAAGGCAACGGCCTGGCCAATGCCCGAAGCCGCTCCGGTTATCAGGGCTGTTTTTCCCTGCAAGTCCTTATCCATAATCTTTGTAATTGAGTAAGTCAACACGCTCAGAGCCGCTGGCAAACAGGCTGGTCTTCCAGCCACGCAAGGCATGAACGTGATATTGACAAAAGTATCGATACTCAATTAAGCCAACTATGATAAAGGGCAGGTAAGAAGATGATCTAAGGCATCTATGCGAGTGGATTATCCTAACTAGTCGCAGTCCAGGGATGAAAAAAGAAGATGGTGAAGAAAGGCAAACAAATCCTCGTTACGCTTCAGAGGGCCAAAATCGGTGAGAGAGGGTAAATGCTCAGCGAAAAAAGATTGATAATGAGCCGTTTCGATAATCGAACTAGCCCTTGACCGCGCATACGGGTAATTGGGCTTATAGTCGAGAATAATAGCAGCAATACGGCCACATAAGTCCTTGTAAGGCTTGAACAACTGCTGCTTATTGTCGTCTGTGACGTGATGCGTCAGATACGCTTTGCTCGCTTCGCAGATAACAATGTGGTAGAGAGCCGTGAAATCAATATCATACCCTGTCGTTTCGGCAATCGGTTTTACAAGGTCTTTGGGCAAGAGTAACTGGAGAACCCGTTCCAGTTTATCGCGGGGGTCGATCAGGTTATTTGTCTGAAAAACAACCTGATATTCCAGCCATTGCCAGTACCAGGCCACCAGATACACCAACAGCCGGTGCTTATTTTCGAAGTATCGGTAAATACTGGCCTCTTTTGTGCCAAGGCGTTCGGCCAGCTTCCTGAAGGTCATGTCTTCAAAGCCTAGCTCATCGATGAGCAAAATGCCCTGCCTAACAATGCGTCGTCCCAGATCAGAGCTTTCCGGATTTCGTAGAAAAAGCTTCTCGTTCATCCGTACCAGTACGGTATATTCCATTTGTCGAGCGTAAAAACCATTTAACCTAAATGATTAATGCAAAGAAACGAACTATCGGGAATAAAAGTTATGTTTGCATTTGTGATAGTATTACTATCAAAATGTTAAAAACGTATTAATAAACATGACAACTGGCTATCAACAACCTCAGCCTTCGCCAACTCAACGGTTGCTGCGGCTCCTGAGCAATGACAAAAAAGACATTGGCTACATTTATCTGTATGCGATTGTAACGGGTGTTATCAGTTTATCGCTTCCGCTGGGTATTCAGGCTGTGTTCAACCTCGTATCGGGTGGCCTGGTATTCAGCTCCGTGTATGTTCTGATCGGGTTGATCATTGTTGGTGTCCTGATTACGGGCCTGTTAATGATCAGTCAGATGACGTTGGTGGAAATTCTGCAACAGCGCATTTTTGCAAAGGCTGCATTTGAATTCACTTATCGCCTGCCCCATATCCAGCCGAAGGCGCTGGCCGCTTACTTTCCGCCCGAGCTGATGAACCGCTTTTTTGATGTACTGACTATCCAGAAAGGCTTGCCCAAACTGCTCATCGACCTCACAGCCGCCGTTGTCCAGATCATATTCGGCATTATTCTGCTGTCGTTTTATCACCCTGTATTTCTGGGGTTTGGTTTGTTCACGTTGCTGGCTATTGTTGGCATTTGCTGGTTGTTTGGACCCAGTGGATTAAAGACCAGCCTCAACGAATCGAAGTACAAATACAAGGTAGTTGCCTGGCTGGAAGATCTCGCCCACGACCTGCCAACGCTGCGCAGCCGGGCCGATGCGATGGAACCCATTGATCGAATGGACGATCTGGTTGCGAATTACCTGACTTACCGGAATGCTCATTTTAGTGTGCTGAAACGGTTTTTTTATAGCGGCATAGCCTTCAAAACACTGGTAACGGGCGGGTTGCTGATCCTGGGTACAACGCTGGTTGTTGGGCGGCAGATGACGCTGGGGCAATTCGTTGCCTCTGAACTGGTGATCGTACTGATTACCGGAGCTGTTGAAAAATTGATTTCCGGAATTGATACGGTTTTTGACATGCTTACCGCTGTTGAAAAAATTGCTAACGTGACCGATTTACCACTCGAAACAGATACCGCCCATGCTTAATTTATCCAACGAGCGGGTAAACGAGCAGCTCTTTACTCACTACCCGCTCAAAACATTACGAACCCTTCCCCAGCCCAACAGCGGGCGTAAACTTGGGCGCTGGATGCTGGCATTTTTGCTGATTGGCCTGTTGGTAATGTTTCTGCCCTGGCAGCAAAACATCAATGGCGAAGGCAGCGTCACGGCCCTACGCCCACAGGATCGACCGCAAACGGTGCAGAATGCCATTGCCGGCCAAATTGAACACTGGGCCATACAGGAGGGGCAGTATGTTAAAAAAGGGGACACGCTGCTGGTCATCTCCGAGATAAAAGACGACTATTTCGACCCAAACCTACCCCAGCGACTCAATGAACAACTGGGAGCAAAACGGGGCAGTTATGCGGCTACCGATGCGAAAATTGCCGCACTGGATGGCCAGAAAGCCGCGCTCGAAACCGGTTTGAAAGTAAAATTGTCGTCAGCCGGAAACAAAGTGCGGCAGTCACAATTCAAGGTGGTCAGCGATAGTACCGATTTAATTGCGGTTCAGAAAAACTACCAGATCGCCCTCGATCGGCTGGAACGTTATGAACGGGGCCACAAGAACGGCCTGTTTTCGCTTACCGACCTCGAATCGCGCCGACTGAAAGTACAGGAGGATTATGCCAAAGTCGTGGCGCAGGAAAACAAGCTCAATGTGGCCCGGCAGGAACTGGTCATTGCCCGGCTCGATCTGGGTACGATTCAAGCCGACTATCAGGAGAAGCTGGCCAAAACCCTGTCAGACCGAAGTTCTGCCCTGTCTTATCAGGCCGAAGCCGTGGGGGAGATTTCGAAGATACAGAATAAGATCAGCAGTGTGGACGTTCGGCGGGGGCGTTATGTGGTGCGGGCTCCGCAGGATGGCTACGTCGTTCGGTCGTTTAAGGCGGGCATTGGCGAAACGATCAAAGAGGGCGAATCCATCGCTATTCTTCAGCCTGCCCGTCCGGCAATTGCCATTGAGCTGTATGTTCGGGCAATGGATGTGCCCCTGATTCAGACCGGCCGGAACGTGCGGCTCCAGTTCGATGGCTGGCCCGCTATTCAATTTGCGGGTTGGCCAACGGTAGCGGTGGGTACGTTTGGGGGTGAGGTGGCCGTGATCGACGCTGTCAGCAGTGTCAATGGTAAATACCGGTTGCTGGTAAAACCCCGGCAGCAAAAAGGCGATCAGCCCTGGCCGCAGCAGTTGCGGGTTGGGTCGGGGGTGTATGGCTGGGTCATGCTCGATGATGTACCCGTTTGGTATGAACTGTGGCGGCAGTTGAACGGCTTCCCGCCGAGTTTGCAGGAAGAACCAAAAGACGAGAAAAAGAAATGACGTGTAAACAACTCCGTTTGTGGTGGATAATGGTGGTGTTTCTTGCGCCAATCGCGTCGGCGCAAACACCTGCCGACACCATGACATTTACGGCAGCCGAATTTTATCAGGCTATTTTACAACACCATCCACTCGTTCGGCAAGCGGCTTTACTACCGGCAGAGGCTCAGGAGGATGTTCGGCAGGCGCGGGGTGCGTTTGACCCAAAGTTATTTTCAGCCTACGATCGGAAAGAATTTGGCCAGAGTCTGTATTACCAGAAGTGGCAATCGGGTTTATCCGTGCCGGTTCTTCCCGCTGGTATCGATGTTAAAGTAACCTACGATCAGAACCGGGGCGAGTTTGTCAACCCCGAAGATCGCGTGCCATCGTCGGGTCTGGCGGCTGTGGGTATAAGCGTTCCTATTGGGCGAGGCCTGGTTATTGACGCCCGGCGCAGTACCCTGCGGCAGGCACAGTTAGCCGTTACGTTAGCCGATGCCGACCGGCTGAAGCTGATCAATAAAACGCTTTTCGATGCGGCCAAAACCTATTGGGAATGGTATCTGGCCTATCAGCAATATAGTCTCATTCGGGAAGGGTATCAACTGGCCGACACGCGGTTTGCCGCCATTCGTGAGCGGGCTTTACTGGGCGATGCCGCAGCCATCGACACCACCGAAGCGCTCATATCGGCACAGGATCGACTCGTGATGCAGCAGCAGGCGGAGGTGGCCCTGCAAAACGCGCGTTTGCGGGTAACGGCATTTTTGTGGGCGAGTGATGAAACGGGTAGCCTGCCGCAAGCCGTCGATATGCCCCAAACGATCGTGCCGCAGGTGGCTTCGCAGGAACCCGCCAATGAAGCCACACTGGAAAATCTGCTCAACCGGGCTGCCGAACAACATCCTGATCTACTCAAACTAACAATCAAAGGCCAGCAACTAGCCATTGAAGAGCGGTTTCGGCGGTCGTTGCTCCAGCCACAACTCGTGCTAAATGCGAGTTTGCTGAGCCGCACACCCGTGGCAGGTACTGGCTATGATTGGTCGAGCTATTATGCTTTCCGGTCCGATAACCACAAAATAGGCGTAGACCTGACGTTTCCGTTGTTTCTGCGAAAAGAGCGCGGCAAGTTGCGGCAAGTGCAGATCAAAGCCAAACAGCTCGACCTGGAGCGGCAGCAAACAAGTCGGGTTATTGCCAACGATGTGCAGGCCATCTGGAATGAATTAAAAGCGCTTAATCGGCAAATTGCTGTTCAGCAGCAGACCGTCCTGAATCAGCAAACGTTGCTTCGGGCCGAACAGGATAAATTCGATATGGGCGAGAGTTCCCTGTTCCTGGTCAACAGCCGCGAAACGAAACTGATCGACTTACGGGTGAAACTGGAAGAATTGCGAACAAAATACCAAAAGGCAGTAGCTTCTCTGTGGTATGCTGCAGGCAGTAATCTGGGGTGAGCTCAGGGGTAGTCTGCCAGTCAGCAGGTGTCAGTTGATAGATATAATTAAAAAAAAGAAAATTTTTAAACAAAAACACTTGACAAAGACTTATCGCGCCAGAGATAATTACATCAATGGATACTAATGGACGTGTCAGTAAATAGTGCCAGTGCAAATCAGCTTCCATCAGTTATTATGATTGACGATGACGCCGACGATTACTATCTTCTAAGCACGGTAATAAAAGCCAATTATCCTGAGCATGACGTAATGCCAATTTACGACAGCTCACAAGCCTTGTCTCAACTCGAAGCGCTTCGGACATTACCTGCATTTCTACTGCTCGACCTGAATATGCCTGTTAAAAATGGGTTTGAGATTTTAAGGGAGATGCGGTCACTAACGCGATATGAATCACTTCCTATTATCATTTTTACCAGTTCAGCAAACCCCAAAGACCTCACCCGTTGCCGAGAACTGGGGGCTACCGATTATATCGAAAAACCAACCAGCTATAAAGAGTTGCATCTGGTAATAGAAAAGACCTTGCGATTGTGGCTTAACACATCCGCGTAACTCATACAGGCAAATAAATACAGAATCGGGCTCCTTGCCCCGGCTGACTCATGGCCGTAATGGCTCCGCCGTGATTGGTTACCACTTTTTGGCAGATCGCAAGCCCAACACCCGTTCCGGCAAATTCATTTTTTCCGTGTAATCGTTGAAAAACCTGGAAAATACGGTCGGCATATTTCTCCTCGAATCCGATGCCGTTATCTTCTACTTCAATCGAATGAAAAGCAACTGCCTGCCGGGCGGGCTTTACGGTAATTGGCAAATCGACAGCAAGTACAGATCTGGCACTAACCCTGATTTTGGGCAGAACACCCTGTCGTCGGAATTTGAGCGCGTTGGAAAACAGGTTCTGAAATAACTGCCCCAGTTGTAAGGCATCGCCTTGCAGCGTTGGTAATGTCCCCACCTCAATTTGGGCGTTTGTTTCGTCAATGGCCACCGATAAGTTTTCCAGGGCTTCATCAACGATTCGGGTGAGCGAAACGCGGGCTGGTGGAACAGGGCTGGTCGAAATTCGGGAAAACGCCAGCAGGTCCTTGATCAACAGCGACATGCGGCTGGCCGCTAGCTGCATCCGCTCCAGATAAACTAACTCCTCACCCGATGAGGTCGCGTAGTGGGTTTTGAGCAAATCACTAAACTGCTGAATCTTGCGCAATGGCTCCTGTAAATCGTGCGAAGCAATATAAGCGAACTGCTCCAGGTTCTGATTGGAGCGGGTGAGGTGCTGGTTAAACTCGGCAAGCACATCATTGGCTTCTGTCAACTCTTCGTTCGTAGCGGCCAGTTCTTCATTTGTAGCAGCCAACTCTTCGATTGTGGCAGCTAGCTCTTCATTCGTTATTTCCAGTTCTTCGGTTCGTTCCTGTACCTGTTGCTCCAGCGCCAGATTAATTCGCCGTTGTTCGGTAACGTCATGGGCTGTTCCGCTTAATAGGGCAGGTTTACCGGCTGCGTCATAAAACACCTGAGCCTGTGCGTGAATGATTCGTGTTTGTCCGGTGAGCCGGTTAATGATCGGGTGCTCATTCTCGTAAATGCCCGATGAGCCGGGTTGTGTAACCGCTTCTATAGCATTGGCAACGGACTGACGGTAGCTGGGGGGAAGCGGGTTGTAGGCTTCATCCAGCGTCTTGCTTTCGTCGGAAAAGCCAAGCCAGCCCATAAAGCGCTTCGAGTAACTGAATGTATTTTTTTTGATATCCAGATGCCAGGTGGCTAATTCGGCCAGTTCGATGGCCCCTCGCATGCTGGTTTGAGTCTCTACCAATTTCTGGGTCGCCAGCACACGCTCGGTTACATCGACCGCCATATTTAAAATGGCATAAACCTTGCCCTGTTCATTGGTGAGCGGTTGGTAGGTGAAAGTGAACCAGTACGTTTGCAGGCGACCATCCACAACCAGATTGACAAGCTGTTCGGCGGTTTGGTAGGGAATGTTGGTGTCGTAAACCTGTTCCAGTAAACCAATAAAGGGCTGACCTTCCAGCTCGGGCAGGGCATCGGCTAGTTTCATGCCAATAACCGAAGGGGTTTTTCCCCATACTTTGATCATGGCATCGTTTGCCATCTCAATGATAAGCTCCCGGCTTGTGTATACACCAATAGCAAAAGGGGCCTCTTTGATTAAATTTCGAAAACGATGTTCACTTAATTCAATCTGTTGACGAGCCTGTACATCATCTGAAACGTCCAGGGCAACACCCGAAAAGCGATAGACTTCGCCTGATTCGTTGAGGTAGCTCTTTCCAATAAAGCGAACCCATCGCAGTTGTCCGGTCGCTGCACCAATGGTGCGGTAAGTAACGTCATACTTACCATTGGACTGCAAATCCATTGCCTGTTTAACTGCCTTATCTACCCTGCCTAGATCGTCGGGATGTATGTACCTTATGGCCTGTTCATAAGGTATTTGATTCATGTTAGCCAACCCAAACAGCTCCTGGCACTGATCGTCCCAATTAATCAAGTTTGTAGCAGGATCTATTTCCCAGATGCCCAGACGTGCGGCCTTCAGCGCAAAATCTACATCCAAACGCTCGGTGAGTTCCTTATTTTGACGAAATGGCTTTTGCTCGCCGGTCATTGACTAAAAAGTTAGTGTTACTGCAAGGTAGCCCAACGCTGAACGATTGAGTTTTGCCCTTGCTGAATTCGATGGCTGTTAACCCTAACTTATTGTATTGCGAAAAAGTTATATATGTATACCTGACTTTACTGCATCAGCTTATAAACACAGCCAGTTAACCAATGTGCCCAGGACGATCAACCCGGTAAAACTGACTGCCGAAAACATCCAGCTTTCCCGCCGTGTCAGACCGTACATAAGGTGATTGCTCTCATCTAACCCCAGGTAACTGCCGTGCGACCGCCAGGTAGAGGAAGACTTCACCAGAGAAGAAATTCGATGCAGGCGCGTTTCCTGACTACTGACTAACAGTTCATCCAGGGTGCGGCTATTGTAGTGTACATTGGCAGATATCTTAACGGTTGACAAGAGTGGACGGGTGGTAAACGTGACGGGGTTCATGATTGACTGTAGCGACTTGATTGGCTGATTTAATTACGTACTCTCTATTTATTCAAGCGTGGAAAGGGAGGAGGAACAGTATCTTATGCCTTTCCCTGTTGGCTGCAAAACTGAGTAATAATTTCTCGACCAGTCTTCAGGTTTCGATGAACTGTACTTTTTGCCCGTTTTTTGGTAAAAAATAAAATGACGTAAGTTTGGGATAGTGTAATTTGCTGCCATGAAACATATAGCCGAGCATCTTTTCGTATCCCTTATCATGTTCACTCTACTGGGTTGTGGCAGCAAACCGCTGGACAAAAAATACCACATTCAAACAATGTGGTACGACATACGCGTAGGTTCGACCGTTAAGAATGATTCGATTAACCATGAGCTGTGCAAACTGGCTATGGCTGATAATGCGACGAAGAGCGTGAAGAATGAGGACTTCACCTATCAGGAATTGATCGACCAGGGCTACGAACTGCTGGCCAAAACACATACGGAGGAATATGCAGACAGTTTACGGGAGGTGTACAGTAAACCGTAGAGAATAGGGGGGTAACGCAACCGATCAATACTGCCTGTTCTTCACGTAGATGAGCATTGACGTGAATACAATATCCAGGAGGCAAAAGGCTGAATACATGTTGAGGATCGGTAAAACAGCCAGCACATAGATACCGGTTCTGCTTATGCCTTCGGTATCGTCAAGCTCATCATGAGCAAATATGATAGGCAATAGAACCACACACATCGGCAAAAGATAAAAACAAAAAACAACGTCAAAAACGTCCATCGTCAAGAGAGTATAGTGGCGTACATATCGTTGTTATGACTAGCGCCAATCCGGCACGTCACTCCCTAATACAAGCTACTCCGCTTCCGATGTCAGTAAATGCATACTGAAAAATTTGTCTTTTCTGTTGAAAATCAATCCCTTATGTTCTGGCAGGAAATCGAGATATGTGGCAAAACAAAAGCCGTAGCATGGCTACGGCTATGTTATGTCTTCTAAATCTAACCCCTTGAGAAACTCTTTTTTTGTTGGTATTTACGAGCCTGCAGGCACCGATTCAATGGCTTCGGTATGTCCTGGCTCGCCCAATATCTGTTGCCATTCTTGTTCCAGCTGGTTGAGTGGCCCCGAAAAACATTCGCCATCAAACACCTCCACAGGAAGCTGCATCCATTGATTAGTATCAACCAAGTTAATACATAAAACTAAACTCCCCAGCACCGAAATGGCACTGACTATATCCAGCGCAATCTCCAGACTATCGCACTGACAGTGGAAGTGCCGTACAGAGCCATGTTGATCAACCGAAATAATAAACAAGGACATTGGCATACCCTAAGACAAATAACATATAAGGTTAAGCATTCCTCCACTACTGTCAAAACTTTATTTATTATTTGGTAACTTGTAGTGTAAGGTAACAATATAATATTAACTAGTTTAAATTTTTGTAAGCTTATATTACTATAAATCAGGCCGTTATGACATCATTTTACTATAGTGTAGTTGTGGGATATAATAAAGGTTTGGTATAGGAGTAGGGGCTGGAAAGGAGAGGGAAATGATAGGAGGAAGTACCATTATGTCTGACTATCATTATAACAAGATCGTTCTATCTATCCATGTAGCTTCGACTAAATTCCACTTATATAATATTGCCCAGTGTTCCGGTATACGTCACTCTAAAATGAATTACTTATCAGTAGAGGCTTACTTATGATTTTTTTATTATTAGCTAAAACCACAAAATATTTTCCTTCCTTGAGGCCTTCAATTATAAATATCTCGCTCTGAGTATCTCCATTGCCAACTACATTTATTATATTAATAGGTACACCATATAAATTAAATATTGATAAATTAGCATTTTGCCCTTTAATAAGTGTAAATTTAACGTTTACGTATGACTTGGCTGGATTAGGTGATAGTGAAATATTACTAGCAAACTCATCATTATACAAATCAAATCCTTCTAAATTTTTAAGCTTTGGGTATTCTACTGATAAATAAAGAGCTTCATTATCAATTGCACTACTTTTGTCTGTAATATGATTAACTTGTTTAGACGTTGAAGTGTTTGATGTACTCTTGAGACTTATAGTTGCTGTTTCATAAGCACCAATATCTGGTAATTTTCCAATAGGGCGTTTTACTAACTCGATGTCAGATTGACTATACAATAAAGTAGTACCTGCGTCAATTGTAGAGCTAGAACCATACGTATGGAAATTAGCATTGAGACTTTTAATCGCTCTTATAAATAATGGATCTTTATTTATACAACTTAAGTTATTCAAAATAGCTATTGAACCATTATAGTGTAAATTATTATAGTATTGTATGTTTTTACTGTTGTATGAATTGTTTATCATCTTTCCTGTAGGAGCATATAAAATATTGTTTAAAATATTTATATTATTGCTACTATTTGCTAAAATTTGGCCACAGTTTATTGCTGGACTCTGGTTATTAAGATAAGCAGTATTATTTATTATATCTATATTTTCACTTAGGAATGTATGGATTCCTGATCCACCATTGTACCAAACTATATTATTTTCAATTAAGGTCTTACCTTTATAAGCCCCTAAATTAGATTGATTTTGAGTGTTGCGTGAATCATCAATAATTATCCCATTACCGTCTTGAATTACGCACCCAAAACTGGGTACAGGTATAAAATTTATATTATTAAAACACTTGTTTCTTCTAATTATATTTTTGTATCCACTAAATGTATCTAAATTCCATGATTGATAAAGGGATATACCGCTAGTGCCATAAATTGAATACCAACAATTGTTATAGACTACATTATCTTCAATTGTTATGTAATCACTTTGATTAATCCCAATCCCCCCTCCTCCACATTCATGAACAATATTACCTGAAAAAACCAGATGATGAGAATACTGATTATTGTTCGTTTTAACCCCAATACCATTACCATTAAATCTTGGATCTATACTAGGATTGCTCAGGTTATTACAAGTGCCAGGCTGGGTGAGTGCCTCGCTAATAGTTACGTTTTTGCTATTTCCTTCTATCTCAAAGCCGATTATCTTGATATAACTTGCTCCATTCACAATAGCTATACCTTGCCATCCATTAAATTTAATTTTCGGATGATGGCCAGGATAATTCATAAAGACTATGTAAGCACCTGCTTTTCCACTGCTCTTAATTTCGAGAACGTCACATTGTGCGCATGAATTTGAATAATTCCCATTCATAAAAAAGACCGTATCGCCAGCTACTGTTGAATTTGCAATACTTTGAAAATCTTTTTTAGGTTTAGATGCTGATAATCCATCATTGAAAGTGCTCCCCACCGGATTAACATAATATTTGGTTCCCCACGCAAAGGTTACATGAGTAAGTATAAATGTTATAACAAATAAAGCATATTTCATATTAGTAAACATTTTGTTTAACAAATATATGTATATTAAATATAAATGTTACTATAAGAATCTTTTGTAAACTAAAATTATATTATTTTCTTAATATTATATATTGAAGAAAAGTATATATATTGGTATTTTTGGAGACTTATTTAATTGCATCAACAACCAATCTACGAAATGCTCGATATTAGGCCTGCTACATTTAACTAGACATTAAGTTAAGCATGATCTAACTTAGTGTACCATAAAAACTATAAGCCAGTACGACGAGGAATTCAAAAAAAAAGGCGGTGGAACTAGCAGTGGCTAAAGGCTCCTTAAAAGCGACCGCTATTGAATTAGGCATCACGCCCAAAATTCTAACCAATTGGCGACGCGAACAAGTAGCCTCACCAAGCACTAAATTAGCGGACGAGCCCAACTGAGATAGAATCAGCAGGAGATCCAGCGGTTAAAAAAAGAACTTAAACAGGCCGAGTTAGAGCGCGGTAATTTAAAAAAGGCGGTTAGTACTTTCTCTAGAAGCGACCGCATCGGCGGACCGGAGAAATATTTCGATTCATAAAAGTGCATGAATCGGTTTTTTTCGTTGAGTTGAAGCAGCTATTATTGGTTAGCCAATCGTCCCAGTGAAAGAGCAAAAGAAAATAAATCAATACTAGTATTTATAAAATATGGGGTAATGGCTTAACTGCGTTGAATAGGGTATCTTTGTGAATGGTCTTAGAAGCAGTTTCCTGTAAGCATTGTGGGCAAACCAAACACGTCAAACGGTATGGTACCACTCGCGCTGGTACCCAACGCTACCGATGCTATGACTGCGGTCGAACCTTTGTCCAAACCTACACGCATAAGGCTCGTGACCCCTTGGTCAAAGAGCAAATCACTCAGATGGTACTCAACGGAGCAGGGATACGTGATACCGCCCGTGTTTTAGGCGTCAACTAGCTAGCTAGAAAGTGGCCGTTCAAAAGGCTACGCTGAAAAATAATTATTATGTCCTTTTAAAATAAGTAACTGCGATGAAACATGTAGTCTATATTTCGGTCCTAGCCCTTAGTGTGCATCACCTGGCATCGGCTCAAGTGGCTGATTCAATGAAAAGCGCCACACGTAATACGGCAACTTCACAAACAATGCGACTTGATTCAATCCGGAAACGGGTTGGTGCCGGAAACGCTGTGGCACCCAGTGCGGTGACGCCGGGTGTGGCCATTAGCGTCCCAGAGCGGCCAGGTCTTTCCACACAGGGTGAGGTGCCGGTATTTTCCTATGGATCACTTCCAATACAGGATCATAACGTCGTTCGTTCTTACTATCTTGATTTGGCGTTTAATAAGACGACCTGCATCATTTTCAAGTCGCCCATTCGGTCGGTCGATCTGGGTTCCAAGGATATTATTGCCGATAAAGCCAACGCAGTTGATAATGTCCTACGCGTGAAGGCAAGCAGTATCGGGTTTAATGAAACCAATTTTTCGGTCATGACGTCCGACGGGCAATTTTATAGTTTCGTGGTTAACTACAATGAATACCCGACCATGCTGGCGCTGGATCTATCCGTCAATGAGGAGGGGTTGGTCCAACAAAAGGCAAGGTTTGTTAACCAGAAAGGAACAGTTGTCAGCTTTGCTGGCGTGAATACCTCACAGCAGGAAATTGTTCAAAACTGCTCGTCCATCATGGAACACAACCGGCGGGTTAAACACATTGGTATTAATAAATACGACATTCAGGCGAGTCTACGGGGCCTGTATTACAAGGACAATGTGCTTTATTATAAAATAGGGGTGAAGAATAAATCCAACATCCGCTATGACCTGGATTTCATTCGCTTTTTTATCGTTGACAAAACCCTGGCGAAAGAAACATCACACCAGGAATTGGAAGTCATTCCACTGTACGTATATAACCAACCGTTAGTTATAATTCCTGGACAGAAGAGTGTTGAAAAAATATACGTCTTCCAAAAATTCACCATACCGGATGACAAGGTGGTACAGGTGATTATGGGCGAAAAGAATGGGGGCCGAACGGTGACCTTCACGATGGCCAATCAAGACATTTTAGACGCTGATATCTTATGAAATCCCTTCAGATTCTGTTGCTCCTGGTGAGCACGCTCGTTGGTCGTCAAGGCTACGCCCAGCGGCACATAAAGGGTCAGACGGCCGTTAGTTTTACGGCGGGAGTCGTCGATAACTTCCCTAAATTTTCGTCTCCACATGCACCGGGAAGCGGCTATATGGGTGCCCTTGATTACGTATGGTACCGAAAAAATGAGCGCTATTGGAAAGCCTCTGTATCGTATATGCGTAAATACTACGACGCCCAGACGCTGGCTAAACCTCTGGTTGAACAGTATTGGCTGTCAATGGATTACGTACCCCGTGGTTTCTTTACAACCCATCGTTGGCTGTATATTGCGCCTACGGCGGGGCTATACGTTGGCTACGAGTCTGTTAACCGGAATCAATCAAATTTATCGGAAGGGGTCATTCAAAATAAATCTACGGCTTCCATTGGCCCTCAGCTCGGACTGGAAGCGGAGGTATATGTCGGTCCATCGCTGGCCATCGTGGGCGGGATCACGGAACGGTATATCCCGTTTTCGGAGGTCTCCAAATTTCGCACCACTGGATACATTGGTATCCGTTACTGTTTCTTCCGATGAAAAAGTCAATCTTTTGGGCCTGTGGCCTACTACTAGTTGGGGCGGCCTGTCAAACCGAATCGCTCGACATTCAGCGTAGTTTTCCTTTCCAGCTGGAAATGGATGCGTTTCCTAGGTCAATTCCCTGGCAAAAGCCAACGTCAGTGGGCTTCGGTGTTAAACCGGATTACCTCACGTTGGGTAATTCGTATACACTTTCCTGGCAGGTAGCTGCGCCAGTACGGGGTGTATTGCGGCTTAACAACAAGGTGCTCGTTCCCGGTGGAAAAACGGTCGTTCTAGCAAATATGAGTCGATTACTTAGTGATACGCTCACGTATATGCCGACTGATTCAGGCGCTCATCAACTGACGTTTCGGGTTTTTGATTCATTGGGTCAAGCTAAAGACACAACCTTCATTGTAACCGCTGTCAAATGATATGGAATCGCCCAAAAAGTCTCCCGCGACGGATCTGGATAGGTTGATGGAGGCCGACCAAAAATCAGTGCAACTCTTTTTCATCTTACCCTTAACAGCCATACATGACATGGTAGCGACAAAATCATCTCCAGAGCAAGTCTGCCAAGTGCCTGTTTATACGGAGCGGACAAGGGAATCAGGTACTTCCAGGAAAGAGTGGCTGATTTTACTTGTCTTGTTTGTATTCGCTTCTCTACTGTATAATTGGACCATAGCCCCCTGGATAGAACGCTATACGTTTGATAACCCATTGGTCCAATTAGTTAAGCGATTGCAGTACCGATAAGGTGATTGCGGTACTTACTTTTCTCGTATAACGACGAGTAGCTTTAATGACTTTTATCAGTTGTCTTACCTTTTTGAATGGTAATACCATGAGTCTTAAAACAGATCACCCCCTAAATCAATTAAGTGGTCACCAACCTAATCAGCCTACTTTATTGATTGGTTCGCCTGGTTCGGCAAAGAATGCCCTGCTAACGCAGTTTATGTTTACTGAATTTTCTACGAATGCACACCTGTATTACGTGGGATCAATGCCCTCGGAACAGCTTGACTATTTTATTGACGACCAGCACAATCTGATCGATCTTGATCACGCCGATCAGTCGTATCGCTTTAATCCCATTGACTGGAAAAGTATAACCGACATTGCGGATGCCGTTCGGATAGCTAAACTACTGCATTTAAATTTAGGGCTTGGCAGTTCAAACATCCATGACCAGGAAGGGGGATTCTACTACTCGGTAATCGTTGATTATATAGCGGCTATTATCTGGTATTTACGCACAGTAACGGAAAAGAATGCCAGTCAACAACTAAGCGTAGATGTTTGTACAATCCCGCATCTCATCGAATTTACCAAGCAAGGCTACGAACGTATATTATCTGTACTGGCTTCAATCCCTCGCTTTGCTCAGTTTCTCCAACACTTACTGGATGCGGTCGGTGGCAATAAAGAAATTGGGCAGATTATTGGTCGGTTAGCATCTGTAGAGATTTGTTTTACTATGTGGGGTACACCTGGTTTGTACTGGATTTTAGCGCCGGGTAACCCTATCGTTAACGGCTTTGATTTTACCCGTAGCGAGGAGCCACTGCTACCCGAAACGTTACTGGTAAGATCGCAGGCTAAAGATCTTAAACATAAAGCTACGCTTGCCTTGTATACCGATTTTATCTGCCATACACTATTGCGTAACCACCCAGGAGATTCACATCGGGCCGTTGTTATAGACTCCTATCAATCTTTTGAGTACCCTTATCTTGATACGGTTATTGCTACAGGTCGTGGCTTTCGTATTCATTTATACGTTGCCTTTGATTACGTAGGGCCAGGAGCCAGGCTGAGTGCTTATAAGTCCCGTATAGAGTTTACAACCTCCTGCTTTGGTACGATACTGGTCGGTCGGCAACTATTACCGGAAGAGGCTGAATTTATCGCGTCTGTACCCACCTTGCGCGGTACGTTAACTCCGGCTACACTTCAGAATTTGAATTACGGTGAATTCGCTGGCTGGTTAGGTACGGGTTGGAACGAAGGACATCCGATACGCGGATATGAACCCTTATTCGTGGGTTATGCCCCTCTCTCCGAAGAGTCACCTGTTACAGATGCCATGCTTGAGCACGTCATCGCTATTCAGAATCAAATTCAATCTCTTTTCACAGTAGGGAACTAGCAGAATTTTCGGGATTACTTATTGGTGGCAGCTTAGTTAGCGCATTCGTTAACAGTGGTTTCTAACTAAAATTTAGGTTATTATTAAACTGGATATACTATGGACTTCGCACGTATGTTTCATTTCCATCTTGGCTTACCTTTCCGTATTGATAAGTTTGATCAGGCCAAGAAAAATATTAAAGAAGAACAGGTTCAGCTCAAAGCTCACTCAAGTTCTGATTACCTGCTAGATCAGGAAGAGCCGTTGACATTAGAGCCTGAACCGGATTTACTGGCAGAACCAATCAATGTAGTTACCCGGCCCGATTTACCGTCAGAGCCTGAACTACTTGTACCATTGTCTGTATGGAATTTTGAGACGGTACCATCCCTGCCTAGTGACCAGGTTCCTACTACGGATGATGTACTGACAAATTCGCCTGATCTGCATTCGTCCACTTGGGTAACAAGTGCTGGTATTGCTGATTTTACGACACCCCATTTTTTATCCCGTTTAGCGTTGTCAGATACGGATTTGCTCAATAGCTTGCCGTATGAGTTAGTGAGTGGCTGCCCCCATTGTATGAATCAAAGTTTAGTCGAACGTAAGACTCAAAATGAGGAAGGTAAACATTACTGCTCCGTCTGTAGAAAGCGGGTCTGGTTAAGTCCACTACCTTATTACTATGAATCCCGTACGAGTAGTCCCCAGGTGGCCATCAGCCGTCATCGCAAGTACCTAACCGACCGATGCAGCGAAAAAATCGACGCCCTCCGCCGACAGGAACGGCTTCACGTTTCACCTTATTTAAAGGGAAAAGCTTATTTTATCAGCATCGATTCTATAGATGAATCAGCCTATACAGCGCTTTCGAATAAGTACGAAGCTTATTATGCTGATCATGTTGGTTTAGAACCAACGACTAAACTACAGATTCAGCTTTGCTCGACGGGCGGTTATGTTTTTCAGGCAAAGCGTATGATTTCGCTTATTAATGCGAATCAGGCTGTTACCCATGTTCAGGCTTCGGTACTTTACAGCGCGTCTTTTTATATCTACTTCAATCTGACTTGTTCGAAAGAACTTGATGCGGATGCGGTCGGTATGTTCCATCTGAGCCGCAGTTGTCACTACGTATTGGAAAATGGCAAAATACTGGATCATTTTACAGACCCCGTCGAAGCTGGCAAACTATCATTCATTGAGCAGATAGGACTTTCCCAGCAGGAATTAGACCGAATAAAGGTGGGTGAAGACGTATATTTTAATCATCAGCGTTTGTCCGAATTAACCCATTTGGCAGCATTGGCGAGGCCAAGAGTAGAGAATAAGTCACGCTAGGAACTTCCTGAAGGCGCATTTCACATAAGCATTAATATTCCTAACTCTTAATTAAAGTACTATGTCATCATTTCAATTAACAGCCCCAGGCAGTAACAACAGTGTGCTGCGGAGTGTACCTCTTATCGTACGAGGCTCTGTAACTCAAAAGCCTGTTTTATGCGAAGGCCACAAACTGATTGCTAGAGGAAATGCATGCCGTGGCGTTAGTTTTCTGACTAAATATCTGCTCTCAAAAGGCTACCGTTATGCCTCGGTCCTGTTTGTGGATTGGAAATATTCTTTTGGACACGCTTCTACTAACCCCACCGATATATGGTTTGGACACCCTACTACGAAACTCCCCGCTATGTGGAACAATCGGGTGATGCCTTTTCAGAAGATCGAGTATGGTGCCGTTTTTTTAGAACCCTTTGCTTCTGTAGGTATTAAGTGGACAATCTTACCGCTCGACGATGAGCGTCAGTTCGTAAACTTCCTAATCAACTTATTGGAGCGTATCGCTCAGTTACCCTCTACTAAAAATACCAGAGTTCTGATTCTTGAACAGTACTGGTTTAATGCCCTTGCTAATTCTGCCTTGTGGGAAAGTTTGAATTATTTACTGAAAGTAGGCCGTAAGTTAGGTATAGAAATCTGGCTGCTGTATCCCAGCGATCTTTATGATGAGACGGACAAGGAATCTCACTTACAACGTTTACAGCGCCTTCAACTCCAGTTTTCAAATCTTTTCCTGCTCGACCATCGAACAATTATACGATCTCCCTTTCTGCTCGATGTACAGTCAATTTGGCAATTGACTCCAGCAGAGTATAGTTTATTGACTTCTGTGGGCGATAATTTATCTCAATCGCTAATGCCTTATAAAGAAGTCTTTTTTAAACGATGCACCGATTCTGAACCAATCTCTGATGTGTATGGCATTAAGGTGGCGGAGGAAGAAGCCGAATTATTTTGAACCTTTCAACCCCTTTCTTACTGCTATGGTACTCAACATCTTTAAGCGAAAATCGCTACCGATGGCCCTTTTAAGCCTGGTCTTGATTGTGGTTTCACTATGCATTGTTAGTTTTCTGATTGCTGAATTTATCGTTCATTTCTGCTCCCGTACCCCATCATCCAGTTTGATTACTAACACTTCCCCTAGCCGCTTATGACTGCTGCCCAGATCCGTGAAAACATCCTTGAGCAAAGTGATGAAACTTTGCTGAATAGCTTACCCACCACTCCGCGCCTGGCTTGTCAATGCTGCGGTAGTGTTAGTGTAGCTAAACGTGCTCACTCGGAGAAAACCAAAACTTACTATTGTCCCATATGTAAGGGTGATAAGCCTGTTTCTGAGGTAAAGTATTTCATCAAGAACAAAACTGCTGACCCTATTACAGCCGTGGCCAGGCATCGGGAATTCTGGCAACGGATCTACTACGAGCAACTCAACCGCGAGTCTGGACCTGGGACGTTTCAACGGCAGTTATAAAACTAGACCCTCTGAGCGTTTCCATTTTCAAAATAGGGTTTCATAACCCGCAGGCTCGTAGCTTTTAACCCTTAATTTATGAAAACTTATCTTGTCATACTATGTGGTTTACTAGCTTTCGCTGGCCTATCTATTTTGAAATAAATAATCTATTTTTAACTACTAACTACTCTCAGACTATGAAACCTTTTGAACAAACGATTTTCTTTAAATGGGTATCACCCTTGGTTTATAGAATTATACCTGCACACTCAGGTCAGCGTTTCTGGTGTTTATTTATTGTTTCCTCATTACTGGTTCAAGTGATCAATATTGTTTGTTGGTTCTGGAACGGATTCTTAGATAGTCCCGCTGACGATACATCTGGTTATTACGCGTTGATCGTTATCGAAACGGTTCGCTATGGGGCATGGCTCTGGGGCTTCTGGTATTGTTTTTATCAATTAATCAAACTGAGCCCTCGTAACCAGCTATTGACTCCTCAGTTGCTGAGTTGTTCGGTTACCAGTGGCCTATTGATGTATTTGCTGACGGCCGTTACTCAAAATGTGGAACCCGCTTACATTCTTCTTATTCGAGGTATGCTCATTTTTGCTTTTGTCGCTGGTGTCGTGTTACCAACAATCTGGCATCCTGCCAGTTCAACTAAGTAAATAAGAACTTAAGGAAGGAAGCTTTCTTATGGTGTGGATAGAACGGGGCCGCCCGCGCGGCGAAAAGCAGGCCGATTATGTCGGCCTGCTTTTTTCCAAATCATTCAGAACTGAGCTTATTTTTAACCCTAATCCGTTTTCCCCCTTTTGCTTCAATGAAAACGCGCATAATTAAGTCTCTGCCCTTCATCCCCTTAGATACGTTAGCCGGTACTCGGTATACGATTCAGCAACTACGACCCTTAATCGATCCTTACATCGACATTCAGAATGATATGGTCTTACCTGAATTGGCTCCACAGATCTGCCGATTACTGTCTGGTAAGCATACGGAAGTTCTTTACTTAAAAACTCAACAAAGAGGTATTTTGCATCTGATTAATCATCCAACCAGGGGCCTCTCAATTTTGGTGCGCGAAGAAAATGCTAAGTGATTTCTAGGCTTTGATCCTGATGCTTTTTGGCGGTCGTCTTTTCTGCTTGTTTCGTTTTTTCCGGTTCTTTTTCCTGACCAATCGACTGTAAACGAGATTCGACCTGTCGCAACTCCGATTTGAGTTCCTGAAGTTTATCCCCTTTCCCCCAGGGTTTTGCCGCAATGTCAGTCAATAACTTTTGCTGATTGGTCAGATTGTCGATTTTCTCCTGCTGGTGTTGAATAAGCGACGGTATTTTCTCCAGGCCCCGCACGAACTGCCGGGCCGCTACCTCCGGGGTATGACCCGATAGATAGCCGTTATTGTAGCTGTAGGTCAAGTTGTCGCTTTTGACAAAAAAAGCATTGGCTTTCTCAATTAACCCATTCACGCTATAACCTGTATCGGTTCGCACGTACAAGTCAAATCCGTGTAACGTTCCAACCTGCTTGGCCCCGCCTTTGGTATCTATTCGCCGATCCAACTCAACCAAGTATTCTCCCAAGGCTTTGACTTTAGTGATAGGGGTATTAGTCCGTGTTATCTTGGTAGCATTGGGCAAACTTCCGTCGGGTCCGAATTGCGTTACGGCCGTTAGCCTGGCATAGTCAGTTTGAAGTAAGGTTGCCGTTTTCAGCGCCTTTTCCAGCGATTTACTTACGTCGGTGAGCATCGACCCTGCTTTATAGCCTTCCTTCTGAAATAGCTTCAGTTCACTCTCCAGAGCGGTGATCTGCTTTTCCAGCCGGGCTTTTTGCAACAAGTCCTGATTGCCTGACAAGATCGCCACGTACTCCGAAAAATTCATGCCGGTAGCCTCGTCAAATGCACCCTCGTCCAACCGACGACCCGTCATTGATCCGCTCTTGATCTGAGCAATAAACGTGGCCTTCGTGTGCAGCAAATTGAATTTATAGTTATCCAACGACTGCTCGGTAGCGAAGACGTAGTTTTTAACTTCGTTGTTGAAGTGATCGCGGGCCACCACGTTGCCCGTTCGGGAGCCACGTCCGACGCGCTGGTCAAGTTCCGAAGGTTTCCAGGGGATATCCAGGTGGTACATGGCTACGACCCGCTTCTGCGCGTTAACGCCCGTTCCCATCGTCCCCGTCGAACCGACAAGTATCCGCACCTCACCCGTATTGGCCTTATCCCAGAGCGCAATCCGTTCCTTGTCATTTTTACACTCCTGAGCGAACCGGATCTGGTGCGCTGGAATGCCGTACTCCTGGACTAATTTGTCCCGTAGGGCGCTATAAGCATTCCACGAGCTACCTGGTTTATACGTACCGGTATCACAAAACACCATTTGCGTGCCTTTATAGGGGGCGCTCTCCTGGTAGTGGCTGGCGATCAACGCAGCACAGCGGGATAGTTTGCTACTGGGGTGATCGTCCAACGTTGGGTCGATCAGACGCATGTCCAGGGCTGCTTTCTTGGCGTAATTGGTCGCAATCAGCATTTTGGCCGTGCTCTCTTTTTCGGACAGTGGCGCGCGGTCCAGAATCGTCCCGTCGCCGGTTTTGGCAAACTCAATCAGTTTTTTATTGAAAACCGCCTGATCAGGCGTAGGGGGTAAGCTGATCAGCACATCAACCGCTTTAGGCCGGTCGAGGCCCACCATTGACGCCGTTCGATAATCCGTGATCTGGCTATAAAATTGAGCCAGCTCGGGAACTTTGATAAAATGGCGAAAACGCTCTTTGACCAGCAGTTGATTGGTAACACTGTATTCGTAATCCGACGTTTTCTTGGCGTAGACCGCTGCCCAGGCATCGAAATTATCAATGTGTTGCCGAGCCATTTCCTTTGGGCGCAAGTACTTAAACAGCAGGTACATTTCTGTCAGCGAATTGGTAATGGTCGTACCGGATAGGAACGTCGCGCCCAAGTCCTTGCCCGTCCGCTCCTGGATGCTCCGCACCGCATAGAGCAGGTTGGTAGCCCGTTGGCTGCCTTCCGGATTACCCAGTCCGGCTACCCGGTTGTGACGGGTGGTAAACTGTAAATTTTTAAACTGATGCGATTCATCGACGAACAGGTGATCGATACCCATGTTGCCAAAATGAGGCACTGAATCCGTCTTTTTATCCATCTCGCTTTGCAACCTCAACAACTTTGAGGTAAGGTTGGCTTTTCTGGTCTCTAATCCTTTCAGAAGAGATTTAGATATGGTGCCTCCCGTTTTCTCAATCGTCTTTAAATCTTTCTCCAGATTACGCAGCTCGTCGCGCATGACTTTCTGCTGCACATCAGGGGCCTGGGGAATACGCGCAAACTGATCATGGGTTAGGATGATACAATCCCAGGCTCCGTTTTTAATCGAGTTCAAAAATCGTTCCCGGTTAGCTGGCGTGAAGTCATCCTGGCCAGGGTAAAGCAGCTTGGCATTTGGATAGGCCGTTCGGTAGGTTTCGGCAATCTGGTTGACGTTAGCTTTCATAGCCAGGATCATGGGTTTGTTGACCAGTCCTAACCGCTTCATTTCGTAAGACGCCACCGTCATGATGAGCGTTTTGCCGGTGCCGACTTCGTGATCGGCGATACCTCCACCGTTTTGTAACAGCATCCAGGTCACATCTTTCTGCGATCCGTATAAGCCCGGAATACCCAGCCCTTTTAAATTCAAATCAGGAAACTGCTGATGCGTGCCATCGTGCTGGGGTTTGACAAAACAGTTGTACAACCGGTTGTATCGGTCGGCCAGGTCCTGCTTCAGCTGCGGGTTCTGAGTGGGTAGCCATTCGACAAAGGCGGTACGGATCTGCTCAATTTTTGTCGCGGCCAGCTGGGTCGCTTCGTTGTCGAGCATCTTTGCTCCGTCCGGCCCTTCCTTATTGATGTTGGGCGTTGTATTGTACAACGCATATTCCATCAGGGTTAGACCGTCGTACATCCGGAACTGCCCCTGCACGGCGTACTGCTGGGTGATGGTCGCGTTCTTATAGCCCCACGATGGCAGATCGACGCTGAATTCGTCGGTTGAGGGTAGATACGTAACCGTCACATTACTACCGAACAGATTCTTGGCGAACTGCTCGTATACTTCGGTAGGAATCCAGCGTTCCCCAAGATTAAAGTCCAGTTCATCGAAACTGATTGGCGTGGGCTGACCTTCACGCAGTGCCTTGAGCGCAGGCCCGGCCAGTGGATCAGCGGCCAGTGCTTCCATCGCTTCCAGCTTCTCCACTACGTTCCCACTGACCAGCGTTGTTGGCGTCTGGTATTGCTGCTCTAACGGATTATAAATAATCTGTCCTTCCAGGTCTTTGATCAGCTGGGGCCTGGTTAACTTGGTCAGTTCCTGAAGGTACTCTATATCGACCCTTCCCAGTTTGCTCAGGCAGGCGGTTAGTGCATCTTGGGCCGTAAACTGCTCTACTTTTGCCTGTTGGATGCTGACCGGCTGATTGAAAATATCAGCCCTGACAAACTGTTTATTGGCGTCAGTATTTTCGAGCGCCAGTAGGCTGCGGCCATCGGGATCGAGTAGAGCCAGGCCCGCATTTTTGCCTTCGTTAATGGCTCCATAACGCGTTATAAAGGCACCATAAGCCGTATTGAGTGACAGGCGTAATTCGGGTTGTGGCTGCTGGGAATCCGTTTCCCGGCGGTATAACCGCTCGTAGGCATCCCGAATCTGGAGCATGGCACCCAGCCTTGAATGGTCTACCTGTCCAGGTAGGGTTTCCAGCGTTTTTAGATCAGACGCTAACCGGCCTACTTCGCCCTGTTGGTAGATCAGACTCCCCGGCTGGTGGAAATCTTCCAATGGCAGCGTTAAGGGACGAGGTAAAGCCGGAGCGGGGACGTTCATGGCGAACAACTCTCCCTGCACAAACAGGGGTGTTGCGGAGCGGTCGGCGGCCCGGCTCGGCTGAACACGCTGGATGGTAGGCTCCATCCTATGCTGCTCAAAGCTTTGCTGCCGAAAGGTTCGGGCCATATCGTCCCCTACGTAGCGACCAAGCTGCCGGGCGATCTCATCGATACCGCCCTGGTGCTCATAGATCAGGGCGGCTTTGCCGTACTGGTCGGTGTCTAGTTTTTGGCTAGTAGCCACGATGTTTTCACCCTTAATGAAGAGTTCGTTGACAACCGTCTTTGCTGGGCTTACGCTGAACCGGATGAATTTCTTTTCCTGATCAGTCAGGGCCGTTTTACCGCTTCGTTTTTGAAGCAGAATTACGTCGCTTCCTACACTTGTGCCGGCAAAGTCGGTAAACAGGTTGTGAGGTAGTCGAACTGCTGAGACCAGATCGCAGGTCTTCATCAGGTACTGACGCACCGGTTCATTAGCCGGAGAGTTAAGCAGGGCATCCGTGGTCAGGATGGCCGCTACACCGCCTTCCCGAAGACAGTCTACACTTTTGACGCTGAAATAGGTATGTAGCCGGGCGCAGGCTCCCCGGCGTTGCTTGTCCTTACTGTTAGCCAGGGCCTCGTCCCAGATGGCGACGTTACCAAACGGGATGTTGCTGGCCACCAGATCGAAGCGATCATTGAGCTTACGGCCGCTCTCTTCAAACCCTTTATTTTCAACCGTGTACTGTGGGTAGAGGGCTTTGAGGACCAGGGCGGTCGCGGGATCTTTTTCGATTAACTGCGCGGAACCGATGGCCAGACCACCCTGGGCAAAAGCCTGAGGAAAGATGCCCGTTCCAGCTGATGGGTCTAAATACTGAATGGGTGTAGAACCCATCACGCTGGCCAGTCCCTTACCTAACTGCTCAACGATCTGGGGGGGCGTATAAAACCCAGACATGACGTTGTTCCGGATACCCGATAGAAAATCCTCCGCCCGATCACCAGCGGCCTCCGCTAGTAGCTTGTGTAGCTGCTGAACACCCGGACGCAACTGATTATCCAGGGCAGTCGTCCAAAGGGTATCATTTTCGACCGGTAGTAAAACCGATTTTAAGGCACCGAAACCACTATAAGCCGCTAGTGTATTGCGTTCTTCGGCAGTCAATTCAACCGGGTTGCCGGATTTGCTCCGCTGGTCGACCAGAAACGCTAGTCGTAGGGCCTCCAGGTTGGCGGCCAGGTGCGCGCGATGATTATAAGCCATTGGTCAAATGTTTATCGCGGTACTCACTGACTAATCCAACGATGAAGGCATTTGCCAACCGGCTCTCTGACTCTACCAACATAGGCATGAATTTCTGGAGCAGAATAGGAAAATGGGGAGAGCTAGCCAGCTCGGGCTGCGGCTCAAAATCGTTGGCCAGAATATCTTTTAGGCGACTGGCGGCATCCAGGGTCGGCGTGATCGTTTCGAGTAACACCGACTCGGCATTTTCGATGGCTTGATGAAGGGGTACTCCCTGTCGACGCAACTCCTCGAAGGTATTTTGGGCAGCGGTTACGGCTGACTGCTGCTGATCGGCATTGATAGGCAAATCAGCCGTAAGGCTGCTAAGTCGAAGCGAAAAATGATTTGTTTCCATACGTGATTGAGGTAGGGAATAAATTACCCTATAATCAAATATGGCGATTTTAAGTGGGTAGTTGGTTGTCCTTAATTACCAGACAATTACAGTGGTTTTGAATTTGTTTTCTGTTTGGGGACCAACCCATGCTATTTGCGGACGAAGCGTTTTATTTAAGGGATAAAAGCATTAACCTTTCTGCAAAAAAATTTATTAATAGCTAAGTGATACGAATCTATATTGAAAGGGGAGTAACTCAATAAGGATTGACTTCGCTGCCTTAGGCGAGCCAATAGCCTGCTTCAAAAGGAGGTTTCAGTTTCTACTGAGTTATGTCTTGTCCTAAAATAGGTTTACCATCACTCCAAGCAGATGGACCACTTATTTTTGCTTCGTACTCAGGCGCATGAGCTCAAGATGCGTCAAATGGTTGAAGAGATTAACCTGGGTCGGCTGACCATTCCCCAGGCGATGGCCAAGTTTAACGTTTTGACCCGCCATACTGTTAGGAAGTGGCTGGACCGAGTACGCCACGAGAACTTCCAGCGCCAAGACGTCATGAAGCAAGCCAGTCAGCAGCCACCCCCAACTCTGGTTGAGCGGATGGCTTTGAAAGCCGATGAGTTAGCTGGTCAAGTCAAGCAACTTAAGAAAGAGCTTGAACAAGCTGAACTCCAGGTAATTTATTACACCACCGTCATCCGGGTTGCCGAGCAGGAGCTGGGCATCGCTATTGAAAAAAAGTCCGATACCAAGCAATCCAACTCCTTCGAGTGAGCCATCCGCATATTCGCCTAAGGCGGATCGGTGGGTTGTTTGGGTTTAGTCGGCAGGCTTACTATCAGCATACACATAGGTTGATAACCGGGGAGGAGGCAGACAAACAAGTGCTGGAATTAGTGGAAAAAGTACGAACGGATCATCCTCGCATTGGCGGCAAGAAACTTTATGACCTTATTAAAGCAGGAATGTTGGAAAGGGGAATAAAAATGGGTCGGGATGCATTATTCGACTTGTTGGCAGCTAATGGCCTGTTAATCAGAAAGCGTAGACGAAAGATGATCACGACTTTTTCTCGACATCGGTTTCGCAAATACCCAAACCTGATTAAGAATCTTACCATTCTACGACCCAACCAGGTTTGGGTCGCCGACATAACGTACTGGTTAACGGAGGCTGGTTATCTGTATATCTCGTTTATTACCGATGCCTATTCTCGCCGGATCATGGGCTTCGCCGTAGCGGCCAGTTTAGAAGCGGTTCACTCTCGGCGAGCTTTAGAAATGGCTCTCAAGCAGATTACCAAACGGATGGGTCCTGACTTAATTCATCATAGCGACCGGGGCATTCAGTATTGTTGTGATGAGTATACGCAGGCAGTCGATACGTATCATATTCGGATTAGTATGACTGAAAACTCTGATCCATTAGAGAACTCAATTGCCGAGCGGATCAATGGTATTATGAAACAAGAGTATTTGAGCCAACAACCCGTTCGCTCCCTTGAAGAAGCCTATACCTTGTTAGAGAATGGGGTGTTCCTGTATAATTACAAGCGGCCACATCTGAGTTGCAATATGCTGAGCCCTGACGTGGCCCATAATGGCCATGGCCCCCTGGAACGCCGTTGGAAGAACTATTATAAACCTCCAACTTCAGGGGAGAAAAAATAGTGTAAATTCGGACTAAGAAGAAAAGGGTAAACGTATAACCGGACTAACTCAAAACGGTCAACTTATTTTAGGACGATACACAATCACTACGGCAATTGTATGTTTACAAAATCAAGCTTACTACCTGGTTGGGATTCGTGCTTTTTAAGCGAAAACTAATCAGGTATTTCTGAGTTCTATGTATGCTTAATAAAGACGAACCAAATCCTATGCAAACCTATTACAATCCCGAAGACCTTAAAAAATTTGGCAATATCGGAGAGTTTCAGAAAGAAATGGCCGATAAGTTTTTCGCCTACTACGGCTCTGTATTTGCCGAAGGAGCATTGACGGCTCGCGAGAAATCGCTGATTGCGCTGGCGGTGGCGCATACCGTCCAATGTCCGTATTGCATAGATGCCTATACGACTGATACGCTTGAAAAAGGCTGCTCGGAAGCTGAAATGATGGAGGCTGTTCACGTAGCGGCTGCGATTCGGGGTGGTTCGTCGCTGGTCCACGGCGTTCAGATGATGAACAAGGCCAAAGAAATATCCATGTAATCAATGAGTGAATGAGCGAAAGAGTGATATGCAGATACGTATTTCACTCTTTCGCTCTTTCGCTCATTCACTCTTTCACTCTTTCACTCTTTCACTCTTTCACTCTTTACTACGTGAAATCCCTTAAAGCCAGCGGACACCCCTTAGCCAACTCTGCCGTTCAGTTGCAATCATTGCAGAGCGAAGTTGCTGATACGTTAAAACTGCCGCCGTTTCATCAGAAACTGGCAGAAGCCGGACTGTTTCCATTACAACCGCTCGAACCGGCTGTTTTTCAGGTCAATGTGGGGAAGATGTGTAATCAGGTCTGTAAACATTGCCACGTCGATGCCGGCCCCGACCGTCAGGAAATTATGACCCGTGAAACGATGCAGCAGTGCCTCGATGCGCTGGCCAAAACGACTATCCCAACGGTCGATCTGACCGGTGGTGCGCCCGAAATGAATCCGGATTTTCGTTGGTTCGTCGAGGAAATCCGTAAGCTGGGACGAAAGGTCATGGTGCGTTGTAATCTGACCATTATTGTCGCCAATCCTAAATACCACGATTTGCCTGAGTTTTTTCGAGAACATCAGGTCGAAGTAGTAAGCTCGCTGCCCTTTTATAATGCCGACAAAACCGACCGGCAGCGGGGCAAAGGCGTTTTTGATAGTTCCATTCGGGCGTTGCGGATGCTCAATGCTGTTGGATACGGGCAACCTGATTCAGGTCTGTTGCTCAATCTGGTGTATAATCCCAACGGGGCTTTTTTGCCCGGTTCGCAGGAGAGCCTGAAACGCCAGTTCAAGCGGGTGCTACTGGATGAGTTCGGCATTGTTTTTAACGATCTCTACGCCATTACCAATATTCCTATCAGTCGCTACCTCGATTACCTGATTTCGTCGGGCAATTATGATAACTACATGGAGAAGCTGGTTAATAGCTTTAACCCGACAGCAGCTGCGGGCGTAATGTGCCGAAACACGCTTTCCATTAGCTGGGACGGGTTTATTTATGATTGTGACTTCAACCAGATGCTGGATTTAAAAGTCGCCAGCCCGGTGCAGCACGTTCGGAATTTCGATGAGCCTGTATTGAACCAACGTGCCGTGGTTGTTAACAAGCACTGTTACGGTTGCACGGCGGGAGCGGGATCAAGTTGTGGGGGCACAACTGCCTGAAAAACCTATGAAACGATATGATTTACTAGTCATTGGTACCGGTTCGGGTGGTCTTAGCATTGGCCTGACCATGCACGAACTGGGTTTCAGAGTGCTGTTCATTGAAAAGGATGCCCAGAACATTGGGGGCGAATGCCTGAATACGGGCTGCGTACCCAGCAAGGCACTCATTCACGTTTCCCGGCTGATCCATCAGGCGAAAACGGCCCAGGAATTTGGGCTGACAACTACCGGCAAACTAGATTTCGAGCGCGTTAAGCAGTACATTCAGGAGCGAATTGCGCTGATCCGAAAGCATGAAAATGCGGATTTCTTTCGCAAGCAGGGCGTCGACGTAGTGATCGGTACAGCCCGCTTTACAGGAAAAGATCGTGTGGAAGCGGCTGGTGAGACCTTCACGGCCAGGCGGATTGTCATTGCCACCGGTTCGCAGCCTGTTCAACTTCAGGTTCCGGGCGTTGAACAGGTCGTCTTGCATGATAATCAGACAATTTTTTCGATGGATACCTTGCCAAATCGGCTGCTGGTCGTTGGGGGAGGACCGGTTGCCATTGAACTGGGTCAGGCGTTTCATCGGCTTGGGTCGCAGGTTACTGTCGTTCAGTCGGGTGAGCAGATTCTGGATAACGAGTCGCCGGAGGTGTCTACGCTGTTACTGGATCGACTGACCAGCGAGGGTATCGACGTTAGGCTACAAACGAAGCTTATCGCGTTTGAATCGGCTACCAGTGCCATCCTGGAAGATACAGCTGGCCTAAAAAGTCAACTTGCCTTCGATGCGGTGCTGGTCGCCATTGGCCGTCAGGTCAACGTAGATGCCTTACAACCCGAAGCCGCCAGCATCGAGACTGAATCCGGCAAGCTAAAGCTGAATGATTACCTGCAAACGACCAACTCTCGGGTCTATGCTATCGGCGACGTAACGGGCCAGCTTTACTTTTCGCACACCCCCGAAATGCAGGCACCTATTCTTATCAATAACTTCCTGTCGCCCTTCAAGCAGAAAGTTTCCTACACCCACTTCTCCTGGGTAACCTTCACCGACCCCGAAGTGGCCACCTTTGGCCTTTCGGAAGTACAACTTACCCAGAAGGGCATCGCTTATGAAAAGATTGTCTATGACTTTGCCGAAGACGACCGGGCCGTTATCGACAATTATGACTACGGCAAACAATGGCTTTATCTGGCTAAGGGGAATAAGCTGTTCGGGAAACGTAAAGTCCTGGGCGGCAGTATCGTAGCACCTCAGGCGGGCGAAATGATTCAGGATTTGATACTAGCCAATACGTTCGGGTTAGGGGCAGGAGCTATTCAGAAGAAAATATATCCGTATCCGGTGGCGTCGCGCGTCAGTAAGTCAGCCTTGTTAGAGCAGTTAAAAGGCAATATTCCAACCTGGGCGAAGGCTATTCTTCGGTGGCTGTATTGATGTTTGTTTGCCTAACGGGTACTGTGCCGTTGGGCAGTTTCCAGTCCCGCTGTTTGCCAAATGGCATACGAAATAAGTGCCCCAGCTTCAGTTCGTTTTCATCCCGATAGGCCGGTACGCCCAGCGTAACATCTTCCTGAGCAATGTCCATCCGATGGGTTTTGTGAAGTCGGTCCCAGACGGAAAAAAGCGTTCCCCAATTTGAATTGAATTCATCACGGACAATGGAATGGTGAATGCCGTGCATGCGCGGAGTTACGAAAAGTGTATTCAGGAGACGCTCCACCCTGGCGGGCAATCGCCAATTGGCATGATGAAACTGGGCCGCCGTATCAAAAAACACTTCGTATACAATGGCCGACCAAAAACTAATACCCAACACCCCAACGAGTGCGACTCGAAAGAGCACGCTCAACAGTAATTCGCCAAAATGGAATCGAACGGCTGTCGAAACATCCATGTCCAGATCGGTATGGTGTACATTGTGAAAACGCCAGAGCAGCGGCACCTTGTGCGTGGCATAATGCCACCAGTAATAGGCATAATCGAAGGCCAGAAACCCTAGTATACCGCCCACCCAGCCCCTAATGCCCGTATGGGGAAGCAACCAGTTCAGTAAACCCACCTGATGGTCATGCGCCCAATGGGCAGCCAGCAGCGGAATCGGCAATAAAACCAGCCGAAACGTAACAAACGCCGGTAAGGCAAAGCCAATG
Source organism: Spirosoma pollinicola (assembly GCF_002831565.1). Classification (NCBI taxonomy): domain Bacteria; kingdom Pseudomonadati; phylum Bacteroidota; class Cytophagia; order Cytophagales; family Cytophagaceae; genus Spirosoma; species Spirosoma pollinicola. The sequence goes on along the minus strand of NZ_CP025096.1, from coordinate 6,774,003 downwards.
TTTCGGACTAACCGGCGCAGGAGTTTAACATGTAGCCGACGTAATGGACGACGCCACTGCATAATCAGCAAGAGAACGAAAAAAAGGATTAGTAACGGTGAGCCAACGGAATCAAAGAAGGGGATTTTTGACATAACGTATCGGCAATTTATTTGTCGCTGTTATACCCACTTATTATGGCGATAAATTCTCCGATGATCTGCGCTTTGTAGGGGTTTTGTTCTTTTAGGATTAGCGCTACGGGGTATTTTTCTCCGTCAATGTTACGGATGATGTCATCATATTTGACGAAGTCATCCTTGACAAAAAAGTAAAACCAGTAGTTGAATTTTCGTTGCCGGGTCAGTTGCCGACCATCGGATGAATCGCAGATATAAATCGTAATTAACGCATCATTTTGCTCATAAAACTCAGTAAAAATTGCCGCCACTGTATATGAAGTGCGCTCATCAAAGATTGGCTCTAAATCGGTTGGGTTATCGGCGACAAGGATCGAAAATTCATACACATAGGAGGCAAACGGGCTAGCTTCATCAAACAGATAAGGTGTGGGTATGAACTTTACTTCATAGACGATTCTATTGATGGTTTGAAAAACGTAGCTGTTTTCTGAGCCACCCATAAAATCAAATTCATAATTCATTCTTTTCCGGGATTGTAATGCCTTTGGCCGCGTTTCGTTCGCGTAATTTTTTTAGAATATCCTGGTATTCAGGGGTTCTGACTCTGGCTTGCGTTTCTTCTTCTGATAGCTTCTTGCGCTCCTTCCAGCGGTCAATCAACTTCGATACGTTGGCCTGACGTTCTTGTGGCGTTAGGTTCGGCTGATGAATAAGCTTCATATTTTCTACGATTTGTAAGGTACTCAAAGTTAGTGTTTTCTATTCATTTTCCCGATTGGGCTCATGTAGAGTTGTTTTTCTATCGAATATCCTCGTACAACTGTTTCAGTTTCTCGGCCGAGTAGCCAACACCCCACAAAACACCTACGTACAGAAATAAGGCGTTTGCCCGCCAGAAGCCCCATTTGACCAATCGCCTGTCCGACGATTCGACTACACGGTTCACTTGCCGGATTCGTCCAAATTGAACGATACGAAGAAGCATATCGGCTTCTTCCATGATGGGTAAATCGTCGGAATAGCCTCCACAATCGAGAAACTGCTGCCGTCTGCAAAAAATAACCTGATCGCCAAAAAGCAATCGCGCACCCTTGAAAAAGAATAGATAGGGCCGAAAAAAGAGCGGGGCGTAGTAGGTTTTGATGAAGTTATGAAACGAAGTAATCCAGCGGGTTCGCAGGGGGCCGCGCATCAGGGAAATAAAGCCACCGGCCGCTATGGTGGATTGCGACAGGGTTTCGCGGATGACCAGAAGTGCATCGTCGGGCAGGGACGTATCGGCATGCAGAAAACACAGGTACTCGCTGGTAGCCACCTGAACACCCAGATTCATTTGGTAAGACCGGCGGGCAAGCGGGCTTTGTATCAGACGGATAGGTGGATAATCTGCCAGCGCTGTTTGCTGCTGGATCTGCTGTTGAATGATCGAAATCGTCTGATCGGTACTGCCTCCATCGACTACAATCAGCTCGTCTGGCATGGGGTACAACTGCCGAAGCTGCCGGAACGTACGGGCCAGCGTTCGTTCCTCATTGACTGTCGGAATAATGATGGAGATGCTTGTCACGAGTGATTTACCGAATAACTGTTTTGCCGATCAGAGAGTTTACCTTGTGCCTGACTTGAAACAGGACCCTGGCCCCAGAAGACAACTATGTTTCGCTTTATACCCAATGTGCTGTTAAAGCAGCTATATACCCGCAGTAGCCTACGAAATACACCGACTGGTTTTACCTTTTCGCTGAAAAATCGGCTGGCCGATGCCCAGTTTACGGGTCTGACGCAGGTTCGTATTGACGGAGAAGCCTACCCAGTCGATGCCTTTACCCTGGAACTGGATGGGCAGGAAGCCATCAGGGTTAGTGCTATATCCACCAAAAATCCACTCAAATTCCCTCTTCGCCGGAAGGTAACGGTTCAGGCAACTGCTGCACCGTTGATAACTGGTCGTCATACCATTGAGTTGATTTTACAGTCGCAGCCATTTGGTAGGTTAACGATTATGATTGAGGATGAGTTACAGGTGGATCAGGCTCAACATCAAGGCGCAGGAGTGCAAAAAAACGCCACTATCCCGCGCCATCCGGTCGATGATATGTCGCCGGAAATTATCCGGGAACGACAGGATTTTCTTCGCCAGTATACCCAAACGTTACCCAACTACCTCACCACTGTTCCCTTTGATCCGGCGCTTGTCCGGGGCAATTGCGAGCAATTCGTTGGCGTTGCTCAGGTGCCTATCGGTTTGGTAGGCCCCCTGCGCATTAACGGCGAACACGCTCAGGGCGATTTTTTAATTCCGTTGGCCACGACTGAGGGTACATTGGTGGCTTCCTACAATCGGGGCATAAAACTACTCAACCAATGCGGTGGCGTTACCTGTACGGTGCTGGACGAGGGTATGCAACGGGCGCCGGTCTTTGTGATGCATGATGCCCGAGCCGCCCGTGATCTGTCTCGCTGGGTAGCCGACCATGAGCCGGAACTACGTTCAGAAGCGGAATCTACGTCGCGTTTCGCCAGGCTACGTTACATTACGCCCTATCAGGCGGGACGGATGCTCTTTCTGCGGTTTGGCTACACAACAGGCGATGCCGCAGGCCAGAATATGGTCAGTAAAGCAACGCTGGCGGCTTGTAATTACCTGCTGCAACAGGTAGCGGGTGTTGAGCATTTTTACCTGGAATCCAATATGGCCACCGATAAGAAACCCTCGTTTGTGAACACCCTTCAAACGCGGGGCAAGCGCGTAACGGCCGAGGTAACTATTCCCAAAGATTTGCTACTCCGTGAATTGCAAGTTGAACCAGAACAACTCGACCGGCACGCCCGTATCGGGAACGTCGGTGCGTTTATGGCCGGAACCAATAATAACGGCCTTCATTCGGTCAATGGTCTGGCGGCTTTATTCATTGCCACGGGTCAGGATGTTGCCTGCCTGGCAGAATCCTCGGCGGCCATTACGACGTCAGAGCTATTGCCCAACGGCGATTTATACGGCTCCATTACGTTGCCTTCCCTCATTGTCGGAACCGTTGGCGGGGGTACGGGTCTGCCGACCCAGCAGGAATGCCTGAATATACTGGGATGTTCGGGTACAGGTCAGGTGTATAAATTCGCTGAAATTGTAGCGGGTGTCGTGGCGGCTGGTGAACTGTCGCTGGCCGCAGCTATTTCCTCACTGGACTGGGTATCGAGCCATGAATCGGCCCGGCAGTCGAAAAGTTAGACATGGCTGGAAGGAGTCACACTAATGCTCGGCAGCGAAAGTAATGGGGCTTGCCCTCACAGCCGATCAAGCCGCCCACCATCTACACGAACTTCAGCTCCCTGCACAAATGCGGCATCGTCCGATGCCAGATATGCAATTGTAGCCGCTACGTCCTCTGGTTTGCCGACGTCTGCCCGGTCAATTTTTTCCACTCCTGATTTTACATTTGGATTGCTCCACAACATTGGCGTGTCAATGGCACCGGGCAGAACCGCATTGATCCGCAGACCTTTGGGTTTTCCTTCCAGCGCTGAGGAACGCGTCAGCGAGAGTACCGCAGCTTTAGCCGCTGCGTAGGGAGCCACCAGGGGTTCTGTTTCAATAGCATGAATACTGGCCACATTCACAACCGTGCCGCCGGGCTTCATATGCAGGAATGCCTGTTTGGTGAAGTAAAACGCACCCAGCAAATCGACATTCAGGATGCGCAGCCAGTCCTCACCGGTCAATTCTTCCAGCGCCTTGAATTGCATAAGTCCGGCATTGTTGACAATCACATCCAGTCTGCCAAAACGCGTCAGCGCTCCCTGTACGGTAGCTTCTACCTGGGCTTCAATGGCGACGTTGCAAACACTACCCCAAACATCGGGCGCACCGGCTGCTTTTACGTCGGGCAACGCTTTATTGAGGTTGTCTTCGTTTAGATCGGCCAACACCAACCGGGCTCCCTCCGAAGCCAGCCGTTTGGCGATTGCCAGACCAATACCGCTGGCACCGCCCGTAACAATCGCTACTTTATCCTGAAATCTCATCGTCTTTACGCGTCGGCTTGGTTGTTTTTTGAAACGGTATTGGTCACATTCTGACGAGCCTCTTTGGCATCGTTCTGCTTCTGGTAAGCCCAGGGTTGTTCACTCTCACTAGGCATGATAATCGGCACCTCCAGACAGACGCTCTGGGCCGGTAGTACTTGCCGCCAATCATCAATAAGCTGTTTATAGGCCTGGCCTACGGGACGAATCTGTCGGTTGAGGTCGCACAGGCCCAGCGGATTGACGGTGCCGTTGTTTTCACGCAGCGCCGAATCCCAGTCAACCTGATCGGTGAGCGAATACCAGGTAAAGCCTACCATCGGTACGCCATCATTCCGAACCCGTAATACGTTGGCCCATTCCTTCCAGAGCCAGTTCACCGCTTCGTCGCCGTTCGGTCCCTGCCATAGATTGGTTTCGGTATGCATAACCGGTAGTCTATATCGGTCGTGGTACTGGGTCGTAATGACGTGATAGCCAAATATTTCACCCGAGCCTCGGGTGCTACCGTCGGCCGATACCCGGTGCTCATTGGTCTGATAATAATCATTGCCCATAATGCAATACTGCTTCAGGTTATGACCCATAAAGAAGTGATACTCATCGCGGCTCATACCGTTGTCCATCAGGTATTCGTACATCTCCGAATCGACCCGGCGGCCATAATTGAGATCGAGCGACAGAAAGCGTTTGGCATTCAGGATCTCGGCGGGTTTGATAGCCGCCGGATTTTCGGCATGGAAATACTCCGACGATTCACTCTGGATAAACAGGGCATTGGGTCTTACTTCCAGAATGGCACTCATGGCCAGTACGTTTGCTTTGACAATATGCTTCAGGGCATTCACAAAAGCGACATCACTCCGTAGCTGCTCATTCCACCAGCCATACAGGGCCGAAAACTCGGCGCAGACATACATTTCATTGACGGGGGTATAGAGTTGAACCCATGGAAACCGCTTCGCGAAAGCGTGGGCATATTCAGCAAAAAGAGTTGGAAAATCGGGATTCTGGAAATTGCCAATCCAATCGGGTACGCCAAAATGACACAGGTCCACAATGGGTACGATGTCGCGTTTGCGTAATTCACCAAACGTTTCATCGGCAAAAGACCAGTCGTATTTCCCTTCGCCCAGAAAGGTGGTATGGATAGGGGGGCCGTAGCGCAGAAAGTGAATGCCCAGTTGCTCGACCAGGTCAAAGTCCGTTCGCCAGTGCTGATAATGACCACATTTCGCTAATTCATCCTGACGAAAGCTACCTCCTTGAATCGTCGGATTGCTATTTTCGATGCCCGTGGCAAACATAAATTGACTGACCATACTAGGGAAAACTGGCGCACAACCAATGGATCTGGATGCCGTTTAGTAATCCCTTAACCTATTCTCGCCGGGAGTGTTTACCAAAGAGGATTAAGAGGAGATTAAGCCCATTTTCCTGATTTTTTGTTTCGTTATGGAATCCATAGACTAGTCCAGCTTGCTGCCTTTAAATCTAATTCGAACATGGAGCAGACTTCGTATCAGAATCCACTGGTATCTACCGATTTTCCGGACCCGTCGGTACTTTTCGTCCACCAGAAGGGTTACTACGCCTATGCAACCCACGACCAGTTTTCGCCCACTCAAGCCAACATTCTGCTTCGTCGTTCGCCGGATTTAATTCACTGGTCGGAGCCAACCGGAGCGTTGGTCGCTAAGCCAGTCTGGGCGCGAAAGTGTGAGCGTTTCTGGTGTCCGCAGGTCGTTTATGTCAATGGCCAGTACCGCTTATATTATGCCGCCGAGTCGGATGCTAAAGATGGTATGCACCTGGCTTTAGCCCTGTCCGATACGCCCGATAACTTTGTCGATATAGGCGTACCGCTCTCAGACTCAAACGGCTCCTATGCCATGATTGATCCCTGCTTTTTTGCGGACCCCAAAACGGGTCGACATTATCTATATTACGGTTCGGCGCATGAACCCATCCGGGCCATTGAATTGGCCGCCGATGGTCGAACGTTTATCGGCTCACCTACAGACGTACTTTGGCCCCGGCCCGGCGTTCCGTTTGAAACCTTACGGGAAGGCGCTTTTGTGACCTATGTTTCGGCCTGGGATCGGTATTTTTTGTGGATATCCGGCGACAATACGTGGGCGACGAATGGCTATGCGGTCAGTGTATACTGGTCGACGAACCCAGTCCGGGATTTTGCCCCCATTCCGGAACCGCATAGTATCCTGAAACCCAATGAGCACTGGGATTCACCGGGCCAGGCTTGTGTACTACCAGACGCAGCGGGCGTTGACTGGCTGATCTATCATGCCGTTGATACAACTGATCGCTACATTACGGGTACTAACTTTTTTTTGCGAAAAATGTGCATGGATCGAATCGTGTATTCGGCTGAAGGATGGCCTTCTATTGCCACCAATTCACCTTCCTTTGACCGTCAGCCTGGACCAACTACGGAGCATCAATCATTTAGTTGACCAACCAGGGCTTTCATGAGGGCCGTCAGCTTCGGTTCGGCAGTACCCGCAGCCGCAATGATTTTGGTGATGTCGGCTTTTTCCAGCGTATCGGGGAAACACATATCCGTAATGACCGAGGCACCGAAAACGGCCATCCCCATCTGATTGGCCACAATAACTTCCGGTACGGTCGACATGCCCACGGCGTCGGCTCCCCATTGGCGCAGCATTCGATACTCGGCCCTTGTTTCGAGTTGCGGCCCCGTAACACTGACGTAGACACCCCGTTTGAGGGGAATCCCTAGGTTGGCCGCGAGTATAAACGCCAGATCGATCAGGGATTTGCTGTAGGGTTCGCTCATATCCGGAAACCGATCCCCGAATTCGGGCGGATTTGGGCCTACCAGTGGATTTTGGGGCAGCAGCAGGCTAATGTGGTCTTCGATGACCATCAAATCGGTCGTTTGGAAATCCGGATTCATACCCCCGGCGGCATTCGACACGAGCAATGTTCGAACGCCCAGCGCGTGCATTACCCGAACCGGAAAGGTGACCTGCTGCATGGAATAACCCTCATAATAATGAAAGCGTCCCTGCATCACCACAACCGGCTTGCCTTCCAGGGTTCCCAGAAGTAACTTACCCGAATGGAACTCAACCGTCGATAGGGGAAAGTGTGGAATCGTCTCGTAGGAGAGCGTTGTTTCAATAATGAGTTCTTTGGCCAGAGCGCCGAGGCCGGTGCCCAGAATAATCCCAATCCGGGGTGTTCGTTGTGTTTTTGACTGAATAAACTGGGTTGCCTGTTGAATTTGTTCAAGCATGATAAATCGAGTAGTTGGCCTAACTTTTTCTGCAAGTTAACCGTTTGGCGGGTAGTCGCTGTTTGAACCCCACGCATTTATTAACCAGGAATATGACCGCCAACCGCCTTATTGTCTTTGTCAAAAATCCGATTCCGGGTCAGGTGAAAACCCGGATTGCCCGCACCGTGGGAGATGCCAGAGCGGTTGAGGTGTATAGGCACCTGCTGGCCTATACTCAACAACTTGTCAAAGGCTTTGCAACCGGGTGCGTCGTTTACTACGGTGATTTTATCAACCCGGATGATGGCTGGAACGGGTATCCTAAACAGCAGCAAACAGGCATTGATCTGGGTGAGCGGATGCTGAATGCCTTTCAGGAGCAGTTTGCATCCGGCGCCAAAAAGGTCATCATCATTGGCAGCGACTGTCTTGACATTACCCCCGATCAAATCAGCCGCGCAATTGACGTACTCGATACGGTAGACGTAGTGATTGGACCGGCTACCGATGGGGGATATTATTTACTGGGGATGAATCGGCCTCGCCCGTTTTTATTTCGGGATATGCCCTGGAGTCAACCGGAGCTTTGCCAGCTCACGGAACTGGCTGTTTTGCAACATAACCTGACCTTCGTCCGACTCGATGAACTGAACGATATTGACGAATGGGCGGATTATGAACGGTATGTATAATCCAATCCCAAAAGATTATCGAATCGATCCCCTATTCCCATCCGCCACCCAATGCCCGGTATAAATCTGTCAGGGCTAAGAATTGAGACTGTTTGGTGGTAATCAGGGCCAGTTCCGCTTCCAGCACGCTCCGTTGCGCGGTGATTACTTCCAGATAGGACGCATAGCCACCCCGAAACAAATCGTTCGATGTCGAGACGGCCTGCTCTAAAACGGCTACTTCCTGCGCCTGAAGATCAGCAACCGACCGGTGATTCTCGACACCCCGCAAACTGGTGGTTACCTCACTGAAACCCGTCAGGATGCTCTGTTGATAGCGATACAAAGATTCCCGGCTTTGCGCTACCGACTGCTGGTAATTGGCTTTCACAAAACGCTGGTTCAGGATGGGTGCCGACAAACCACCCAGCAAACCCGCAGCAATGGAAGCCGGGTTGAACAGCACGCCCGTTCGGAAGGCGTTCAGTCCTACGTATGCCGTCAGGTTCAGACTGGGCAGAAATTCGGCACGGGCTACATCAATGTCAATATTAGCAGCTTGCAGATCAAGTTCAGCTTGCCGGATGTCGGGTCTACGAACCAGCATTTGCGCAGGAATACCCGTCAGCACCTGGCCGGGTAGTTCACGAGCTTGAAGGGAGTTGCCACGCGCAATTGGTTGCGGATAGCGACCCAGTAATCGGTTCAACTGATTCTCATTCTCGACAATCTGCTGGCGAACCTGACCCTGTCTGCTTCGGGTATTCAGGAGTTGGGCGGAGAACTGTTGAACGGCCAGTTCAGTTACCCGGCCCGCTTCTTTCTGGATGCGGACCAGGGCCAGCGCATTCTGCTGATACTCGACGTTTTTCTGAAGGATTTCCAGCTCACCATCCAGGGCCAGTAGCGCGTAGTAGTGCCGGGCAATTTCTGCTACTAAGGCAGTTATAACGGCATGACGGCCCTTTTCAGAAGCGAGTAGTCGCAGATAAGCTGCTTTTTTCGGTTGTGAAGTTTACCCCAGATGTCGATTTCCCACGTACTGCGGGCACCCAAAAAATAGTCGGGGGTAGGGTTGCTCCACGAAGTGCCCGGGGCAAAAACTAAACCCGAAACGGGGCTTGCCAATCTAAAGTACCTGATTGTCGGTCTGCTGTTTGGCATTGTCTTCGTCAAAGCCGAAATCATTTCCTGGTTCCGGATTCAGGAAATGTTCCGGCTTGATTCGTTTCATATGTACGGGGTTATCGGCAGTGCCGTCGTGGTAGGGCTCCTATCTGTACAACTCATTAAGCGATTCGGTATCAAAACGATGACTGGCGAGCCGGTTCATATTGCGCCTAAAGTCTTTCACAAAGGCCAGATCTATGGCGGGCTTATTTTTGGCTTGGGCTGGGCCATTACCGGTGCCTGTCCAGGCCCCTTATTCGCTCAGATTGGCAGTGGGTATGTCCTTGTGGCCGTTACGCTGCTGAGTGCCCTAGCGGGAACGTGGCTGTATGGCTACTTCCGGGAGAAACTGCCGCAGTAATAGGGCCGTTTATGTTTCACGACGGCGGTTTTAGGGATCTATAGTATAACGGCCTGTCCTGGTTCGGTCAGGTAATGAAACTGAATACCTAATTTCTCAACGTAAGGCCCGTATGTTTCATACCGCTGCTGGAGAAAGAACGATTTGGCATACCCATCGTGAACGGGCAGGATCTGTTTCGGTTGCATCTGTTTAGCAAAATCGGCCACCATGAGCTCGGTCAGAAACGGAGCCATGACGGGCAGCACCAGCAACTCGATCCCCTTATAATTCAGCAAAATAGGCGAGAACGAGTCCGCTGGATTGAGTACCTGATTGTCAATTATAAAGGCAAACATCTTAGGTAAGTGATCGTCCAAAACGGGCTCATGAGGGACCGGAATCGCTTGTAGGGTAAACGGACCGAGTTGAAGGGTTCCTTCCTCAATAACCCGCACAGGTATTGCCTGCGGGTGGAGTTTATCGGCCACTTCCTGCGTCGAAAATACCTGGGCACCACTCAGGTTTACAATCTGCTTGAGGATATCGACGTCCAGGTGGTCAGGATGGTCATGGGTAATGATCACCTGCGCTACGTGTCGGAAGGTTTCGGGTTTTACCAACCCCTCGATAAAGGAAAATTTGCCGGGATCGAACAGGAGCTGTTGCCCGTCCTTTTCCAGTAATAGGCAGGAGTGGATATATTTAGTGATTTTCATACATTAAAAGAATAGGCACTACCTACCAATTCCATTATGAAATAATGAGCCTGACTTTCCAGTCAGGCTCAGGTACCAGGCGCTTACCGATTGTATAGTAAGTAATTCGAGAATTTATCCATTCCTAAACATAAGTAATTGGCCTTATAGGACTTAATAAGCAGCTAGTGTAAGGCCAAAAACGGTACAGCTTTATTACTTTCTGACATCGCCCCAGATCGCTCCACCGGGATAAACCTTAGTATGCATATTGGCGTAGTACTTGCCTCCTAAAAGAGAATCTACTTTGCTTTGCGCCAATACACCCGTTACCGCCATAAAGGGTGAAGCTGGTAAAGGACTGGGGAAATTTATGTCAACTGGGCCGGTACCATCCGCATTGGTGACCCGATGCAGGTGGCCTGCCGTTGGTGGATCGGTGGTGGGAAAACCCTGGTAGGTGACCGTGTAACTAAGGATCCGGGTCGTCGTGTTTAAGTCGCCAACAAACGTACCCGTAGCCGGAGAGGTCGTGGAAGATGGTTTTTCATTAGCACCATTCAGGCTAGTCGTCAGACGCGTTGTTGTAGAAGCAACAACCGGATTTTCATCACTCTTTTTACAAGCGGAAAAGGATAAGCTCAGGGCCAATAGTACTGTCAAGGCCACGGGAGGGATGTGCATATTCATAAAAGAAACGTTTATGGACTCTAGCAAAGGATATTGCTAGAGGCAGTGAAACCAACCATATTGGTTTGTCAAGATGATGACCAAGCGCAAGCGTTTAATGCTATATGTACGCTGTATCTTCGTAAATAGATTGATAGGCGTACCGGCAGTCTAGTTAGTTCCGTGAAACGGCGCCCCCTACTAACCTGCCTTAGCCAATTATTTACGGGATTATCTACCCCAAATTCAATGCTCTGTCGTATGTCTCTACAATTCGATCCCTACAACCACGGGCAACCCATTAGGAATCGCCCATAACCCGGGTATAAAGAATAACTGGTACAATATATATTCTACAGCACTTAAACTATTATAAGTCAATATGTTACGGCTAAAATTTCATTTTAACGGTCGATTAATTGAAAGGGATAGAAAATGAAATTATTTCATATTTTCGATCCCTACAAACGTTTCATATTGCCGTTCGCGTAATCAACCGGGACGCCGGAGCGTTTTCACGAAACCTGCTCATTTATCGAGTTTTCTGAAAGGAACCGGGCCGCGCCACGGTGGCTGCCGGAGCAGTATACGTTTTGAGTAATTCAGGTTTGATAGCTCCAAAATCTTGACTGTAAATAGCTTTAAGACAAGTATTTATAGCTCCAGGTGAAAGTATTGTACCACTCTTACACTTTACCCGGGTGATGGTCATGAACATGATGCGGGGCATGAAGGGCATGGGCGGTATGCAACACAACCTGAAATAAGCAAACGATAGGCGTTTCAAAAGCCACTTGGAAACATAATCATCAAATTCAAAAATGCCCAGCCTGTACTAATCAGGCTGAGCGTACCAATTGAGGAGAATAGCCTACCCTTTCAAACTGGTTTCCTGTTTCTTGAGATCAGCCAACTCTTTGGTTTGCTCACTAATGACTTTATTCGCTAGCGTCTTCATTGATGAGGTTTTACCTTCTTTCAAGAACGCACGGGCCATATCAATACCTTGTTGATGGTGCTGGGCCATCATACTGGCATAGTCATGGTCCACGTTGCCATTCATCGAGTGCTTGCCGCCGTGCATAATTTCCATGCCGGTTTGTCCCAATTTTGACGAAGACGACATGGGTTTGTGGCTGCTCAGAAACTGATCCAATTCCTTAATCTCTTTCTGATTGCTGGCTTTGATCTTGGTCGCCATTGCCTTTACCTGAGCGTTCTTTCCCTGCTTGATTTCCAGGTCTGACATATCGACGGCTGATTGGTGGTGCATCTTGAGCATCATCGCAAAGTCATGATCAGGGTCTCCCGTCATTTTCATACCCATCATTTTGTTCATGCCTGACATCATTGATTTCATCATGGCATTACTAGTCGATTGCTGGGCCAGAATAGGCTGAACCATCAGCATAGTTACTAGGGTAAAAGCTAACATAAGTCTGTTCTTTTTCATACTTATTTTGTTATCTTATTTCACAAATATGACATCAGCGTTAGCTGTTTTCAATAGGGTTTGTTCTTGATCAGCCAGTCTTGAAATTGGCTAATCTCAGTTTTCTGCTCCTCGATTATTTTCTGAGCCATCTGCTTCATAGAATCCACCTTACCGTAATTCAATTCCATTTGAGCCATATCTAATGCGCTCTGATGGTGGTCGATCATTAAGGCGGTGAAATCAACATCAGAATTGCCGGAAAGGAACCGGGTATCCTGGGCTTTCATCATTTTATCCATGCCTTGCATAGCCATTGCATCAAATGTCTTGCCTGCATCCGAAGCGACTGCCTGATGACTGCTGAGAAACTGAGTAAACTGAGACTTTTCACTCGTCTGTGAGGATACTACATTTTGCGCCATTGTCTTAATCATCGGATCATTCCCACTTTTGAGCACTTCATTGGCCATATCGATAGCCCCCTGGTGGTGCATCGACATCATCATAGCAAAATCATGGTCCGGGTCACCCGTCATCTTCATGGCGTTCATCTGCGTCATATTCGCATGCATGATTTGTTGATACACATTCGCGTCATGCGTTTGTGGGGTAATGCCGTCATTATTTTTGTTGCAGGCGGTACTGACTATTGCCAGCAAAGCGATCAGGGCCAAACGGCCTAAAAGATTATTTTTCATATAATTGAGTAAAACGTAACAACTTAATCAACTAACTATTTGAGGACAGGCTCGGTTTTTACAAGATTCCCCGGTGGAGTTACAGAATTTTAGATTCCTCGGTTGGGATTAAGGCTCCTTTTAAGCAACTTAGCTTTTTAGTTGACTGCCAACTCATTAATCTATGCCCACAGATACCTTAACCCACTTAATCGAAGATTACAAACAAAATTCTGATCTGACGTACTAAAGCTGGTTTCTGCACAACGAAGACCGTTTAAAAGCGTTTCGATCAATTCGACGTGGCGTCCTTCAGGTCATCAGTGACATCAAGGATGGCTCTTTTCCCAACGATTTTAAAGGTAGTTCGTTAGAGTTCGTACTAAACTGCATTACTGAACAAAAGCAGGTGTTTGAGGGGGCTTCTCATCCTTTTTATTGGAAGCCGAAGCTACGTATCCCGGACATTTATGAGAATCAGGACCACAAGCGGTATTTTGGACAGTTCCTGGAATGCTGCCTGAAGGCGACTAAACCGGAAACGATTACGAATGAGATTACCCGGCTTAATGCCTATAAAATTAAGGGCTTGGGACCAGCCGTTGCCAGTATTCTTTATTTCCTGCATCCGACTTGGGTACCGCCTTTCAATACCGCGATTATCAACGGCTATAACCGGCTCTTCAACGAACGGCGTAAGCTCGGTTCCTGGCCCGAATATTTGGCCATTCGGGAAAAGATGCTATCGGTGAATACCGAATATCGGCACGTTTTATCAAACGATTTGGGCGCTTTGTCAGGATTATTGTTTGAGATTGGAGCGGGAAACGTATTAGTACCGGGCTTATCCGATCAGCCCCTTATTGAACGCGATAAACTGGAAAAGCAATTATCAAAACGGCATAAAGCAGTTGTTGATGAACAACGGGAAGAACAAACGCATAGTGAAATGCAGTACCATCTGTTGACGATTGGACGCGCATTGGGTTACGATGTTGTAACCGCCCGGAATGACATTTCCCGGCAATACAATGGCCATTTGTTTTCATTTCTGAGTCTACCAAACCTGCCCGCCTTACCCGTCTCGCCGGAAACGGCTCAAACCATTAGTCTGATTGATATCGTATGGTTAGAGAAAGCAACAGGGCGTATTATCTGCGCTTTCGAGGTTGAAAAAAGTACATCGATCTACTCCGGCATTCTACGGCTGACCGACCTGACCTGCTCGTTACCTGATCATGCCACGACGTTGTACCTAGTGGTTCCCGACAGTCGCCGGAGAGAGGTCGAGATGCAGTTAACCCGTCCTTCCATTCGACAGACAAATACCCCAATCCGCTACATTCTGATGTCGGAATTACGCACCCATTGCGATGCACTATGCCGATTTGGTGATAGTCATCAAGTACTTGAGAAGATTGCGCGGGCCGTGTGACCTAGAAGAGGTCTTAACTTATTCTAGGATGAGATAAACTGATAACTGCCATGGCCGGTTCAGTCGCTGGTCCCTGCACGGTCCACCGTTGCGAGGGAACCGCGCTCAGCGGTGCGGGATTGCTTATTTTCAGAATCGGATAGCCGTCAGCTTTCTCCAAGCCGAACTACTGCGGCCAAATGCCTTTTAAAAACAGTTTTAACCTGGCTGACGTTTCTTCATCAATGGTCTTTAACCGTTGAAAACGCTATGGAATCCCAGAATATGAATCATGACAATATGAAAAAGGGGCATTACAGAAAATTCTTTCTGATGCTCGCAGTATCGTTTGTGGTTATGCATTTGACGATGTATTTGAATACGGAAAAGGTTGATCACCTCTATTTAAGTACAAATCGTCTTTACATGACCACCCTGATGATTACGGTAATGGCCGTGGTCATGTTACTGTTTATGCGCTCGATGTACCAGGATCAGCGTACTAATATGTTCATTATTGGCGGGAGTGTTGCCTTGTTTGTTGCGGCCTTGTTTTGTGTCCGCCATCAGGTATTTATTGACGATAAACGGTTTATGCAGTCCATGATCCCTCACCATTCAATTGCTATTCTGGTTAGTAAAAATGCCGATCTAAAGGACCCGGAAGTGAAAAAGTTAGCTCAGGATATTATCAAGGCTCAGGAGCGAGAGATTGCCCAAATGAAGCATATTCTTACCCGAATAGACAGCGAATGAAGTTTAAACAGCCATTAAATTTATATTTTTTTGCACCGTTATCAAGTAGCAATCAAGTACTTCCTATTTCTAAATCTACGGAAGACTTTTTTAGGCAAAACAGTTGATTGTCTTGTCCAAAAATGAAACCGACGTTTTTGTGGATGCGTTTAGCGGTAGTTCACATTGCTGCAACCCATTCATTTATACCAAAATTACGAGTTCATTAAATAACATCAACTACCCTTTTATTGGTCGAAAATGGCCGGTTGAGTAGGAGGGGAGTCTGTACGGATACAAATAGGTAAGTTGCGTAGAGAAAACGCGACGTAACTTGTACCAGAGGCCTGACAAAGGATAAATGAGTTATTTTTTGCCTGAGGAAAATGGAGTTTTACTATAAGCCGATAATCACTTCATTTACTGCCCGGTGTCCTTATGCCATTTTGGCGCTTCGAGCGGCAACCGACGACCATCAAACGGCGTTTTGATGGGGCCATAGTATTTGGCCAGATAAGCCAGAATAGGCTTTTCCGTATCCCCCAAATCCCACAGCTTCTGAGTACGCTGCATCCAGCGAATACGCTCAATCCATTTTTCCTGGTCGAAATGGCTTTGCAGAATCAGCTTACTTGAATGGCAGACCGTGCATTGCCCCTTCACAAGGGGCATGGTTTCGTCCAGAGTCAGCCCCGACTCGGTATCGACATGAACCCCATCCGCGTTGATCGTCGTAGTCGCCCCTGGTATTGTTGCGACGGGCGTACCTTTTATCACTTTTTTCGTCGTCGCCGAACGGTGCGCTGCCGGTGAGGTTGCTGCCTTCACGGGCGCCTTTTTGGCGGGAACCGGCTGCTGGGCGACCCAGGCGCATAACAGCCAGACACACAGGCTGCTCACCAACCATCTGTACTTGGTCAATCTCTGTTTCTCGTTCATCATTTTTTTGTTCCTGTTCGTTCTGTTCTTTCCTAAACAACCTTCACGGCAATCCGGTGACAGGCATTGTTGATGTAGCCTTCGGGGTTCCATTGGGGCATCACCATCGGCTGCGCCACGCCCACCTCGTCGGTGGCCCGCGCCCAGACCTCGTAATACCCCTGAATGGGCATTTGTACCTCGGCGGTCCAGTGTTGCCAGGCCAGCCGGTTTTTTGGGGCTTTCAAGTCCGCTTTCTGCCAGGTCTGACCAAAATCGATTGAGACGTGTAGGTCCTTCACCGTGCGGTCGCCCGCCCAGGCATGACCGCGTAACGATAGTGTTTGGCCTATTGGCAGTTCCAGCCCCGTTTTAGGCGAGGTAATGACTGACTTCACCGGCATCGACTCGATGATTTTGAAGTCGCCCTCCGGCGGATCGACACCCGGCACCACCGGATGAATAGGGATGCGGTAACTTTTACCCGTCATTTTGGCCCCGTCGTGGACTTTATCGCGAATGGCAATCGTGTGCAGCCACTTCCCCGACACCGACGCGGGCCAGCCGCCAATGACCAGCCTTAGCGGGTAGCCATGGACCAGCGGAATAGCCTCCCCGTTCATGGCCCAGGCAATGATCGTTTCGTCTTCGAGGGCTTTGGCGATGGGAACACCCCGCGAGATGACCGGCTGTTTCGGGTCGCGGCTTAGGTGCAGGTCTTTACCGTAGTAGCCGATATACACGGCGTTGTCTTTCAAACCGACATCGGCCAGCAAATCTTTGAGCCGGATACCGGTCCATTCGGCGCAGCTTACCCCGCCTTCAGCCCACTGATTACCCGCCGTTTTGGGGAAGAAACCCGCCCGGCCATTGCCGCCACACTCGACCACCAGTTGGTAGGTGTAGGGCTTGAATTTGGTTTTAAGGTCATTAAGGGTGTATGTTTTTGGGGCATTTACCGATTCGCCGTTGATGGTCAGTATCCAGTTGGCTACGTCGATGTTTTCAGGAATCAGGCCGTTGTTGCGGATAAACATCTTGTCGGCGGGTGTCACGGCATCGTCGAGCAGGTAAGCCGGGGTTTCCACGTTCCAGGGCTTGTCGTTCAGCACGACTAAGTTCTTGTTTTTAGTCGCCAATGGGTCAATGTCAAACGCTACCGGCAGGTACTGTTTAGGGAGCCGGTCGGCAAAGACGATGTTGGTGCCCAGCAGGGCGGTCAGGGTCGTGAGCGAACCGGCTTTCAGGAAACCCCGCCGGTCGAAGAAATTGGCTGCGTCGTTTTTCATGGGATCAAAAATGTCAGTAAAGGTGATTTTGTTTAGTTAATTGAACTATACGTGCAGGATAGCATAGAGCGATACTGTAGAGATCAGTATCCATAAAACGACGCCCTGCACCATGGGTTTCCAGCCCACCGCGCGGATAACCTTACCCGATAGCCCGGCCCCAATCAGAAACAGCGTCAGCGTCAGGCCAATGTGTGCCAGTTTGACCAGTATCCCGGCAAGTGGCTCAATAGCGGGTAGATACGTGTGAGCGATCATGGCCAGGATAAACAGGCCAATGAAATAGGGAATGCTGATTTTACCGTTTCCCGTCCGAAACAGAGCCGCCGTGCCGAGAGCAACCGGAATGATCCAGAGGGCACGGGCCAGTTTCACAGTGGTGGCCAATTGCAGGGCCTCGGGGCCAAACTTAGCGGCCGCGCCCACCACCGAGCTGGTATCGTGAATGGCCAGCGCGCACCACAACCCAAACTGCGATGGAGTCAGGTGCAGCCATTGGCCAATGAGCGGAAAGACGATCAGCGCGACGGAGTTCAGGATAAAAATGGTACCGAGGGAGACGGACAGTTGCTTTTCTTCGGCCTTCATCACGGGCGAAAGGGCGGCAATGGCGCTCCCTCCGCAGATGGCCGTACCAGCTGCAATGAGGTGGGCCGTTACCCGGTCGATCTTCAGCCATTTACCCAACAGAATACCCACCGTCAGCGTCCCGGCGATGGACACGACCGTAAACAGTACGCCTTCTTTCCCCGCCTGCACTGCACTATGTACGTTCATGCCGAAGCCCAGCCCGACCACCGATGCCTGTAACAGCCAGTGCGTGGCCTTATGATTAAGGTGTAGGAATGGATGGCCGACAAACTGCGCCATCAGCAATCCCAGCAACAAGGCCAGTGGGGACGACATAATCGGAGTCAGGCAAAGCACCAGCGCGGTCCCAAAAATGAGTTCGCGGGTGGTGAAGGTATGCGAACGCAGGGTGTCAATATGCTTGAGGAAAGGAGTGCGGGGCGTTGTTGTCGGATTCATAACCGGTTACTTTATTGATGGATCAAAGGTACCCGGCCGCTGGGTGCGGGGCCAATCATCCCTGCTCATAGGTGATTACTTTCGGTTATAGTGATGCCTCGTAAAGCGCATAAACGTATCGGCCAGCCCCTCGCTTACCCCTTGCAACTGAATGGCGTAAAAATCGCGCTGTATCGCTAAACCGGCCACATCCAGCACTCGCAACGCACCCGATTTGAGTTCATCCTGCACCGCAAAAATGGACACAAAGGCCATGCTCTTTGAACTGCCCAGATACGATTTGATTCCTTCGGTGCTGCCCAGCTGCATACCGACGGTGAGGTCGGTCAGGCGCAGCCCCGCCTTTCGCAGGGCGTGTTCGACTACTTCGAGTGAGCCAGAACCGCGTTCGCGCAGCACCAGCGGAATGGTTTTCAACTCATCCAGCGTCAGCTCATCCCGCCCGGCCAACGGGTGGTCGTCCCGGCAAACCAGTACCAGTTCGTCTTTGACAAAGGGCGTATAGCGAACATCGCTGTGGTGGGTGCGGCCTTCCACTAAGCCCAGATCGATGTCGTTGCCCAGCAGGGCCTGTTCGATCTGTTCGGTGTTGCCGCTGAGCAGGGATAGCTTCACCTCGGGCGTGTGCTCCTGAAAGCGGGCCAGTACCGCCGGAATGACGTACTGGGCAATGGTCGAACTGGCCCCCAGCCGCAGCTGTCCGCCTACCCGGCCCTTGAGTGTATTCATGTCGAATTCGGCCTGCTGGTAAATCGCAATGATTCCTTCAGCGTGGCGAAACAGCACCTGACCGGCCCTAGTAAGACTAACCTGGTTACCCCGCCGGTCGAAAAGGGCCGTGCCAAACTGGCTTTCGAGTTCCTGAATGTGTTTGGTAATGGCGGGCTGGGTCACGAATAGGTCGGCGGCTGCTTTGGTGAAACTGAGCCGTTTGGCCACCGTGTAAAAGACATTCAGGCGAAAATCGAGCATAGAACGATAGGAGTGAACGGCTAAAAATGGATTAGCCAAACCGGGAAGAAGGTGTTTTAAAGTGTCGGGGTTAACTCACCTTTTCAATAACCATCAGGGCGTACTCAGAACCACGGCACCGGCCGGATTTTTATCGCCCTGCAGCACCACCAAGAACCGCCCCGCCAGTCGCAGTTTAATCTGGTAGTACGCATTGATTTCCACCGCGCCTTTGTCATCCGTTTTAAACGCTACCACCGCTTCGGGGTTGACCGCCATGCTTTTCTGGTCGGACAGGTAGAGCGTGTATGCTGTGTCGGGCGTCAGCTTTTTGAGGGCCAGAACCAGCTCGTCGATCCCCCCGATGGTGCGCACGGTAGCCCCGCCCCCGACGCCCGGAACGGGTGGCGTCCCGTTGGGCGTCAGCCGCACGTTTACCGGTGTGGTTGGTACGAAAGCCTCCAGATTGGCTAGCCCGGTCGATCCGTCGGGTATCGCCCGGACGGCATACACCAGTGCCTGCGGGGCCTGCCCGCCCGGTATCTGCCGAATTTTGGTGTTGGTCTTCGTATCAATGACATCAACCGCGTCGCCGTTCTCCAGCCCTACGTACAGTTTACTGCCGTCGCCCGAGGGCCATATCCCGTGGGGATTCGGGCCGACCGGAATCGTGGCCACCAACTGACGGCTGCGGCTGTAGACTTTCACCACGTTTTCCCCGCCCACCGTCACGTAGGCAAACGCCCCGGCGGCACTGCCGCTGTAGCGCGAGCCGCCCTCCGCCCCCGCGAAGTTGACGTGGTTGGTGCCCGGTCCGGTGTCGATGACGCCTTCGGTTTCGTAGGTCTGGGCATTCACCACGCTTACTTTGCCCTCATCCTTGTGGGTGAACCAAACCTGCTGCCCGTCGAAGGTGGCCGCGATATTGGGCGAAAAGGGCGTTACGGTTGGAATACGTTTGATAACCTGGTAAGTTTTGGTGTCGACTACGTCCAGTTCGGCGGTGAACGAGTGGTTGACGAAAGCCACCTTACCGTCGGGCCGGAACACGACCATGCCCGGCCCTTTGGCCGTCTCGATGCGTCGAACCTCCTGCAACTTCTCCACGTCGATAACGGACACGTAGTCCTCCCCCCGCACCGTTAGCCAGAACTGCTTACCGTCGGGCGTGAAAAAACCCTCGTGCGGGTTGCGGCCCACGTACACTTTCCCCTTGATTTTGTTGGTCGTCAAATCCACAAAACTGACCGAGTTCGTCAGCGTAGAAACGACGCCTAAGGTGCGGTTATCCGGAGAGATGCCCAGGCCGTGCACGTTGGCCTCCCGGTCGTAGAGTGGGCTAAAGTCGTTGGGGCGGGCGATGCCAAAGCGAATGACCCCCAGGAGTTTGTCAGTCGAGGGATCAAACACCGATACTGTGTTGGAACTCTGGTCGGCGGTGTAGACCCGGTCCTGGCCCGTCACGCCCACCGGACCCGCATCCGGCGTGGTGACCGGTGTCAGCATGTGATCCTGGCAGGCGGTCAATACGCTCAGGCCAACCGCCATTAGTAGTACTGGAATTTTCATGATCTGTTTTCGTTGAGTGTGATTGCTGTATATGGCTGATTCAGCGCGGTTAATCCATCACAACACCGAACGCCTTGGGTTGGTAACCCATGTGGTGCTGTGATGGATCAATCAGTTCATTATGAATTAGGGGTCAGGGCCTGCCCGTTCACCACCGGGCTGATCTGCACCACGCGGGTAGCACTCCCCGTCTTCCCCGCATTGTCGGTCACGCGGGCCGTAATGGTCACCGATGTTTTGCCCACGGGCATCAGCAGCGAGCCGCCCACCACCCAGCCGAAGGTCGTCCGCACGTAGCCCGTGGGGTCGAGTTCGCTGCCCGCAATGTTGAACACAGGGGCTAAGTTACCCCCGGCCACGATGATGTTGCCGTTGGGTTGCAGCAGGGGCACGTCGAAGGTCACGTTCAGTCCCGTTACGTAGCGGTTGGGCCCTTTGGATGACTGGGTAGGGTCGACGATCGTACCCCGGGTGGCGTCGTCGCGGCCCTCCCCATTTTCATTGACCCCAATACCCGCTCGGCTGATGTCGAGTGCGGACACCTGAATGAAAAACAGCGAGGCATTGGTGGGTGGCGTGGGCGAGGTTTTGGGGCCAGTGGACACACTAGACGGATCGCGGGGAGCCAGCAGGGTGACAACCGGACCCGCCGGGTCAACCGGACCCGTGGTGTTGAGGGTCGCCGAGGGCGGGGGCGTCAGGGCCTGCCCGCTGGTGGCTATTCCATTGCCTTCGGCAACGGAGAGGGTGATTTTGTCGGTGCCCGTTTTGCCCGCTTTGTCCCGGACCGAGACGGTAATGGTAAACTGACCGACGCCCACCGGAATGGATTCGAGCACGTGCCAGCCGGTCCAGATGGTGACCCCCGGGCCGGGCGTGTCGTCGGTGCCGGCGATGTTGAAGAGGGCCGCCAGGTTGGTATTTTTTGGGATGATACCACCGTCGGGTTTAACCAGGTCGGTGTCGAAGAGAACCGTCAGGCCCGGCATGTTGGGGTTGACATTACCCAGCAGGGCGGTGTTGCGAATGTTGAGGCTTTCGTTGGTAATGACGTTGACCGAATCGCGGGTGACCACTTCCACATTAATCTCAAAGCCGCTGCCGTTGAAGCTGCCGGCTCCGGGTCGGCCGTCCCCGCGCGTGACGCGGGCATTAGCCACGGGTGAAACAATGCGCACGGTAGGGGCAAAATTTTCCGGTTCGCGGTGGTCGGCGCAGGCGGTGGCCAGCAGGGCCAGTATTCCAATCAGCAGTAGTCTATTGAACATCCTATTGGTTTTACTTAACGGGTTAATTGTGAGCTAACTTAGCTACTACGGAATAGTTTGGAAAAAGGTTGCGTGGGATAGATCGTCTGCCCGATTCGTCTATCCTCGGGAAGCGGATTTAAAAGGGGCAGGTGCCGTCTCGTTGCGGTATCGGGCTAACTACCAACCGGCGAAATGAGCTCCTTCGGGCGCTGTTGTTTTTCGTAGAGGATACCCAGGACGGCCCCGAAAAGCCAGTTAGCCACCGCAAAGTAGGCTATACCGGATGGGGGGAGTACGCGCCAGCCGATTACTCCCTGGCCGAGTGCGGGTAAGACCAGCAGGCCGTTGATGAGCCAGGGGAGCAACGAAAACAAACTGCCCTTTACCAGCCCGCTACCGGGCAGCCGGGCGTGTAGGACCGCGACGAAGAGCCACACCATACCAAAACCGGTCGCGTAGTGAAACGCCAGCCAGAACGGAAGCGTAGCCGGGCCGGGTAATCCGGCCTTCGCCCAGGCGTAAGTGATGCCCAGCCCATTGGCTATCGGTCCGGCGTAGCGACTACCGAGCCGGAGCAAACCGCCACTTTCCGCCACAATACCCAGGGGTTGCGCCAGTTTCAGGGCCAGTGTATTGACCGTAATCGCTACAGTTCCGGCCAGTAGTCCCGCTCTTAGTGGTGTTGGGGTCATGTTTGGATGATAAGTCGACTTGGTGAACGGATGATGGGTGGCAGGCAGGTAAATTAGGCCGGGTTGAAGGCCCGGTCAGGGGGCAATGGGCGGTTGAAAGCCATATTTTTTGTAGATGGCCTGCGCGGTTGGCCCGGTCAGGAAGGTCATAAAGTCGGTGGCAGCCTGGGGATGCGGGGCCGTTTTGACTGCGCCCCCCTGGTATTCGGCCACCACGTTTTCAATATCGGGAATGGCAATCAGCTCGACGGGGTTCTTCAGCTTCTGCTGATAAAACGCTTCGGTAAACCAGACTGGCCCCGCGTCCGACTCGTCGTAGAGCACCCGCATGGGTGTTTGGCGATGGTGAATCTGGGTCAGAAATGTGCTGTGGTCGGCTACTTTCGTTTGCATGATGGCCGATTTGAGCGCGTCGCCCCCGGCCTTTATGTAGGCCTCCTCGATGCGTCCGCCGATGCCTTCCCAGGCGGGGTTAGGCATGCTTATCCTCACGTCGGCCCGACTCAGGTCTTTCAGTCCGGTGATCTTTTTGGGATTGCCTTTTCGCACCATAATCGCCAATTTATTCCGGGCGTAGGTCTGAATGCTCACCAGCCGGTCGCGGTTTTCCTGCACCCGCTTTTTGCCGCCCAGGTACACATCGGGCTGGTGGTCGATCCGCATATTGCCGATGACGATCGAGCCGGTGGCCATCTGTTTGGCCAGAATACCCGGCGGCAGCGTCTCCACAAAGATCCGGGTGTAGGTGGGATAGTCTTTTTTGAAAGCGGCCAGCAGATCGTCCAGTACCATAAACTGATTGCCGCCCATAAACACCACCAACTGCGGGTTGACGATGTCGCCGTAGAGGTCGGGCACATTATCGACGCCCGGTACGGTGAAGGATACCCCACCGGTGGGGGGCGTATTCCAGGGTGGGTCGAAACGGTTCGGAGTAGGGGCTGGCTGCGCCTGACTGTCGGTAAGGAGGCTGGCCATGAGCACTATCGTAGCGAGAATTGGGTTGATTTTCATGAGCGAATATGGATGAAATTCCGGTGGAAAGTCTTGTTGATTGGATTATGGGTGAATGATCGTCCAGCCTTCCTGCCCCCGGATAATCAACTCGCCATTGCCGCTCGGCACGTAGGACAGGAACGGAAACAGTTCGTCTTTGCTGATTTTACGCTCGCGCATGGTATTCTCGCACATGGACAGGGTTACGCCCCGGTCCTGGAGTTTTTTGACCATCTCCTCATAACCGCTGTCTTTTCTGAACGCGGCTACGCCGGGGCCGTGAACGACCAGTTCGAGGTCGAGTTTACCCTTGAGCCGGGGATCGTCGAGGGCGTTCTGGATGTTGCGGAGGGTGCCTTTAATTTTATCGGGTTCTTCGCTGTCGAGCTGGTAGGCCGCTTTATAATGGGCTTTGGTGGCTTCAGCTCCATGGAAAACTGACGGGTCTTTGGTCTGCGCCAGGGCGGGTACGGTTGCGCCCAGCAGGGCGGTGACAAACAGCATAGTGATTGTTTTGAGCGTTTTCATACGAACTGGGTTGAGATTGAATTTAGTCATTTTGCTTGCGGGTCAGCCGCTTTCTTTGCGTCGGCAATGGGTTGATATGGCCCGAATTTGTGCTGTTTTTCGCTGAATGCGTCTGCATAGGGCGCAAAGGGGAAATCGACGGGTTTGGCTTCGATCTTCGGCCAGTCTCTGTGTTGATCTTTGTGGGGCCGGGGCATCGAGTTGACAAAGGCCGCCAGGTCCCAGGCTTCAGCATCGGTCAGCATCGGGCTTTCGTAACTGGCTCCAAACGGCATGTTGTTTTTAACGTATCCCGCAAAACTGGATAGCCGGAACAGGCCCGCTCCGTCGTTGTAACTGTGCGGCCCCCACAGGGGTGGGTAGGTGTACTGCGCGTCACCCGCCACCTTAATGCCTTCCCCTTTCGCCCCGTGGCAACTCTGGCATTTGGCCGCATACAGCAACTTACCTTTGGTCGGATCGGCTGCGCGGTCCAGAAAATCCAGTTTCGCCAGGCCCGCCCCTTTTGGCTTATCGCCTTTGGGAACACCCGTGCCGAGCCATTTCATGTAGGCTACCATCGCTTTCATTTCACGGCTGCTGCTGTCGGGTCCTTTGCCGCTCAAGCTCCGCTCGAAACAGTCCGTGATGCGTTTCACCACCGTCTCGATACCCCCCGACCGTTCCCGAAATTTGGGATAGGTCGAAAAAACGGCCGCGTAGTTGTTGCCCATGATTTTGGTGCCCGCATCCAAGTGGCAGTTCTGGCAGTTCATGCCGTTAGACAGGTGTAACACCGATCCGTTCGGGCCGAGGTATTTGGCGGTGTGGGCCACTAATTCCCGCCCGTAGCGGATCTCTTTGCCAGCCGCCCCGGCGGGCAACTGGGCATCGCCGGGCGGGTGCCAGTAGTTGGGTTTGGGCTGCCCGTCGGGTTGCGATGAAACAACCGGAGTTACGGAGGCCGTCTGCACCGCCGGGCCAGTGGTCCAGGCAACCGATTGGGCCGGCGCGGTCGTGTCGCCGAGTCCGACCATAACGACAACGATCAGCAGGCCGACGATAGCCACAGCGATCAGGCCAATCAGCGCGTTGAGCCAAGTAATCAGTTGCCAAACCGGCGCATCGGCCGATGAGTCAGTTTGGCGGGGTGCGGGCAGATCAGGTTGCGTTTCCATTTTTATCGTTGTGCGTTTACTTATTTCGTGAACCACAGTTTTATGGCAATACCAACCAGCAGGACCGCAAAACCTTTGGTCATTAGCTTGACGGGTATCATGGTGGCGAGTTTGGCTCCGAAAAAGCCGCCGATCAGAAATCCGGCGGCAATCCAGACGGCGGCCCAAATGTCGATAGCCCCCTCTTTGTAGTAGGCAAACGCGGCCAGCAGCCCCACCGGGGGAATCAAGGTGGCCAGGGCCGTTCCCTGCGCCGTTGTCTGCGAGAAGCCGAAGAGCAGCACCAGGGCCGGTACGATGATGATACCCCCGCCGATGCCAATCAGCCCGCTCAGGGCACCGGCCAGCAGACCAAGCAGGAGTAATAGCAGGACATGAGTCATGGTAATTCAGGGGATAAATGACGAATAAGCACCAAACAGATTTACGGATGGTCCGGTTAGCGGAGACTGGCTTTTTGTAACCGATCGGTCAGCAGACCCTGTAAGCCACCCAGCACCAGCAGAAACAGTCCTACGAAACCCAGGGACGTTTGCAGCCCGTCGGGACGCATCACTAAGGAGAAGGCAAAGCCACCGGCTACCAGCACGCAGATGGCATGAATGATCTCGACGCCGTAATCTTCTTTCTCGTCGGAACGGGTGCCCAGGAAGTAGAAAATGGCTTCGATGGCTTGCAAAAAAGCGTAAACGATGCCCCACAGCCCCAGAATATTGACTATCATCGCCAGTGGCTGACCAGCTTCGACCAGCAGGGCAACCCCGAAGATACTGTCCCGAATACCGGAAATGATAAACCAGCTATCGACCTGTTCGTGGCGTTTCCGGCGGAAGCCCAGAATCATCGTGCAAACCCCGGCGGCCAGCAGCAGGCCACCTAGCAGCAGGGCGTGGAGTAACGATGCCGTTGTTGGATGAATCAGCAGGACCAGGCCCATTCCGGCATAAAAGCCACCATGAAGGCCCATCAGCCACCAGGGCTGGGTTGCGGTTTTAATCGTGTTCGTTTTCATGAGTATAAGGGGTTTAGCCCGTTTTGTTGTTTCAAAGGTCAGGCCTTTTCAGAACCTCCGCCAATCACCAATAGTTATGGTCGATCCCCGATGGACGAGGGAGTACCCACCAACACCCCCTCGCTCGTTTCGATCCGTACCTGTTCCTGCTCGTGGGGCAGATTCGATTCGGGCGTGGCCGCCAGGGGTACCGTCTGCGGAATAAAATCATCGATAGCACCGGGTTTACTGTAGTCGTAGGGCCAGCGGTAGACCAGCGGCAGCTCACCCGGCCAGTTGCCGTGGAGCGGTACAATGGGCGTGGTCCATTCCAGGGTGTTCGATTTCCAGGGATTTTGCGGAGCGTACTTCCCCCGGAACATACTCCAGAAAAAGTTGAACAGGAAAATAAACTGCGCCCCAAACGTCACGAAAGCCGCGACGCTGATAAACTGATTCAGGTCGGTAAACGAATGGGTAAAATCGTAGGTGCTGAACGAATAATACCGGCGCGGAAACCCGGCGATACCGAGGTAGTGCATGGGGAAGAAAACTAGGTAGACACCCACGAATGTCAGCCAGAAATGCACGGCTCCCCAGGTGGCGTTCATCAGCCGGCCAAACATCTTGGGGTACCAGTGATAAATGCCGGCCATTGTACCAAAGAACGAGGCCGACCCCATAATGAGGTGAAAGTGGGCCACCACAAAATACGTGTCATGCAGTTGAATATCGAGTACGCTGTTGCCCAGAACGATGCCCGTGACGCCCCCGGTAAACAGAAACGAGACCACCCCGATGGCAAACAGCATGGCCGGACTGAAGATGATGTTACCCCGCCACAGCGTGGTGATGTAATTGAAGCCCTTGATGGCCGAGGGGACGGCAATAATCAGCGTCAGCAGCATGAAAATCGACCCCAGAAACGGGTTCATACCCGACACGAACATGTGGTGTGCCCAAACGACGAATGATAAAAAGACGATGGCAGCCATCGAGATGATCATAGCCAGGTAGCCAAAAATGGGCTTGCGCGACATGGTGGCAATCACTTCGGAGGTGATGCCCAGCGCGGGCAGAAAAATAATGTATACTTCTGGATGGCCCAGAAACCAGAACAGGTGCTGATAAAGAATAGCGGCTCCACCCGTTTCGGGCAATGCCTGACCGCCGATGTATATCTCGCTCAGGAAAAAACTGGTCCCCAGCGAATGATCGAAAAACAACAGCAAAAACGCCGAGAGCAGCACCGGAAAGGCAATGGTAGCAATGATGGCCGTGAAGAGAAAGGCCCAGACCGTTAGCGGGAGCCGTAGCATCGACATGCCCCGTGTGCGGTAGTTGATCACCGTAGCGATGTAGTTGATACCCCCCAGCAGAGTAGAAATCACAAACAGGGCAAACGCCAGCAAATAGAACGTCATGCCCAGGCCTGACCCGCCAGCCGCCTGGGGTAAGGCACTCAGGGGCGGATACACGACCCAGCCCCCTTCGGGCGGGCCGGTGGCGATAAAAAAGACCGAGAGCATCACCGCACTGGCCGCGAAGAAAAACCAGTACGACAGCATGTTGATAAAGCCCGATGCCATGTCCCGCGCCCCTATCTGGAGCGGAATGAGCAGGTTGCTGAAGGTACCGCTCAACCCCGCCGTCAGCACAAAAAACATCATGATCGCCCCGTGCATGGTGACCAGCCCAAGGTAACTGTCGGGCGTGAGCTGGCCCGTTTCGCTCACATAGTGGCCCAGCAACGGGCGCAGCCAGCCCAGTCTGGCAGCCGGGAAGCCCAGTTGCAGCCGAATCAGCATCGACGCCCCCCCACCAATCACCGCCCAGGCCATGCCCGTCAGCAGGTATTGTTTGGAGATGACTTTGTGGTCGGTACTAAAAATGTAGCGGGTCCAGAACGACTGTGGCTCGTCGTGGAGGTCGATGTCAGTGGCAGGGATTGGCGCTTCGGTAATCATAACAGTGTTGATGAGTAGGGCCAAAGCTACCGGCTTCGGGCGGTCTGATAAAGAGACAAAAGAACAGTTACACAGGACAATTCAATGATTATCAGGCGGTAACTCGCGGCGCTGCTGGGGCGTTTGCCCATTGTTTTTACGATAAAAGCGCGAGAAGTAAGCCGTATCGGTAAAACCCAGCGTGTAGCTGATGGCCTTGATCGTCAAGTCGGTATGCAGCAACAATCGGTCGGCTTCGGCCAGCAGACGGTCTCGGATGAGCTGGCTGGCTGTTTTGTCCAGTTGCTGCCGACAGCAACTGTTGAGGTAATTGGGCGTGACGCGCAACTGATCGGCGTAAGCCTGGCAGCTTCGCTGGTTGGCAAACTGTGCATCGAGTAACTCCTCGAACCGACGCACCAGCCCGCTGCTGTTGTGGGCAGGTACATAAGCCACCTCTTCGTAAAGCTGAAAGGCGTTTTCGAGCATCAGGTGCAGCAGCGAGGCAAACACCTCGGCCTGCCGGGGCCGGGGGTGCGTAAACTCCCGGTACGCCCAGTCGAACAGGGTAGGCAGCATGGGGGCGTCGGGCCGGAGCGACAGCAGCGCCGTGGGCCGGTCGGGCCGGAAAAACGGGTAGTCGAACAACCGTTTGGGAAAACGGGCCTGAAAATAGGCCCCATCGAAAAAGAGCAGCACCCCCTGGGCATCATTGCTCAGGCTCCAGCCGTGTACCTGCCCCGGTGCCAGAAAATACAATTGCGGGGGCGTAACGGTGTATGTTTGGGCATCGATAGTATGCGTACCCGACCCGGCCCAGACGTACATCACCAGGTAGAACGCATGGGCGTGGGGCTGGTCGATACCCCGCATCTGCCGGATTAGATCGGCGATTTGAATCATGTAAAACCCACGCTGATCCGTGGCATCACTGGGGTAATCGGCAATAGTATAGGTGGTTAATGGCTTGCGTTTCATGGTCGTGTCAGTCGCCTGGCTGGATAAGTATGTCCAGACGACCGGCTCAAAAGTAGGGAGCCATCGACCGGTGCGCCAATCATAACTGGTGCGGGGGCATTCCGAAAAATGATAGCCAGGTGGGAGCGGATTGCGTCACCTTTGTGGCCTGCTCGGCGTGTGTCGGAAAGCCCGATCAGGTTCCATTCACTTCCGGTTTTATCAACACACGTATGACCAACTTCCGGCACTGGCCGATTCTCGCTATGTTATTTACGCCCGGATTACTCGCGGCTCAGACCCCAACCGACACCCTGCATGTGTATGGTCCCGGTGGTCCGTTTGGCCCCCTGAATGAATGTGCTGCCCTATTTGGGCAGCAGACGGGCCACCCCGTTAAGGTGGTTGCTGGTCCTGATGTGGTCTGGCTGGCCGACGCGCAGCAACGTGCCGACCTGTTTTTTGGCGGTTCGGAATATATGCTCACCCAGTTTACGGCCGCGCACCCCGATCTGGTCGATGCCGCGAGTCGCACGGAACTGTACCGCCGGGCGGCCGCCATCCTGGTGCGGCCCGGCAATCCGAAGCAGATCAAAACCCTGCGCGACCTGACCAAACCGGGCATTACCATCCTCGACGTGAACGGGGCCGGGCAACTAGGGTTATGGGAAGACCTGGCCGGTCGGCAAAACCTGATTGGCGGCATTCAGGCCAACATCGGGCAGTCGTTCGCCAATTCGGCGCTGGGCATTGCCGCCTGGAAACAGGACAGCCGCTACGATGCCTGGATCACGTATGCGTCGTGGCATAACCGGCTGACGACCGAAACGGCGGTGGTGTCGTTGCCCCCATCGGAAGTCGTTTTTCGGGGTACGCCGATTGCCTTGAGCAAAACGACCCGGCAGGCCGATACAGCCCGGCAGTTCGTCCAGTTTCTGCAATCTGACAAAGGCCACGCGGTCTTCAAAAAATGGGGCTGGGACTGATGGCTACGTGCTTCTGTCAGTAACGTCTACGCCGACCGCTGGCCGAAGGAACAGAACGTAAACGGCTGAAGCGTACCGAACGGCGTTGGGTGCTCGACCCGCTGGCAATATCGCTTGTTGAAAAACTGCCCCAGCGTAGCGGTTAACTGGGTTTCGGAATACTGCTGAACAGGTAAGCCGCTGCATCGTCCCGGCCCGTCTTCGGCAAACGTACCCACCACCAGCCGCCCCGTTGCGGCCAGGTTATCCCGAATCAGCGTCAGGTAGTCAGTTATTTCAGACTGGCTGGTCAGGAAGTGAAACGCGGCCCGGTCGTGCCAGAAATCAAAGGGCGTGTCCGGTCGAAACCGGGTCGCATCGGCCACCACCCAGGTGACCCGGTTGGCCTGTGCACCAAGCCGCCGCCGGGCTCGGTCGAGCGCAGCCGCCGAAATATCCAGCACCGTAACTTGCTCGAAACCCCGCTCCAGCAGACAGTCGACCAATCGGCTATCGCCCCCGCCCACGTCGATGATTCGGGCGGATTGGGGTAGCTTGGCTTCATCTATGAAACGCAGCGATTCGGCAGGCACCGGCTCGTACCAGCTAACCTGATCGGTTTCTTTGGTTTGATACACAGTATTCCAGTGCTCCTGACGGTGATGGGGGTTAGGCTCCATGGGAATTGATAGTAAGTGATTTTGGTCGTAAAGTAATCACATTACGGATGACCTGTCTGTGACAATACACACAGACCGACGTTTTTCTGAACGGTGATCGGGTAGGAGGGAAGTGGCTGAAAAAGGACTTTTTTGCGTTCAATAAACCCGTTCAGTTTAATTGTTTACGATATGGACCTGTTCCAAGCTTTTATTGGACGCGGTTAGCCAGATTTTTGACGTGATCGTAAAACTTAA
Organism: Spirosoma pollinicola; assembly: GCF_002831565.1. NCBI lineage: Bacteria > Pseudomonadati > Bacteroidota > Cytophagia > Cytophagales > Cytophagaceae > Spirosoma > Spirosoma pollinicola. The sequence goes on along the minus strand of NZ_CP025096.1, from coordinate 6,742,632 downwards.
ATACATGCATGGACGTAACAAAGCTCGCTTGGATCACAAGCGAGCGACAATACTGCCGTCCTATTTGCAGTATAGTAGAAAGTCGTTCTACAGGTAAAAATTAGCTTATTATATAGAGGGGCGTATTAATTGTTGGTTCCTCTTTTTGGGCTTGGGCGTGGGATGCATTCCTCCACCGTTCCAGATATAACCATTTACAAGCCAGTCTTCATAATAATGTAACCACAAGGATATCCAAGGAATAATTGTGTCGTTTAACCATTCATAATCACTAAACTCCCAGGCACTAGGAAGATATAGACATAACGACCAATCACTATATAGATGAGGGGGCTTTTCACCTGTTGCCCCTTTCTCTAGTTCTGGGCTAAGAATATGTATAACCGGTCTGGAGTGTTGACGATACGTTAATCGAAAAAAATAGGCACAACTTCTAGCGCTGGGTTGTAATGACCCTCGAACTTCTAGCTGATTATGAGATAGATAGCGAATTTTAAAATTTGGATGATTGCGCTGAATATAGGCTGCTTGCTGAGCTAAGTTCGGCATCTTGCGCAGCTTGCGATTAATCACCGTAAAAAGTGTTCGGTTTAATTATTGTGCTACTGGCTACGCTCGCTGTCAAAATACCCGTCGTTCGGTCTTGCCGTAATTGCCCGTTTGAACGTCTTACGTCCATCTCCTGCATGCGTAATGACGATCCCGCATTATATGTATCATTTCCAAAAAGATCCTTTAGGATTCGGCTTTCTGTTACTACTCCCTGTTGAAGTTTAAACTTTTGCCATTCTTCTTTAAGGTGCCGGGCAAAACGCAGAAACTCATAATAGTATTTTGGCTCAGTCTCCCATTTTGACGTAAAATCTTCATTTAAATTCACTGGATTTAATACCTTGATCCGGCCGCCAACAACCATTTGAAACCTATTTGCGTCAGTTACAATTCTGCTGATGATTCCATCCATAGTGGTGTAAATGGAGGGCTCACCGCCATAATATTGACCTGCGATAGTTGTCAAAATTACGCTTGATGTCGCATATGAGTCATCGTCAGCAAAGAAAATATCGCGGTATCTCTTTAATAATTGTACACTTCGCTGTAAAGGTTTTTTTCTTCTAAAATTGTCAGCTGGCAGCTTTTCTAACGATGCAGCCATTCGTTGATCAGCTTTCTCCAGTAACGATTCAATTACTTTATTTGCCTGATCAATGAACCAGTCTGCATGACCTCTTGGATTACTTTTATCAATTGTGCCGCTATCTTTATTGGCAACAAGTATCGTATTCTTACAGCTTTCCGACTCCTGACAAGCGGCCAGTACATCCATATGAAAGTCATTCTCATAGCGGATTCGTATGCATCGGCTTTTAGGATCCAGTTTGTCCCGATATCTACTCCCCGGTTCACTCAAACGACGTTCCAGCTGATTCAGAATGTAACTGGGGCTATATTGAGCAGATATACACCTGAGTTGAATTACCGTGTCCAGGTCAAACTCGCTTCCTGTATACGGCTTGTTAGTTGTGCCAATACGAACACTGCCCTGTGCGTATGCTTCTGATACCAGACCTTTGAAGAAGATGGGGTCATCCATAACAAATTGGTGTACTGCCTTGTAGGCCGTTTCCATACGCTCCCGGCGGGTATCATCCAACTGAAGGCTTTCTGCCATTTTATCCAGTTGATCATCTAACTGAATAGTAGGATCGTCATAGTTAATCATTGATTGATTGATTTAAGTTAACACAAAATTTTCTTTGCGTGAGGAAGTATAGTGATGCCTGTCGACGTGCTCCCTGAACGGATTTCTTCCGGAGTAGCAAACGTATATATATCATTTAAGCTCCGCTGGACAAACAGACGCTTGAGTTCATCGATCTGCTTACTGTTTTCCGGCTTTAACTCGATAATATCAGCGTATAAAAACTCATCTATGGGGAAGGCATCCGGTGATTTTATCCCTTCGTAATCAGATTTGAAATGACAATACTGTATATAGGGGAAGTCCTCTTGTTTCAGTAAACCCTCTACAATCAGTTCTTCATAAAACTCTCTCCACGGGTCTGTCTCACGGTCTCTTTTAGCATCAAACCATCTTAAAAAAGCCGGTAAATGACGTCTTTCATTAATCTTACACCGTAAGTCATTCCGGCTGTCATCGTCTACACCAATACCCGGCCTTATATCAACAGCGATGCCTAATTCCTGGAACAGGGAAGCCGTTTCTCTTTTCAAGTATTTGTAGACGCCACCCACAGGCTGGTAACCCCGCAAAGGATTTTTATGATTTCGAACAAGCAGGAACTGACCGTCAACTTCGATACGGAACAGGTAAGCCATAGAAACCCGAACAGCTTTTGTTGGCTTTATGTAGGATTGGATCAGAACCCGAAGGTACTGTTTACTCTCCCAAGCCAGTACTAACAGACTGGTTCCGGCAGCAAACAGTACCCCTAAACCAGCATCCCTTACACTATCCTTTATATCAGGTCGATTATTCAGAAACCATGTGCCTGCTACAAAGAGCACGACTCCAACAAAGACATTTATTATCTCTTTCATATTTGTTAGGTGGGCGTTACGTTCTCACAATGCAAGGTTGACAAAAAAAGTTCTATTATATCATTTGTCAACCAATTTTTTTTAACTGTCAACCAGTAGAAAGGAATAGTTTGCCGGTTTTCCTGTTGCAGAGCGTATTTAACACTACTTTTGCGCGCATAAATTTATAGTGTAGGCATACCGAACTCAATGCGTCAACCCTTGCCAACTAAAGCAGAAAATGAATAATACCTTTCCTATCCGTTTAAAACAAGCACGTTTATTGGCTAAGCTGTCGCTACGGGAACTCTCTGAGCGTGCTAATCTAATTGTTAGTTACAACGCCATTAAGAAGTACGAAGACGGCAAAATGATGCCTGAAGAGCCGGTTATTTCAGCTCTTGCTAAAGCATTAGCGGTAAGTCCTGACTACTTTTTCAAGCCATCTAAAATTGAGCTAACTAATGTTGAGTTTCGAAAAAGGGCAAAGCTCACTGCCAAAGAAATCAGTAGTATTAAAGAACGGGTAAAAGATCATGTTGAGCGATACTTAGAAGTGGAAAGCATTCTTCATATCTCTCAAGAGTTTGTCAATCCACTGGCGAACAAACCTATATCCAGTATCGATGAAATAGAAAATACGATTTTGCAGTTGCTGAAAGAATGGAATTTAGGCTATAATCCTATTCCTAATGTAATTGAGATGCTGGAAGAAAAAGGAATCAAAATAGTGGAAATCCAGGCACCACTTGAATTTGATGGGCTTGCGGCAATGGTCAATTCGATTCCGGTTATTGTGCTGAATAAAGCCTATACACCAGAGCGGAAACGACTAACTGCCCTTCATGAGCTAGGACATATCATGCTAAAACTTCCCCACCATTGGGAAAGTAAAGAAATAGAACGTTGCTGCCATCGATTTGCCAGTGCTATGCTGGTTTCCAAACCAGTGATGCAGACACTTCTGGGTAAGCCAAGAACAAATATTACACTGGATGAGCTAATATCGATTAAAGAACAATACGGCATTTCCATTCAGGCAATCGTTCGAAGAGCAAAAGATTTAGAGATTATCAATGACTACGCCTATAAAAACTTCTTCATCTGGATCAGTAAGAATAGGAAAGAGGAGGGCTTAGGGTCATACAAAGGGGAAGAGAAATCATACAGATTCAACCTGCTTCTGTATCGTATTGCAGCAGAAGAATTAGTGTCGTTAGCTAAAGCTGCCGCGTTAGGGGAAATGAAAATCGCTGATTTGAGAACCGTGTTAGACAAAATGCTATAGTATTACTTATTGATGACGACTCCCGTTACTATCCACGATGCTACCATTTTTAGCGACCTAGTTCAAACAGAATTGGTCAATATGCCCTTTGATTTAGATATAGTTTATCAAACAACTCAGTCAGTTTTTGATGAATTAACATTGAAAGAGCAACGACTTTTTAACTCGTATCTAGATACAGGCCAACTACTTATTCGCTCTATATCAGCTGAGGGAATCGATGCATTGGCCCAGCAACTGGCGTCTGATTCCCAGCTTTGTTACCAGGACCTTTCTGCGATTCGGTTAGCTTACGAAAGTCAGAGTTTACTTCTGACACATATTAAGCTGGTACGTGCAAAAGCCAAGCAGCAAGGCTTGTCTGTTTTCACCATACTATGGATTTTGGATGAATTGTATAAATATGAACGGATAACCAAAGCTTTGGCTCATGATTGCCTTTCCCGATTAATGAAAGCGAACAGGAGATTCCCGGATGGAGAATGCCATAATCGGCTAAAAACCTGGTCACTCAGAAGCACGGTAAGTTGAGTAAATCTAATTTCAGTATAGCAGTCATTATAAAGGCTTCCTCATCAATATATGCCAAACTGTTCTTCTAACTGATGCATTAAGATAGGCGCCGTCTGACCAAGCGTATTCGTAAACTTGCCGAATAGTAATGCCTACACTATGAAGAGAACATCTTAAATATCACTTTATTCTACTGAGGCCTGATCCTATTCTTGTCGCAAATTATTGCTATTTTTGCGACAGAACGTATATTACCTTAATGATAGAAAATACTGAAAGTCAGGTATTTGGGAAAGTATCGCGTTCCGCAAGGGGTACAATATTCTTTGCAGATAACTTTATAAATATTGCCAATGCCAAAACGGTTGCCAAATCGTTGGAGCGACTAGTGCAGTCTGGCAAGTTGTACCGTGTGGCAACGGGCATGTATGTTCGGCCGGTTGATGATCAGATAATAGGGACTATACTACCCAGCATCGAAGAGATTGCAGCCGCCATTGCCAAACGCGACAAATCACGAACAGTACCAACCGGTAGCTACGCGCTTTATAAATTAGGACTTACTACGCAGGTACCGTTGAATGTAGTCTACTATACCGACGCTTCACCCCGTAAAATTAAAGTAGGTCAACAGACCATTACGTTTAAGAAAGCCAGCGCCCGAAATCTTGCTGCTATTGGCGATATTAGTAAACTAGCGATTCAAGCCTTGCGTACTATTGGCAAAGACAACGTAACGGATGAAGACCTGCGTATTATCCGAGAGCGATTGAAAGACGAAAAGCCTTACCACCTGCAACACGATCTGAAAGTAGCTCCTGAATGGATAAGACAGTTGCTGCGGCCATTCAACCAGATAAACAATAATGATTGATAACGTAAGTTTACAGGTATGGTTGCAGTTATCTGATGCAACCCGGTTGGCTATTTTTACCCAAACGGGCCAACAAATAGGGCTACCCGCCATCGCTGTCGAAAAAGACTGGTGGGTGGTGCATACACTGGCACTTGTATTTTCAATGGAATGTGCTCCTGCGCTTATCTTCAAAGGTGGTACGTCGTTGAGCAAAGGCTGGGGACTAATTCAACGCTTTTCGGAGGACATTGATTTAGCTATCGACCGAGCTTATTTAGGCTTTTCGGATGATTTGAATAGACAGCAAATCAAAAAGTTACGTAAAGCCTCCTATGCTTTTATGACGACAACATTCATTGATGAACTCACGGCTAAATTCAATGATGCTGGTTTTGCAGGCGTAACGGTAGGCTATCGTGATACTGGCCAGTCAGACCAAGATCCGATTATTATAGAGATTTATTACCCCAAGCTGACCGAACAGGACACTTACTTAAGACCTGGCGTGCTGGTAGAAGTCGGGTGTCGTTCACTGATAGAACCAACTACCAGCCGGACATTTGCCACCTTAGTGACTGAACAATTTAGAGGCCGCCCGTTTGCCGATGTACCGATTACGATACCGGTTGTAAACCCCGAACGAACATTTTTAGAAAAAATCTTTCTGTTGCACGAGGAGTTTCAAAAAGCACCAGAAAAAGTACGGGTTGACCGCTTAAGCCGACATCTCTATGATATCGAAAAGTTAAACCAATCCCCTTATGCCGATAGTGCCTTAAAAGATGCCGAGCTCTATCAGACTATAGTTGACCACCGCAGGCGTTTTACTGCCCTTGCCGACGTAGATTATGATAACCATACACCGGACAAACTGGCATTTGTTCCGCCTAGCCACATATTATCAGACTGGGAAACCGACTATAGACAAATGCAGGAAAATATGATTTACGGTGAAACACTTCCTTTTGTTGAGCTTATTGAACATTTATCAATACTACAAACGCGAATCAACGAAATTAAATGGTAACCAAATAGAAGCTCTGTAAGCCTCTCACTTTGAGCGTAATACGGCGTCGCTTGGATATGAAATTAGTATAATGATAGTTATCATATCATCAAAGGCATTTCATTCAATTATTCACTATTTTTGAGAATCTGCAAAGGGGCTTCGTACTTCCTTATTTTATGATTAGAAGCTATCGTTTTCCATGATTAGATATGCCTAATCTAAAGACAGAACCACAAAAACAGGTCCACCCATACACTGCCTTTTCCTTAAACAACATTTATGCAAAGCTTAATACTTGATTATGACGCTTTTATCCGCTCTATCAAAGTCAATTCCAACACTGCACATGCTTTATTATTAGGTGCTGGGGCTTCGGTAAGTTCAGGAATACAATCTGCAACGGATTGTATATGGGAGTGGAAGAAAGATATTTTTGTTACCAAGAATGCTCACAATGCAAGTCGTTTCACAAATCATAGAGATGAACAAGTACGCCAACATATCCAGCGTTGGCTAGATAATGAAGGCAACTTTCCCGAACTTAATCATGCAACGGAATACTCATTTTATGCCCAAAAAGCATATCCTATAGAGGGAGATCGCCAAAGCTATTTTGAAGGCATTATTGAAGGCAAGAAACCCGCTGTTGGTTATCAGATGATGTGTTTACTGGCACAAGCTGAAATTATCAGATCAGTATGGACAACTAATTTCGATAACCTGTCATATAAAGCGGCTATACAATTCAATATGGAAGCCAGTAAGATAAGTTTAGGTAATATATCTGAAATTTATCAGCCATATAAAAGAAACAACTTACTATGTATAGCACTTCATGGGGACTATAAGTATGGCCCTATGAAAAATACAGATGAAGAATTAGACACACAAGAAGAAGTATTTGTTGATATATTAGTAAGGTATTTAAACGATAAAAGCCTGATAGTTAGCGGTTACAGTGGGAGAGACATTTCTCTGATGGATGCACTAACTAAAGTTTATAGCAGTAAAGGGGCAGGTCGTTTGTATTGGTGTGGACGAGGAGCAGACAGAATAAATCCAAGAATCGAAAAGTTATTAGATACTGCTCGTGCTAATGGTAGAACTGCTTTTTATGTCCCGACCGATGGATTTGATGAGTTGATGATAGGTCTATCTAAAGCTTGTTTTGAAAGCAAACCTCCTTTTCAAAAACAGCTACAGGACATAATATCCTCACTTCCCGTTCAACACGAGAAATGCACTCCGTTCTCAATGAACGTTACTCACATCAACAGTGTGCTAAAAGGAAATTTATTTCCTATAAGATTCCCGAAAAGTGTTTTCCAGTTTGAATTCATTTACACCTCAGACGAAGAACCCTGGGAGCTAGTTAAAGAAGCTACTTCAGATCAATCTTTGGTTGCTGGATATTTTAATGGTAATGTGTACGCTTTTGGTTCACCTGATAAAATTCATGAAATATTCAAAGGTCGTATCAAAGGCGATATTCAAAGAAGCCCTTTATCTAAAAATGACATACATAACCCTACAATTTCAAACCTTCTAATCAGAGCTGTAACATTATCTATATCTCAAAAATTTCCTAGTCTTTCTAACAACAATAAAAACTTAGTATGGTCAAGTAAAGTTGAGAGTAGCCACGAATACAAAGGAATTAGATATACTACTCATCGTGGAATAAAATTTAAATTTATTGCAGACTCAAGCTATAACTATCTATCATGTAAACCCGAACTATATATACCAAAATATAATGATGATCCTATACCAATAGATATTAAAAGAGATCTTAAAAACAGCTTTTTTAAGAAGCTATATAATGGCCAATATGAAACCTTCATCGATAATTTCAGAAAACTATTATTTAAAGACAATGAAAGCCTAAATTTCGATTTTCCTGCTGACTCTGAAAACGGTTTTAAATTTACAATTAGACCATCACCTGGGTTCGCTAAAATAATGCAAGCTGGTGCAAAATCAGGTGAGAGAATATCAGAGAAATTTCCTCAAAAATTATTTGTACATGAGGGAATACAGTACTTAGAACCAAATTTAATTTTTTCCTCACTTTCAGGAAACGAGGTTAATCACTTTCATCCAATGAAGGGCCTATTGAATAATAGACCTTATGATTTTCCAATATCTGGTAGTGCTTTATCAGAAGATATATTTATTGGAGTAGTATGCCCACAAGAGTACTCTAGTAGATTCTATAATTTTTTGAACTTACAAAATCAGGTTGTTACCACCACTTACAATGGGAAAAGACATAATGCTGATTATTTGATTGATTTTCCAAGCTTCCATACCGCATATGGCATTGGGATAAATATTCCTCACGTTTCCGAATCACGTTGGGTTGACTGCCCAATCTCTCCTCCATCGACAGACATGATGAAAGGGGCGGTTGAATTAGCGAACATTTTGAGTCAACGAATTCAGCGTGCTTCAGATGAAGGAGCTAATGTAGTAACCGTATTCATACCTAAAGTTTGGGAGCATTATAAGAGTTACGATAGTGTCAATGAATTTTTTGATTTACATGATTACCTAAAGGCATTTGCTGCTGAACATCAAATAGCTACACAGCTTATTGAGGAAAAGACACTATCAGACCCTCTCAGAGGTCAAATAACCTGGTGGTTGTCGCTTTCGTTTTACGTAAAAGCTCTTAAAACGCCTTGGATACTAGCCAATACAGATACACAGACAGCTTATGCCGGAATTGGTTACAGCGTGAATAAACACCGGAATCAGGGCAAGGTGATTCTAGGCTGTAGTCATATTTACAACCCACAGGGGCAAGGACTTAAGTATAAGTTATCGAAAGTTAATGAGCCAATATGGGACGCCAAGCATAAGAACCCGTATTTACCTTTTGACGATGCTTTTAAGTTTGGGCTATCGACGGCAGGTATGTGTCGTGATAATTTCACGCAAGAAGTAAAACGTGTTGTTGTACACAAGCGTACTCATTTCACAGAAGAAGAGATAAAGGGTATTGTTAGCGGATTAGCTAAAGGAGGAATCCATGAAGTCGATCTAGTTGAAATAAATATTGAAGACAATATAAGGTATACTCGAAATAAACTCGATGCAGGAATGCCACAAGCAGATAAATTCCCTATAAATAGGGGAACTTGTATTTTGCTAACTAGCAGAAAAGCTCTGCTCTATACGCATGGTGTAGTACCATCAATCCAAAATCCAAAATTTCAGTACTATTTAGGTGGTAATGGAATACCTGCTCCAATAACTATACGAAAGCATTATGGCGAAAGTAATATCAGTACAATAGCCAATGAAATATTGGGACTCACAAAGGTAAATTGGAATAGTATGGACCTATACTCGATTTTGCCAGCGACTATAAATTCATCAAATAAGATAGCACAAATTGGTTCACTATTAGGAAGATTTGAAAGAGCCTACGACTATAGGTATTTTATTTAATTAAAGTGAGCAATTGTAAATTTATTATTACATAGAAAGTGAGTGCATTAATAATCTCATTTCAGGAATTTCCTTATAGATTTCTTTTAGGTTTGCATTCATAAATATAAATTAATGTTCTTCCACTCATGAAATGCCTTGCCCTTACAATTGGTAATAGTAATTACAATATAAATGATCAGGTATTAAATTTTGCCGCAAAAGATGCCCAGGATATGGCCAATAAATTCAGGTCCCTACAATTCGATGTAGATGCTGGATTGGATAAAAATTGCGAGGAGATCCATGATTTGATCGAAGAATTTACTCACAAACTAAAAGAGGAGGACTATAAAGCAGGTATATTTTATTATGCAGGGCATGGAGTCGAATTTAAGGGAGAGAATTATTTGACCGGTATTGATAACGATGTAAATCAAGAATATGATGTCACTCGTAACGCATATACTATAAGAAAATTGCTAGAAAAAATGGAGGAGTCTGGCACCATTTTTAATATACTGATTCTTGATTGTTGCCGAAGCGGAAAATTTACAAGGGGTGTTACTGATACAAACGATTACAACTTAGCCTCAATTAAAGCACCTCAGGGAACATTTATAGCCTTTGCAACATCCCCTGGTCAAACTTCGAAAGAAAACCTAACTCAAAAAAATGGGTATTTTACATTTTGGGTTTTAAACCAACTTGATAAAGAGAATATTACCATCGAAAAATTGTTTAGGGAGGTACGAAACTCAGTTTATTCTGATACTAGAGGTAATCAACTCACCTGGGATCATTCTTCATTAACTGATGACTTTATTTTTAATTATGGGCAACAGCTTTATAAGTTAGATTTAACCTATACCGTGGATGCAATAAAGGATATTAACTATAAACCCGATGAATCAATAGATATAGGAAAAATTATAAAAGGCTTGAAAACACACGTTTACGATACCCAAAACTATGCAATAAGACGTATAGATTCTAATCTTGGAAAAGGAAGTTCTGACAGTGACCTTTTTGTTTTAGGCAGGTCTATTTTGGCTGCTGCTGATGACGACAGCTTTGACGCAAATAAATTACTAAAACAGGTTGGATATTCATTTTATTCATGGCTTAATGATTTTACTATAAACGGTCAGAACCATGTTCTAAATGGAATGCTTTATGAAGTATATTTTAATCGTAATAATGAATTTAGAACAGGCTCTATAAAAAAGAAGCAATTAAATCAACTTTTAAGGATGGAGAGTGATATTACTTTTAAAACATCATTTGAATTTATTGCTAATGAATTAAGGGCGCATGCAACTAAAATATATTATACTCCAGGTGCAGGGAATGTAATATTAAATATTAAGTTCAATAAGATTAATTCCGAACACGAAACTCGGTTTGAAATTTTAAGTATTCATTTCAAAAGTAAATCTATTTATTTGAGACAGGAATCTAAGAAACAACTTGAATCATATACTTATAGTGAATTCAAGGATATGCTTTCAAAAAAATTATATATACCTGTACATAAACTTAGACTTGAACATGCTGAATCAACCACTGTCCTTCCTGTTGTATATATAAAATCAACAAGGTTTATATTAGAATATCCAACTGATGACAATTAATTAATTGTCGGATGTTTTTAAAAGCAAATTATTGAACTGTGGTTTAGTATGTAGTGGTTGCAATTTCCTTTTTATTGAAGGAGTCCTATACTACTGAAGTCTTCCCATCAAATCAAAAATTTCCTAAGAAAGTTGAACTATAAGATTCGTTTAATATAAGCTATTGTCTTTAAAATTAGACTTGGCTTGCTAGGCGGGGTCATTATGGGGCTCCCCAAATGTTGGCTCTTACGCACTTTATGTGGTTCAGCACCGATAAAGCACTCGTTGGCGTAATAGGTCCAGTTTTCGGGGAGCACTATACATTTCCCTGCTAGAAATCTGTTTTAGTGATCTATCTATTCAACTTATCGACTGTTTGAAATGACTCCACTTTACCCTATTTGATTAGCTGCCGAGAGATAAGGGGATAGTTTTCTCTTTTGTCATGCTGTTAGTCTCTAGCAAGTCAAAAAGCTCTTCGTAACAAAGCCATAACGGACGTTATGCGCTTGATTCAACTAAACATCTCTTCACTCGACAGGGTAGAGAAGTTAAGCCCAAACTGAATTTCCTGAATTTTACATATCATTTACGCTCGTTATAGCCTTGTAATAGATACCGTCCTCATGCTGTTAAGAAAGCCAGTTTTAACAAGACTTCTAGCCGACTGCCGGTTCTTAATCGGTGTTAAGAATATAAAGGGCTGATGAAGGCTTTTGCTGTTACAATCCATTAATCACTCGTCTTACTTACGTATATACTATATAAGTTCGGAGTATCCATTGTATAGATTATATATGGTGTGGCTTTTTGTTGAATATGGCAAATACGGTTTTACACATATATATGATTTTAAGAAAATATATTATTCGGTACAGATATAATTTGCTTTTTCTAAGAGAAATGCCCTGTTTACAACCTCGTTAGCGGGTGGTCCAAACTTGCTGGCGTCTATCCACCAACATCCATTTAGCTGTGTCCAAAGAGAAAAGCCGTATCGTTACTCTAAACGAGTCCAAGTATCAGTTAAACGTTGCTCCTTCACTACAGACCAGTGTCCTGCGCGCCCTGACCGGTACGACGCCAACCGATACCGAAGTTGACAACCTGCCATTACCTACGGCACCTTGGTGGCTAAGGGCTAGTGTGAGACTTTTCAAGTGGTATCGTAAACGGGTGTCTCCTCATTTGGGTCAGCGATGCGTTTATGAACCGACTTGTTCCCGCTACGCTGAGCTGGCCCTTCGTAAGCATGGATTCAGCAAAGGACTGTCATCATCATTTAAGCGCCTACACCGATGCCGCCCCGGCGCGGGAGGTGTCGATCTACCATAACCGTTTAACTTTCTTGTTTGCTATGGAATACCTTATTGAACCTATTGGGGCGCAGTTCGCCAATAAAGACCTACCACTTCTCGCAGGTCGTTTTACTCAGCGGTCAGCCGACGGTTACAGACTCCATTCTGTCTTTCAGGTATCGCAGCCGGGCGGATGTCTGGGCGGAAGGCCGACCAGTACTTATCTGGCGATTTACGAACGGCCGATTAAGTAAGAAATTCTTAATAACAAGGTTATAAGACCAAAAAAATACTTTTTTAATATCTTACACCATTTACTGAACTTAATTTTTCATGGGTTGGCGATTTAGAAAGAGTATAAAGATTATCCCCGGCGTTCGTCTTAACTTTAGTACTCGGGGCGTTAGTACTTCAATTGGTATAAGAGGAGCGGGCATTAAAATCTCTAACCAAGGCACTTTAATTTACGGTAGTATTCCCGGAACCGGACTTTCGTACCGGGAAACTATTAGTCGCAACCCGTCTTCATTTCCTGCTACGCCAGAGGAACTGCCTGGAGTATATTTAATAGAGCCAGCCGATAATATCCTTAGTCTGGAAGTCCAGCACATTACTAGTCAGAATATGCAGGGTGTAAAGGATTTGATCCTCGATACTCACCAGCAACGGAAAGAACTAGCCTTAAATCTGCGTCAACTCAAGGGGACTATGTTTGTCTCGAAACTCAAGCTATATTCTAGCTATTTATTTTTGGTCGGTCTTTTCAAAAAGAACATACCGGCAGCTATTCAAGAGGATATTCTAGCCCAGAAGCAAACCCTGGATGCTTTACGTGACCAGTTGGTAAACTCATTCGTACGCTTGGAAATTGACTTTGACAGTACGATCAAGCCTAAGTTTGAGCGGATGGTCAATGGCTATAATAACCTGATTAAGTCTAAGAAAATATGGGATGTAACCGGGGCCTATCGGGAAGATCGGGTTAAAACGCGTTCGGCAGCCTCAACCAGCCTTAAAAGAAGGGAAGTGCGTATTGGCTTCAAAAGTCTGCCTGATATTAAAGCGGATCAGGAACCATTTTATTTTCATAACGCCAATGGAGCCGATCTCTATTTATACCCGAACTTCTTAATTGCCTACAGCAGTCGTACGCATTTTGCTGTCATTGGTTACGATGAGCTAACCTTTCGTTTTTCAACGTCTCGGTTTATCGAGACAGGAAATGTCCCCGGTGACAGTAAGGTAGTTGGGCAGGCTTGGTACAAATCAAACAAAAACGGGAGTCGGGATAAACGATTTAAAGGAAATTATCAAATTCCTATTGCTCAGTATGGAGAAATCGAGTTGCTTACCAAAAACGGTCTACACGAGGGTTACCAGTTTAGCCACCATGAAGCTTGTCAAGAATTTGGTCTGGCTTTTCAGGAATACCAGAAGACTATTGTCAATTTAAAGGTATTAGACTTAGAAAGTTAATGAGCTTTATAAGCTCATTAACTGGCTATAACTAATTAATTATTAGTACTGACTCTTGCAAGCTTAATGAAGTTAACCCGTAGCCAGGTAAATACCCTAGGAAATGGTAGAGTCAACTGGAGTGGATGAAGCCCTGTCGCCTATTATTGGCAAATATCTCGAAGCCCAAAGAAATAAGTTATTACAGGAGGGTAACTGGCAACAAATCACACTGACCCGTCAATGGGCAAAACAAGCTCCAAACGAAGCTGGAGTATATGTCATTAAAGAAGGGGATAATCTGATTTACGTGGGCGAAACGGGCAACTTGCGCGGTCGTATGGGCGATTTGCTCGATAGCCGCAATCACTGTGTACGAAGGACACTAGGCGAGCGGCTTTTTAATGTTCGAGATGGCTTTCATAAAGCAACCGCAAGCTTGAAGTTTCCACTCGACATTGAAACCTTGCTTAATACGCACATCAGCAATCATCTATCCATCGCTTATCTGACGGTTCCGCTTGGTCGTAAAGAGTTAGAGGAACTCATTGACAAGGAGCTTGACGTTCGTTTTAGGCTCAATAAGCGAGGGAAGCGGAAAGGAAAAATAAAAGATTAATACCTAATAAAAAGTACGTTTAACAGCCTCTCTTAGCTGCATATTCACCGACAAGACTGGCTTTAATATTGACAAAGTGAGCCGCCACGAATTCAGTCCATTTTTTAATTATACCCTTAGTTGAACTTCTATCTTAGAATATTGTCAATGGGCAAATCTGAAGGCATATGGATAACGTTTAAATAAATTTCTGACTAATTTTAGGCCAACCGATTATCATTCTATCCATCAATGAGTAAACAGCTACCCCTGCTTCTGCAAAGTATTGCTTTAGGAGCCCTGGCCGGTATCCAACAACAGGCTACGGCAAATACAGAGTCCATATTGCATGAAGTCTCTCCTCAGAAAGAAAAGCTTGATTTTAAGAAACTAAAAAGTTCCTTAAAAAAACCCAGTTTTATTCTAAGAGCAATAGACCCGAACTCGGGTTCATTTGAGGGCAATTATCACACATCTCACCGCTCACATTCATCCCATCGCTCCCATTCATCCCATTACTCAGGATACAGCAGCGGTAGCTCTTACTTATCAAGTTCACCCAGTGGGACTAGTCAGTCAAGTTCATCAGGGAGTTACCGCGCACCAACCATGCCTTCAACTAGCTCAGGTTCGCCAGTAAAGACTAGTTATTTCTCAACGGCGTCACCAGTTTCGAATCAGAAACTGGCTACTTCTCCTCCAGTGGTAGTCCAACCGGCTAATACCAGCCCTTGGACAAAAGTAGTGACGTCGAGCGGCCAATTGGGTAGTCGGATGCTTTATCTGGGGCTGAAAGGTAAGGACGTTTATGAGCTCAAAAACCGATTAATTAAAAAGGGATACTACGTTAGAGCGAGTAATGTGTCGATGACAGATGTTTTCGACGAAGAAACTCGTACGGCTGTTGGAAAATTACAGCAGGCCAATCAACTACCACTGGATTATATTGTCGATCAAAAAGTGGTGCCTTATTTAGACGATGAGACCGCGCCACCTCTCCCAACTTCGCTATTAGGTACCAGAATCTTGCAGTGGGGCTTATCTGGAGCCGATGTTGTCGAACTGAAAACGAAGCTAATTCAAAAAGGTTATCTAAAAGCTGATTCAACTCAAACCGTTACTGATCGATTTGATGAAGCCACCGAAAAGGCAGTCAAAGCTTTACAACAGGCGAATGGTTTGGACGTGACCGGAAAGGTTACGGAGGCTGTTATTCGCTTGTTGATATAAGCATGAATGCCACTGCGTATCAACGAAAAGGGGGTAGTAGCTGAACTTTGTCAAAGTAGATTTTGAATAAACGAGATAGAAACCCCTTTTTTAACCAGACGAATGAGTATAATTTAAAATGGTTGAATGTGCTGGCTGGGTTTCTTTAGATTCCAGGTAAATAAACCCCCACACTCCTCAAGGCGGGCACAGCGTGTACACTCTGGCAAAAAGCTATTCTTCCAGTCAGAAATTGATTTGCGAGCGTATTTCCAAAGAGGTTCTGGCATGATACATAACTGTGTATTATAAATGGAAACATTCATACCACGTACCGCCAGAAATTCAACGGCTTCACCCAATTCATCCATATAGTCATATGGGTCGATCCATAATTTATCAATGTTATGGGGCGTATAACCAACGTACTCCAATCCCATAAAGGTGACGTGTTCGGCAAAAGGCAGATTTTTATAAATATATTTGGCCAACTTGACCAAACGAGGAATCGATAATTTATGTAGGACAACCCTAATCTCAATTCGCTGATTGTACCGCGCTAGATTATGTAAGCCTAGAATGGTTTGATTGAACGCATTAGGAGCCTGAACGATATGGTCATGCTCCTGATAGTAATCCGAATAAACTGGGATACCTAGCATGACCCGGGAATAGTTCATCCGAGCCAGACGCTCAGCGACGTGATTCCAGGCAAACGTTCGGCCATTCGTTAAAATGTGAATCTCCGTTTGAGGCAGATGCTCTTGAAGTTGTTCGAGAAGCGTAAAGAAGTGGTTCCCCATAAGCGTAGGCTCTCCACCCGAAATACCCAGTTCATCACAGTCTTTCGGAATTAACGGAATTAACTTTTGGTGTACGTCAAAAAGCCGATTAATGTCATCTTTGTCTTTAGGTGGCTGTGAACACATCAAGCAATTACTATTGCAGCGTTCAGTGGCCAGTAGCGTATTGTGGGGCGAATTAACGCGGTACAGTGTGTTAATATTTCCATCCTGACTGACTGACACGATATCTCCTTCCGCCAGGTGATCCAGAGTAGGCACTCGGTAGATAACTGACTGGGTATAGCTATCATCGACAGATGCCTGTTTAGTCAGCATGCCCAGGTATGGCCCGGGTACTGTTCGTACTGGTTCCTGATCAACTAATAGGAACGATAACTCATCCAGTTTATCTGGGTTCCGGGTCACCCGACCCACTAAATCTGCTTCAAAGTTTAGGGGTATTCCTCTGGTTCGTAGTAGCATAGCTATTTAGTGGCGGGGCCTTATCCAGCTTTCGAAAATAGACTTAACCGTTGGCTCTTTCTCCATTAGTTCGATTAGATACCGTATAATTTCCATATTTTTCTGGCAGAAGGTACTGGTTGGCCGATAACCCCATACATCACCCTGAGTAGCATGGTTATGAATCGGATCAGCCCCACAGTAACTTTGAAACGCACACTCCGAGCACCCCGGTAAGTTCTCATTGGACCATACTTGAGCCAATTGCTCTGTTTTCTTACCGTAAAATATCTCCTCGTAGGAATGCGTATCCAAATGACCTAGCCGAAAGGTGAAGTCATTCATTTCGGCCAGCATCCGGCTTTCATCACTGGCATATACAGCCCCATCATAATTGAATACGATCGCATTGGTAATGGCACCGGCAGGGGAGCTCAGATCCACATAGCCAACGGGAAATGGCGTTAATACCTTTCTTAGAATAATGGTCGCATAGTCCTCAGAGAAAAAGTGACCTTGTACATTGTACTCAATGATTCGATCTAACGCCTTTTTGTAGAAATGGAGAAACTGATCGGTTTCATAACTGTTTTTTCGTTCGTTACGAACCGCAAACCCATAGGGTGAAATTGGTCTTAAAAAGATACTCCTGAATCCTTGGTTAAAATACTCATCAACGATTTCTTCCGGATAGCCGAGCGACAGGTTGGTTGTTGTCATCAAAGCGGATACGCGATCCTTTCCCAGGATAGATCGGGCCAATTCAATACCCTGAATCGTTAACTCATAGCTGTTTCGGCCTGGTCTTTTTCGATTCTGATTATGCAAAGTAGATGGACCATCGAGTGAGGTAGAAATCAGGATCTCATTAGCCAGACAGTATTCCAGCATCTCCCGGGTAACTACGGCCAAATTCGTACAGATCACATACGTGACTTGCTTCCCATGCTCTAGGGCCAGTACTTTTGTCCGTTCGACAGCATACACAATATTGTCAAATGCCAATAAAGCCTCGCCCCCCTGGAACTCCATCGTTACATGGGGATTAGGCGACTGCATCATCATATCAATACCTCGGTCTATATAGCGATAGGCCATATCGTATTTCTCCTTGTCCTGAGTGACCCTAGAAACCTGACAATAATGGCAGGTGTGTTCACAGCGGAGTGAAATGACAAAAATATGCAGTGCGGTAAACTGATCTAAGAAGGACTTCTTTGTCCGGTACCGAGTAGCTAGTACATCAATTAATGGAGAGATTGGCTCCTCAGAAATAAAGAAGCCACTCAGTAGATCAGCGTATAACGTATGATGCGTAGTTTTCGAAATTCGTCTTCGAACAATCTGCTCGTAGGTGCCAGTAGGTATTATTAAGTAATCTCCTACTTCATTCACGATGATTTCCTGATCCTCATTGAGCCTATGGAACCGAAAAGGAAGGAGAAAGTATTGGTCGCCGGACTGTTGGTCATAAACATCCGCTTCTTTAAACTTTCGGCTGGTTTTGGCTTCTCTCTCCTTAATCATTAGCCATTTGATTTACAGCGAAGCCTACCGGATCAGATAATTCACCGGGAGGGTCCTCATCAAATTCGCCATTTGAAAAAGCTTTGGCGATCAAAAGGTCACGTACGTTTTTAGTTTCCCGAGTAACTATATCACGCAAATTGAAATCAATCAAATCACGCTCTAGTTTTTGTAGGTAAAGCTCCATTTCGGTTGCGGCCATTTCCTGACCGGCAAGCAGTCTTAATCGAATGAGATAAGTAGCTTCATCCAGAAGAGAAACAGATGTATGAAATCGGTTGCCATACCAGTATAGGCATTTAAAAACAGCTTCCTTCGAATACAAAGCAGTATCTGCGAAGACAGTTATACTGTCACCTTCAGTGTAATTATTCCTCATAAATCAATTAAGATCAACTAGCTATAGCTCGATGAGCGGTGAGATGAGTGGGAGCGGTGAGAGCTATGGGAACTATGAGATGAGTGTGATCGGTGCTGAGCAATCAACTGACTTTCATCTGGGTTGCCGAAGTTCAATTTAAGAACAGCCATTGGCTTTATCTTGCTCTGAGTGGCAATTTGGCTTATTGCTGGTTCAAATGTCTGCTGTTGAGTATCTGTGATTCGCTCATCTGTACCGGCAATCGCGGCAATGGCTGCACCAATAATAGTGGCAGTTTTCTTCGCTAAAGTAGAGAAGTTGTTTTTCATAGTGTGGTTAGTAGGTAAATAAGAGTGATAATCCCTTAAAGCTAATTAAATGATAATAAATAGAGAACTATTCATATTCGTATTTATTTGACGGTATATAACTTCGGCTCTAGCTTGCCAACTTTTGGCAGACGTTACATAGTAATCAAAAGATAACTGTGCTTGTACTATGAATTCGTCCAATTAAAGGCTTGTGAATAATATTAAATGTACTAAATAAATAGCTGTATTTCAGTATGTTGAATACGATATAAGGGCTTTGGTAAAATCGTTCACGAAAACGCTTGGCCAAATGAACGATTTTCCTGACTTACTGAAACAGTCTGACCTTGGTTCTGAAAGCTTGAAATCGTTCACGAAAAGGTCGCCTTTCCTGAACGCCTACTAGGAAAAATACAAATCTTGAAAAGGGCAGGAGAGGATAAGCTTATTTCTACTCTAGCGGTAAAGTACTATTTTTGGGACAGATTTAGATTGACTATTCGCTCGAAGTTAGCCACTCTATTCACCAGTTGACGGACGTTTGTATAAGGGCCAATACACCGTCTCGCATTTAGAGCGATTCCTATGAACAAAACAAGCCCTGTCAACTAAAAATTATTCTATTTCTCATAAATCGCCATGTAAGCCGTTCTCCGCTCCATGACCGATACCATTCGATGCACCAATTTGTTGCGAATAGCATTGTAAACGCTCATCTTTCGCTTTCCAGCCGCTACTTTCCGCTCAAAATAATCCCTCAATTCACCTTTTGCCTTGACAGCGGCTAAGGCCGCCATATGCAACAGATGTTTCAATTTGGTATTTGCCATCCGACTGACCTTAGTTCGGCCTCTTACTGATGAACCTGACTCATAAGCGAAAGGCGCCACACCAGCATAACTGGCTAGCTTTTTTGCGTCCGTAAACCGGGTGAAATTGCTGGTGAAGATGAGCATAAACAAGGCTGTTTGTCGACCCACTCCCGGTATGCTCATGAGTAAATCCATGTTCGATTTCAACTCAGGGGAGGCCTTTATGTGACCTTCAATTTGTGCCTCTACCAGCTTGATCTGTTTCTGTAAGGCAACTAAGGCTACCTCACTAGTCTGCTGATGGAGCTTCAGTTCCGCTAAAAGGCCCATTGCTTGGTAATCCTGACTTAAATCCGTGAAGGCCTTAGCCATCTCCATCAACCGTTCCCGTTGCTGGGCAAGCTGGCGAACAGTAGCTAACACTTTGTCAGTCAACTTAAAGAGCCTCTGATCACGCTGATGGCGGATACAGTATTTAGCAATCAAACGGGCATCAGCCTTATCGGTTTTACCCCGCGTTAAACCCAATGAGTGTTTAATATGGACTGCTGATTGCAGCCATAAATTAGCGCCGATAGGATAAAAGAAGTTGATCATTGGCTGGCAATAGATCCCCGTGTGCTCCATACAGAACAGCGTTGTTTCCAGTTCGAAGTCGGGTAGCTTATTGAGTTGTTTGAGCAAGGCTTCCATCCCCGCTTTGGTGTTGGGTATAGACAGTTCAAGTTTCCGGTTTTCCAGTGCATCGAAGACACAAACTGCATTCGTTTTCTTGCCAATATCAATACCAATGAAGTAGTTGTAAGTAGTCATGGTTTAGCGGATTTACGTTACAGACTATTAGTAAGCAGAATGGCGAACGAAACTGTGATAGTAGGCCTGGTGCCTCAATTCCTATGAGTTCCCTATTCTGCACTCAAAGGGTAGCGGGGTCTGTATCGCATCGATAGGTCTATACCTAGTTTTATGATTAGCTCGCCCCGCTACCTATTGAAAGGTCTTGATTTTTAGCGACAAAGGCCAGCCATGAATCTGGGTTTTGTCTCAGCAGCGAACCTAACAGTTTTTGTGAGACTGTTGGGTATAACCTAACAAAAAGGTGGCTAGACTCTACAGGCAACTTTCCGACATATGTCTAAAAGGTAAATGATTATGTTTATCACAGGAAGAATGGGCTGAAATAATCACAACAATTCAACAGTAGGTATTATATCGATAGCTTTCATCTAACTGGCCAGAAAAATTAGTTATGAGCGACAATTCTTGCACTACTTAATT
Organism: Spirosoma pollinicola; assembly: GCF_002831565.1. Classification (NCBI taxonomy): domain Bacteria; kingdom Pseudomonadati; phylum Bacteroidota; class Cytophagia; order Cytophagales; family Cytophagaceae; genus Spirosoma; species Spirosoma pollinicola. Next base: position 6,721,278 of record NZ_CP025096.1, on the reverse strand, counting down.
GAACGGTTTTTCTGGCCGCAATAAAGCCAGTTTTTGACAATCTTCCCGCCACCTTGAAACCGTTCAAATATTTTCGGCCAATACACCATTTTTTCGTTCGCTCACAACAGAATGTAATCAATTCTCCTCGCTGAGGGATTTATTTTTCTTCACCTTAGCTCCATTTAGACTACCAAATTTATAGCTGAATGTGGCTCGAACACTGGAATTATATATATACTGCCGATAATCCTGTTCAAACTGGGCCGACGTCAGAATAGAGGTAAATCGCATGCCTTGGGTCAGGAAGTTCTCCGCCACGATACCGACGCTACCCCGCTTATTGGTGAAACTTTTCCGGGCTCCCAGCGAATACTGGGCGAAGCCAATTCGATACCCCTGCAGGGCAATGTCTTTACCCCGGTAACCAATATTGGCCTGTACCACCCACCCTTTATCGAATTGCACCTGAGTATCCATGCGCCCACCCCAACGAAAGCCCTGATTGCTGATCATGGCCGACAGACCATTTACATCCAGGGCCAGCCCTTGAATAAAGCGGTACATAATATCCAGGTTGGCATTTATGCTCCACTTAGAGGTCAGATTTATTGTAGCAAACAAATTCGTTCCATAATTGTATTCTTTACCCAGGTTGGTTACCCTGGTTACGACCGCACCCACTAACGTATCCGAACGCTGGCTAATTGATTGAATATCATCGGTATTCAGCCGGGTGTAGAGCGAAAAATTCAGGTATGTTTTCTTTAATTGCGTGCTGTAGCCGATTTCAATCCGGTCAACGGTTTCAGGCTTTAAATACGGGTTACCCACACGGATATTGAGTGGATTGGCTGTATTGAAATTGGGATTCAGATCGTCTATGAACGGTCGGCGGATACGGCGGGTATACCCAAATTTAAGGCTGCTGCTCTCTCCCACCTTTTTGCCCACATTGATGCTGGGCAATAAGCGTCCATAATCGGGAATTGATATGGGTGTTGGCCCACCCACAGAGGTCCCTCCAGTCTGGGTCCCTCCAGTCTGGGCCTGAATACTGGTGTATTCATAACGTAATCCCGGCTTCAGGACGACCCCACCGGGTAAGGTAAACGTGGTAGATAGGTACGCAGCGGAGATGTTCTGATCGTAATTGAGCAAACCCGACGGGCGGCTGGGATCGACATTAAAGTCGGTTGTCGGGCCTGCCAGCAGGTAATTGTAGTCACTGGTTACCCGACGAAGCGTGTTTTTGGCCCCAAACTCCAGCTGAAGCATTTTACTGACAGGGGTTTGGTAATCAGCCTGAAGAATAAATTCCTGGTTAGTGGCATCGTTCAGGTTTTGTTGCCGAGTACTGATGAGCCCCAGCGTATCCAGGTTGCTGGCCTCGAAGTTATTAGTCAAATTACTCCGGCTATACTGGGTTGAAAAGCTTAATTCTTTCGAAGACCCCTCGTAGGTATACAGGTAGTCAATGTTGACGTCAATTGAATTAGATAGATTCTGCGTGTTGACATCCCGTTTAAACGGCGCAGCGATGCGTTCACTGGAGAACGTATTCGTGAGTTGATGTTGATCCTGACTTAAATTTCGAACACCCAGCCTTACCCCCGCCGTTAAGGATTGATTTTTCGCCAGATCATAATCCAATCCTAAAGCATACTGGGCAAAGGTACCTTTGTCGAAGGCGTCGATTCGTTGATGAGTTTGAACCGGTGTTGCCCCTGTTGCCAGAAATGTCGTTTGATCCAAGTCGGACGCGGATGGATTGTAAATGAGTCGACCATTGCCATTGAGGTTAAGGCCCAGTTTCCCTTTGCGGAAACTGCCATTTAATCCCAGCGTTGAATTGCGGTTACCCGTTCCACCGTCAACGTCAAGGTGTAGTCCCTGAAGGGTGTTCTTTTTGGTGATAATATTAATAATCCCCCCGCTTCCTTCGGCATCGTACTTGGCGGATGGAGAGGTTATGACCTCCACTGTTTTAATCAAATCCGCCGGTATCTGCCGCAGCGCATCGGCCAGATTATGGGCCAGAATGGAGGAGGGTTTATTGTTGATCAAAACCCGCACGCTGGTGCTACCTTGCAAGGAGACGTTACCCGTCGGATCGACCGAAAGCATCGGCACTTTTCTTAAAATGTCAAGGGCATCCCCCCCTTTAGCCGCTACATCATTTTCGGCATTATAGATTAGTCGGTCCACTTTGTCTTCCACCAGCGCTTTTTTCCCCGCTACCGTTACCTCACCCAGTGTGCGCGTATTGGAACTGAGTCGAACAACTCCTATGTCTTTGACTTGGCCTTTGGTCAAAACGATATTGTCTACAGACTTCGCATTGTAACCCAAGAACGAAATGAGCAGTCTGTATGAGCCAGGGGCAATATGGGTGAGCGAAAACTTCCCTTTCGCATCAGCCACAGCTCCATCTACAAGTTTACCGCTTGTCGTTTCATATAAGGCTACGTTCGCAAATTCAACCACCCTGGTCAAGGTAGAGTCGATGACATATCCCAAAATTTTTGCGTTGCCTTTTATCGACGTTTCGCTGATTGGAGTGGTCGATAGTTGGCTTGATTGAGCTGGAACCGTCGGAGGGGGCGTATCAACAGGATTTTGAGCGAACGTAACAGTGATCGTCAGTAAAAATAAAAAAACGGTGATTCTAAGCCACATAAGTTGATAGTAAAAAATTGACTGTTGACTGACCGGGCAAAATTGCCTCTGGTTCTTGATGAATTGAAAAGAAACGTGGCTAATGCCTTTTATAAATGGGGGAATGGCTTTAACGGCTCATTGAATACAATGCCCTGGACCGCTTGTTTGGATCTACTCGGAGGATTTCCGGTAGGTATTCGCCGTTGATACATTGTATTGTTGCCTCTCTAAATAGTGTCGTATGGCCACTAACAGCGACGGTTCATCCTCAATCAGCAAAATTTTCATACTTCATTCATCTGGATTACATGCCAAAGTACAGCGGCAATTCTGGTTACATTTTGAAGCTGTGATTAGCTGATGCCTCAACGCTCCGGCGACCCGGCGGGTGCATCAACTCCAGATTATCCCCAGGTTTGCCCCTTTACTTTACTCATCCTTAGTTATTCTGCGCGACATTACTCAGGTCAACCACACCTTTTTTGCTCGCTACACGTACTGATAAGTTAAGAGATGCTATGCATGTTAAACCTATGAAGCAAAGTCGGAGATTCGGTTATTCGTTACCATCCTGCTGGGTACTGGTCAGTTGGTTGTTGCTGCTTCCACTAGCGGTATCCGTTGGGCAGCCCCTGAATACCAATGCCCGACAAACATTTTTAGATAGCCTTCCAACGCGTCCCGCTACGTTTCGCTGGGTGACTCCGGCAGTACTCCTATCGACGGGATTAGCTTTATCACCCGACTATCCGAACAGTCATTTTGACCGCTTTTATGTCCGAAGTGAACTTCAGGATAAAATCCATTTTCGCACCCAGGTCGATAATTACCTACAGTATGGACCAATGATTGGCTGGGCCGGGTTGAGTTTGGCGGGCGTAAAAGGTAGGTCGCAACCCCTCGACAGGGCCGGTATTGCGCTGGTGGCTCACGGCATTATGACCGTAGTCGTGCTGGGTCTGAAACAGGTCACCCATGAACTTCGCCCCGATTTATCCGACTCCTATTCATTCCCATCAGGCCATACAGCCCTGGCTTTTACGGGAGCGGGTTTGCTGGATCGGGAATTTGGCGGGGTTAGTCCCTGGATTCCCATCGGAGGGTACGCGATGGCTACATCGACTGGAATACTGCGAATGACAAATGATAAACATTGGATATCGGACGTATTGGTTGGGGCGGGGATTGGCCTGCTCTCGACCGAAGTAGCCTACCAGGTCTATCCGTGGTTGAAACGGAAACTAGTTCGGCGAAAATCAACGATGCATTAACAATCTATCGACTCGTTGGTAATGCAAAATATACTGTTATTAGCCTTACTTCTCTACTCTGTTAAGGTAAGGGCACAGGAATCCAGACCAGATTCTGTTCGCCCTAGACGAGCTCAGTTTATTCCGTTACCCGTCGTATACTATACCCCCGAGACCCATCTAGGTTGTGGTCTGTTAGGCGTTTACCTATTCCGAACGGATAGTGCTGCCCGAACGTCTAATGTGGATTTAGCTCTCATTCATACACTCAACGGGCAAACGGTTATCGAACCAACCTACACCATTTTCACGCATCACGAGCATTACCTGATTCGGGGCATGATGCTCTATACGCAGTTCCCGGAATTTTATTACGGGCTTGGCAATGAAACTGCCGACAGTCAGAAGGAACTGATTTCCTATAAAAGCTTTCGGGCTTACAACCGGTTTCTGAGGCAGGTTAAGACCGGTTTGTTTATCGGTCTGCAACAACAGTATGTCAAAACGTTTGATGTCAACCGTTCGTCAGAAACGCCGTTTCCGATGAATACGCTGATTGGCGGGTTAGGCAGCGTGGTCAATGGAATGGGCGTGGCAGCTGTGCTGGATACGCGGGATAATATTTATTCGCCCGTTCGGGGCTGGTACGCTGATGTATCCAGTATGCTATATGGTCGCGTCCTGGGAAGTCAGTTTGCCTTTACCAACTACACAATAGACGTTCGGCGGTACAAATTACTATCTCCTACTACCGTTCTGGCGGTGCAGGGCTTTGCCAACCTGAATGTTGGTGAAGTTCCGTTTAAACTGGCCGCTACGTTGGGTGGGCCTTTTGTACTACGCGGCTATTACAACGGACGTTACCGCGATAACCACGCGCTGGTCTTTCAAGCTGAAGTGCGACAACAACTCATCGGACGTCTGGGTGGTGTTGTGTTTGCGTCGGCGGGAAACGTCGCGAATGTACTAAGTGAGTTTTCACCTACGGAGTGGAAAGTGGCGGGGGGGGGCGGACTCCGCTTCCTGATCAGCCGGAAAGAACACCTGAATTTGCGATTCGATGTGGCAGTGGGCCAGCAAACCCATGGCATTTATGTCAATATATCGGAAGCTTTTTAACTATGTTGACACGAAATCTCCCCCTGAATACGCTGACGCTCATCGCTGTTTTCGTCCTGTTTACAGGCCGTGTTCTGGCGCAGTATCCGGTGATAAACAATAATCCAACCGCTCGGTCTTTATTGACCGCGGGTTTGGACCAAGTCTATGATGATCAATTTACAGCCGCTGAAGCCACCTTCGCCCAACTGGAGAAACTGGCACCCGGTCATCCGGCAGTCGATTTATTACGGGGTGTTAGTTTATACTATCAGTGGTACCCGGCCCGCACGGATGCCAAGCTGAAGCAGCGCTGTACGCAGCAGTTGGACGTAACGGCAAAAAAAGCCGACGACTGGCAGAAAGCACAGAAGAAAAGCAAAGGCTTCGACCTGCCCGAAGCAATGTTTCTGTATTTCACGGCGGAGGCTATGCTGGCTAAAATTAGTCATTTCGAGCACGAATCTTTAGCAGCTATTCGGCATGCCAAAAATGCGTATCCATATATTCAGAAAGGCAAGACGTTCCAGCAGCAGTACCCAGACTTTTACCTCTCGACAGGTCTTTATAATTTCTACCGCGACGTGTATCCTGAAATTCACCCGTTTTATAAAACCGTTGCCTGGGTGATGACGGCCGGGGATAAAAAACTGGGTATGAATCAACTCCAGATCGCGACCCAAAAAGCGCTCCTAGTACGAACCGAAGCCATTCTCTACCTGACGCATTTACTGACCGATTACGAAAACAAACCTGCCGATGCGTTACCCTACTTGGCTCAATTGGTTATTACCTATCCCAACAATCCGTACTGGCGCTACAAGTATGCAGAATCCCTTCTAAACGCCCATCAAGTAGCGGCCATTCCCCAGGAAATTAATCACTTAATGGCTTCTTCGGAGGTAGTCTATCATCAGATGGGAACGCTGCTAAAGGCTCGGTACGCGCTGGAAAAAGGGCAGCGATCAGTCGCCCAAAACCTGGCCGATGAAGTGGTTCGCAGTTCGGTGCGGGATGAATCCGTGCGGGCCTATGCCTATCTGGTTCTGGCCCGAATCGCCGGCCTTCAGGGCCATGAAAAACAAGCCAGACACTACTATAAACAAATGCTGGAGTTTGCGGAGTACCCGGTATTACGTAATGAGGCTCCCTAATCCAGCAGCCTTAAATTAAACGTTTAACAACCCAATCAACCAAGTATGATTCCTATGAAAGCATTCTGGATTTCTGCTGTATGCCTGTCTCTAACGGGCTCACTCTTCGCCCAATCGGCGGATTATCACCTCATCAAGAAAACGATCATCGGGGGCGAAGGGGGGTGGGATTATCTGATGGCCGATGCGGATGGCGGTCGGCTCTACGTCTCCCACGGGACACAGGTGGAAGTGCTCGACCTGAAAAGCCACGAGAAACTGGGGGTTATTATGCCGACACCGGGTGTTCACGGTATTGCCGTTGTACCCGGCACCAATGTCGGCTACACAACCAATGGCCGACCTAATACGGCAACGATGTTTGACACGAAGACGCTCAAAGCCACCAAAGAAATCCCAACGGGCAAAAAACCTGACGCGATCATGTACGACGCTTTCTCCAAGCGGGTCTTCATCTTCAACAATGAAGGCAACAGCGCGACGGTTCTCGATGCCGCTACGGGCAACGTATTTGGCACAGTCGAGTTGGGTGGCGCGCCTGAAGCTGCCGTTACCGATGATCACGGAACGATTTTCGTGAACCTGGAAGACAAAAATGAGGTAGCCGTTTTCGACGCCAGGTCACTGGTGGTCAAACATCACTGGAAATTAGGCAAGGGCGAAGAACCCACCGGACTGGCTTTTGACAAACCGCATCATCAATTGTTCAGCACCTGCAATAAGGTCATGGTGGTGCTGGACTCACAAACGGGCAAGGTGCTGGCGGAAGTAACGACCGGTAGCGGAACCGATGGTGCCGTATTTGACACGTCAACAGGCTCGGCTATCAGCTCCAACGGAGAAGGCACGCTAACGGTCGTGAAGGAAATCAAACCGGGCCAATTTGAGGTCGTTCAAACCGTGCTGACCACACGGGGTGCCCGCACGATTACCATCGACCCTAAAAGCCACCACATTTTTATCACAACGGCTGAATTTGGGCCAGCCCCAGCCGCCACGACAGAAAATCCCAAACCCCGACCTGCCGTAAAGCCCGGTACGTTCATGGTACTGGAATATGCTGCCAAGTGACCGTATGGCTGGTTAGCTTGTAGTAGACCATTGATTCCCATTGGCTTATTCACAAACTAACCAGCCAATCCCTTGGGGTTATTGATCAATTGTTAATCACAACGTAGCCATTGGTAGTCTTGGATCAACGGGATAAGGCTCAATCCGAACAACGCGGCACGCTGCCTGTAATGGATGCAGTGGGTTAAGTAACACATTGTTTGATGGCGATAAAGGAACTGCCACTGATGGCAAATCTAAACCTAACGTACTGTTTTGTCGAACTTGCGCGTCGGTAAATTATGGCAATCCTATTGGCGTTACATAGGGATCATTCCAGTTAACGGGCAATACCTGAGCTGCCAGCCACGTAATGGCCCCGTTTGGAATTTCGATTTCGCAGAGAATCAGGGGAGGTAAATCGGACAGGGACTTTCGCTCCAGATGAACCGCAGCGGCGGCCCGGCATGTATTCCAGAAAGCACAGTTCAGGCGGGGTGGCCGTATATACCATGGGTCTCCCGCGAAGATTCCAGCGCCCACCCCGCAACTGGGCGCTAATACCGTCTAAAAGGGTATCACGATGGTTGTCGGTTTGAATTCGGTATAGGGTCGTTGGCATTAGCTTAAAAACACCATATTCGATACGTCCCAGGATGTCTTCAACCAGTCGAACTCCTATCGATCCTCCAGCAGTATCGGTTCAGCAAACACGGCATTCTTCCGGAGCGGGTGAACTGGATGGCTACACTCCATCAAAATTTGCGCCTGAGTGATTCCGACGTCCAAATCCTCCTGACAGACGTCATGGAATAGATGAACATTCTGATTTCGATCGATGCCAACCACCACCTGACGGATGTATTCGATTGAATGGTTTATGTGTTATTACGTTTCACGGAAACGGTACAGCAGTTGCCTGATTTTAAGTAGAGTGCTCATCAGTCAATCTGTTTGCGTGATCTGTAGCTTCAGATTCTCATCAGTTTTAGGCCTTAGCTTGCCGGGCGAAAGCCCGTAGCCACCATGGTTGTGAAATCAAAAAGGGAATGATTTATGAAACGCTACTTTGTACGTCAGTCGATTGGTTTTTGTTTAGTGGTCTTGGTGTCCGGCAGTTTAGGCATCCACGCCTGCAAATCCGGCAGTTCGGACCCCGTGACGAATCCCGTCACCAGTACGTTACCCATAAAACCATTATCAAATGGTCTGACGTTTTTTGCGATGGGCGACTGGGGCGTATTGGGATTATTACACCAGCAGCAGGTTGCGGGTCAACTGGAGACTTACGCGGCTGGACTGACGCCCTCGTTTCTGGTGATGGCCGGGGATAATTTTTACCAGATTGGTGTTAGCAGTGTTACGGACCCGCAGTGGAAACTTTCCTTCGAGAACATCTATACCGGAACCCATCTACCGTCCTCGTTCTACGTAGCCCTGGGCAATCACGACTACCAGCAGAGCGTACAGGCTCAACTCGATTACGGGCGTCAACATCCACGCTGGATTATGCCTTCCCGTTACTACTCCCAGCGAATTACTATCAACAACCAGAGTGCCCTGCGGCTCATTGTCATTGACACCAATCCCTTTTTGGAAGAATATCGGCAAAACACGGCAACGTTCCCCGACATTTTGCAGGACACGGGTAAGCAAGTGCGCTGGATTGACAGTGTATTGGCTAATACAACGGAACCCTGGAAGATAGTAGTGGGGCATCATCCGCTTTATTCCGTAGGAGCCGATCACGGGAATCAGACTGAACTGTTGCAACAGTTGGGGCCACTGTTTCAGAAATATGGCGTTCACTTGTATTTGTGTGGCCACTCACACACGCTACAGCATTTGCCGCCTGTCGGTCAAACGGATTTTGTTATTTCCGGAGGTGGTGGCGCACCGCTTGGCCCTATTGCTGACTCGACCAAAGCGCAATTTGCGCGATCAAGTGGCGGTTTTTCCGTGTTTTCAATGAATGCAGACAGCTTGCGAATGGGATTTGTTGATACCAATGGTAAGCTCCTATATAGTTGGCAACGCGCCCGGACCCGGTAGTAGTACGTTACCCTGATAACTTGTTTAACCATGTGGTGGATATATGCATTACTCTCGGCCTTATTTGCCGCACTGACGGCCATCCTGGCGAAAGTCGGTATTAAAGGGGTCAATACTGACCTGGCAACAGCCATTAGAACGGTTGTCATTTTGTTTGTGGCCTGGGGACTGGTATTCTGGCGAGGTGGTATTGATACATTACCTACGCTCAGTCGCCAGAACTGGCTGTTTTTGGTCTTATCAGGTGTAGCTACCGGGCTCTCGTGGATTTTCTATTTTAAAGCGCTGCAACTGGGTAAGGTTTCGCAGGTAGCCCCCGTTGATAAGCTCAGCGTAGCCATCGTTATAATTCTATCAGTTGTTTTTCTGGGCGAAGTATTAACCTGGAAAGCAGCAATTGGGGCAATCTTAATAATTGGCGGCACGCTGGTGTTGATTCTGTGAGTTAGCTTGATTAACCAGCAACTTCAAAGTTTCTTCAGAATGCCATTGTTAGTTTGTCCTCCTTATCCTAGCTCTAGGGTGAGCGCTCGCCAAATGACGACAAACCAACTACAATATCATATTCACCATCGCTTTGGCCGATTAGCGACCCGCTACCCAGGGCTAGTTCACTGGCTGGCCGATCGGTTGTCGACCGAACATTTTCGAGGTTTACCCCTGACGGTACTTTCCGTATTGCTGATCATCAACGTGATGGTACTCTCCGAAATAGCCGAAAATCTGGTTAATGCCGAGCCGATGGTCCAGATAGATCAGGGGTTTACGCACTGGCTTTTTCAGGAGCGGAGCAAATCGATCAGCCAACTACTCTATGCCCTTACCTGGCTGGGATCAGCTTACGTCACCATAGGCCTGACACTACTTGGATCACTGGTATTGTACCGTCAAAAAAAAGGACGCAACATGCTAATCTTATGGATTTTAATGGCAGGTGTCGGGCTGTTTATTCAGGTTGGTAAACGTACATTCATTCGGAAGCGTCCTGCTCAGGTTGCTTATTATGCAGAAACGGGCTATTCCTTTCCCAGTGGTCATTCGGCTACGGCCATGACACTTTATGGATTGCTGGGTTACTGGCTGGTTCGGGGACGTCGCCGTCTTCGGAACCGGTGGCTGGTAGGCTGTTGTACAGTTGGGTTAATTTTGGTGGTTGGGTTTAGCCGAATTTATTTAGGCGTTCATTTTTTGAGTGATGTGCTGGGCGGCTATCTACTAGGTACTTGCTGGCTAATTGTGGGAATTGTGCTTACCGAATGGCAGCGAACAATTCACGCACCAAACGTTGCCTAGCAATTCAGCAAACAAAGCAGACTCGCTTAAGTGGGGCACGCTTAGATAAGGATTGTATAACAAAGACGTTATGCCGTCAGGCCATGTACTGCTTTTTCTTTTGACTGGATGTGTACAGAATCAGTCCCACCAGGATGCCAAACAAGATGAGCGAAGAGCCTTGTGTACCAAAGCCCAAACCACCTTTTTCGGTTGATTTCGTCAGTAAATCGCCAAAGGTTGCCCCAAACGGACGGGTCAGCACAAAGGCAATCCAGAACAAGATTACCGACGAGATTTCCGTGAAATAGTGGCACAGAATCACCCTGCCAATCAGGCTGCCGATCAGCAGGGCACCCCCGCCAAAACCAAGTCCCGAATCATCGGCCAAGAAATCGCCCAGGGCCGTACCCAGCGTGTTTGAGAACAGAATAGCCGTCCAGTAAAATAGTTCGGGCCGGGTAGTTTTGATATCGGTGACCGACAGGGTTCCCTCCCTTCGATACCAGACCGCCAGAATAATCACCAGAATCGTGACCAGAATGGACGAGCCGGTGGCATAGCCTAACCCAAGCGTCCGATCCATGTAGTCTGACATCGTTGTCCCGGCCGTACTGGTGGCCAGAATAACCGACCAGTACAACACCGGAATATATTTCTTGGCCTTTAACTGGGCTATCAGGGTTATCCCGAAAATGCCGATTAAAAGCAGCGAACTAACCGCATAGCCCACATTCAGCGTTTGGGCTAACAAATCACCCGCCGTCTCGCCCAGGGTGGTGGCACAGATTTTCATCACCCAGAACAACAGGGTAATCTCGGGTACTTTTTTCATATTGATTTTTTTAGACGATTGTGAAATAAGGCCCGCAAGGCCGTTGGAAACACGAGCAGCAGAAGCGGTAACCCTGCCACAAACCCGCCGATAACCGCCACGGCCAGCGGTTGCTGCATTTGGGCGCCCAGCCCGAAACCCAATGCCAGTGGCATCAGGGCCAGTATGGCGCCGATGGCCGTCATTAGCTTGGGGCGCAGCCGCAGCGCAATCGCATAATTGACCGATGCGTCCACGTCACCAGTGCGGGCCAGCGTGTGCTCAAACTGATTGACGGTGAAAATGGCATTCTCGGCAATGATGCCCACGATCATGATGATGCCCGTGTAGCTGCTTACGTTCAAGGCAATACCCGTCAGGTAAAGTGCCGTTATACAGCCCGTGATACCCATAAGTGACAAAACAAGCACCAGCACTGAGAGCCACCAGTCTTTGAAAAGAAACATTAGTACGGCCAATACCAGCAGGGAGGCCAGCGTCAGAATCAGTAGCAGTTCGCTAAACGATTGCTGCTGCTCAGCATAGGCCCCGCCATACCCAATGGTGTATCCTTGGGGCAGGGGCAATTTCTGAGCCAGTTTGGTTTGTATTTCGGCAATGGCACTGCCCAAATCACGCCCGTCCAGGCGAGCCGTCAGGACTACCGTGGACTTAAGGTCTTCCCGACGCTGTTCCAGTTCCCCACCGATTACACTCACCCGGCAGAAAAACGACAAGGGCCGCGTGGTACCATCCGGCAGAAAAATCAGTACGTTGCGCAGCTGATCCAGGTCATTCTGATCGAAATCGGCAAACCGAAGCACCATCCGGCGCATCTGTTCGCCGTCTTGGTACGAACCCACCTGAATGCCAGCCGTCAGAGCCGCCTGGGCCGGCGAGGGCACAGGCTGGGCCGCGTTCGGACCCAGTGCAACGCCCCCTGTGTAAGCGGTTAACTGCAACTGAAAATCGGTCAACCCAATTTTATATTGACTCAGTTTGGCCTGGTCCGGCTCAAAAACCAGGGAAGGCCCGGCTTCAATCAGGCCGTCATTTACATCGACTACGCCCGGTACGGTTTCCAGAATCCCGGCCGCCTGTCGCGATAAATTCTGTAACAAGACGTAATTGTCCCCGAACAGCTTGATTTCAATCGGCTGGGGGGTACTCATCAGATCGCCCAGTAAATCGGCGATACGTTGCCCAAAGGAAATATCCAGCACGGGTTGCGAGGCACTGATGCGGGTTCGCAACTCGTCAATCACCTCAACGGTCGATTTGGTACGGTTGGCTTTCAGTTGAATCGAGTAGTCACCAAAGTTGGCGGGTACGCCCCGAAAGGCCATGCGGATACCTGTCCGCCGGGAGTAGGTCGCTACATCGGGATGCGCGACGATAATTTTTTCGGCTTCACGCAAAATGCGGTCTGTTTCGGCAATGGCCGTGCCGGGGGGTGTGAAGTAGTCGAGTACGATTGTCCCCTCGTCCAGATCGGGTAAGAAACCCGTTTCCAGGCGACCGTAGGAAAACCACGCACCCAGCCCCAGTAAAGCGACAAACACCAGCGACACCAACGGCCGGCGGAACTGATTGGTTAGCCAGCGCAGTTTGCGGACATTGGCCGCTTCATCGACGGCCTGCGCATTTTTAGCCGGTTTAAACCCAATCATCAGGTGCAATACGGGCAGCAGCAACCAGGTGACCAGAAAGGAGCAGATCATTGTAATCTGCATCGTATCGGAGAGCTCCCGAAAGAAACTACCCGCCAACCCACTCATCAGCCGGAAGGGAAAGTGGATCACAATCGTGCTCAGCGACGAGCCGACCATGGCCGGAAACAGGTTATGAATCGCTTCTTGTACCACGGCAAACCGGTTCTTTTCCGGTTCCTCCTCGTGAACGCGGTAAATTTGCTCGATAATGACAATGGCGTCGTCGATAATTAACCCGATGGATGCAGCAATGGCCCCCAGCGACATGATGTTGATGGTAATGCCTACTACATAGAGCACTAAAATCGTAAACGCCAGGGTAACAGGGATTGTCAGCAGGACAACCGTACTGGCCCGCCAGGAGCGCAAAAATACGATCATCACCAGAATGGCCAGCAACAGCCCTTCATAAATGGTTTTTTCCACGCTGTGGATACTATCGCCTACGAAAGCAGACTGGTTGTAGTAGGGTTTGAGCCGCATCCCTTTGGGCAGCACCCGGTTGATTTCGACGGCTTTCGCTTCGGCGTTTTTGGCGAAATCAATCAGGTTTACGCCCGGCTGTTTCACCAAATCGATCTGTACAGCATCCTGGCCGTTGGCATTGATGACTAAAAACTCCTGCTGCTGTTCCTGCACCTCGATTCGGGCAATCTCTCCCAGGCGTACCACCCGTATGCCATCGTTTTTGACGATCAAGGCACGCAGGGCATCGACATCCAGTACCCGTGTATCGGTCAGGGTTAGGTAGAGCCGCCGGTAATCGGCCACGTAGCCGTTAGAGAGTACGTTGTTACTGGCGTTAATGGCCGTCATCAGCGCCGAAATGGACAAATTAACCGAGGCCAGTTTGACTGCATCCGGCAGCACCACAATTTCTTTGGCCTTTCCCCCTCGCACGACTACGTTGGAAATACCTGCTACTTGCGAAAAAATGGGTCTGACCAGCAGATTCGCCCGGTCGCGTAGCGCCACCAGACCGTGGCGCCCCCCCGCAGCCCGGTCATTTTCTAGCGTGTATCCGTAGACCGGAAACAGCGACTGGTTCATGGCCTCGATGGATAGATTCACGCCCGGCGGCAGGAAGTTGCGAATCTCGTTGATGCGGCTTTCGACCTGGGTTTTCTGGGTGTAGATGTTTTGACCCCACTCAAAAAACACATCAATGGTGCAGTTGCCCCGGCTGGTACTGCTCTTCACCACCGTTACCCCGTTAACTTTCTTAACGGCGCTTTCGAGCGGCTTAGTGACAGTAATCATCATCCGGTCGCTGGGCTGCTGGCCATTATCGGCGATAATGGAGACGCGTGGGAACAGCACTTCGGGAAACAGATTGGTCTGCATCCGGGTGTAGGCAAAGACACCCGCCAGGAGCAGCAATACCCCCGTAAACAGTATCGGGCGGCTAAAAATCTCGAAATAGGACCGGCGGACCGGATTTGGCTCTTCGGGCCGACTGGCCGGAGCCGATACGGGGTGGGGCGGCTGGTCGATCATGGTTTCCTAGGATTTACCTGCACCCGGGCCGTGTCGGGCAGGCCGTAATTGCCCTCAATAATAATGCGGTCGCCAGTGCCGAAGATGGGCGAGCGAACCTCGACCGTCGAGGGGGTTCGCTCACCGAGTTGCACGGGTACTTTCACCGCGGTGCTATCATTGACTAAACGCATCACCCAGAACTCCCGCAGCATTTCATCGGTCAGAATGGCCGTTTTAGGCAACAGTTGCGCATGGGCATTGGCCTGGCTGGTCACATCGACCTGAACAGTTAGGTTTTCGGGTAAGGGCACGGGCTGGGTTATCCGGGCCAGTACGCTCTGAGTCTGGGCCAGTGCGTTAACCGTTGTCAGGGGCGTAGTGAACATGGCCGTGAGCGTTCGCCCATCGGGCAACCGGACCCGGCAGCTTCGACCGGGTCGGGCCAGTGCCTGATATTCATACGGAACGTTGACCTGAACGGCCAGCGCATTGTCTTCCGCGATGGTGCACAGTTGGGTACCTTCCAGCACGTAGTCGCCGGTTTGCTGTTTATCAAACGTGGTGATCAATCCACCCGACGAAGCTCGTACTGTTACCCGGCCAATAATAGCAGAATCGCCCGCAATGGTTAAGGTACCTAAGGCCCGGCGTTCTTTGGTTTCGAGTTCATAGAGCGGTTGCCCAGTCTTCACCCGTGCCCCCAAACTTACGTAGACCTTCGTAATAAAGGCCGCAACCGGTGCCGTAACCGCGTTTCGGCGGAGGTACAGCGTGCTACCAAACAGGGTCAGGCTGTTGCTAATACCCCCGCGTCCCACGGTTTGCACCATTACGGGCGTGCGGGCAATGATCTGCACGGGGGCTGAATCGGTTTTCTCCGAAGAGCCGCAGGCCGACAGCCCCAATACTAGAATAATCCACCCGCTACCAGTTATAATAGTTGTACGCATTGATGAGTAGTTGACGGTTGGATTGCAGCAGCAGCATGTCCCGCCGGACAGCCACCATATTTTTAAGCACCGTAATGTAGTTGATGATGGAGAGTTGCCCCTGTAGTAATTCACGGCGATAGGACGATAAAACGCTTTCGTATCCTGTCAGTTGCTGCCGGAAGACCGTTAACCGTTCGGCCAACCCGCTCAGTTCGCCAAGCAGCCGCTCCCGGCGTACCCGGTTTTGCGTGTTAATGAACTGGCGGTAGTTGCCCAAACTCTGCTGCTGGATAGCCGTCCGCTGACTGTTCAACCGTTTCTGGTGACCATCGTACAATGTCCAGACCAGCGACACCCCCGTGCTGAACCCCAGTCGGCGGGGTAAATCGGGTAAGTACGAGGTATTGAGCCCGCCATTGGCAATAAAATTCCACTGGGGCTTATACCGGAGTTCGAATATTGTTTGCTGAGCCAGCAGGGCTAAACTATCCAGGGCATACCGCCGGGTGAATCCTGATTCCAGTGGGCCAATATCAGCCGCTAGGGATAACTGCAATGGAGCCAGATCGACCAGGGTCGTATCGGCCAAGCCACTCAGTGCATTCAGCTCAAGAATATCCCGTCGGTAGGCTGTCTGGTAACCCACTCGCAGGTTGTGCTGGGTCTGGGTTTCGATATCCACCAGCGTCAAATCCGATTGTTTTAACAAACTCGATTCGACAAATTTTTGCACAATGCCCCGTTGTTCGTTTAACAACCGGAGTAAACTATCGGTGTATTGCACCTGTAAACGATCCTGTAAACACAGGATATACTGGTCGGTCACGATACGCTCCACATCGTGCTGCCCCAGACCAATGACGGTCTGTCCAATCTGCGAGGCTACCACAAAGGGTTCGGCGAAGGCTTTCGCTCGAAATAGATTGGAAATGGGCTGGGTAACATTGACCAGTCCCTGATAAAGCCCCCCGTTGGAAACGGCCAAGTCATACCCATAATAGCGGCTGGCCCCGTTCGAGTTAAGCTCGGGCCGTATGCCCCCATTATCCGTGGAGAAAATAGGCGCAAACTGCACCGCCCCGGTTACCTGCACCAGTGGTTTGGTGTAAAGGGCTTGCAGCCGCTGTGCTTCGAGGGCGTTGCTCAGCAGCTGATTCTGGTTATCGCGAATAAGCGGGCTGGTCTGGCGGGCGTTTTCGAGGTAGAAAGACAGACCCTTTTGGGCTGGCCGGGGTGAGTCGGAAACAGGCGGTTGGGCTAATCCAGACACGTGCATCATCAGCCCTACCAACCCACTCCATAAACTCATCCTGGCCGTTACGAATCTCATAGTTTATATACGCGAATAAACGCAAGGCAAGCTAGGGAGCAATCCTGGAGTTAATCTGGAGTCAGCCCATGGTCAGCAGGAACAGGTGTTGATTGGCTTGGTAGCGGTAAGTCAGTGTATAGCCATTGACATCGGCAACTTTCTTGGCGATAGCTAGTCCTAACCCTACCCCTCCGGTTTGAGCCTCCCCTTTCTGAAAGCGGGCAAATAACTTGTCGGGGGGGATGGACAGCGGTTCACCCGTATTCGCGATTGAGAAAGCCTGCGGTTGTAAATCGACCGTAATCTGGCCGCCGGGTGGCGTATACCGAATGGCATTACTGAGCAGATTGGCCTGCAAACTCTCCAGTAAAGACCGGTTTGTTTGCAGGATCGGCCCCTCCTTGAGGCCCGTTCGCACCAGCCTTACTCCTTTAGCCTGCATCGATTCGGTGGCTTGATTCAGCAGGTAATCCACCAGAAGCGATGCGTTCACCGATTCGGTCTGTCCGTACAGATGATTTTCGATCCGGGCCAGCAGCAACAGGCTTTTATTCAGCCGGGACAAGCGAACGGTGACCCCATTGAGCGACCCAAGTAAGTCGGCCTGTTCGTCGGTCAGGGGCTGAGTCTGGGAAAGTCGTTCGAGTTTTGCCTGAAAAATGGCCAGGGGGGTTTGCATCTCATGCGCTGCATGTTCAGTAAATTCTTTCTGTCCCAGATACGTCTGGTGACTGCGCGAGGTAAGCCCCCTAAGGGTCTGATTCAGTTCATCGAACTCAACAATGTCGGATGAGGACAGGTGGAGGGGTTCATTTCCATCCACTTCAAATTGCCGTAGTTTTTCCAGGGTTACGTAAAAAGGTTGCCAAAGTCTGCGGGCGATACGTCGATTAAGCAGCAGAAATCCGACCAGCAGCAGGGTCAATAGGCCTGCCTGGGTCAGGACAACCGCCTGTAATAGATCTTCCCGTTCTACTAGAGAAATTCGGGTGATCAGGTGCACCGGATGAGACCGGTAAATCAGCCGGGCTGATAATTCCCGAAAGGGTTCAGGCTCCGAGATGCCGGGTTCTACCTGTTCGGTATATACGGCATCATAGATCGAATCGCGAATGGGCGTTCGGGCAACAACCGGGCGAAGCAACGTGTTACCTTCCAGGTCGCGCCAGTTGAACATTACCTGCTCATTGGTAAACCGTCCCAGTTGTTGTTGAATAGTTTGCTTGCGCAGTAGCAGGGCTTCATCGACATCATCAATGAAGAGCTTGTCAATTACGCCGTAAAAAACCGGTGTGCTGATCAGGATGACCACACCGGAATAAACTAAATAGGTGCGCAGAGTACGGTCCAGGAGTTTCATCTAGACCTCAAATTTATAGCCTAGTCCATAGATGGTTTTGATGCCATCCGCTTCGCCCCGCTCGTTAATCTTACGCCGGAGGTTTTTGATATGGGTGTAAATGATATCCAGTGAATCAGCCTGATCCATGTTATCGCCCCAAAGATGTTCAGCAATGGCTTCTTTGGTCAGCACCCGCCCTGGGTTGGCTATAAAAAACAGCCATAAATCATATTCCTTCCGGGTTAGTTCGAGCGGTTGACTGCCAATGAGCACCAGATTCTCATCAGGCCGGATCGTAATACCCCGTACCACAATTTCTTTTTGCCCGTTGAAGTGCCGACGACGGAGCACCGATTGGAGCCGGGCACTGAGTTCGGCCAGGTGAAAGGGCTTTGTCAGGTAATCGTCGGCGCCGAGCTGCAGGCCGGTCACCTTATCGGACAAGGCGTCTTTGGCCGAAATGATAACGATACCTGTAGGGTTATTGAACTTCTTTAAGGTACGAACTAGATCCAGACCGTTACCACCAGGTAGCGTGATGTCCACGATAACGCAGTCGTACTCATACAGGACGATTTTTTCAGCCGCTGTATTGAAGGTAGAAGCCAGCTCGCAACTGTACCCTTCCTGCCCCAGATAGGCCTGTATATCCCCCGATAAGTCAGGCTCATCCTCAACCAACAGTAGTTTCATGCTGCTAAGATGCCTCTAAATTGTGGAGTAATTCTGGAGCCTATTATACTAAACTATGGTACGCATGATTTATGACACGATTGGACTCCAGACGAACTCCACAATTGGGGTTTAGCTTCGAATCGGTTAACCAATTAACCAATCAAACGCAACGAATCATGAAACGTCAACTGTTCACAAGTTTAGTGGGAATGCTTACCCTGGCAACGGTTTCTTTCGCGCAGACGGGGTCGGTTCCCGCCGCCGCTAAATCGACATTTGCTAAACTCTATCCCAGCGCCACAGGGCCCAAATGGGATGGGGAAGACGGTGGTTACGAAGCCAGTTTCAAGGACAAAGGGAAAACGATGTCTTTACTCTTTGATGCCAAGGGCCAATTGAAAGAGACAGAAACCGACATTGCGGTTCTGGAACTACCGGCTGCTGTCCGGGATTACGTAGCCAAACAAATGCCGGGAAAGAAAATTAAGGAGGCCGCTATCATTGTGGATGCCGCCGGGGTTAAAAAGTACGAAGCTGAAGTGGGTGGCAAAGACCTGATGTTCAGCGTCGATGGGAAGCTAATCAAATAAAAAGAGTAGTTGTTTAGCCGGGCCGGAGCATTTGCTTCGGCCCAAATGAGTGTATTCACTGAGGATGACTTGCCCGATATAGCTTTTCGGCTATAGACCTTGCGGTTCAAACCCATATGAATGGGCATGCGCTGAATTATAAGCTGTATTGCCATTTTCTTTGCAAGACCCCACTCATCTCATCCTGAGACCATACCCTACTTCTAAGTAGATTCTAATGCAGAATTAAGGTTTTTCTAAGTACTGCCGGGTTTAACTTATACCATTTAAGCAACTTTGCATCAATTGAATGGCAAAGCGTATTAGTGAATAACTAAAGGAACAGGTAGCCTGGTTTTTGTCAGCTAGTACTTGCGGTATGTCATTTTAATACTTGCGTATAGATGAAAATGGATTACTTCTGGTGTCAACGGCTAGCGCTGCTCCTGCTGATATTCATTGATACAAGTAGTACCAATCGTGAATTGGTAGATGACAAGTTTGAGACCGGTGTCTGGATTTAGTGTCCTAGTCTTGGTTGGATGCATTGCACTTGTCATCTAGCTAATTCATAAGCTCTTCAATCGCCGTTGATCGTTGGCCTTAGTTAGCTTCCTTTAGACTGCAAACTCCATCGGGTTGGCATTTAATGCCGGATGAATTCATTTTTTAATTCAAACTATATCCATGAAGCAACCAACCGAAAATAATTCATCAGCCTTTGATCATAACCTGCTTGTCCGACAAGTCAGCATTATTCTGGGACTTACCCTGACGGCTCTATTATTACTGGGCCTTCTGGGCGCAATCATTGATATACTTATGCTCGTTCTGGCCGCCGTCCTGATTGCGCTGCCGCTGCGGGCGGGTGCACGATGGTTAAGTCAGAAGACCAGTTGGAAAGAAGGCATTTGTCTGGCGGTGGTGGCTATCTTAACGTTAGGTCTGTTGACAGCACTAGTCTGGACGTTGTCGTCGTCCATTGGTGGGCAGATGAACGGGCTGGCCGGGCAGCTATCTAGCGCCATTAAACAAGCTCGGGACAGCCTCACCGGTTCGGAATGGGGTCAGCGGCTTGTTGATGCTGTACCTTCTATGGACAAACTGTTTGAGGGCCGGAGCCGGTCCCTGAGCAAGGTATTTGGCGCCGTAAGCTCCACGATTGGCCTATTGGCCGATGTATACGTCATCATTTTTCTGGCCGCTTTTTTGGCCGCACAGCCCAGCCTGTATCAGGAAGGGTTACTCCTACTCGTACCCAAGCCGGGACGGAAGCGGGGGGCGGAGGTGCTGGACAAACTTGGCAAGACCCTGCTAAACTGGCTGATCGGCAAACTCTTTTCGATGGTAGTTGTTGGGGTATTGAGCTTTTTGGGCCTGTGGTTACTGGGCGTGAAAATGGCCGCTATATTGTCCCTCTTTGCGGGGTTAATTACGTTTATTCCCAATTTTGGTCCCATCCTAGCGTTGGTTCCGGCGGTTTTGTTTGCCTTTTCCGATGGGCCGCAGCAGGCTCTCTATGTTGTGCTGCTCTACACGGGCATTCAGTTAATCGAGAGCAATCTGTTAACGCCACTGGTACAGAATAAAATGATTTCTATGCCCCCCGCGCTGGTGCTGATCTCTCAGTTGGTTATGGGTGTTTTTGTCGGTGGTATAGGCTTGATTCTGGCGACACCTGTTATGGCAATTATACTCGTGTTGGTGAAGATGCTCTATATACAGGACGTGTTAGAGGATGAGTCAATACAAGTTTAAGCGAGGCTGTTAACGTCCTATCACACCTGAGGGATACGTATAGTGTTGCCGATTTAGTCGGAAAAACGGGATTCCATAAGCTCATTTGATGGAACGAATGAGCTTATGAAGGGGATTGATGCTTTGGCATTGCTACAGGTGACTATTCAACGGCTTCGACCTAAGGCTGCTTGGTGAGCTTGACCGGCACAAATCCTGCCGGTAACGAGTCGACCCGCTTCAGCTAGGGTATATCATTTGGGTTGGCCGCGCTCTTATTTTTAGTGACCAAAGAACTGCTGGCTGAGGCCCACGAAGACGGTGAAAAACCGTGGCTGACGGCCATGTTCTTTGTTGGATTTCTGTTATTCCTGATTCTGGGAATGGTAAATTAGTAAATGTGCGAAGAGGATGTCCCTGAAAAATAACCTGTCTCGCTTACTGGAACCCTTTCAGGCCCTTAAAAGCCGGGTTTTCGCTACGCTCTATTTTGCCGAGACAATCAGTCTGCTGGGCGACGCAGTTACCTGGGTGGGGCTGGCGTTACTGGCCTATCAATTTGGCCGCGAGCAGTCAGCGGTGATCCTCTCCACGGCGCTCACGCTTCGGGTGCTGGCCTTTATTCTCTTCTCGCCCGTAGCCGGGGTGCTGGCCGACCGAATCGATCGGAAGAAGATTCTCTATGTCACCCACTTCATCCGGATGGGTATTGTGGCTTGTCTGCCGTTTGTGACTACCCCGTGGCAGATCTACGGGCTGGTGTTTACGCTGAATGTGTTCAACGCTTTTTTTACGCCGACCTATAAAGCCGTTATCCCACAGGTCATCGATACGCGTTACTACCGGCAGGCGATTGGATTATCGACGGCTACGTTTCAACTGCTGGGCGTACTGGGTCCGGGATTGGCCGGCCTGCTGGCTATCTGGTTTGGCGCAAGAGATATTTTCTTCGTAGATGCTCTATCGTTTGTGCTGGCGGGCGTGCTGATTCTGCTGTTGCCGGGCGAGTTACTGAATCGTTCACCGACGGATGAGGGAATGGCTAAACCGCTATCGGCCTGGTCTGATGTGATGCGTGGGGCTAAACTGCTGTTCGGCACGCCCGTTATCCGATTTGCCTTAGCCATTGAATTCGTCTCCGCTATGGCGGGTGCCCAGATTCTGGTCAACACTATCAGTCACGTCAAAGACGTCCTGGGCCGGTCGGAAGTGTATTACGGCTGGGTCATGGCCGCCTTCGGGGTCGGGGCGACGCTGGCCGCGTTTTTGTCCGGCGCACTGGATACTTCCCCCAGCCGACGGATTTCGCTGATCAGTGGGGCCTTTGGGCTGGGCGTAGCCATTATAGGCGCAAACTATGTGGGCTATTCGGTGTTGCTGGTATTGTGGCTCTGCGCTGGGCTGGGACAGAGCTTGGCCGAAATGCCGTCAGAAACACTGATTGGCGAGCAGATTGACGCCAGCCAGCAAGGGAAGGTGTTTGGCTCCCATTTCGCGTTTTCGCACCTGTGGTGGGCTATTGCCTATCCGATTGCGGGCTTTACGGGCAGTCGGTTTCCAAATCAGAATTTTTTCTACGGCGGGCTGCTTACGCTGGCCTTCCTGGGGATAACGTTGCTGGTTTTTCGTCCTAAACAGGTCCCGACAAATCCGGGAACCCCAACCTTCCCAGTCTAAATCGACTTGACTCAAGAATAAAGCCCATGTTTTGGAACATACTACTCGGTAGCACCTTGCTGGGATCGGTCCATGCAGCCATACCCAACCATTGGTTGCAGGTGGTGCTCATTGGCCGCGCCGAAAACTGGTCGGAGCGGGAAATACTGGCCGTGGTGGCCCTAAGCGGATTCTTCCATACACTGAGTACCGTCATGTTGGGAATTGCCATCGGGGCGATCGGAGTGGAAGTCTCCGAACGGCTCGAAGCCCAGACCCGGTTGATTGCCTCCCTGCTGCTGGTGTTCATGGGGCTGATCTACTTTGCCATGCACGATGCCAACGCGCCCCATGAACACGTTCCCAGGGGGTTGGCGGGCCGTTCCAAAGCAACCATCATTACGACGCTCTCAGTAGCCATGTTATTCTCTCCCTGCCTGGAAATTGAAACCTTCTTCTTTACGGCCGGTGCGCTTGGCTGGCCCGCCATCAGTACCCTGGCGGTGGTCTACACGGTGGTGACCATCGCCTGTATGGTAGGCCTGACGGCGCTCTCTTATCGGGGGCTGGCCCGTGTGAACTGGCCCGGCCGGTCTGCCGGTGCGGTGGATTCGCACTGGCTTGACCATAACGAAAAACGCATTACCGGCGGCATCCTGATTGCCCTCGGCATTTTCACCTATTTTATTGAGCTCTAAAGCAACACATGGCACTCGACCACAACCCAATCCAGGGCGGCCACGATGATCACGATCATGGTGACGATATTGACCTGATCGAAGAAGGCACCACGCCAGCGGCAGCGGCTACGAAAGAAAGCCCTGACCAGGCCTGGCGAACGTACGCACCGGCCGCCATCAGCCTAGCGCTGCTACTGGGGGGCATCGGGTTTGACAGGTACGCCGAAAGCTGGTTTAAAGACCCGGTCTGGAGGGGCCCTGTCCGGCTTATCTGGTACGTGGTCGCCTACCTGCCTGTTGGTTGGCCAGTACTCAAACGTGCCTGGAGTAGCATCAGGAACGGCGATGTGTTTACGGAATTTTTTCTGATGGGCGTAGCTACCCTGGGTGCCTTTGGTATCCGGGAGTATCCCGAAGGGGTGGCCGTGATGCTATTTTACACCATTGGTGAGTTATTCCAGGATGCCGCCGTTTTGCGGGCGCGTCGCTCCATCAAAGCCCTGCTGGATGTTCGCCCCGATGAAGTGACCCTGCTGCGAAACGGACAGGCACAAACCGTAAAGGCCGCTGCGGTGAGCGTTGGCGAGGTGATTCAGATAAAGGCAGGCGAAAGAGTAGGGTTAGATGGCACCCTGCGCTCCGTCTCCGGTACGTTCGATACGGCAGCCCTGACCGGTGAAAGCGTACCCCGCACCATTGAGAAAGGGGAAGCCGTATTGGCAGGGATGATCAACCGGCAGTCGGTCGTCGAGATGGATGTCACTACACCCTACCAGGATTCCAAGCTGTCGCGAATTCTCAAGCTGGTGCAGCAGGCCACGGGTCGCAAGGCTCAGACCCAGGAGTTCATTGCCCGGTTTGCGAAGATCTATACCCCGGCTATCTGCGGACTGGCATTACTGATTACTCTTGTCCCGTATTTTGTGGTCGCCGACTACCAATTCCGGGACTGGCTTTACCGGGGGCTGGTATTTTTAGTGATCGGCTGTCCGTGTGCCCTGGTCATTTCCATCCCGTTGGGCTACTTCGGGGGGATTGGTGCCGGGTCGAAGCAAGGCATTCTGTTTAAAGGCTCTGTATTTCTAGATCTGATGACGCAACTCAAAACTGTCGTCATGGATAAAACCGGTACGATGACCAAAGGTGTTTTTAAGGTGCAGGAAGTCAAACCGGTCGGTATCGATGCTACTGAATTAGCCCGCCTAACGGCCGCGCTGGAAAGCCAATCGACTCACCCGGTCGCCACAGCCCTGATTGAGCATGCCCGTGTCCACGTCGGGGAAAAGGGGTACGAGACGGTGACCGTCGAAAATGTAGAGGAAATTTCCGGGCATGGTCTAAAAGGGACCGTCGACGGAAAAGAAATGCTGGCGGGCAATGCCAAACTCCTTCGCAAATTCAATGTATCGTTTGATGAAGCCCTAACCCAAATTCCGTTTACGATCGTCATGACGGCTATTAACGGAGTCTTCGCGGGTTATTTTACCATCGCCGACGAGGTAAAGGCTGATGCCGCCGATGCGGTCAAACGCCTGAAAGCCGATGGCATTCGCACCGTGATGCTGTCGGGCGACAAAGCAGCGGTCGTGGAAGCGGTCGCCAAACAGGTGGGCGTAGATGAGTGGCACGGCGATTTGCTGCCGGAAGACAAGGTTCGGGAAGTAGAGCGGTTAAAAGCACAGCAGGCCACCAATTCAAAAGCCAAGTTAGCGTTTGTCGGCGATGGCGTGAATGACGCACCGGTAGTGGCCTTAGCCGATGTCGGTATTGCCATGGGTGGGCTCGGCTCGGATGCGACCATCGAAACGGCTGACGTCATTATTCAAAACGACGAACCGGCCAAAATTGCCACGGCCGTGGCCATTGGCCGGGCCACGCGTCGAATCGTCTGGCAGAACATCACCCTGTCGATGGTGGTGAAAGCAATTGTGTTGATTCTCGGCGCGGGTGGGCTGGCTACCATGTGGGAAGCGGTTTTTGCCGATGTAGGCGTAGCCATGCTGGCCATCCTGAACGCCGTGCGGGTGCAGAATCTGACATTTAAATAAGCCTAAAACAGACCAACACCCCGCAAGTTAAAAACAGCGGTTTGTTGGTCTGTTTTAGGCTCTATAGGCTGCTGATGACAGTTAGTTAATCGGGTCGCGATGACCGCTGGTGTCATGCTTCTCGGCGTGGTGTTCCGCAGCTGCCTGCGCGTGTTGGTCGGCTACATTGTGATGGCCGTAGGCCACATAAGCCTCGTGGGCTTCTTTTTCGTGATCACCGGCTTCATGAAGCTGCTGGGCGTGCTCGTGGTATTCAGCCGCCTTACGAAAGTGATAAGCGGCTTCTTTGTGATGTTCGTGTGCCATAATTGTAGGTTTTGGGTACTGTTGGTCTGTTATCAACACGCGCCTACCCTGAATGTTTGACGATCCGACACTCCAGGGATATTTGTTGCAAACGGGCGTAATTATCGCCGGGCCATGCCACGGCGGCTCCAAAGGTAGTTTATAGGTTGTAAAGTTAGTCTTCAGCTCACGTTATGGAGCGTTTTCGTGAGACTGTGCAAAATGGGATTAACAAACTAATAGGGGCCCTTACAGCTTTTCATCTGTCATTGTTCACAAGCATACGCTCGTTTATAGTTGAACAGACTAGTACTCTTCCAATTTAATGGTTAGATAAAAATAGCTATCTTTCCGACATGGGCCAAATCGCTAAACCGTTTGTGCTGTCGGAAGCCGATCTCACAACACTTGACCAACTCGTTCGTAAAGGGAAAGACGCTGCCCGTAAGTTGACCCGAGCCAGAGCCTTGCAGTTTTCCCATCAGGGGCAACACCCACTACAGATTAGCCAATCATTGGGTATCAGTCTGGCCACGGTCTTCAACTTACGTAAACGCTATCAGCTAGAGGGGTTGCAAAGAGCCATTGGTGAGAAAGCCCGACCCGGCCAACCCCGCAAAGTGACCCCCCAAGTGGAGGCCCATATCACTCAAATCGCCTGTAGCGAGGCTCCTGATGGGCGTACTCGCTGGACAGCAAGTCTGATTAATGAACGCTTAGTCAAACTCGAGATCCACATTGATGACGAGTCGGTACGTTTAGCCCTAAAAAAAGTAAGCTCAAGCCATGGCTCAAAAAGCAATGGTGCATCGGGCAGGTAGATGGTGAATACTTGGCCAAAATGGAGAACGTTTTGGCCGTTTATAACCAGCTAACTCCACCAGGCCGAGCGCGGTTATGCTTCGATGAACGACCGTGTCAATTATTGGACGAGGTGATAGCAGCCCTACCCATTCAGCCGGGCAAATCCGCTAAAGAGGATAATGAGTATGTCAGACAAGGAACGTGTGTGGTATTATTAGCTTATGATACGGACACAGGTCAACGCTACACTCAAGTGCGCAAGCAGCGCACAAAGGCCGATTATGCACAGTTTATGCACCAGATAGTGACAACTTACTATGCTGATGTTGAGTACATTGATTTGGTGCAGGATAATTTGAATACCCATAAATACGGTTCCTTTTATGAGCATTTACCGCTAGCCCAAGCCCGATTATTGAGTCGCAAATTGGTGTTTCATTATACCCCTAAGCATGGTTCTTGGTTGAACGCAGCGGAGATCGAATTTTCGGCATTGGCCCGCCAGTGCTTGAATCGACGCATTGGCAGTCTGGAGGAATTGGAGCGGCAGGTCAGCTTTTGGGTCAGTGAGCGCAATCAACGTGCCGTTAAGGTGCATTGGAGTTTTACCGCAGCTACGGCTGAGAATAAACTCAAACGGTGGTATGAGCAAGTCAATCCAGCTAACAAGGCAGATTGATGTAAGGATTAAATTGGATGAGTACTAGTAGAAAGAAATAACAAAATGGTAAAAGCAGGGCTTTGCAATCGTCCTATCTTTAGGGCGTGAATACTCGCTGGCGTCTTTGGCTGTTACCCCTGCTGACCCTCTGCTTCTTCATTTCAGCCTTTGAAGTGAATACAGACGAGATCGCCAATACATGGGGCGATTGTTACGATGCGTACTTACCCGTCGAGTATGCCGCCGATTCTATTCAATCGGCTACCGTATCTCCCTGGCGGTTGACGGGCAGTGTTAGCCAGACGCTACAACCTGCCGCTCTGTTTCTCACTCCGATTACTGGTTTTTGCCGGGGCAATTATCGACTAATCTCCCGCCCTTTCAGGCGAATCTACCTCCAATGTTGTCAGTGGCTGATTTAGACCAGTAGCCGTGCCTTGTCAGGCTCCCCCATTGGGCGGAGCTGTGCCCTCATGTCGTCTAAATCCCACTCCAATGAAAAACAGTCTATGTCTATTGCTGCTGATTTCTTCCTCTGCATTGGCTCAAAATACCTTTGTGGTTCGCATCCTGGATGCATCCTCCAACACCCCATTACCCGGTGCGACCGCGCAAATTAAAGCCCTCAAACGGGGAGCCGCTGCCGATGCGAACGGACTAGTCACCCTGACCGATATTCCAGCCGGTGAGCATGAAATTGAAATGCGATTCATCGGCTATAAAGAAGTCGAGAACGAGTACGAATTTCCGCTAAAACGGGCCGACACACTGACCATTCTGCTAGCGCCTGCCGGTGAAGAATTAGGCGAAATCACCGTATCCACTACCCGAAGCAGTCGAACCATCGGCGATATTCCATCCCGCCTGGAAATTATTTCTGCCGGAGAGCTGGACGAGAAAGTCAGTGGGCAACCCAGCAATATCCGAACCCTGCTGTCGGAAAGTACCGGCATTCAAACCCAGCAAACGTCCGCTACCTCTGCCAATGCCACGATCCGAATTCAAGGGCTGGATGGCAAGTACACACAGTTATTGCAAGATGGCTTTCCGCTTTATTCGGGCTTTGCCAGTGGGCTAAGTATTATCCAAATCCCACCCCTCAATCTTCGGCGCGTCGAAGTCCTCAAAGGGGCTTCCTCCACGCTCTACGGGGGCGGGGCCATTGCTGGACTCATTAATCTAATTACCAAAGAACCCACTGCCACACGGGAACTGACGGTACTGGCCAATTATAATCAAACGCAGGCCCTGGATTTGAGTGGGTTCTATGCGAAGCGATTCGGCAGGATCGGTTTGACGCTCTACACCGCCCGCAACACCCAAGCAGCTTATGATGTCAACAAAGACGGCTTCTCCGATATTCCGCAATTTGTCCGCTATACCCTAAATCCAAAACTGTTCTATTACCTCGATCCCACCACCACGATTAGTTTGGGATTGAACACCACGTTTGAGAACCGGCTGGGGGGCGATATGCAGGTCGTGGCTGGGCAGAGTGACAACCTCCATCAGTATTTCGAGCGCAACAAAACCGACCGCTTTTCCACTCAATTCCGAGTCGATAAAACAGTAGCGAATCAAGCCGGACTCACCTTAAAAAATAGTGTCAGTTCCTTTACCCGGTCATTGACCCGTCCGGGATATAGCTTTGGTGGTAGGCAAGTGGCTAGCTTTACCGAACTTAGTTACAACCGCCCACAACTGGTCTTTGAATGGGTTGTTGGAGCCAACCTGTGGACGGATCAATTCACCCAACAGAAGCCCACGCCCCTACCGCTGGATTACAGCCTGACGACGGCGGGGGCTTTCGCGCAAAGCAACTGGAAGCCGACCGATAAACTGGTCGTAGAAACCGGCTTACGGACCGATTACACGAGCCGGAAAGCCTTGCTGGTGCTGCCCCGTGTGTCGGTGCTGTACAAGTTCTCACCCCATTTCACGGCTCGGCTCGGTGGTGGGTTGGGGTATCGGTCACCAACTCCTTTTTCGGATGAATCCGAAGAGCGGGGTTACCAAAATGTTCGTCCGCTCGATCTGACTACGTTGCGTACTGAAACCTCCATCGGAGGCAATGCTGATATGAATTATCGAACGATGCTCTTCGAGACGGTTAGCCTGTCAATCAATCAGTTGTTTTTCTACACCCGTCTCAACCATCCCGCCGTGCTCAACAGCACGCCCGATGCAAACGGCCAATATGCTTTTTCCAGTGCAGCGGGGTATATAGATTCCAAAGGGTTTGAGACCAATGTCAAGCTGACCTACGATGAGTTAGCCCTGTATGCGGGCTACACCTACATTGATGCAAAGACCCGTTACGGGGGAGTGATCCAACAACAGCCCTTCACCTCAAAAAACCGGATTTACACGACCCTGTTGTATGAACTCGAACCTCGTCTGCGGTTAGGCTATGAATTGTTTTTTATTGGCCAACAAACCATTCGGAACGGGGATAACAAGCCTGCCTATTGGGTCATGGGCGTGTCGGCGGAATACAAATGGAAGCACGTTAGCCTATTTATCAATGCGGAAAATTTCACCGATGCACGCCAATCCCGTTTCGAGCCTTCCTACACAGGCACCATACAGAATCCGCAGTTCAACAACATTTGGGCACCAACGGATGGGTTCATTTACAATGGCGGATTCAAACTAAGCCTGTAGCCTCTTGTACAGAAAACCCGTTTGTCTTTACATGGACTTGCTCTCTTTTACTGGATAGCAAGATTATGCTTAAAGTCATGACCAGTTTGACGTAGCAGGTTCAGGAGACGATTCGTCTAACTTGCTGGACAACTGGTTTGCCAATGGAAGCGAGCAGGTAGATTCAATTTTTCTGTTCAGCTTTAATGAAGCCCCAAAAGCGGAGACTACTATGATTGCGGTTCAGGAGTATAAAGAGAAAGGGCATGATAAATTCCTGATTCGGGCCTTTATCATGCCCTTCGAAAAGGCGTCGCATTGATACAATCTAAATGAAGATAACGAACTTGATCGTTGACAGGAGGTATACTCAACTCGATTGAACAGCTTTCTTTGATAAGGAAGCCTCTTATCGTATCCTCCAACTTCTCCTTGTGGAATGCGTTGATGATTAGTTTTTGCAACAATACGAGCCGTTTGCATATGAACAAAAGCGATAGTGAATGTGGCATCTCTGCCTGTTTTCCGCTATGTTTGCACTCGTTACAGGAAATGGTGTCTTCCTGCTGAAACCGCCCTCAGGGCTGATGACGCCTATCTGGTTCAAACACTGTTTTGTTCATTGATAGGTATTAGTTTATGTCATCGTCTCATTTCAAGATTCCTCGC
Organism: Spirosoma pollinicola; assembly: GCF_002831565.1. Classification (NCBI taxonomy): domain Bacteria; kingdom Pseudomonadati; phylum Bacteroidota; class Cytophagia; order Cytophagales; family Cytophagaceae; genus Spirosoma; species Spirosoma pollinicola. The sequence goes on along the minus strand of NZ_CP025096.1, from coordinate 6,690,744 downwards.
ATCGTTACTTCGCTTTTCTGGCATCAGCCTATTTTGTTTTTTCTGGGCAAGTGGCTCTTGCTTTCGGCCCTGATCGGCCTGTGCGTCGGCTCGGCATCCGCTCTATTTCTGGTTACATTGGATTGGGCTACGAACTGGCGGGAAAGTCATCAATGGATTATTGCTCTGTTACCGGTGGCCGGTTTCCTGATCGGTTGCCTGTATCACTACCTGGGCAAGGATGTGGAAGCGGGAAATAATCTTCTGCTGGAAAATATTCATCGTCCTTCCCGGATCATCCCCCTCAAGATGGCCCCGTTTGTGTTGATCGGCACCCTCGCCACGCACCTGTTCGGCGGTTCGGCGGGCCGGGAGGGTACGGCGCTGCAAATCGGTGGCTCAATAGCCGATCAATTCACGCACCTGTTCCGGCTGCGCCCACGGGACCGGCGGCTAATCCTGATTGCCGGAATCGCTGCCGGGTTCGGCTCGGTATTCGGTACCCCCCTGGCTGGGGCCGTCTTTGGCCTGGAAGTTTTTATGCTGGGACGGCTGCAATATAGTGGCTTGTTCCCGGCGCTGGCTGCCTCCATTTTCGCTGACCTCACCACTAAGGCATGGGGTGTTGGTCATACGCATTATCACATTCCGCTGGTTCCTCCAATCTCGATTATGCCGGTACTGTGGACCATGCTCGCCGGGATCTGCTTCGGTCTGTGCTCAGTTGTTTTTAGCAACCTGACGCATGGCATTAGCGGATTTTTCAAAAAACGGGTTGGCTATCCTCCTCTGCGGCCTGTAATCGGCGGTGCCCTAGTCGCGCTGGCGGTGTTCGGCTTGGGAACCACCAACTATATCGGGCTAGGAATTCCCACGATTGTCGAATCCTTCACCAGCTCGTTACCTCCCTTTGATTTCGCCTTAAAGATGCTGTTTACGGCCCTGACACTGGGGGCGGCCTTTAAAGGTGGTGAAGTTACTCCCCTGTTTTTTATCGGGGCAACGCTGGGCAACGCGCTGGCCTATTTTATCCCCTTACCAATGGGCCTGCTGGCTGGGCTGGGGTTTGTCGCAGTCTTTGCTGGTGCCGCCAATACGCCCCTGGCCTGCACCCTGATGGCGGTGGAACTGTTCGGGGCGGACTGTGGGGTTTATGCATTCGTGGCCTGCGTCATGGCATACTTCTTCTCTGGGCATCGCGGCATTTATGGAGCACAAGTTGTGGGCCAACCCAAGCACCTCGTTTATGGCCACCACGAAGGCAAACGATTATCCGATCTGAGAACAAACCCCAAAAAACAGGCCCATGAGAACCTCTGATTTTACCTTGCTGAATCTTTCCACGGTGCGTATCTATCTTCATCACGGCCAACGGGTGCCCACCGACAGTATGTGGGAGAAGCTGCTCGGCAAAAATCTGGCCCATGCCATTCTGAAAGAAGCGAAACTGGCAGGATTGAAGCAGGCAATTTTATACCCGATCCGAGCCGGGTTTTTACGCGATGCGGAGTTGGTATTTACCCATGCGGAAGCAACGCCCCGGCAGATGCCAGTATGCATTGAATTGGTCGATGAACCCCAAACACTGAAAGACTTTATCCAGCAGCACCAAAGGTTGTTGACCAATACACATGTGATTCTGGAAAATCCACAAACCTATCAACTCATCCAGCGGGCATAGAAACCCGCAATCCGTTCAATACGATGCCATTCCCTGAAACGTACCCAAATTGGTGGGTCCATCGCTGGTTCGACCAACTGAATCGAAACGGGCAGTTAAGCGGGTTGATTCTTTTACTGGCCACCGTTTGCTCAATGTTGGTCGCCAACTCATCCGTGGGTCTGGGCTACCTCCATTTTTGGGAAATGCCCATTGGGTTTTCCTGGCTGACACTACCGGTCGAACAGTGGATCAACGACGGGCTAATGGCCATTTTTTTCTTCCTGGTGGGGATTGAAATCAAACGTGAGCTTTTGGTTGGGGAGCTGTCCGATCTAAGCCGGTCGATCCTGCCCATTGGGGCCGCTTTGGGAGGTATACTAGTCCCAGGCCTGATTTATTTAAGCCTGAACGCGGATACGGATGCGGCTGGCGGCTGGGCCATTCCTGCCGCAACGGATATAGCCTTTTCACTGGCCATACTTTCCCTCCTGGGCAAGCGGGTTCCGGTTTCATTGAAAGTCTTTCTTGCCGCCCTGGCCATTATTGACGATTCCGGGGCAATTTTCATCATTGCCTTTTTCTATACAAAGTCATTACAGGCACCTTACCTGCTAGCCTCTGTAGGGTTGTTGGGCCTATTGATCGTATTCAACCGGTGCAATCTTTCACTTTTATGGCCCTATCTAATGGTCGGTTTTGGGTTGTGGTTTTGCGTCCTGCAATCGGGCGTTCACGCAACGCTGGCTGGGGTTTTGCTGGCTTCCGTAATGCCGTTAAACCGAATTACTAGCCTGGTAGATCGACTGCACTTTACCGTCAATTATGGTATTCTCCCTTTGTTTGCGTTGACAAATACTGCCATAACGCTTACTTCTGATGCGTTTGCTATGTTTACTCAACCAGTTGGTTTGGGCGTACTGCTGGGACTGATTATCGGGAAACCGCTGGGTGTCTTATTCACCTGTTTCAGCCTGATAAAAAGCCGACTGGCTCGTCTGCCTGCGGGTGCGACCTGGCCGCAATTAGTGGGGGTGGGTTTTCTGGCCGGTATTGGCTTCACCATATCCGTATTTGTGGCCACCCTATCCTTTAAGGAGATGTACTTTTTAAATTTGGCTAAGCTGGCTACACTTACTGGTTCATTGGTGTCTGGATTATTGGGTTTACTAATGCTACGTTTGACGACAAAAAAGGCCCAACAAGTATAAAGCCATTGTATAATTTTAATATGCAACAGGTTTATAAGCCAAAGGCTGACTGCAGCGTTCCCGGCCTAAATTAAGACAATGAATGTTGAGTCTCATCAGGACATTTACCCGTAAAATGTGTTCCTTGTGGTATGCGCGTTAATGAAGAAGTGGTTCTATTTTTTACCGTCCTTAAATGGCTGTTCATTTCCAGTCTGATTGGATGTCTGGTGGGACTAGCAGCATCAGGATTCATTCTCTTCATTCATTTCGTTATCGAGCAAAGCAACCAGTATCAGCACGTATTTTACTTACTGCCCCTTAGCTTTTTCATCGCTAACTTACTAAGTCAGTTCTTACTAAAAAAGCATGTTGGTACCGATGCATTAATTGCCGCGATCAACAAAAATTATGGCAAAATAGAGGGCAGTTTCATCCCGACGAAAGTCGTCAATATTGTGCTCATTTTGGCAACGGGGGGCTCGGCCGGGAAAGAAAGTCCGTGCGCTCAAATTGGCGCGGGTATTGGCAGTGTATGTGCTAATCTATTGCGGGTGGATGATATTGACCGTAGAAAAATGGTCTTATGCGGCTTTTGTGCAGGTTTTTCATGCGTCTTTGGCGCACCCCTGGCGGGTGCCCTGTTTGGCATCGAGCTGCTGGCCGTCGGGGTCATTTTATATGACGTGCTGCTCCCGGCTTTCGTGGCTTCCATTACCGCTTTTCAGGTTTCATCAGCCCTGGGGGTTACCTTCTTTTATTATCCGCTCCATTTTGTCCCCACCTTTGAAGAGGGATTCTTTATCCGATTGCTAGCGGGAGGCATTTTCTTTGGTTTGTGTGCCTACGCCCTCATCAACGCAATTCAATACAGCACGGCCTTTACCAATCGCATTCCCATTTGGCGTCCCTGGAAGGGTCTGCTGGGCGGGGTAATCCTGGCTGGACTAACGCTCCTGTTTTCACGGGACTACCTGGGGCTGGGACTTAATCTGATGGAGGGGAGTATAAAAGGGGCGACCGTACTGGGTTACGCTTTCCTGCTCAAAGCACTCTTCACTATTATCACCCTAAGTATTAGCCGGAGTGGTAGCGTTATTACCCCGGTTTTATTCATCGGGGCTACGGCGGGTAGTTTCTTTGGTCATACGGTTGGGGCGGATCCGGGTACGTTTGCCGCCATTGGGTTTGTTAGTCTGCTGGCGGGTACCACCAATACGCCCATTGCGTCGAGCATTCTGGCCATCGAGTTGTTTGGCGCAGCGGTAGCACCCTATGCCGCCGTATCCTGTGTCATTGCGTTTCTGATGTCCGGGCATCGAAGTCTGTACACTTCCCAGATCCTGAGTATCAGCAAATCACGGGCGATTACCATTGAGACAGGAAAACAGATCAGCGACGTACGAAATACGATAAAAAACTCGGAGCTTTGGTTTATGGATTGGTTTAAAAAACGTCGGGAATGATGGTCACCCGAACTACCTTTGGTCGGAGAATTACTAGCCAATAGATATAGGGTTCTAGGGTAACGGCAGAACCTGGGCTCCCAAGGAAAGGATTTATTTGGTATACCTTTAGCTCATTGAGATACCAGTTAGTACGGTTATGAAGATATTGCTCGTTGAAGACGAAGTTAGTCTAGCTTCGTTCATCAAAAAAGGACTGGAGGCCGAATCATTCAGTACCGACCTAGCCTATGACGGTTACGTCGGCAAACAACTCTTTCAGAAAAATGAGTACGATGCCGTCATTCTGGACGTTAATTTGCCTTCCTTAAACGGGTTTGACCTGTGTCGACTGATCAAACGGGAGAACGAACGAATACCGGTTCTGATGCTGACGGCGCTGGATACCCTGGATGATAAAATCAAAGGCTTTGACGCGGGGGCGGATGATTACCTGCCTAAACCCTTTGCCTTTAAGGAACTGCTGCTGCGGATTCGAGCCATTACTAAACGCCATGTGCTTAGTCATTCTACTATCTTGCGCCTGGCCGACCTGACCCTGGATTTAGACAGAAAAGTGGTTACCCGCGCCGAAAGACGCATTGAGTTGACGTCCAAAGAGTTTGCCTTGCTGGAATACATGCTGCTGCATAAAGGCAAAATCATTTCCCGCGCTGAGCTGGCCGAACGGGTCTGGGATACAGACTTTGACTCGAATACCAATGTGATCGATGTGTACATCAATTACCTGCGCAAAAAAATTGATAAGGAGTTCTCCTCCAAACTCTTACACACCGTAATCGGCATGGGCTACTCGCTGCATGAATCCTAACTGAACGAGGCCGACGATCATGTTAATCCGACATAAATTAACGATCCTGTTTACGGCAATCGGTCTGGCCATCCAGATTGCCTTCACCAGCTTTGTCTATACCTTTTACTCGGTTTACCGGGAGCAGGGATTTACCGTACGTTTGCAGGGGAAAGCCCGGCTATTTGGGCGGGTCATGATTTCCCGTCATTCCAGTCAGGGTGTACTGGATCGCGCCCTGAATGCCACGGATCTGCAAACCCTCACCGAAGAGCATATCAGCATCTTTGATCAGCAAGGCAACCTGGTGTTTACCAATCAGTCGCCCGCTTACGTGCAAAAAGAAGCTCGCTTCATTCCGGCACTGGCCAAACAACCCTCCATTCAGTTTACCATCAACCGCAACGAAGGCGTTGGGATCGTGTACCGGGACCAGGGCCTGCCCTATTCCATCTTTGTAACCGGTTATGACCGACTGGGCCATTCCAAACAACAGAACCTGCTGGTTATCTTGCTCGTCGCTAATCTGGGTGGCTTTTTGCTGATCATGATTTCGGGCTGGTACTTTGTGGGCCTGTTTTTGCGTCCCCTTGCCAACATGGTCAGCCGGGTTAGAGGGGTACAGGCCGACGCCCATCTGACGTTTCGATTGAATGAAGGCAACCAAACCGATGAAATTGCCCAGCTGGCTATGACCTTTAACCAGTTATTAACCCAGCTTCAAACCACCTTTGAGAACCAGCGGCAGTTCGTATCCCACGCCTCCCATGAACTCCGCACACCCTTAACGACAGTATTGGGAACACTCGAAACCTCCCACCAGTACGATACCAATCCCGCCGACTGGCGAATCAGTATGGAGGTGGCCATGCGGGAATTAACTAAACTGGTTGGGCTGACCAATAGCCTCTTGAAGCTAGCCAACACGGGCGACGGTTCGCTGGCCATGAGCCCGACTCGATTGGAGGAATGCGTGATGTCGGCGGTTAGTCAGGTCAAGCAGAAGCGAGCCGACTGTACCGTTTCGTTTCAGTTTGGGCAGATGCCCGCCGATGATTTTTTCGAGGTCATGGGCAATGAAATCCTGCTGACGACGGCCCTGCAAAATGTCATCGACAATGCCTGCAAATATTCCCGGCAGGCCGTTTTGGTCGATCTGTTCACCCAGCCGGACACTGCCCTACACGTGATCACCGTTACCGATCAAGGCATCGGTATTCCGCTCGCCGATCAACCCCATGTGTTCGAACCCTTGTACCGGGGGCAAAACGCGGGGCAGGCGGAGGGGTTTGGCGTAGGGCTGGCCATCACCCAGCAGATCATTGTGCGTCATCAGGGCGAAATAAGTCTGGTATCCTCCCCAGCGACGGGTACCATCGTGCGCATCGAACTACCCGCTTATGATGCCAAAGTACTTCGGACGGCTTAGCTTGACGTTTCGCTTCGCCCCTGAATTCCCCATTCTAATGAATTCTAATCTCGGGCTAAGACGGCTCTAATCCCGCAACCGCATCTTTGTGTCCGAAGGCTAAAACGGCTCGGATGTATGAAGCGGACTACCTCCTTTAATTTTTTAGCGGTTATGCTGGGCATTGGGCTCCTGGCGTCGCTGGCGATAAACGTCTACCAGCTCTACCGGCCGAACGCCCATTGGTTTGCCGATTCAGAACCAATCGAAGCCGAAACGGCCCAGCTCCTTCAGCAATTATCGAGCTGTAGCCGGGAAAACATCCGGAAAGACAGTGTCATTACGGTTTTGAAGAATAAGGTGGCCCCAACGGGTTTTCCATCCCTTTCGGTATCAGATCCTTAGACAAGCGGGTTGGTTAGGCTATTTTTTTCTATTGTGACTTATTCTGATCCCTGTACGTATGCGTACCCTTCTTTTTAGCTATTGCCTTGCTATCCAGTCACTACTGATCATCAGTAGTCTGTCGGCACAATCGGTACCCGCCGATTCGACCCTGACACTAGCCAGCGCTCTGGAACTGGCAACCCAGAACTACCCGTCCATCAAACAAAAACTGACCGAAACCCAGGCCACCCAAGCGGATCTGGCCGCCCGAAAAGCCAGTTTCCTGCCCGCTGCCTCCTTTCAGGCACAGGCCCTGTACGCCACCTCCAACAATGTTCGGGGGGCTACCTTTCCCAATGAAGGGTCAACCAACTCGGTGTCCAGTGGGGTTAAAGTCAATGGGCCGACGGCCGATGCAGTTTGGGGAAGTTTGAGTTCGTTAAACGTCAACTGGAAAGCCATTACCTTCGGTCGTAACAAAGCGGAACTGGCGCTGGCCAAATCGGCGATCCAGCGAGCGAATGCCGATTATACTCAGGAACTGTTCGTGCACCGGGTTCGGGTGGCGGATGTCTATCTAATGGCCCTGATTATTGACCAGACGGTCAAGGTACAGGCCGCTAACCTGGCCCGGATCGACGCCTTTCGGACCGTGATGCAGGCCAATACCCGCTCGGGCCGACGGCCTGGTGTCGATAGCGTACTGGCCGATGCCGAGGTGGCCAAAGCCCGGTTGCTACTGATTGAGAGTCGCCGACTCGCCCAGCAGCAACGGGTGCAACTGGGCGAGTTTATGGGACTACCCGGTTCGACCTTCCAGCTGGATACCACTACCTTTCAGGCAGCCATCCCCCCCGATTTCCAGTTTTCAGCCGAAAAGCTGGCCAATCATCCGGTCCTATCCTACTTCCGACGGCAGATTGAGTTTAGCCAGGCCCGGGTGGAAGCCATCCGAAAATCCTATTTACCCGCTATCGCGCTCAATGGCTCGTTCTGGGCCAGGGGGTCGGGGATCAGTGACAACACGACCCCCGAAGGTAACTTCATCTATAACCCATCGCTGGGAGCGGGGTTGCCCTTCCGGGTAGCCAACTATTTTGTGGGGGTGAGTACGTTTTGGCGCTTTAGTGATGTGTTTCGGACCCGGCAGGAAACCAAGGCGCAAGTCCTTCGAACGCAGGGGGAACAGTACCTTTACGATCAGGAAGTGCTCCGGATCAAAGCCGAGCAGCAAACGGCCGATCTGCAAATTCAAAACGCCTATGAGGCCGCTCAGCAGGCCCCGGTGCAATTGGGGGCGGCCCGGGCGGCTTATCAACAGGCCCAGGCCCGTTACGCAGCGGGTTTGTCAAACATCTACGAATTTACCCAGGCCTTTACCCTGCTCAATCGGGCGGAAATCGACCAATTCGTCACCACCAATAATGTCTGGCGGGCGCTCCTACTTAAGTCCGCTGCCGAAGGCGACCTCACGGATTTTATTAAACTGACTACCAAATAACCCTGCTCCAGATGAACCAACTCATCGCGTCTGCACTCACCCGACCGGTCACCATTGTGGTGCTGGTGCTGGGCCTGCTGGTGTTCTCGGTCATGGCCGTGCTGAACATCCCGGTCGATATCTTCCCCAAACTAAACGCCCCAACCATCTACATCGCTCAATCCTACGGCGGCATGATGCCCTCCCAGATGGAAGGCTTTATTGCCACCCGGTACCAGAACCAGATGCTCTACGTTTCGGGCGTGAAGGATGTGGATGTCAAAAACGTCCAGGGGCTGACGCTGGTCAAATGTTCGTTTTACGAAAACACAAACATGGCCCAGGCGGCAGGCGAGGTGGCTAACCAGGTCAGCCGGGTGCTTTCCTACCTGCCGCCTGGCTCGCAGCCGCCGGTGGTGGTCCGTTTCGATGCGTCGACGCTGCCCGTCGGTCAGCTCGTATTCAATTCCAAGACCCGGTCATTATCCGAGATTCAGGATTTGGCCTCGACCAAGATCAGACCCCTGCTGGCCAAGATTCCGGGGGCCTCCTCCCCGCCACCTTTCGGCGGCAACGAGCGAACCGTGGTGATTAAAGTCGATCCGGCCAAGATGCAGTCCTATGCCCTGACCCCCGATCAGATTGTCCAATCGGTGGTGAAGGCCAACCAGATTTCGCCGGCGGGGGTGGTGCGCATGAAAGACTACGCTTACATGACACCGTCGAATTCGGTCATCAATACCGTGGGTGAATTCGCGCAAATTCCCCTTAAACTAGGTACGGGACCAACCGTCCTGCTGGGCGACGTGGCCACGGTTAATGATGCAGCGGATCAGACGGTGGGCTACGCGTTGGTGAATGGGAAGCGGGCGGTTTACATCCCGGTAACCAAAACGGGAGATGCTTCGACCATGGCGGTGGTGACGGCTTTGAAAGCCAAACTGGCTGAGATGCAGAGTCTCTTGCCTGACGATGTACGGCTCAGCTACGAATTCGATCAGTCGGTCTACGTCTCCAACGCCGTGAGTGGGCTGATGAGCGAAGGCATCATCGGGGCCGTCCTAACGGGCCTCACAGTACTGCTGTTTCTGCGCGACTGGCGCAGCTCGCTGATCGTGGTTTTAACCATACCAGTGGCCATCTTAGCGGCTGTGATGTGCTTAAATGCAGCTGGCCAGACCATCAACATCATGACCCTATCCGGGCTGGCACTAGCCATTGGTATCCTGGTTGATGAAGCGACGGTAACCATTGAAAATATTCACCAGCATCTGGAGATGGGCAAACCCAAAGCTCGGGCGATTTACGATGCCTGTCTGGAAATTGCTTTCCCCGAATTTTTGATCCTGATCTGTATTCTGGCTGTTTTTGCGCCCTCCTTTTTAATGAGTGGCGTGCCCAAGGCCATGTTTTTACCGCTTTCGCTCTCGATTGGCTTTGCCATGATTGTGGCTTTTTTTCTGGCCCTGACGCTGGTGCCGGTCTTATCGAACTGGTGGATGAAATCGCATCATAAAGGGGACCACGAAGAGGCCGTCCAGGTACTCGACTCGCAGGAACTGGATCAGGTAGAAAACCATGCCCACTACGAAAAGACGACGAAACACGAGCTAAAGGGATTTGATAAATTTAAAGCGCGGTACGTCTCCCTGGTGGAAACGCTGCTACGTCATCGAACGCTGGTCATCAGTTGTTACGTGCTGATTACGTTCGGGCTGGCGGGACTACTGTTTATGAACATCGGTCAGGATATGTTGCCTAAGAGCAATGCCAAACAATTCCAGGTACGCGTCATTGCGCCCCAGGGCATGCGTATCGAACGGACAGAAGAACGGGTTCAGCAGGTACTGGGCATCATCGAGCAGTTGGTCGGTAAAGAAAACGTCGAGATTTCCTCGGCTTTTGTGGGCATGACACCGTCCAGTTACGGGACCAGTAATCTCTACGTGTTCAACGCCGGACCTCACGAAGCAACCGTGCAGGTAGCCCTAAGTGAAGACTATTCCGGCAACATGGACGTCCTCCGGGATAACCTGCGGGCCGCTGTGCGGAAACAACTACCGGGCGTGGGCATTTCCTACGAACCCATCGAGTTGACCGATAAAATTATGAGTCAGGGTGCCTCAACGCCGATTGAGGTGCAGGTCGGGGGCAAAAGCCTGGAAGATGGCCAGGCCTACGCCAAGCGATTACAGGATGGGCTCAAATCCATTCCCTATCTGCGGGATATTCGCATTAAACAACCGTTGAATTACCCTACGCTGGATATTCAGTTTGACCGGATCAAAGCGGCTCAGTTTGGCCTCACGGCCGATGACATATCGAAAAGTCTGGTGGCCGCGACCTCGTCGAGCCGATTCACGGCCAAGAATCTCTGGCTGGATCGAAAAACCGGTTATGCCTATCAGGTTCAGGTGCAACTGCCTGAATACGAGATGAGTTCTCTGGAAGACATGGAAAATATTCCCTTGGTCAAAGGTCAACTCCGGCCCACGCTGGGCGACGTGGCCACCATCAGACGGACCACCGTACCGGGCGAGTATGACCGCAGCGGCCCGCGTAGACTCGTGACGGTATCGGCTAATATTTTCAATAAAGACCTGGGAACGGCTACCCGCGATGTACAGCGAGTGATTGACGGACTAGGCACCCCGCCCAAAGGTACTCTGGTTGAGTTACAGGGAATGGCCCAATTGCTGCGCGAAACACTTGGGAGTCTGCAAACGGGTCTGGGCCTGGCCATTGTGGTAATCTTCCTGGTCTTGATGGCCAACTTTCAATCCTTTGGGGTGGCCTTTGTGGTCCTGTCAACGATTCCTGCGGTGCTGGCCGGATCGCTGGGGTTATTAAGCCTGACGGGCAGTACGCTCAATTTGCAGTCCTACATGGGCATCATTATGTCGGTTGGGGTATCGGTTGCCAACGCCATTCTCTTAATTACCAATGCTGAGCAGTTACGGTTGGTCTATAACGACTCGACCAAAGCGGCCCTCACGGCAGGTGGTATGCGGCTACGCCCGATCATGATGACCTCGCTGGCCATGATTGCCGGGATGATTCCCATGGCCTCCGGGCTGGGGGAAGCCGGCGATCAATCCGCTCCGCTGGGCCGGGCAGTAATTGGCGGGCTGTTTTTCTCGGCGTTTGCGGCCCTGTTGATTCTACCCGTCATTTTTGCCAGCGTCCAGGGCAAAGCTTCCGTCAAATCAGCCTCCCTGAATCCCAACGACGAAGAAAGTGAGTTTTATGATGGAATTGACCCGCTGAAAAAACAACTCTTAACCACGCACCCCAACTAACCCGCCCAAGGCCTGATGTTCAGTCCGGTTAGTATGACCGGTCCCTGATAGCCGGAACACCGAACGTCAGGCCGGGCACCAATCAATCGATTCTCATGAAAAACCTGTTGTATTACAGCGTGTTGCTGCTCGGAACGGCTTGTTTCCTGCCGGCCTGCTCCTCGGACGAACAGTCAAAAAAATCAGCTGGCCAACAAGCCGCAACGAGCCCCGAGACGGCCTTCCAGACGGTCCCTGTTTCCGTCGAGACCCGGGCCAAACAATTGGCGTTACCAGGCGAATTCAGTCCCTATTACGATGTGGCCCTCTACGCCAAAGTGAACGGCTTTATTAAACGCATGCCCGTTGATGTAGGCGATAAAGTGCATCAGGGACAGGTATTGGCCATTATGGAAGCGCCCGAACTGGAATCGGAGTTAAGTCGGATGCTGTCCGAACTAACAGCCGCCAGGGGTCGACTTACTATCAGTAAAAGTAATTATCGGCGCTTGGTGCAGGCTGCTAAAACGGCGGGAGCGGTAGCCCCCCAGGAGTTAGAGCAGGCCCAGGCGGTTGTCATGGGGGATAGTGCTAATCTGACCAGTCAGCAGCAACGGGTCGCGGGAGCCCGGCAGATGAAGCAATATTTGATGCTTACGGCTCCCTTCGATGGGGTCGTTACGGAACGCATCCTGAGTCCTGGCGCGCTGGTTGGACCGACGCAGAAAGATGCGCAGCCAATGCTGAAACTTAAAGAAATTGGGCGGTTGCGCCTGCAGGTAACCGTGCCGGAAGTGTATGCGGGCCAGATCCGGCAGAATGCGCCCGTGACGTATTCGGTAAATGCCTTTCCGGGCAAAGTATTTAGAGGTAAGATTAACCGAATTTCCTACAACGTCGAACGGAGTGTGCGGGCTGAACTGATTGAGATCGAGGTGAAAAATCCGGGACTGCAACTTATGCCGGGGATGTACGCGACGGTCGGCTTTCCGGTTCAACGGCAAAGTAAAAGTCTGTACGTGCCCAAATCAGCTGTGGTCATTTCGATGGAAGGCAGCTACGTGATTACGGTAGTGAACGGGAAAACACATTGGGTAACCGTTCAAACCGGCAATGAGTCAGATGATCAGATCGAAGTAATTGGCCATCTTAAACCCGCCGATCAGGTGCTCGTCAATGGGTCGGATGATATTCGGGATAATATGGCGATTAAAACCGTTGCTGAACCAAAAGTCGCCCGTCACGAAGCGGTAAACTAGGGACAGGCGTTTGGCTAAAAGAAGCCAGGCCATTCGATGACCGGTATGGACATCGATTTAGCTGAATACTACCCCTGGCTTGGCGTTGATGGCGAACCGGAAAGTCAATGGCTAACGAAATTCTATAAACCTAAACATGCTTATGCCGCCCCGCATGAACTTCTTGCCCAGTGTTATTATCTGGACGGCAAAAGCAGAACTGTTTCGTCTAGGGCCGTTTGCGGTAACCTGGTATGGGCTGTTTTTTGGTCTGAGTTTTATTATTGGCCTTCAGGTAATTACCTATCTCTTTAAACAGGAGGACAAGCCGGTAGGCGAAGTCGATTCACTCCTGTTGTATATAGTCATATCAACAATCACGGGTGCTCGGTTGGGGCATTTCCTGTTTTATGAACCCACGATGCTCTGGCAACATCCCCTGGACGTACTCTTACCACCCTACCGGGGTTTAGCCAGCCACGGGGCCGCTGTTGGAATTTTATTAGGTATATTTTTCTACGTGCGTAGCCGACAAGCACGGGGAGCCTCTTTTCTATGGGTAGCCGACCGGATTGCTATCGTTGTGGCCCTAAGCGGCTTCTTTATTCGGCTGGGTAATTTAATGAATTCCGAAATTATTGGCCGACCGACAAATCTGCCCTGGGGATTTATCTTCGCAAACAACACGGCGTATTCTGCCGTACCGCGCCACCCAGCCCAATTATATGAAGCCCTGACCAGTCTTCTTTTGTTTGGTGTGCTGCTGGGGATCTGGTCTCGCTACAGGGCGCAAACACCCCATGGCTTACTGGTTGGGGTATTTATGATCTGGGTCTTTAGCCTACGTTTTTTATATGAATTCTTGAAGGAGAACCAGGTTGCGTTTGAAGATCAGATGCGTTTGAATGTGGGTCAGCTATTAAGTGTTCCTGCCGTGTTGATTGGCGTGTACTTACTACTCAGGAGCTATAACTCCGTACTACATCGCCATTTGCCTGGATAAGCCAGGTTCGTTTTGGTGTCAATAAGGGTGCAAATTCCCGGAGTATTTACGTGATTGATTACGGTTTATGCGCCAGTTTACGTGGTTAGGTTTGGCAACGATGCTAACCCTTTGCAGTTTACTACCTTGTTGTGGCCAATCAACGTTGGATACCTACTTGGCGGCTCTTGACAGTAATAACCTTTATTTACGGTCGGCTCACATATGGATTGACTCTTGCCAGGCCGCCCAAAAAGCTCTGCGTGTAACCCAAAAGGCGAGTGGATTAGGCCAGCAACTTCTTGGTCAACCATCTCGTCAGGCCCTTCGTAAGGAACAAATAAAGTACCAGGTCCTGCGTCAGACGATTCATCGACAAGCCAGACTGAGTTATATTCAATTAATTTATCAACGAAAACGCCTGAACGAACTAAACCATCGCCAACAACTTATCCGTGACCTTTTCCAAACTTTTTCCTGGCGTTATCAACTCGCCAGAACGGATTTAGTGGATCAGTTCATTGGCTTCTGGTTAGCCGATATCCAGGCCAAATACACCCAAAAAGAAGCTGATGTTACCCGACTGGAACAAGCGCTTGTCGCCTTAAATGGTGATCGAACGGTTAACTTGTCAGACACGATCTACCCAAAGCTGGTTAGAAAAAGGTGCTTTTTGAGTTGGGGGAAGTCCGGTTCCGTTTATAAGCAGTGGAGTAATCGATTTGAATTGCTGAAAAGAACCGTTGACCGACAAAACCAGTCCTTTCTGAAAATACCTTCCCTAAACCGGTTAAGCTGGTCGTTAAAAACAGGCCAAATAATTCCGGAAGACTTTGTCACTCAATTTATTAATACGAGTTTTTTAATTGATCAGCGCATGCAAACGGAACGCGACCTCCACCTGACAGCAACTTATTTACGTCCGCAATGGTCGGTTCGCTAAGTTCTCTTTATTCGACTAACTATGTCCTGTGTAAACCAAAGTAACTACCTCGCCCGCCTTATGAAACGATTCGGTTGGTGTTATCTTTTTTTTACACTGACCCTCTTTGGCTGCAATCAACCGGCATTGCAGGTACTTCGTACATCCCGTAAACTAACAAGTTCATTAGGGGAAACGTGGGTAAAAACGATTCGAACAAGGTCCCGTTCCAACCAGGTACACATCATTGGCCGAACAGGGCATCACTGGTGGCTACCAGCTGATTCAATTTGGGGATACCGTACCCAAGATAATAAATCGTTTCGGCTTAAAGACGGGACTAGTTACGAAGTAAGGCAACAAGGACCTTTGATGGTATACCTTACCCAAGCCTGGGGGACTACGTCTGGGGACTACCATTATTTTAGTCTGACCCCCACAAGTACCATTTACAACTTGAACCGGCGAACTTGTCGACAAGTATTCAGTCAGGATGACTGTATGATGGAGTTGCTGAATCAACTAACCAATGAGCAACTATTGACGACCGATTCGCACGGTTCTTATGGTCTGGTTAATTCCTACAGGTTTTGTCAGTCTGAAAAGAAATAAGGATTATGTATCTGCCTCTAAGTTATTTAAATAGCGAATGTCACCTAAATTGATATTTAATATGCTACAGTATATTTAAATATTTCATTTAAGAGGCATACACATAAATTTTCCTTCGTCTCACATGGGAGCGTTTTTTGGGACAACTGATTTTACTATCTGTCCAATCTAATTAGTGGCATACGGAATCTGGCTAACTGGCTAGAAAAGCATCCGTTAAAGCGTCTGCGAGACCGGTGAGCCATTCCGCCAGCTAAGTCGACAGTATCGGGCTGGCCCAGCCTCTTGGGGATAGGGTCTGGGTAAATTAATCAAATACGTTCTGGATTGAGTTGTACCTGAATATGTTAAGTAAAGCAACTACTCCGGTCAATGCGTATCCGTTTCTTTCAGGCGGTGGGGAGCTCGGTGAACTGACCCGTCAGTATGACTGGCAAACCACCTCATTAGGTACGCCTGATGGGTGGCCCCAAAGCCTACGCGCTACGCTGAGCATCCTGCTTAATACCAAATCCCCGATGTTCTTGTGGTGGGGCTCTGATCTGATTCAGTTTTACAACGATGCGTACCGACCCAGCTTAGGGGATAAGGGCAAACATCCAACCGCGCTCGGCCAACAGGGGGCCGATTGCTGGCCCGAAATATGGCCAACGATCAAACCCTTAATCGACCAGGTGTTGGGCGGTGGTGAGGCGATCTGGAACGAAGATCAGCTGATTCCTATCTACCGAAACGGTCAGTTAGAAGACGTATACTGGACCTTTGGCTACAGCGCGGTCAAAGACGAGTCGGGTCAAGCGGCGGGTGTGCTGGTGATTTGCACCGAAACGACGGGTGCCGTACAGGACCGCAACAGATTGAAAACCAGTGAAAATCGCTTCCGCAGTATTGTCGAGCAGGCACCGGTCGCGGTCGCGCTGTTCAGCGGTCCTGCGTTTGTTATTACCCTGGCTAACGAACGGGTGCTCCAATTTTGGGGACGAAGCCGCCAGCAGGTCATCAACAAGCCCTTGTTCGAGGCTTTACCCGAGGCCAGCGGTCAGGGCTTTGAAGAATTACTGCACGGTGTGTATACGACGGGCGAACGCTTTGTGGCCAGCGAATTGCCCGTTACCCTGGAACGGAACGGCCGGATGGAACAAACCTTTATCAACTTCGTCTACGATCCTTACTATGAGTCAGACGGTACCATTTCCGGCATTATTGTGCTGTGTGTTGAGATTACCCAACAGGTAACCGCTCGGAAAGCCATTGAAGAAAGTGAAGCTAAATTTCGCTCCTTAATCGAGGAAGCACCCGTCGCTACGTGCCTGTTTGTGGGTCAGGAATTAAACATTGAGGTAGCCAATGAAATCATGCTGGGTTACTGGGGCAAAGATTCGTCCGTTCTGGGCCAACCACTAGCCAAAGCGATACCGGAACTGGCTGGACAACCCTTTCTGGCCATTCTGGATGAGGTCTTCACGAGCGGTAAAGCCTACGAGTCAAGGGGTGCCCGGGCTGAATTAGAAGTAGATGGCCTATTGGGTGCTTATTATTTCGACTTTTCCTACAAACCGCTCCTCAATGCATCAGGCGAGATCTATGCGATTATGCAAATGGCGGTTGATGTAACCGAACAAGTGCTAGCTGAACAGCAGTCGAAAGCCAGTGAATCCCGTTTCCGCAGTATCGTCGAGCAGGCTCCCATGGCCATTGGCTTGTTTAGGGGACGGGAAATGGTCATTGAGATTGGCAATGATCTGATTTTTGAGGTGTGGGATAAAGATCCATCCATTATTGGCCTGCCCGTCATTGAGGCATTACCCGAGATAAAAGGGCAAGGATACATCGAATTGCTGGAAGGCGTTTATGACAGTGGTGAGCCTTTCTCCGGGGCTAATTTACTGGTCAAATTGAACCGGCGTGGCCAGCTGGAAGATGTCTATTTTGATTTACTCTATACGCCACTCCGTGATTCCTTCGGGATCATAACCGGGGTGATGGTGCTGGCGAACGAGGTAACCGAACGGGTGCTATCCCGACAAAGACTTGAGCAAAGCGAGCGTCGCTACCGACTCTTATCGACTGAATTAGAGCAGCAAGTGCACCAGCGCACTCAACAATTGCAGGCATCCGTCCATGATTTAGAACGCTCGAATACCAACCTCCAGCAGTTTGCCTACATTGCCAGCCATGATCTGCAGGAGCCCCTACGGAAGATTCAGTCGTTCGGTGATTTGCTTAAAAGCCAGTATGGCGTGGAGTTGGGAGATGGAGTCGATCACCTTCAGCGAATGCAGACGGCCGCCAGCCGGATGTCGATCCTGATTCGGGACCTGCTGACCTATTCGCGGATTGCGACGGGGCAGGAGAGTAGCCAACCCGTATGGCTGACGGATGTTCTGAAAAGGACCTTAGCTGACTTAGACTTGCTGATTGAAGAAACCGGTGCATCCGTAAGGGTCGATTCGTTACCAACGGTGTGGGGCAATTCCTCCCAATTGAACCAACTGTTTCAAAATCTGCTCAGCAATGCCTTGAAGTTCAACCGGGTCGGTGTCTTGCCTCAGATTCGGATAAGCTGTCAATCGGTAGCCGCTATTGACCTCCCTTCCTCCGTTAAGCCAACCCGTCTGGCTGCGGCTTATTATCGCATTGACGTATCAGACAACGGCATTGGTTTCGAGGAGCAGTATCTGGACCGCATCTTTCAGGTCTTCCAGCGTTTAAACGGCAAAAGCCAGTACGCGGGAACCGGTATCGGCTTAGCGATCTGTGAGAAAGTAGTGGCCAATCACGGTGGTGCGATTACCGCTCGCAGCCAACCCGGTCAGGGAGCCACCTTTAGCGTTTATTTTCCTGATCAAATTATTTACGCTGGTTAAAAGTTAATACCCCGAAAACAGGCTGACTCGGAACCCTTTTGCTATCTGACCGCGTCCCGGCGGGGAACCGCACGGTGGTCCGCTTTGGTAGTTGCAACCCACATTAAGACGGACGTAGTGAAAAACCAAGTGATTATTTTAGCACACCTTGCTTCTCTTTAGACACTCTATCTACTTTTCTGGTGCAAGAGGCCTATCGGAGTGGGCAGAGTCTATCGGCAACCGGTGCTCCGTAGTAGACCGTCGGCTTGTTGTTCGAATATACTTATACCCTTAAAAGTGTTTCAAATAACACCCATTTAAAGAAATGGATACAGTCCTTGTCTTGGCAAAGTCATTCTGTTCAAACTTCAATCTCAAATTGTCATCTCATTAATCAAAATCAAAATCTCACATTTTAGCTGAGTTTGTGAGACTTTTTCCCAAGTGACGAATTTGGCGGCCGCCGGCCGATGCGGTCCCTTTTTTTCGATTTACCCTATATTGATCCCTCGCCGACGGCGGTAAATCATAGATGATCGCATTATTAAGACGTATGCTTCAAGCGAAATCAGTAGGCTTCCCGCTGCATCTAAATCAGAAAATAAAGCTAAGTTCGCCCTCATTTAATGAGGGCTGACCGGTTTCATGACTCCAACTTTACCTAAACAATCACGCTGGATGGCTAGCCGAATTAGCATCGCGATGCTACTGCTTTTAGCCCTTAGCCAATGCCAGCAGCCGTCCGTACTGGTTCCACAAAATACGACACCCACCCGCGATGACAACATGGCCTTGGGTAATCCGGATGGCGCCAGACCTGCCGAGTCCAGCCCCAATGCTTACCTCATCACCCGCTCTACGTATTCGCTATCATACAATCAGTCGACGGGCATTGCCAACTGGTGTAGCTGGCATTTAAGCACAGCCTGGAAGGGATCAGCATCGCGTTATGCGGGTAGCTTCATTCCTGATCAATCCCTACCGGCTGCCTGGTATCAGACTCGCCATGCTGACTATACCAATAGTGGCTTTGACAGAGGCCACCTCTGCCCTTCGGACGATCGGGATAGCACGGCCGAGGAGAATAAGACGACCTTTATCCTAACTAATATTGTACCCCAAGCTCCACAAGTCAACCGGCAATCCTGGCTACGCCTGGAGGACTACGCCCGAACGCTGGTGGCTCAGGGAAATGAATTATATATCATCGCCGGAACTGCGGGTAAAGGTGGTGAGGGCGATAACGGCAAGGCTAGCAGTATAGCCAGTGGTAAACTGAGCGTTCCGGCCGCGCTGTGGAAGGTGATTGTGGTATTGCCGGTAGGATCGGATGATGTGAATCGGATCAACGCGCAGACACGGGTTATTGCCGTTTGGATGCCCAATTCCAATGCAACGGGTGAAGGCGCTTGGGGAAGTTACCGGGTCAGTGTGGATGAGGTAGAGAAGCAGACCGGGTATAACCTCCTATCGAACATACCGGAGAGTATGCAGCGGATGATTGAAGCGAGGGCAGACAATAGCTTGCTATGACTATACGAGTCTGTTTCGTTATCAGGTGCAAAACTTGGGTAGATCTTCCGAATCATATACAATTCGCCGTTTATAATCCCGCTATCAGCGTGGGGCTTTTTTAGCGGCCTCAATCATGGCACTGGCCAGACTGGCAATTTCTTCCTTTCCTGGACCTGCCTCGTAATAGGCTCGCTCCCGACTATAGCGATCTATTTCGTCCTTAGTTGGCTCTATAGGCGGGCGCTTTTTCTCAAACCGCATCATAAATACGGCAATGGGTCCGAGCACCCGGAAGGCGCCCTCCAACAGCAACATAACTACTTTGTCGAACATGCTTCTTGGACGTAGCGCTGTGCGTGTGGTAACGAACGGTGTCCTTTAATAGGGGAGAGCCTAAAATAGCCTGGGGTGAATCGGCTATTTTAGGCTCTCCGAAGTACTGTACCTCGTCAGCAGGTATGGTTCCCCAGTGATCAATCCTTCTATAAGCTGACTCTCCAGATTATACCGTTGCGCATACTCGCTAATCGTAATCCATTCGGATAGAGTATGGTCAATGCTATTTTCGGCCAGGTAAGCCCGCGCTTGGTCAATCAATGTTTGATTATCGGTTAGAAGATTACTCAGCTTACTATTGCTCATGGTAGGGTAGTTCAGTTAATTGGTTCGATTAATTAAAATTCACTAGGGATAAACCCGCGAGCCAGTAAATAATTGATCAATGTGATGCCCTGAACTTCCATCCAACGTGACATGGTTAGGCTATCTAAATTGAGCTCATTTGACCAGTATCCCATCCAGGGGGTGTATCGGTTGGGATTCATGTTGCTCGCCGACGGGGTAAGAATAATCGTAGCCAAGCCCATAACGATTGTGCGTTGAAAGATGGGCATCAGTCTGAGTTGAGAACTCCAAAAATCATTACCTAGCCGAGCATATTGAGTTAGCTCGAAGGAGTTTACATCTAATTCATCCATCAGATGGGACATATATGGGGGTGGCCAACCCGCTAGAGAAATATCTTCGCGAAGGGGTTTTTCCGGTTCGCTCATCAGAACGCGCGTCTGGTAAGCCATTGCCAGTAATCCAATAATGGAAACATGCTGAACATGGCTCTGGTGCAAGAAACTCCGCATCAAGGAATGATGAGGCGAGGGCAGGTGATCATTCACAATGGGCAAGGGGCTTTACAAAATAAAGGTTGTACGCCGGGCCATTTAGTGGCCCAGTTAGTCAGAAAACTTCTATTTGATCGCAGGAAAGTATTCATTAATAATGGCTACCGATTTTTCGTACATTTTCTCATAGTTTTCTGGTGAGTTAGTCTTTAGCTTTTGATTAACATTAACATGTTCCGGTTCGCTTAATTCATACTCTACCACGCCGTATCTCTGGGCTATATTTTCTACCGTGTCCTTTCCCCAAATGTCAATAGCGTTTCCATCGTTATCGAAAACAAAGCTATGGACATAGCCAAGTTCACCTCCACCGAATAAATCACTGTATTTTTTAGCCATTAATGCTACCGGTTTATAATCTCTCAAATCATTCAGAGCCGTTGCAAAAAGATTACAGCTTCTATAGGAAAAGTCAGCGGCAATGTGTGCAGGAATGTTTGGCGCTTGCCGCTTCGGAATTTTTCCTAGAAAATCTTTATTATCAATAATTATTTTTTGTGCCGTATTTATTTTGTTTTCAGTAGGCTTTACTCTCATTGGTAAACTGAATAATTGGCTTTCACTATAAAATCTTGTTAGAATACTGCCGTAGTTTGCTCCTCGTTTCTGCGATATCGGTTGAATAATGTTCTTTACAAAAGTTGCCAGAGATTGCTTGCCTTTAAAGTCATACACTTGACTGGCGTTATTGCCGACATATACCCGTAACGATTTCATGTTTTCAGCGACTTCCTTGTCGTCCGTAGGCGTCCACCAGTCAACGTGTAGTAGCCAGCCAGTAAGCCTGCTCAAGGCGATTGCAAAATTTACGCCGTCACTCACCTCCCAATCTCGAATAATGTAATCTGGAAACGGCTTGGTTTTCTTTTTTTGTGCCATTGGGGTAGGACTTTAAATCAGGTTTTACGAATATATAAAGTAGTGATGCCTTGTTGAAGGTGGATCGGGTAGCTCCCGGACAATTAATTTGTGATCGTGGGGCACTGCTTCAGTAATGTACTCAGGATCAATAAAAATGATATTAAGCCGTCAGGCACCTCATGGCCAACTCACTCGGTGTGCTTGAGTAAGCGTTCACTAGAAGTGGTGGTTTTCAGAGTTGCCAGATCATCAAAATAGCGGCAGGTACAATACCAGTAGTACTATTTGTGGTGGTAATTGGAAAAACAGGCCTGGTAGGCATCGGGCTGCTACCGCACGATACGCAACAGTTCGTCCGTCTGCTGAAGTTCTTTAAGTTGGCTAACGCTGAGTTGCTCCATGAGGGATTAGTTTTGTAACTCATTCTGGTAATTCTTGATGTGTTGCCCCACATCGCCATGGGTGGCAGCCCGTTCAATGGAATACGTATGCTTGAAAAAGAAGGAGCGGGAAATAGCAGGCTTGTCATTTTAAGTATGACAAGCCTATTGGAAACGTACTATTTTGTCTAATTCTATTTTGTCAGTATTATTACCAGCTGTTTCATTAATAAGTACAATTTTAAAATCTTATGATTTCGTTCAGTTTATCGCTCCAATTAGTTGAAAAGTGCAATTAACCGTTGCACTTGCACCGCCTGAAATTGCTTTCCCTTCCGAGTACGGAACCCGTGTTCATTTAACGTAGCGGCAATCTTGCTCCAGTTCTCCCCTGCCCCGCGCAGCGACCGAGCAAAGGCAGCTGCGCGGCGATTGTTCTCATGCTCGCGGGCATTTTGCTGTCGAATTGCTAATCCCTTTTGAGTGGCGGCTGCGGTGAGATTTTCAGGCTTGCCCAATACATAGCCAGCCCGTTTCTTTTCGGCCAGTGCTTTGCGGGTACGATCACCAATGACTTCCCGTTCATGCTGGGCCATCGTGGCCATCACCCCTATGGTAAGTGTGTTGGCTTCAGGCATATCGGCGCAAACAAACTCGGCGCCTGAATCCCTGAGCGTAAAAATAAAGGCTACGTTCCGTGTCAACCGGTCAAGCTTGGCAATGAGTAGCACGCCTCCCTTTTCCTTGCAAAGCGCAATGGCTTTAAGCAGTTGGGGTCGGTTGTTTTTTTTGCCCGACTCGATGTCGGTGAATTCAGCGACAATCTCTCCCCGATTATAGATATAGGAACTAACACTGGTGCGCTGCGCCGAGAGACCCAGTCCACTGGCTCCCTGTCGTTGAGTCGACACCCGAAAGTAGGCGACGTACTGTTTGTGTCCAAATTGATGTTCCACGGCACAAATTCAAAGGTTATTCTGTAAAGATAAGGTTATTTTACATTTTCTAAACGCACGTTTAAAAAATGTAAAACTTAGACAAAGATCTTTCGTTGATAGGTAGACTCATGTTAAACTAAATAAACCTTTATCTTTGGTTACTTAATGAACGAAGCCCACTTGAGAGGAAATTAGTCTGGCCACTTTTCTAAACCTGCGGCAATGCGTAAGGCTCGTTGTACATCTTCCCAATAATAGCCACTGTCATAGCCGGTCGATAATCGGTCACAGATGGTCAGAAAATCATTGGCGGCATCAAACCGCAGTTTCTCCGGAGCTGGTTGCTCGGGTTGAGCCGGGAGCTGATCAGATACATCTTCCATGCCAGAAAGAATACGTAGTAATTAATACAAAAAAGCCCCACGGGTTATACCAATGGGGCTGAAGTAACGTAACAGAATAAAAACGTCCGTTTAAGCGGTTTATTGTGTATCCAGAAACAAGAGAGATTTTATTTAGCACTTTATTTTTATAGGTTCGTTGGCTACCCAAATTCATTACCTATAGTAAGCTCATTTCTTAGGTACCCTTCCAGTCGGACGGTCGCCAGGTCGGAAAAAGAATACTTGACTCTTTAAATGAAAAGTTACTGTCCGCCGTTGCGGCTTATTGTACTGAACTATCTATTGGAGCAGATCGACCTATCGATCTGCTCCAATAAGTAAATTTATGTTCACTCCATATACGGTAACCCTACCCTACTATTCACTGATCATGAACTTACACCCTATAGGGCGCATAAACATTAATTAACGTAAACCAACTGATTAGAGCCTGTTTATACCTACTCCCTAGGTTTATTCGATTCACTTGAGGCTTCTGGCATTAACTGTACAGCTGCGGCCATTAATGTCAGGAAAGAGGTATCCAATTTAACTGCTAAGTCCCAAACTACCGGCAAGCTCGGGTTTCTTAGTCCTCCTTCGATCTGGGAGATGTAAGAGCGATCTAATCCACTCTCATAAGCCAGATCATCTTGCGTCCATCCTTTTTTCAGCCGTGCTTGTTTAACCGCCTTTCCAAATGCCACTGATATAGGGCTCACCTTTGTCATAGAACGGCAAAGATAATCGGCACTGAAGGCTCGAAAAGTGGCTAAAAGCCACTTTGGGCTTATTCGATTGAACGGATATAAAGCGATGACTTCCCATAGCTTACCTTTTCCGTATAGGTTTCCAGCTCACGGTCGATGAGCTTATTATCGTACGCTACTGGCCGCGTGATAAATTTGGGATCTATAAAGATAATGTTGAGTCGCTCAATAGTGGACTGCCCGTCAGTGGCCTGCACATGCTTTAAGAGATGATCATTGGCCGTGCCGGTTTTAGTCAGCTCGGTATCTTCAAAGAATCGGAATGAACAGTACCAGTAGCGATAATAATGTTCGTAGTTTGAACTACAGAACTCAAATTTTTCGGGCGTTTGTCGAACGGCTCGTAACAGATTGTCAATGTCCTGGAGTTTCTGCTGCTGGCCAGGCGTCAACTGATCCAAATAAGATTTTGTGTATAGATTATCCCTTTGTTCTTTCAAAATGGCCAGGGCTGATTCGATCCTAATGCCCCGACTGATTTGGTATTTGTGCTTGTTGTAAAAGGTGAGCGATATGGCCGGACGCTCGAAGTTGACAAGCTTGAAGTTTTTATACGGCTTACCGGGCCGGTGGTATGGTCGAAACAGTTCCATATGTTCAGCCGACACGAAGTAATACTCCAGATCGGATTCAGTGGGCATGGCGCTAACTTGGTGGACAACAGGTTGCAGCTCCGTTTTGTAATGCTTTAATACTAAGCGGATGGCAGGCAGTGGAGCCAGATCGGATTGCTTGGCTTTAGCCATAATGGAATTGTTAGTAAATTAGACAGTACTATTTCCCTGCAAGGTAAATAGTTATTATTAGATTTCACTTTTTACCCTTTTATATAATCAAGATTAGCGTTTTGATTTTTTGATGTTTATCAATAAACCTTTTTGATTGATTTAGGGGGGTCATAACTAGCTAATTATTAGGATTTTATAGGACGAAAAACAAGTTTTAAGTGGCCTTATTACAAGTTTTAGGAGTAGCAATATACCTTGTAAAACAAGTTTTAGGGTGAAGTAAAACAAGTTTTAAGGTGGAGAAAAACAAGTTTTAAGTGGTGATATCGGTCATTACAAGTTTTGAGGGGTGCTATTACAAGTTTTAGGGGGTACAGGTAAATAGTTGGCTATTACATATGATTAATGTGACACACAGCCACTTTTATACCATCTTGTCCCCAAATTCACTGGTTTTGTCCCCCAGATAGGGCATTTAGTCACCTAAACAGCCCTGAACAAGACCCGATTTTAGGGGGAAAAACAAGTTTTAGGGGGAGTAGCTAACTCCTATTACAAGGTCAATGTGGGGCTATATAACAGGTTAAAAACAAAAATGGCCTATTCATCCTTGTAGTTGTATATGCTTTTTTTAATCTTTGTTTATGAAAGAAGATTCAGCAGGTCAACTTACTATTTTCGAGCGTCATTCGACTAATTATCAGTCGAATATCTTTACCCTATCCCGTCAGGAATTCACGGAATTAGAGAAGAAAATCGTCATCCTGGTTGTCAATCAACTGGGCAATATGGCTGTTAAAGGGAAGATTCAACCGGATCGGAATCTTGAATTCAGTATTCCATACGCTGAATTGACGAAAAACCACCATAGCCAGGTCACTGAAGCGGCTGAGGGCTTATCGAAAAAGCGGATTTCTTACAAGGATGAAGCCAAGGGGGAATACATTTTTGTTACCCCTTTTCCCTACGTTAGCTCCAGAATAGAAAACAATCGCCGTTACATCGACATAAAAGTGCTGGCCGACGTGGTCCCTCATTTTGCTGCCTTAGGTAAACGCTTCACCAAGTATGAGTTGGACGTGATGTGGTCGCTTTCGTCCATTTACGCAATGCGCATTTACGAGATCATGTGTATGCACTACCATGTACAAAAGAATACATTCAGATTTCAGGTTGATGAACTGCGTTATATTCTTAATTGCCCGGAAAGCTATCGCTACAACGATTTCGTTCAATACGTGCTTGAAGTTAGTCAGCGCGAACTGAAGCAAAAAGCAGAATATGTCCTGGATTGGTTTCCTGTCCAGAAAGTTGGCAAGAAAGTAGTTGAACTTGAGTTTGTCGTTAAGACTTTAAAGCATTTAGCTACTGAACATGTAGAGAATGATGAAGCACGTCTTGCGACGCTTGACCCAAACCAGCGGGTTATTTTGGGCTATCAGGTGATGGCTAAATACGCCCTGAAACCCTGGCAGAAGGATCATATCATAACGGAGCCGGGCTTGCTGGATACGTTATTTCGACTGCATTCTGAATTTGAGAACCAGCGACGGCCAGAAGTAAAAGACAAGAGCAAATACATGGCCCGGAGCCTGGGCCTAGACAAGCTGAAAGCTCCTCGTAAGAATCAGATTGTGCCTCCTGCCTATGAGCCTCAATTAAGTTTTACTCCCTCATCCACTGACAAACGAATAAAAGGAGACAGACCGGTTTCCGACATAATTAACCTTCTGCTCCCTAAGAATGGCTGATTTTAGAGTATTAGGAACGTTTTTCGATTGCCTGAAGGAAGGTTTTCTTGTGCTGGATACTCAGCGGAATCGTGACGGTTCCCTCGGTTCGAGTTATACCAATCTGATCCTTTTCGACAAACGCAATTTTATCCAGGGAAACGATATGGGATTTATGAACCCGGATGAACTGACTAGTTGGTAAGTCTTTCTCCAGTTTATTTAAGGTGATTTTAGTAGCAATCTGATCAGCATCGCGAAAAATAGTCGCGTAGTTCCTATCTGCTTCTACGTAGCATATTGAATCAAACAATACCCGTTGCAGTTTTTTATCTGATTTTAGGAACAACGAATCTTTTGGTTTGGTAGCATCAACTGATTTACTACTTATTTCGCCTGGCTTTACAAAGTGCTGTGCTTTCTGAACGGCTTTAGCAAAGCGCTCAAACGAAAACGGCTTACGTAGGTAATCGACTACATTGTATTCATAGCTCTCTAGGGCGTATTCAGGGTGAGCCGTTACCAGGATGTACCGCTGGTCGGCTTTCATCAGTTTCATAAAATCAATCCCATCGATGTTTGCATTTGGCATCTCTATATCCAAAAAGATCAAGTCGACGGTGGTGGTCTGTAAAAAAAGAAGGGCTTCCTGGGGATCGGTGAAAGCCCCCATTAGCGTTAAGTAAGGAACTTTCTTGATATTTCTATCAACTAAAAAATTAACGGCTAATTCTTCATCATCCAAAACAATGCAGGTCATACTATTTTCATTTAATAAAAAAGTGAATTGGGTTATACCACAGTATGAAACTCAAATCCACCTTTTAAGTCATTCGTGTTTACTGATAAATTAATACAAAAGCTTTCTTCGTCTTGATCAACGTCAAAAGAGTAATTTTGATACGTTAAATCCAATCGCCGACGCGTGTTGCTCAGGCCGATAAGCGTTGAGCTGACCTTCTTTTTTCGGTTTTTCTGATTGCAGGTATAAAATTTAAGGTGTGGAGGGGTAGCTTCAATAGTAATGATTAGAGGCTTATTGGCATTCAGCATGTTACCATGTTTGAACGCGTTTTCTAACAGACCAATAAAGAGGAAAGGTAGTATCTGGATCTGGTTCACTGGCCCCTTTACCTTAAAGTCAATGTATAGTTTGTTGTTGTTACGTAGCTGGAGCAGTTCGATAAAGTGCCGCATGTGTTTGATCTCTTCGTCTAATCCTACCCGATCTACGTTTTCCCGTACACTGTACTGCATGATATCAGAAAGCATCAGAATGGAACTGGCTAATTCCTGGGAGTAATCCAAGCTTTTCATGTAGAAGTAATTCAGGGTGTTGAACAAAAAGTGAGGATTAATCTGAGCCTTTAAGTTCTTCAGTTCTGCATTTAGCGCTTCCTGCATAACCAGTGCATTTGCCATATCCTGCCGGTGTGCTTCCTCGATAGCCACCTTCATATCCTTTTCGACAGAGGGGACAATATCATCCACTTTTCTGGCGCTCTCGGTAAAAAAATAGGCCGACAGATACGCTACCACGATAAAGCAAAACCACATGTTGAAATAGCGGGAAGCTTTGGGAGAATTCATATGCTGGCTCTTCAACAATTCTTGCCGGTTGACGGCCCATTTTTCTCCCTTGGCCAACGCGCTTTCATACCGCATCGATTCAGCTTGCGTCATGTAGTTGTACTGGTAGGAATACCCTTTCTGGATAAAAGTTGTAT
Source organism: Spirosoma pollinicola (assembly GCF_002831565.1). Classification (NCBI taxonomy): domain Bacteria; kingdom Pseudomonadati; phylum Bacteroidota; class Cytophagia; order Cytophagales; family Cytophagaceae; genus Spirosoma; species Spirosoma pollinicola. The sequence continues at coordinate 6,662,293 of NZ_CP025096.1, read as the reverse complement.
ATACCAGAATACTCAATACAATTGAAAACCAGATAAACGACGCTTCCCTACCCAGCAGCATTGCAACGAGTACGATTAGTGAATGCCCCAATGCAAAATCGGTTAGTAACGTATCGTTGCTGGGATTGCCCAGGCCAATCATAAAGCAGAAGCTCATCATCATGATGGCGATCAGGCTTGCCCACCGCAGGCGTTGTTCAAACTTATTGGTTGTTTTAAAAGCGATAGTAAACCCCAGTATCTTCCGGGATTTACCAGGACTCATATTAACATAAGTATAGACGCACGAAATGGCATTAGTAACGCCAACCAGCACATAGACATACCATAAAACTTGCTCGGGTACCGCCTTGCCAGTGGAGAACCATTCTGTTAGGATATACTCAACTGCCAGCACCAGATAAGTAATGTTAACGACTAACAGCAACCGACGCTGACTTTCAGCCACTGGACGCCTTATTGCTTGAAGTGCCCGCGACAGTAGCTGGGGGATATTAAGTGGATTTTCTTGTGGTGTCATAGGCGTACAAAGGAATTTACCAACGGAGCTACATTTTATAGTGATTCAGAATCATTCGCTCATAAAGGGCCGTAGGCAGTAACTTCTTGAGCACCACGGAAAACTTTTCTAGTGGCTTACCAACCCGGTACATTCGCTCGACCTGCTTCGACTCAATAATTTTCTCAATCAATGGCCCAAATACGTCGGCTTCGATCCCCCCACTGACGCTCTCGTCAATTAATTCATAGGTTCGATCAAATGTCTCTTTGTAGACACTGTTGTCAGGCAGGGAAACGCGGAGTCTATTTTTATTAATGTCAGTCTTAGTCCCGCCGGGCTGCACGTAACAGGCTTGAATACCAAACTGCGCAACCTCAAATCGTAGTGCTTCAGTCAGCCGATCCACGGCCGCTTTCGATGCGCAGTAACCGCCCCGGAAGGGCAAACCCGCCTCAGCTGCTATCGAACTGACGTTAATAATTAGTCCTGACCTGTGGGTACGCATCGATGGTAATACAGCTTGGATGGTACGAAGGGTACCCATAACGTTAGTATCAAATACCCGCTGTACTTCTCCCAGTGGAAGGGCTTCGATTGGTCCTGCGATGGCCAGACCAGCATTATTTATGAGTACGTCTATTCGACCATGTTTTTCTATGATCCGTCGAATAGCATCCTGAATGCTTTTGTCGTCGCGTACATCCATGTTCAACGTATTGAATGATTTTGGCAGGTGTTCAATGGACCTTGAGGTGCCATACACTACGTAATTCTTCTTGGTCAGGTAATTGGCAATGGTCTCCCCCAGGCCCGTTGAAGCGCCTGTAATCAAAATAATCTTTTCCATAAGAAAGTCTAAAACACGGAATTTGTAACTGTAAACTCACTATCGGCGGTTAGTAATAGCTACCGTTATTCAAAGGAAACCGAAGAATGCAAATTTGAATTATTTCGGGTAACAATTATTCAAACAATGAGGTAATGGTAATGGAGCTTAAGTAAGGCTCCAAAGCGACCTTATTGTAGAAAGATCGGCAACCAGTGATTTGATTCTTCGCTCGTTCGTAGCGAATCTCAACAAAAAAATCACCTAGCGCATATAGGCTAACGCGTGATTTGCCGACAGGTCGACTTAGCAAGAAAGAACCCTGGTCCCAAACACGTTGGTACTGATCCTCACTTGATAACGTATTGAACTCGTAAAGAGTCATAGTAAATATGCTTGTGGACTCCCTAATAAAAGGGTATGAAATTACTAAAAAAGAGATACCAAGGTAGTCATCTCTGGTTGCTCCCTTAATGTATGCAGAAAGTGAATTAGGCTTGGCCGTTCCCACCTACGTATTTATTAGATAAGGAATTGCCTAGCTTCAATTGGATGTCCTGGAAGGTGGGTCCGGGGCCGACTAAGGACGAGTGAACTTAGGTCAACTTCTCGTTCTGTCGTAGAAATCATTGAACGAAAATATGACAAGTAATATGATGCTGTTTATACGCTATTTGTATTATATATAACAAAAGTGTATCATAGCGGTTTGATCCATTATTGCAGCCATTGCTATGATTGAACCCGAAGACCGTATTGCTGCCCAGGATGTGTTTCGCGCCCTAGTCCAGCGCAAATACGCCATCCCCTTTTTAATGGACTATGTACAGGCTGGCTTTCCTTCGCCAGCCGAAAACTATATTGAACGGGTATTGAGCCTAGATGATTTGTGCATCTATCATCCAGAAGCTACTTACTTCATTCGTGTAGGGTCAGATAGTATGATCGGGGATCGTATAGACCGGGGCGACTTTCTGTTATGGGACGCGTACTATTGTTCGCCCGAAGTCACTCACGGCAAAATTGTCGTCGTTCAACTAGGGGAAGATTTTGCCGTTAAGCGCATTAACTATGTCGATAGCAATCAACTCATTCTGGAATCATCTAACCCTAAATACCTACCGATCTACGTCAATAAAGGCGACAAATTCAAAGTGTGTGGTCGGGTTACATTCGCCTTTCAAAAACTGATCTAGCGATGCTCTACGGCCTGGTTGACGCGAATGCCTTTTACGTTTCCTGTGAACGGAGCTTTCAGCCACGCCTGGAAGACAAGCCCGTGATTGTGCTCTCGAATCACGATGGTTGTATTGTCGCTAGGTCTGACGAAGCGAAGGCCCTAGGCATAAAAATGAGTAAGCCTTTATTTGAATATAAGGAACTCATCGAAGCCAACAACGTGCAGGTATTCTCCTCCAATTACGCACTCTATGCGGATATGTCCCGTAGGCTCATGAGCACGCTCACCCATTTTGTGGACGATGTGGAGGTGTACAGCGTTGACGAGGCTTTCATACTGGCCGATGGGTATGAGGGTATTTATCCCAGTGTTCGGGGATTGGGTGAATCCATCCGACAGACGGTGGCCCAGTGGCTTCGCATACCGGTTTCCGTCGGGTTTGGCCCTACCAAAACGCTGGCCAAGGTAGCCAACAAACTCGCCAAAAAACAACTGGAATTGACTGGCGTTTGCGTGCTGGATACACAAGAGGCCATTGATCAGGCGCTTGACCAATTTCCGGTAGGTGATCTCTGGGGCATTGGTGGCCGTTATACGGGTATGCTAAAGGGCAACGGCGTCGAAACGGCCGCCCAACTCAGGGATTTACCAGACGATTGGATACGACAATTTATGACCGTGAATGGCCTTAGGCTGGTTCACGAACTCAGAGGGACACCCTGCAAGATGCTGGAGCTAAGCCAACCCGCTAAGAAAAGCATATGTGCTGAACCGGGGTTTGGTACATTGGTACCCGACCTGGAAACGTTGACGGATGCTTTAACGTCTCACCTTTCCCGTTGCTGCGAAAAGCTCCGAAAACAGGATTCACTTTGCGGTGCTGTCACGGTGTATCTCAAGACAAACAAGTTTCGCAAAACCCCCGGAAATGGACTACCCGCCAAGCCCTACTACAAGAGTATTACGGTCGAATTACCGCACCCGACGAATAGCACCCCCGACCTATTAAAATACGCTATTAGTGGACTTAAGGCCATCTTTGCCTTTGGTTACAACTATCAAAAGATCGGTGTTATGCTCACGGATCTGGTGCCTTTTGACTACCGGCAGAAAGGGGTATTTGTCGAGGGGCCAAACGAGAAAATGCTTCAGCTGTTTACTGTGGTTGATCGGCTGAACCGACGCTATGGCCAGGACAAGTTGCGGCTGGCTAGTCAGCAGTACAATCCCGATTGGCCGATGAAGCAAAAGTATCTGTCACCTAGGTACACAACGCGCTGGGAAGATATATTGGAGGCAAAATGAGTTTAAGTATCGATCTCGATGCGGTCGCCAGAACTGTTAAGTAAGAAATCACTTATTCCTGCGAAATAGTCTTATTATTGTTTCTATGATAGAGTCAACAAACATCTGTATCCGTGAATCCAGAGGGGGTTCTTTACGTAGTTGATAGTTTAGTATTTCAAAGTCGATGCCTACTCATTATTTTCTAAAAGATCTTATTCCTATTGGCATTGACGTAGACGCCGATGGGAACATAGATAGTTACTACAAACTTCCAACTCCTATACTTTGGGTATTGCAAATTCCTCACCCTGATGATTTAAGTAAATACACTAATTCGGAGGTTATTGTCACCAAAGTTGCGGTAACCCTTGTTCCACCCTCTGCTGAAGAGAAGGCTACTGCATGGGTGGTTCCTCTCAATGAAGACGACGAACCAGATATTAACGGTGCTTTAGCATTTGAGGGTGTCAGTTCGTATGAGGGGGTATTAGGCAAGTTAGGATTTACGCCTGACTTGCCTACTAATTAGTAAGTCAATAATGTGTCAGATGATAATTGGCCATGTTTGTAAACCAGAATGTATTCCCCAGTCGACTAGCTTTGGCCTGCCACGTTACCAAAACAATGGATGTATATAATATAAAAAGCCGCTTAAACTCAAAGCAGCAGTTAATTAGTCAACACAACAAATTCCACCCGCCTGTTTTCAGGACAACCAGCTGGCGGTGGACAATCCCGCTTTAATGGTTTAGTATCTCCATAACCCTTTACTTCAACTCGGTTTTCCGCAATACCTTTACTAATCATATACCGCCGAATCGTAGCTACACGGTCTTCTGACAGCTGTTGATTCAAGGTAACCTCCCCGATCACGTCGGTATGGCCTTCTAACCGTATTCGAAGCGTCATCTGCTGTTGCATCTGTTCGATCAGACGGTCGATTTCTCGATACGAATCGGATAACAGTTCTGCTGAAGAGGCTTTGAAGTAAATGTTATTCAATCGAATCGTCTGGCCTTTGTTATAGGTCACCGTAGGCAGGGAAGGGCTGGATGATGGTTGACGCTGTTTCTGTCGAACTCGTTTAACGTGGCGTGCTACTGGTAGCAATAAATGGGCGTTAATGTACACTCCACCAGTGCGATAGGCAATTTCATTTACCCCATCTACCCCATTGTTCTGGTAAAATGTATGCTGCTCGGAGAAAGCCACGTTCTGAGGCAGGCTGGCTGACAAGGAAACCTCCAGCAAGCCATAGCTAATACCTATTTCCGGCGTCACAAAAATAACATTACCTCCGTACTGCTTTCGCTCTACCTTATCACCTTGACTGTTCTCCGTAAAATCAATCGTGAATGGATCACCAACGGCTTGGTTTGGTGTAACGTAGGACAGAAAATGAGATTGATTAACGCCTACCCGAATAAAGGCACCTGCACCTTCGAGTTGAGGAAATACATCATCCCAGTGATAAGCCAGGGCACCATTTACCTGCCAGTACGAGAGGTAGACGTTCCATCCGGTAATCGTATATCCTTTAAAGTTGTAAGACCGGCTGTTCAGTGAGCCGTAAAATTGTCGACCATAATCCACACCAGCGAGTAGTGACCAACCCTTATTTTTCTGACCGTTTATATGTTTGATGCCCACATCCAGTCCATATCGATAGGGCCTGATGTTAATGCCTTCACTTTGACCATTAACATTAACGACCTGATTAGGTGGCTTATGATTGTACGAAAAAACAACGGGCCCCTGGATACTCGAATAAGTAGGCTGAAAAGGCATCCAGTTGTAGCTAACCTTAGGTGCCAGGATGAATTGCGTTTCCGTCCTCTCCTCTTGAGCTGTCACACAGGTTGGCAATAAAAGTCCACAACCATAGATTATCAGTATAACTCTTAGTGTTTGGTGGCTTACATATCCTACCATATTCACCTGTATTTTTTAAAAAGAATAACAGCTAACTCCCTGCACTTGAACTCTGATCGGAATTGGACCGGCTTTTCCAACTCAAAGGAAGTAAACAAAAGGAATTCATTGTCTTTCATACCGATATTTATAATACGGGTTAAACTTTTAGCCGCTCTAACGCCGTCATTACGTCAATAACTTCATCTGACCGCCAAAGACCGGGTGTCTTGGCCCTATTGTAATACGTATTATAATTTATACCTTTTTCCCCGGCCTGTTTCAAAACTAAACCTAGGTTAGCAGTCTTCGATAAACGGGCGGATAAATCAATTTGGGCTTTTTCAAAGGCTTTAACCAGTTGCTTTTGTTCCTCACTTCCGAAAAGAAGTACTAAATTGATCAAGTCTTCTTTGGTCAGCGGCCGATGGCCCATTTTCTTCAGGTAAGCTGATTCCTTTGAGCCCGACAGATGACGCAAATCGACCTCTAAGAGCCAACTTTTGGCTTGCTCTTCTGCTTGTTTTTCCAACGCCGAATAGTGGATAGCAACCCCCAGAATTTCGGCATCCAATGGTAACTGTGCCTCCAGCTGCGGTCCACTAAGCGTTTCTTTTACTTTATCCTTTGCCATAAAAGCAAAGATAGAATCCATTTGGATGGTCTCCGTCATCAGGCTGCGTGTTTAGCATGGGTGTAATAGTGAATCAGCACGCTTAGGCCGCCAAGAGCAGACTCCTCATGCTGTCGAATTAAACGAAACTCCAGCAACGCTTCCAGGATGATCAATTGCCGAATGCGCAGTAACGCCATTACAAGTTCATCCGTATCCAAGGGTGGTGCCGGCAGTTCCTGCGAGCGGTGCCAGATGGTTCGATTCTTACAACTCAGGGCGCATTCAGATTCGTGATATAAATTCCACCAGGCTTTTACAAAGCACTTGAGTACGCTGGCTTCGTGATTACCGAACATGGCCGGCACCTGGCCGAAGGCCCAGCGCCGGACCAGTTCGACCTCGACCGAATTGAACAGGCGCTCATTTTCTAAAAACATGGAATCAGGTTTCATACGTGTCGGTTACGTTTTGACTGTGTTGATAGGCGCTGGATACTGCTTCCCAGTGATCCAGCAAAAAATTGGTTATATCAATCTCCTCATTAAAAGGCTGAGCGATTGGCCAGCGCGTGACAAACGCAAATTTGAATTCTTGGTAGATTGCCTCAGCGACGGCCGAATTCTGAAAAATGTGCAAACAGATGGCCAGGGCGGTCTGCGCAGGGCCGCTACCAGCGTAACCCCATGAAAATCCTCCGGGACTGTGGTTGCGGATTTTCTGACTGGCTTCAGGACGAATTTCCTGCCCGTCCACAAAGAGCCGTTCTAATGCAGATCTGGTGCTGGTCGCTTCAGCCATAACTCCAGCAATTAGATACGTCATTTTTTTTACTTCAAAAACTGTAGTGCTCATATAGTTTGCTGAGGTTTAAGGGTCGCCTTTCGCTTAGCCGTTTCAACTTCGTTTTCGGCCAGAAGGTACTCAACCAGTGGCCACCTTATAAAAGGTGGCCACTGGTTGAGTATTACGAACGATCTGGATTGCATGAAACGAGTGGGTAATTTCAACGGTCACGGCCTCAGACGGTCTAAATTGTAGCTTCTGATCATTGATCTGCTCCAGCGGAAACTTATGCTGTAGAGCCTGATAGATTGTATCAATTGGCTTGGTCATAGCTTAAACAGGAAGTTCATCAAATAGGCCCAGCTGCGGCCCTGTAGCCTCACAGTTAATCCGCTCGACTGGCTGCGCCGTCGCGGGTTCCTCCACGAATTGCCCTTTGATCTTGTAAACTGTTAGCGTAACCAGATCCGATATGTGCAGTAAGTAACCTTCCTGATGGTGTGCCTTTCGCAGGTTAACGGATAAGGCCGTACACCGGTTAAAGGAACGATTAAAGAGCGTTATCCGATTTTCGACAAAACGCTCTAGCGCTTCGGGTGATTCGAGCTGATGGTCATCCAGGGAACGAGCTACTTTTAGGGCGGCTTCCTGAAGGCGATTCTTTGAACTGTAACTATGAGTTAACTTTATAAAGTAAGACATGGCTTGACGGGTTAGAGAGTAGTCACTATTTGCCAGGACGTAGGGGTATAGGGCTGCTGTTTCCAGCTTGCCAGGAGCTTGCGATATTTCCGTCGTCCATCCTCGGTAAATCGGTCGGTCGTCTTCAGCTCGACTACAAATACCTGATGCGGTTTTTGCTTCTGGACACCAAACAGGATAAAGCGATAAATGGGATGTCCAAGCGCCTGGCAGCCATCGACGTAAAACGCGGCCTGTCGGTCATATTCATAGCGAAGACAGTTCTCCAAAAACTCCGCCCGGTTACTGGCTGATGTCGTTTTAACGTCGGCGATCAGCTCGTCCGACGGATGCAACAAATCCAGTTGGGATTTGCAGGGTAAACCCGTTTGCTCATCGTCCCAGTACTGAGGAATTTCTGGAATGGCTCCTTCCAGAATCTGACAAAACTGCTGGTGACTACGCATAACCTCCAGCATTCGCAGCATAGGCTTGGTTCCTAGCCCGGAGGGTATCGCATCCCGATCTACGAGTAGATGATGGTGAAAGCTGGTACCAAAACGCAAAGCGGGCGATTCGCTACGCTGGGGCACCTGGCCATAGAGCAGCACGTTTTTAAACTCACTGAGGTCACTATTGGCAATTCGGGGTGTTGATCGGTAAGTTAACATTCATGGATAGGGTTAATGGGTTGATATGCAGAAGAGACGCTGGATCGCCTAAGCGGTTCGCCCCCAGTTATTTCCATCCTATCCATTCGAGAGTGGGTTTGGTATGAATGCTGCCTAACCAAATTATCCGTTCGACTACCTGCTCGACTGTAAACGCTGGCTCCGTTGTTTCCCCGTCCCAGTTACATCCAGTGACAATAGCGATGCCGTGTAGCGGACCAAACCCATCAAATTCGAACGCTTGGGGCTGCGGATCTGAGTCCAGTGCATCGTCATCCATCAATAGCGCATCGTGGTTATCCTGCCGGGCGCACACGTCTAAAAACTGGGCACCAATCAGGCGGCAGAAACTCTCATTACTTCCATCACTCTCTACGATGGAGACGGTACGGTTCTGGGGGTCAATTTTAATGAAGTTCATGGCTTTCTCTTTGATTATAAGCTAAAGGTACACCTATTTTACAATAACGCAAATAATAATCTTTGTAAATATGTAAATTATGTGACTATTAATCACGACTAAGTCTTTTTAACCCTGACATATCTGTAATTTTGGGCGTTGAGATTGGCGCTGCTTAAATTTTAAGTTGTGGCTTTTCTCTTTGATTATAGAATACAGCAGAAACCAGCCTGGTCAGGCTGGTTTCTCTCATTTAAAACAACTGGAGCTGCTCGGATAGACCGACAAAATGGTCAGGTCGGTCCGCTTGGCGGTTTCGTAATTCATTCAGCCAATGTTCCTTCTCGATCAACTGTTGATAAAATTTAAAGAAGGGGTCACATTCGGGCCGTAGCAAATAATATACGATGTCGGGGTAATGCTGCAAGGTTGTATCCAACCGGGCCGCTACATGCCAGAGCGCGGCCTCGATGCACTGCGCTTCGGTACTGTAGTGTGGATTACTGGCCCTAACCTCATGATCACGGTCAAAATACCGGTATCCCCGCTCATTATAATAGGGCAATAAACTAACCGTAGTTTTTCCGCTGCGGCTACTGGCACAGGCTATATTACTGAACCAGATGTTACAGGTAAACCGCCAGCCCGTTTCAAAGCGACGATCCTGCATCCAACATTCGCTCATGAACCCATAATAGATGGAAAAGACAAACGTTACCGGGACACTATGCTGGCTAACCAGTGTGGTCGGTTTATCACATAGTGGATCATTACTGATAATCCATTCATAGCGTTTCTTCTTCATATCGCTTCTCCCAGAATATAGTGGGCGGCCGCCTTCAGGCAGTCAGGACAGATACCCAGTCTCATGCCTTCGTCAAATTCGTAACCCTTGGCCGCATAATGCAGCTGCGGAACGGGCTGGTTGCATTTCTGGCACCGGTCATCAGGGTCGGCGGTTTCCGGCTCCTGCTGGCGAAAAGCGTCGATGGCTGGACGGGATATAACCCAATTTGAAAAGCAGAGGTAAAAATTTCTACCCGTTACCAGTTGGCGAGTCCAGGGGCAGAAGGACGACCGGGATGCTTTTCCTTCCTCGGTCGTCCTTTTCACGGCATCAAGGCCGAAATCGGAGTAACTCATAGAATTAATCGTCTTGAAGCAAAAGAGTTGCTCTAGCCCCAACAAACCCGTTTTTCAGGTAATCGGGTAAACTATTAATAATAGTACTATAAAATTCATCTCCCAACCGGTTAACTATATACGTCTCGTGAATGATACTTACCGCGTGAACTTTGCTTTTTAGCTTTTCCTGAATGGCTGCCGCTTCGGGCGCGGACAAATGATAGGTATGTTCCTCCGATCTGATCCGGTACTGGAACAGTTCCGTAAAGGGGTTACTGTAGGTCTGGCCGTACTTACCCATCTTCACCCACTGGTTGATCAGTTTTTCCACCTGCTGTTGATTGGCAATATTGATCCCATCAACGGCCAGCACCGCACGAGCGGAAAACAGAACCGCGTAGTAGGGGAAAGAACAGCTTATGGAAAGGTTCAGGTATTCACGGTCAGGATTGACTGGCTTGATACGCAGGGCATATTCGGCGCTCCACGCGTTTAAAAGTAGTTTGGCTACACTAGAGTGTTTAAGGTCGATCAGACCAGCCAAGGGCTTAATTTGAGTTGATAAAGGCATAGTGTTAGAAAGGAGGTTCCGGCTGCTGATGGTCCGCCGTTGCGACTATCACCTTAGCAGCCGGAACCGATGACTTGAATTAGGCTTCTCCGTTGCCGATCTGATAGACTTCCTCAACGGCATCCCGAACACCACTGTAGGCCACTCCTTCGGGCAAGGCTTCAAGGGCTTCCCCCTGTAACAGCGGGTTGTAGAAATTAAAGGCGGTTTTAACGCTGGCAATGTCGGTCAGCGTCTCCTGCCGGAAAATCTTAACCTCGCTCGAAAACTGCTTTAGCTCGGTTGACTTGGCTACGTCCCCCATTTTGTAGGAAAAGGTAGCGATGTAATAGACACCCTTCGGCTGAATTTTCGTGTACTCTTTCTTCTCCGCTATGGCGGTTATTAAAACGTCGGCAAGGGTCAAGTCATCATAATATAGGGGTTCGATAAGCCGGAAAATGTTATCGACCGAATATCCATGAAATAACACTGAGGAAACGCAATCTTTCTCGTCAATAAAAAAGATCTCCGCCCAATTTTTGGTACCCATATTCAGGATATTATCGTTGAATATGCGCCATGCAATCGGCTGAAAGGTAAGCGTCCGGCCTACTTTATCGGTGCCGTTGATATTAAAAACACCCTCCTTGGCGTCGAACCGGTATTGCCGGGGGTGGCCTTCCAGATACTTGTATTTATTGATAACCTCGCCGGTCTGCTCATTAAGCTTCTGATACGGTTTCAGGCTGGATGAAACGGCGGGGGTAGCTGCTGCGGTGGTGGTTGACTTAGCCATACTAAAAAAATATAAAAAGGATATATAAAGTGGCCGGAACTCTTACCCGTCCGGCCTTCGGGTCACTACATTAGCAGATGATCAGGCGGTCAACTCGGAACGAACGCCAACCATCAGCGAGGGTATCAAAATAGCGGACGACCAACGCACTAACCGTTACCGGCTGACTAGCGGTGGCTGGTGGGTAATGCCCAACGGCAAACCGTTCGGTTCCATCGTCTTTGCGGTAAAAAAAACTGACGGGTTTCTACTGCATCTGGGCGCAAAGTTTCACGCTGGCCCATGCCTGTTTTTGAGCCGCGCCAAACGACATAGCAGTTTGTTTGACCAGTAGGGAAGCTAATTTTAAGGCTTGGGGGCGAAGGCTAGGGTTCATGTCGGGAGTGCGAAAAAGAGTAGTTGATAAGTGACCCAGACTTAGCCCGCTGGGTCGTCGGGCTAAGGGTTAGTAGTAGTTTTCAAGGACGTGCTGCACCATTTCTTCGTACTGTTCAGCGGTGAGGGCTTCAACCGGGATTTTAACCCCGTTTAGGCGTACTGCGGTGATTTCTACTTCTGGCCCATCCCCGGGATAGTCGCGGGTGGGTGCTTCACTAGGGGTGTATTTAAAGTCGAAATCGAAGGCGGTTTCCGTTGCGTAAGTCATGGTCTTTAGTGGTTTTTTGCTCTTTGATTATGTATTAAAGATAGCTCTTTTTTACATTTTAACAAAGAAAAAAACACATAAAATAGTAAATATTTTTACAAGAAAAAGACCCTTCGCCCTTTTATATTAATTTAACCTTCAAGTACTTATATATAAAACCGAGCTTATTTAATAGGACATAAACGTGCAACTATCTAACCAGTTTACTTAGTAAAAAGACGCATCAGACGAGTGCTTATTCTAGCTCGAAATAGGGCTTAAAAAAGGAGTGATTAAAATCCTCCTGTACTTGTTGCCGGTTCTGGTAAGTATAGATCAGTCCAGTATTGTACCAGTAATATTGCGTAGCTTCTTCTTCGCTCAGCTCGTACTGTTTGCCTGACAGGGATAAATAGACCAGGTATGTCTGCGTGTCGTCGGCGTTCAGGTCAATTTGTTAAACTGGCACCCTCCTTGTGATGATCAATCAAATTACCAACCTGCCAAACGTGCGGAGTATGACGGATCTGAGTTATCGTATCTATCATCTGTTGTTCGGCCAGCTCATTTTTTATTGATTTATGCACATTAGATTTCATTGGGCTGACACTGATTTGAGTTTATTGAGTGTTTCGATAATTTCTTCAATACGAACAAGTTCATCTCTGTGCCACGTTTTAGGCTCTTTCTGCTTGGCATAGAATGTTGCCTGGTTTATGTCAAGTAAGCGTATAACAAACGCATTGGACGTATTAGCGCCTTTAATGTAGTTGGTCAACAGATCCGGTAACTGGGATATAATTGTAGACTGTTTTTGGTAGAACGTCAGAAGTTCAGGACAACTCAGTACCTCGGCAAATTGCTCAAGTAAAGGTTCTGGCCAGTGCTGGGGATGCAGAAGCCGAGCGTTATACATACTGCGCGTCATTGATTTCTCCTCTGAAGAAGTTTTATCAATAACTTTTATTTGAGCCAATACTTTAGTTTGCCCATACTTTTTAACCCGCATTTTCAGCAGGTTATTGAATTCGGTAAGGGCCTTTTGCCAATCATCAAATAGGGATAACAGTTGCATAGCGTCAATTTCTTAAAAAAAGAACTACAGTTAATCAACCGTAGTTCTCCGACTCTGTAATCAAACTGGATCGCCTGAGCGCAAGCCCCTATTTCACAGTAATCCGATGTAGATGCCAATGATCATGATTATCTGTGACAAAGAGAGCTTTATCTTTACCCGTCATCGAATCTCCTGCTTTGTAAAGTGCATTAGATTTAACGGTTTCATAACTGCAGCAGAAGGTCAACCCCTTCTGCTGCTGGCCAGCAATCTGCCTATTCGATTCGGTCAGAAATGCAACCGACTTAACCATGAAGTAATTCCTGTTAAATTTCAGCAATGCGGCCTTTTTAGTAAGCTGTTGGGTAATGGCTATATTAGTATCATCCTGGAAATTTCCGGTAGGGCGGCTGGACAATGCCTGGCAGATAAAGATGAGGGCTAATAGTCCAATGACGTGATTCAAATAGCGCTTCATTATACTGTTATTTAAAGGGTTAGGGGAACCACATTAGTAGAAGTCGCTAAAACTAACGTAGTCCAAGACATGCAATTCCGCTAATAGTCAAGTCAATAAAGCCAAATATTGGGTTGGGGCGTTAACAGATCGTTGAGGTTCCAGCTGCCGCTGGCTAAAATCAGATCGTGCTCTTCTGAGCCCAGATTAACAATCCCAAGGTCAGTTTGAACAGGTCGGTTACAGGCTCAAAGATAAAAATAGTTCGCTCCCTTTTCCGGATTAATCGCTTTGAGCATACGTCCGCAATTTTCGCAAGGTTTATCGGTTAATTGTGGCATTGTAAGAAAGGATTAAGAGCCGGGACCAATGCCCGGCTCAGGTGTAAGATCAGTGTACTTTGTTACAAATCGGGCAAAGCAACCGGGCTTTTTTGCGATTCTTCAACTGTCGTTCCAGGTGCTTGTCCCCTGGCCACTGGCGAACAATTTCGTAGCGAATACCCCGTTCGTTGGCTGCCGCTAAAAACCGGCTTCCCCGGTTGTGCCGGTGGTGATGCATCCGCCCTTCGACGTTCGCTGCCCACCCAATGTAGTGCTGCGAGTGGTGCATTTTTTCGCTGAGGTGGATGAGGTACACCGTACCAGACAGGGTTGGATTCTGAGACTGATTCATGGCTTTCTTCTTTGATTACAGAAGAAAGATAACAAAATGTACTTTATAAAACAAGTATAATGCTCTATAATACAGACACTTAGTCAAGAATAAATAGCCTTTTTTCGCCCGCTGCTGGGTCTGATTCGGGTCGGTAATTCTCCCCTACCTTGATGCCTGCCTGCTCCAGCAAAATGATGGCCTGCACTGGGAGAGCGAAAACACCATCATAATCGGTCAATTTCCGATTTTCCCACCAGATGCCAATATGTTCGACATCTTCCTGTTTTGTTCCGATGTTATAGACCCATTCAATAACTCCCTTTCCGGCGTCGTAGATTGCTCCGTTGATGGCAAACAACTCCATTTCCGATTTGGCATTTTCGCTGATCTGGCTTGTGAAGCCTGAACTGTGTTCATAATTGATTGGCGATTCAAAGGCGAACGTATGCCCAGTCGATTTTACACTAATTGCTATTTCCATCACTTACCCAGTTATAAATGAATAAAATCCCGGCCTCGTGACCAATAACGCACTGCTTAGGCGGTTCCCGCAGCGCCTGCTGCACTACCTCCCGACTGGTTGGCAGGGTTATCCCCCCAACTGAGGTAAAGAAGTGATGCGACGCTTCAACTAACGTGGCTAGTTCCTGCGCGTTTACAATCGTTCTCATACTTTTTCTCTTTGATTACGATGTAAACCTATAAAAATGTACTTAAATAGTCAAGTGTTATATTATGTAATTTAAGTACGTTTCTATCCCTGACATAAAAAAACAGGAATTAATTAGTTCCTGTCTCTAGTATAGAGATACACTGACCTCATTTACGATTTAGCTTTCTTTGATTTTGTCCAGGCGATGTAACCCTTTATAATCTCTTTACACTCATCAGCGGTTAACTTAGCGGCTTCCTCTTCGGTTCTATTCCGTACGGTCGCTTTTGTCGTTCCATCCGTAACATAAATACCAAACTGACCTTTCCGAACTTCGTACTTCTTTCCCACCTTAGCGATAAATCCGGCTTCGTTAAGGGCTTTCGCGACCTGCTTCTGGGCCATTGCCTGGTGGAGATGGTCAACTGTCACCTGATCAGGTTCTACGTGCTGTAGGTTATAGAATTGACCATCGTATGAAATGTAGGTACCGAATTTGGATTTACCTGAGCGGATCGGTTTTGCATCCAGCTCACCTACTAACCGGCTGGCTCCTTCTCGGGGTGCCGCATCCACTGCGGTCTGATCGGCCTTATCTATTTGCTGACGGTGGCTGGTATCGAACGAACCAACAACATCCAGAAACTTACGTTTACCCGCCACGATCTCGTCTAATTGCTCCTCGACATTCGCGGTAAATTTATAATCAACCATCGTGTCGAAATGCTTTTCCAGAAATTCTGTGATCGAATTACCGATGGAGGTTGGTACCAGCTTGGCTTTATCTCCACCCAGTGAGACAGACTCGCTGCTTTGACGCAGGCCCTGGGCCGCTTGCCAGGTCAGTACCAAGGCTTGCACCTTTCGACCGGGGACCGTAGCGGTTTCAACGTACTGACGGTTGGTAATATTAGTCAGGATACTGGCGTACGTGCTGGGCCTGCCGATACCCTGATTCTCCAGATCCTTGACGAGCGTCGCTTCGTCGTACCGCCGGGGAGGCATCGCATAAATTTGTTTTACCCGGAGCAGTTCATGACTTAGCGATTCTCCTTTTTTAATTGCCGTCGTCAGGGTTTCTTCTTTTTCACCCTCTTCCTCTTCACTTTCCTGATAGACCCGTAAAAAGCCATCGAACTCCAGGACACTGGCTTTCGCCTGGTAGATGTCAGAAGGATCGCGTTCGGCAATGGTAACGGTGGTTTGCTGATACCGGGCTGGGGTCATCTGGCTGGCTAGTGCGCGGGTATAAATCAACCGGTATAACTTCTGCTGATCGTCGTCGTCACCGACTGACGGATTTTCGAAATGGGTCGGGCGAATCGCTTCGTGTGCTTCCTGAGCGGACTCTTTGGATTTGAACCGACGGGCCTGAAAATACTCAGACCCAATATTGGGTTCTACGTGCGCTTTTATGGCCTCTACAGCCTCTTCGCTCAGGTTTGGGCTATCAGTACGCATGTAGGTGATATGACCGCCCTCAAAGAGTTTCTGAGCCACGTCCATTACCTTCTTGGCGTTCCACCTGAATTTCTTGATACCGTCTTGTTGCAGCGTTGAGGTTGTAAAGGGAGCGGGGGGCGTTTTCTCCGTTGGCTTAGTCTGCACGTCTGTCACGGTAAAGGCTTTTGTGCCGGCACTCCTCAGATAACTCCGCGCGGCCGACTCATCGATGAACAATTGCTGACGAGTTGCTTTGATGATCTCACCAGCTGCGGTTCTGAATTCCCCGCTTCCCCGGTAGGTGAATTTTTCGGCAAATTCCTGGATGGTTCGTTCCCGCTCGACGACTAATCGCAGGGCGACCGACTGAACACGTCCGGCGGAGAGTTTACCACCAATTTTTTTCCAGAGCATCGGCGATACTTCATAGCCTACCAGTCGATCAATCGCCCGGCGCGCTTCCTGAGCGGCAATTAGCTTTAGGTCCAGTCCCCGCACAGCCTGTAGAGCGGCCTGTAATGCTTTCTGGGTTATCTCCTGAAAGGTTACCCGTTGAGCCTGCTGTAAAGGAATATTTAATACCTGGGACAAATGGTAGGCGATGGCCTCCCCTTCTCGGTCCGGATCGGTGGCCAGCAACACATTTTCCCGGCCAATTTGATTGACCAGATATTGTAGTCGTTTGACAACATCCTGTTTTTCGTCGTACACTTGGTAGTCCATCTTGTACCCGGCCTGGCGGTTTATGCCTAACTCTTTAGTGGGCAAATCGCGGATATGGCCAACACTGGCCGCTACTTCATACTCTGATCCCAGCAGAGATTTCAGCTTCTTAATTTTATTGGGTGATTCGACTATCAGTAGTTTCATAACTAATCATAAGTTAGGGAGAGAAACAATTAAATCTAAGATTATGTGTTTTTATAAACAAGTATAAATCTCTATTTATCAAATACAATACAATTTATTTTTAGCCCTTCTATAAAGTTTGTTCGTTCGTTTTACTTGGTTCGTGACGCTGCCGGTTAGCCTGCGTTTTGAAGTTGTCCGTATACGTCTTTTCTAAGCCCGATGAGGTTACCCGTATTTCACCTAATACGTTTGGGCGTAGCTGATTTGGATCTGCTTTCAGTACCTGTAGTTCTGTACCAATGGGCAGTAATTTTTTAGTTAGGTCTTTCTCGATGAATTGACGGGCATCCTCCTCCGTCGAAAAACGGTTTACTATTTGCCCCTTGGCTGGATTGATAAGCAGAACTGGCCGTTTGACCTGACGTAATTGTTCCACTTTCAGATCTTCATTGAAATCCTTTCCCCTGGGCCGCACGATGGCTACCGAGCGCGAGAATTGACCTTGCTGGATGAGTTGGTTATTTACCGTGTTCAGCAGTGCCGTGTTGAGCGGAATTTCAAGGGTAGGCACTTTCGTATCCGTTCGCCAATGAAACATATTTTTTTTCAGGTCTTCGCTTAAATCGCTCGACGCCTGAGGCATGTAGGTTTGTATAGCCCGGCTATGGTCCTCAATCAATTTTGTAAAGCCTTGCTGTAAGGCGGGTGAGGGAACCTGTAGGGAAACGTATCCCTGCTGGCTGGCCTGGGTTAGTGACAAATTATCTTTCGACATCGCGGTTAAGGCGGTTAGTGCATACCGTGCCCCTTTATCATCATTATCAAAGCCAAACACCAGCTGCGTTGACTTATCCATGAATTTCTCTAGCGTCGTCAGGTTATCCAGGGACAAGCTTCCACCGATGGACGCGTACCGGCTGTCAGCCTGGGGATGCAGGCCCGTACTGATCTCCATCTGTCGAAACGATAAGAGGTCAATGGCGCTTTCTCCGACGACAAGCCGCTGGGTGGGTAGTTCATTGGCATTGGAAATCCAAACGCCGTGGCTACGATCTGATCCGGCTGCGTGACTTTTAAAGGTAGCAGTTCTTAGTTCCAACCCATTTATAGCCTCTCCATCGCCGGGAATGTATGGAAAGGCAATATTTTCAAGTACCCGTTCGCCATTAGGTGACTGCTCATTACCGGCCAGTGAAACGGGTTTGCCTTCGTTGAAATAAATTCGCTGAGTGGCTACTGTTCCCGAAAACTGGGGCAAGTTGAGTAAATCAGGCAGGATGTAACGTTCTTGGGTCAGGTAGTTCTCAGCGGAGAGTTGGCTAAGCTTATAATGCTCCAGGGAGAATTCTTTTTCAGTAGCGGCTTCCCGAAAACTCTGGTGGATGAAGTCTTCCAACTTTTTCACCGATTGTTTCCGCTCTGGAACAATGCCCAGATAGTCTTTCAGGACATCGTTGATGCATTGGGCTGGGGTACGATTCGGGTTATTGAATTGACTGAAACAACTCGTTAAACGATTTGAGACAAAATTGATCAAAGTACCGCGATCAGCGTAGGAACCAGTTTGGAAATAAACTTGATTTGCCGGATCATTGGGATTCTTCACGACGATGTGGTCATCGAAGCTAGGATTGTAAAGAACAGGCATCGTTTTCCCTTTTTTGGGTTGCCATTCGTACCCTGAATGCAAGGCCAGTTCGATGATGGATATTTGGCTGCGGTAATCCTGAAAACTGGGTTGGTTGTAGGTAGGCATTGTAATAACCTGTTAATAGATTGACAACTATGAAACGTTTGATTCTTTTCTTATCCCTTACGCTACTGTGGAGTTGCGAAAAAGGCGGAGGAGACGTTACACCGGCATTCGATCCGGCTTTAGTCGCTGGCAGCTGGAAACTTCAGGCCCTGACAATCGATCCCGGCACTACCGGTGTCTGGGGTACTAATGTCACGGATCTACTGGCTGCTTACCGGCAACAAATCGGAGATGCCTGTATCAATGATTTTCGCATGAACCTAACCAGCAACGGTAAAATATCCAGGACGACTTCTGAAACCTGTGACTCCCGCACGTTAGAACTGTTCGGGTTTGCTGAAAAAGGAACCTGGAAAGCTTCAGGATCAAACCTAAGTGTATTGTCGCCTTATGAATCGGGTGACTACCACAATGTGACGGTTGATCAGACGACGATGGTCTGGCACCGTCACATTGACTTGATTGATAGCGAAGACAAAAAAACGCACGAAGCAACCCTGACCTGGATTCGGCAGTAAATAACGGTATTCCGATTAGACACCAAGACCCTGATCCTTCTGGGTCTTTTTGTTTTTAGCCTGGCTCTTATTTTTACCCAGCTCTTTTTTAGTGGCTGGTTCACCGGTTTTTGCTACTTCCGGATCGATACCCTTATTTTTTGACTCTTCTCTCTGTTTTTTCTGCGCGGGTAGCTGGACCTTGGTCGTTGCGCTGCCGACGGATGTGCCTTGCAGCTGGTCCGACGCACGGTTCATCTCCTTCGCTGTTTTTACATCGATGGTTTGTTTGATCGCTTCGGAAGGGGGCGAAAAGCTGAGGCTCCGCCTGCCAGCGGATACCTGTACATCAGCATCGAATTTTTGGCCATTCTCACCCGTCATACCGGATAACCGTATGGGGTTTCCTTGCTGTAGGGATTCCTGCTGTTCTTTTGACAGGGTAATCCCTTTGATCTGGATCGGGATATGTACCCTATCTGCGCGCCAAATGGTCAGCGAGTTTGTTTCCTGATCGACACCGACGTACGCCTTGTATTTCTTTCCTGTAATTCGGTCATCCAACTCGACCTGTTTGCCTAACTCACCTTTTTGCTTGAGTAGGTCTTTATCCTCCTGACTAAACGAGTACCCCCATTTCTGATCGGGCACTTGCAGCGTCTGCTTAACCGATTGAAAAAAAGGTTTTACTTCATCTCCTTGACTGACCAAATAAATCTTACCCCGTAAGGCCGTTTCCTGACCATTATATTCTGATTTAAAGTCAATGACACCGGTTTTCTCACCCTTTAATAAGCGGTCCAAATTGCCTGTTTCGGCTAGCATTTCACGCGTGAGACCCATCTTTTCCATTGAAGCTTCGACATCCTGCCATTGGAAACGTGTTTTCTTTCCCATGTCTATTTCTGGATTATCTTCCAGGTTGTACGCCTTCTTGAAATTGTGAAGAAAGTTCGCAATGAGTCCGCCGTTTACAATTTCGAGACTTCTGTCCCGTTCCCGTTGTTTGGATTGTTCATCCTCTCCTTGCTTGCGTTCGGCATCAGGAATGGCTTGTATGGTCTCTACCTGGTAGAATTTATCAGCCTGGATGCGTTCTAAGGCTGGGTCCTGAATGATTTGGTGAAGCTCCCAGAGGTAGTCCGTCAGCTTCTCTTGTAAGCCCTTATTATCGGTAGGCAGATTTAACGTCGAAAGCTTTTCGGATAGCTCTTCTTTTACTAATCGACCATCTCGTAAGGCAGCACTGATTTCGTCATTACTTAAGAATCCGTCGTTTCCCAGGTATTGCCTTAATTCCTGATATTCTTCGGGTAAAAGCAGTTCATAGAACTGTTCTTTGAGTTGCTCGGATTCGGAGGCCACCTCGCTTACGGCTTTAATTCTTAAGCTTGGCGACTGTTTCGGGCTGTTTCGTTTTGCCATAAGGATTGTTGGTCATGATTCAGTTTTACGGGTCTAAATATCGTTTGAGAAGGCTAATTTCTATAGTATATACTAGAATACAATAGCATCCAAGAAAAATTTTTATTATTTTTGTCAATGCGCTTCTCGAAACAGTTACTCAAAATTTCTACGTTCTTGATTGGGTCTCCAACCGCTTTTGCCCAGGGCGTTTTTACGTCTCCTGCCCAGCTTTCACCCTATTCGCAGCAGGTATCAACGGATACAATACGGCCAAATACCGGGCATTCGTTTCCGATTACCTATTTAGATAAGACTGGTTCTTCACCAGACCTAGTAAGCCCCGCTAAACCGGCTCCTTCTTTTCCAGTACTTGATCCCATTAAGGATAGTTTGCAATTTTTACGGTACATAGACAGCTTGGCGACACGGCGGGTAGCGGCAATCAGAAGTCAGGATTTAGTCAAAAGAAAGGTGGGGGGTAATCCCTTAACGGATCGAGATCGGTCCTTAAACCGGTTACGGGATGTCCCTTCTATATTACCCTTCCATGTGGCTGCCGACAAAGCAACTGGGCTGGTAAAAACCCGAATGAGTTCCAAATTTGGAATGCGCCAACATCCGGTTTTAGGTAGTCTTGCATCGCATACGGGTATTGATTTACCTGCACCATTGGGAACTCCGGTGTATGCTACAGCGGATGGTTTTTGCCGACAAATTATTAATCAACCAGAAGGCATTGGATTAGCCATTTACCTAACTCACGGCCGAGGTCATCAAACGCTTTACGGCCATCTGCTATCGACCTGGATTAAACCCGGTGATTTTGTTTACCGGGGCCAGGTCATTGGGCGGGTGGGGGCTTCGGGCATGACTACGGGCCCCCACCTGCACTACGGCGTTCGTTACAATGGGCAGGTTGTTGATCCCCTACCCTACTGTTTTCTCCTCTCTAAGCCCATTAAACCAGTGGCTACCCTAACACGTAAGTAACTCTATTTACCGGTTTCATCGGTTTTGTCGATCCCATCCAGCGTTTCCAGAAAACCTTTTAGTAGTCTAAGTTTCTGTTCATCGGCTTTATCTTCACCGGCAAAGATGTCAAAAGCTAAATTGGGTTCACTGAGCAACCAAGCCGGATTTATTTTTCGTTGGTTAACGTAGTAATCCACTATTTGGAGTAACCGGTTACTACTTATCTCCATCGATGTTTCAGCCCGGTGGAGCATGGGTTGTTTAATACCGATGGCGCTGGCTGCCTCAGCCTGAGTTAAGCCCAGTACAATCCGGGCTTCTCGTAATCGGTTACTTAAACGTTCCTGCATTACTGTCGAGCCAATTCCGTTTCAAATTATTTGCTAAATAATCAAATTGGCTTGACATATTCTGCATTAGTCCTCTTCGGATTCCTGGTATTGAGTAACTAGGTGCTGATAGTTCGGATCATTGTTCAGGCGATTCAATTCCGACTCCACTAATTTTTTGATTTCTTTTTTAACCTGTTTAAAGTTATCAGCTACAAGCTTATTGAGTTCTTCATCTGAGTATTTAGCCATTTCTGGCCGTTCCGGAATAGGGGTTAGATTATTTAGCTGGTCAACCATAACCGGTTCAACTACCAGTTCGCCATTGAAGGTTTTTAGCTTTACTTTTTGATCAAAGTTATCGGCTACGCTGCCGACAAACGATCCTTGGGAAAGGGATGAGATTTTAGATTCGGGGATCAACGGTTCCATCCGTTCGGACAGACTTATATTCGTATCCCGTTCGTTGATTGATACAGACCGGCTTTGCTGCCGTATCTTTCCAAATCGACTCGACAGGTCTTTAGCCGTCTCTCCTAATACCTGACCTGAGAATATATTTCCAATAATTGTCCAGATGGCTGCGGCCTCTTTGTCACCATACATTTTTTTAATTTGTGTGTAATCCTGTATACCCAGACAGGTGGATATCTTGTTACTACGAGCCGTAGCGATAAGGTTATCCAAGCCCATCAGATAGATAGTGGGTAATTCATCGACAATGATTGAGCATTTTAGCTGGCCTTCTTTATTGATCAGTTTCACCATTCGGGAGTTAATTAATCCTATGATGATCCCTTGGGTATCCTTTCGTTCCTGATTGTTTCCTAAACATAGAATCTTAGGCTCCTTGGGATTATTGATATCTAAGCTAAAATCATTTCCTGTCAGAACCCAGTATAAGGCTGGGCTGGCCACGCGGCCGAGTGCGATCAACGCCGACGAAATCTGTCCTTCCAGCTGGTTGTTAGCGCCTTTCAATAAAGCAGAGGCAAAAGGGCTTAATAGTAATTCAATGTCTTCCTCTGATTGAAGGATTGGAAACAATTGTTCCTTAACCGTTGCAATCATCTCAATAACGTGTGGTAATGTGCAATAGAACCGACCATCGTGTTCAACCCCTTTTTCCTTGGCTTCCTGTAGCATTCGGTCGTCGTAGCGCTTCAGGTACCAGATAACAGAAGTGAGAAAGTTAATGGCTGAATCAGCAAAGTAATCACCACTCTTGCCGATCCAGTCCCGGTTGATATTATACATGATGATTTTGGCGGCTTCCAGGGCGTCCTGAATATCGGTCATTTTAGTGGGTAGCAATGGATTGATCCGTAGCGATTCACGCGGTTTATCAAAGTTGACATTGCAAAACATGGGCGTAGCCCCCAGCTCACCCGTCTTTTTATTTTTGTTTAACTCTGGGTACTTATCCTTATTTTTTAGATAATAGGTGTACGCAATTTTGGTAAGCGTCGGGTATTTTATGTCATAAACCATCATCGAAAACCCTTTCTCAATATGTTGCCGGATAAAATTATTAAGAACGGCATAGGACTTCCCTGAACCCGGTGTACCAACAATCATCGTAGCCCGGAATGGGTTTGTTATGTTTACCCAGCCTTGACGCTGTTTCTTGCCATAGATATAGTTGATCTGAATATTGACTGAATTCTCATTTTCCAGTTTTTCTTCCTGGTGCATGAATTGTTCGTTTTCCTCGTTGTAGGGGTCATCCCTTAAGTTGAAACCAAGTATTCGACTAGCCAGACTTACTGCACTTAGCAATAAAATGAAACCTGCAATTGTCGAGGCGATATAAAGCCCATTCCGGATGTCCACTGGAACAGCCGACATCCGTAAGAGAAAAAAGTTTCCCAGGAACAGTAATAGCCCTGGAATGGCATTTGACCACACGGTCACCCAGGTTGTTGTCAAATCCTTTTTCGGTTTGTTAGCCCAGCCGTAAACCCGCAGAAGTAGTAGGCATATCAGCTTGGTATAAATCGTGCTATCAAAAATGTGAATGTGCCGATTGATCTTTAGCAGGAAATTGTTGATGATACTCCATGTATAGCCACGCGACTCCAGACTATCAAAACAGAAGAAGTATACGTGTACCATTAGGATAACGAAACTAACGGTAAGTACCCCTTTGTGTACCCAATCATTTTGCTGTTGTTCATTTTGATTACTCATGACCGTGTGTTTAATTGATTGATAATTAAATACCTAACCTACTTTTTACTTCGAAAAAATCAAATTATCTTCCTCCTGACTGTAGCTACATCCATAACCCAAAAAGTGGCTAATAGCCACGTTGGTCCCCAAAAAAAAGGGGTTCGTCCCCCGTTGTTGTTACTTCGTCCTCATAAAAGAAATCTTTTTTTTTTAACTTTGTATACACATTTTCAGAATGAGTCTTCCCTATAGAGACCTAGCCTGGTAGTCAATCTTACAGTTCGCGGCCTTTGCTACGTTTTTTTATTCCCTTTCCTACATGCTTAAACTTACCCGTTTGTTCGTAGCCTAGTACATCAGCTGCCCGGATGTCTATTAATTGGGCATTGATCGCGTACTCGTTCAAGTAGGTGTTAGGATCAATTTTAGCCTCCAGATCGGTTTGTTTAATCCAGCCTTTTCCTTGTAGACTCCGCTTTTCTAATACGCCGAGGAGTTCTTCATTGGAGAATTTTGCTAACGCTGGATCACGCTGATGAATCTGTTTACGCAAGAAGGTAAGATCGCTTGACTTCCCATTTGTTTCTTTTGCCTGGTCGATCAATAACGCCAGAGCGACCATGTATCGACCGGCTTCGGTAGAAAGGCCCTTGTGCCAGTGTTCTAGGTTGAGGTGAGGCATCTGCTTCTCAAACACGTATCCAGCAGATACGGCCGACTGAGTTGGGGCTGCGTTATACCTAATGGTACAAACAGCTTCGTTACCCATCTTACTCGTAGCTAGTTGTTGAGGATCAATCATAATGCCTCGCTGATAGTAATAGCGGACTTGATCTACGCCTAATACAGGCCCATCTTTTTGTAGACGGGTTATGTAGTTGGCATTTAGTTGCGCATGAATGACATTCATCCGTTCTGGCTTTAGGATGCGTTCCAGATGCTCCGCTCGAACATCGTAATAGCTTTCTTTAAAGGGCTTTTTCGATTCACTAAGCAGCATGACTGTTCGCTCACCGCGTGAGTAAATTTTAGGCATTTTCAACTCAGGACCGTCATCGGTTTGGATTCTATCGTAATGCGCAGGCCCGATCTGATAAGCTAAATGGCGATTGCTGGGGCTAGTAATCCAGCCATCAACCGAAACATCTACACTAAGTGCCGAAAAGAATTCCCGCTTATTTTGAGCACTGCCCTGAATCTCACTGGCAATCTTGGTATAGGTATCCATCGTGCGGATAAAGGCGAACTGCTCCTTCTTGATGATTTCTGGCAGTTGTGCGCGTTTATATTCTTCGAAACGGCGTACAGCCTCACTAATTTCTACATCGCTTAATTTCTTTCGCGTAATAACGTGAAGCCGGGCTTGCATAGCTGCCGTTGGGAAGTTCTCAATCAGAGCGCTATCATAATAGATATGCTGCTCTTTCTTATAAGCCCTTAACTCCTCTGACAGTATGGTGGCAAGCGCTTTGTACTGCTCGTAGGTCAGCAGGTTTGGCTGGCTTTGCTCCTGCTTCTGAGCTTGTCCTTTTTGTTGCTGCTGGCCAGGGCTACCAAACTGCTTTTCGATCTCCTTCCAGGTCGCCCAGGTTCCGATTTCACTAGCTTTGATACGAGGAGTTGCCGCTTTACCCGCTTCGTCGGTGAACTGGTAACTGATACCCCGAACAGGTTTCCCATTCAGCGTACTTTGGTGCAGGACCGTATGAACATGCTGCTTTTTCAACAAAGTACGGTATTCGTCAATATTGTCGAATGCACCCTGTTGAAATGTCTGGCGTAAGATGGCCTCCAGCTGATCTTTCTTTTCAAAACCTCCCATTTTTTGGGGCTGCGTCGACTGGACTTCCTGAGCGTGCTCCGGTGTCACAGGTTGGCTCTGTTCAGCCGTTTTTTCCTTACCACGACCCTGCGCTTTGATAAGGCCGAATCGTAGTTCAAGCTTCTGACGCACGGCATTTGTCCGGCGTTTGATAAAGGAATCGTTGATTTTTTCGCCCGATTCGTTTACGCAGGTGGTTACAATGTGAATGTGCGGGTGGGCCGTATCATGGTGGCGATAGACCATATACGGCTGATTCTGATAGCCCATTTCGGCCATGAACTGGTGAGCCATCGCCTTGAATTTCTCATCACTTACCTGCTCGGTTGGATGCAAACTGAGCGAGAAATGAAGTGTAGGCTTCTTAACATTCGAGTTCTTTTTAGCTTGATTTTCCAGAACATTGGTGGCATAATTACGGCTTCTTTCAGCTAACTCGTTGTTGGCAAAGCCGGTTGCACTCAGGACATGGGCCTGCTTTTGAACAACTTTCTGTTCATTATAGCGTAGTGCCCCGCCGATTTGTGCCCCAACTGTCAGCCGAATAACCATCCTATTTTTTAAAAATTTCTTCGGTTTGTGCCTTTACTAAGCTATCTATCTGTGTGATTATTGGCCCTATTTTATCGATAATGACCTTACTTGTCTGCACTTCGTAATAAAGTTTTCCGGTATGTTCGATGCTGTTGATTCGTTTAGCGATCTGGTTATAATTCGTATCCAGATGCTTGAGGTGCTGCCGGATGTTATGTAAGGTCTGGGTTAGCTCAACAACCTGGTCTTTCTGAATGTCTCCTATGGCTACCGTTAGCTTCGGTGTGTTTCGGTTTAAAATAATCTCCCGCAGGTAGTCAGCTATCCGCCCTACCCGACCACTTTGCCATAAGCTAAAATCTCGTTGGATAGCCAAATGATCCTTCTCATTAACCCGCGTCACTAGCCGGTAGGCGAGTACCTCTTCGCCCGAAAGATTCGGGCGTCCGCCTGGATTTAGCTGTTTATTTTCCGCTTCGTTTTCCATTACCACCCGTAGTTCAGACTGCGTAGCAAAGAAGAGGCCCCCGCTGGGCAAGATGCTGCCCGTAGTCGCGTTAGCGCAAGGGCAGGTTTTGCGGCACGCAAAACACATCTTGCTCTTTGTTGCGAACAAAGCTACTCCGAAAAACGAGACGCCAACTAAACCAACAAGATTTTTTATGATGGTAATGAGGGGAGGAATAATATTATGTAACAATGTGAAAATGTAACATTATTACATTGTTACATAATAAAGCATCTACTTTCGCTCACCAACCGTTTCGACAAACACGGCAGAACTGTCAAAAATGTACATTTCTTACATTGTAAGAAATGTACATTTTTACATAATGAGCACTCTTCAAATGACTGACTTAGAAGTGTAGTTTGTCTGTAAAAATGTAATAATGTAATAATGTAACATTATTACATCTATCGGCTATGTATAGCTCGACTGCATAACGCTACATTTTCACAATGTGTACTTTTTACATTGTAAGAAGCTTACAATGTCTACTTCTCACAATGTAACATTATTACAATGTATTATATCAACATTGTAATAATGTTACATTGTACTTTTTTTACATTTTTACATTTACACAAAGTATTTTCTTTACAATGCTTGTTTTATACATTGTAAGTTTTATACATTTAGACATTATTGCATTGTATTGATCCTACATTGTGATAATGTGCTTACTTTACAATGTAAGAATGCATTAACCTTACATTGTAAAAATGTAACAAGTCAACATTTTAACATTTTATAATGGCAAAGTTCATCTCGTTTTGTTCCCAGAAAGGTGGGGTTGGCAAGACCAGCATTACAACTCACGTCGCTACGTACTTTTATCAGGTCGAGCGTGTACCTGTCGCTATTTTCGATTGTGACTTTCCTCAACACAGCTTACAATCGATTCGTACATCTGAAATTGCACGGTTGAAATCAGATGAGGGCTTTTTTAGAAAGGCCGAAAAATTAGGGCAGATGCCTTATCCCATCTATGCTGATTCAGTGGCTAATGCCCTACCCAAGCTGGATGCATATGCCATTAAGAATGAACTTGTGCTGGTTGATTTACCAGGTACCCTGAACGTTGAGGGAATGCCTGCCATGATTCAACGGTTGGATGCTGCAGTACTACTCTTGGAGGCTGATCCTCTGTCGTTTGAATCGACCATGCACACAGTGCTGGCAATGGCGAAGTTTTCCAATAAAAACGGTGGGATGGTTCCAACCTATTTGCTTTGGAACAAGTTTGACAGCCGCGAACGGAAGGACCGATATTCCGGCTTGGAGCAAGCAGCCCTTAACTATTTAGATGGCTTAAACGCTTCGCGTAAAACGCCAATGAATGTGCATTTTATGGAGCATCGTATTCCTGACACAGTTGCTATTAAGGACACACGATCAACCCTGTTCCCTAATGCAGTCATTAAACCTTTAATTCAGGAATTGAATAAATTATTTGCTTCTAATTCACCTACTGTATAATTTTATGGCCAAGAGTAACAAAACCCCCGTCCAGACTATAAATCCACCCAGTGGTGGAATGATGGCGTGGTTACAGCAAAACGATCCGGTTGCCAGTGTGCCATCATCCGATGGCGAAGCACTTAAAGAAGAAACAGCCCCGGAACGGGTTGAGAATTCTAACCCGGAAACGCCCGCTGAATCCAGCAACCAGGTAACCTCAACTTCTGAATCAGAAGATACGCCCAGCCGGGAAGTAGCTCAAAAGGAATCAGAAGTAATTATAAAAGGGAATGAGATTACACCGGCCACTAACGCTGCTGAAAATACGTCTGCGGTTTCAATACCCCGCAAACCTAAAAGTAAGGTAGTAGGGGAGGGTGCAAAGTCCAGTTCATATCTGGAAACGTTCTTTAAAAAGCCGGTAAAAGAAGATGGTACTAGTTTAGCCAGTGATGGTAAACCGGTGCGTATTACGGAAGAATCTCATTATTTACTTTCTGTCCTGGTCAGTGAGGCCCGGCGGCAAGGGTATAAACTGAACGTAGGTGATTTAATCGACAATTTGTTAACCCATCACCGGTCAGAACACAAAAGTGAGGTTGATGAGTTAATTGCTAAATGGAAAGCCCGTAAACGTTTCGAATAATGGATACGATACTACTTGTTGTTGGTGTAGTAGGATTAAGTGTCTCAGGTTGGTATCTAAGGGGGTATTTTTTAAATACCCCCTCGGTATTAACCCCTTCGGAAATTTCTACTGAAAGCCAATCAGATCAGTCAGCATCTTCCCAAGAAATGCCGATGAATTATGTTACCTCCGAAGAACATCAAGGTGTCTTAGCGCGTATAGCAGAACTTGAAAAAAATGGCTACTCACCTAAAGTTGAGCAAGACGGCCAGCCTGATCAGCCTTTACAACCCACTCCAGTTGCTGCCCCCCAGCCTGGTAACTTACCAGGTGAACAGGGATTGGTAGCAGGAACAAAGTCGGAAGAGCCAGAAATGTCCGATGCTTGGAAGGAAATTTATGCTTTGCAGCAAGCTTATAGACTGGAGCGTGAGAAAGAAAATGACATCGACTATGAACAGGAACAAACTTTGTTTGATATGTCGCAGGGTTATAACGGGAAACGCCCGAGTCAAGCTATAGAATCTGACTTTCAGGAAGAAGATCAATTGAATCAACGCCTACAGGATAATCTACTGGAAGATGGAGAAGAGCTGGACGTATATCAGGAGCGGATGAATACGTTTGCGACCTTGACAAAGGAGATGTTGATCATGCGATTAGATGCAGCTGACAGACAACTAAGAGAGCAACAAGAAAAGCACCAAGCAACCCTACTCAACATCATAGCTTCGCTTATAGAACGGATGCCTGGAGACGTTAATTTGAAAAATGTTATTCAATCCAGTTTTGTGGCGGCTTCCTCGGAAATTTCAAATGAGGAGGGAGAACCGAATCGGAATCTATTTCAGGAAATGTTTTTCCAAAATGTAGGCCACTAAAAAAAATCAAAAAATGACAAAATTTTTTTGTGAGGATGAAACAACAACAAACGGGGACGAACCCCTTTTTTTTGGGGATAAACGTGGCACGTAGCCACTTTAAAGATATAAATGTAATTACATTGAACACTTAAAGTGTTTGTACTTTCATTTCCAGGCCCTAGGTTAGGTGTATAATAGTTTATGTAAGGTTGATTGAACGGCCTAATAACTAAATTAAATTTTATCATTTCACCAAAAAGTTCAAAAAAAAAGCAATGAAACTAAAACGTTTAAACTGGTTAGCCAGAGGTACATTTTTAGTACTCATCGTGGTAGGAATAGGGGCAAGGTTTGGTCTGTTTGATCAGCCCTTCACCGGTACTTATCACTCGACTCGCCAGCCTTTAGCTGAACTGGCTTCAATAGGAGACAACATTCAGGAACTGGTTTTGCTGATTTGCCTGGTTGTGGGATTCTTCGCCTCAGGCCCATCTCGTAAGCTGTTTTAACGAAGACACTCAATCTATTTTTCTAGTCACATTCTCTTGTAACCTTTTAAAATTTTGTACTCATGAAAAATGTTAAAACCATTTATTTTTCTGCCCTTTCCTTAGTGTTGGGATTCCTTCTGTCAACAGGGTCAGTCTTTGCCCAGGGACTTCAATCCGGAGCGATTGCAAAAGGGGTTGATAAAGCAACGTCCGAGCTACAGGATGTGGGAAAAAGCGTTGGGGATTTGATGCTTCCTCTTTGCCTGATTATGGGGTTCGTAGGCGGCATTCAATGCGCCAGTAAATTTTTCAATAACGATCCCGATTTCAAAAAGTCAGTGATCAACTGGGGTGCAGCTATTGTTTTTGCGGGGGTTGTAGGCTTGGTGTTAACCTCTGCTTTTGGCAAATAATACACAGCCGTATGGGTTACCCGATTAACAAAGGGGCTGACCGCCCTCCCCAGGTCAGAGGGGTTATAGGCATGGATTACCTAGGCCAGCTGATCAAATGGATTATTTTCATAATTGTAACGGGGGGGGTGTCAGCCGTCTTTGTACCCCTACCAGGCTGGATGATTTTTGCCGCCTGTGGCGTAGGGATATATGTGGTTTATATGAGACTGGTTAGACGATCCGCAAAATCGGGGGCAGGCGGGTATGCCCGTCAGCAAGCACGCAAAAAACTACCTGGCATCGTAACGGTTCGGCAAGATTCAGTTTATCGGAATCTGCGCAAGTAATAACTCCTAAAGCGGACCATCATGAAATACTCGGTTAAAGAATTAGCAAAAATCTTTCCTCTTGGGGCAGTTGAAGAAAACTGTATTTTCACAAAATGGGGTGATTTGACCCTTGCCTTCGAGATTACCTTACCGGAAATTTTCACCCTCAATGCCCGTGTCGAAGAGGGTGTTGAAATGGGAGATTACCGGGAGTTGGTTGAAACGTGGAGTAAGGCCATTGGCGTTTTACCGGCGGGTACGATTCTTCATAAGCAAGACTGGTTTGTAGAAGAGACATATAAACCAAACACAAAGGAACTTCCCGAAAGCTATTTAGATCGATCTGCCGAATTGCATTTTAATGAGCGCCCGTATCTGCATCACAAATGTTATGTCTACCTAACGTTTTCCCAGGGGGAAAGAACCCGTACCAACGCGGGGCTAACCTCGCTGGTCAAAGCGCATATAGTGCCGAAACGGGCGCTTAGCAAAGGGGAGATTGACAAGTTTATGGTGGCTGTACTTCAGTTAAAATCAATACTGGAATCAAATCGGCTAATCACCTGTCGTCGCCTTGGTAATGATGAATTACAACCGGACAAGAACGCCCCGGTTGATAAAGCGGGTTTGATCGAACGCTACATGACCCTATCCCTGAACGATGAGGTTGTGCCACTCGCCGATTTTGATTTCACCTCCGAGGATGAGTTGCGTATTGGCAACAAATACTCAAAGTTTTTTACTATTTCTCAGGTCGATGACATGCCGGACTCGATTAGTACCAATGTTCGGATTGGCGCTCTATCGACTGAAAATTCAACGTTGTCAGTTGGGTATTCCACGCCAATTGGACTCATGCTGGATTGCAATCATATTTATAATCAATATGTATTTATCGACGATAAAACTCTGATAACAGCCGAGTTAGAGAAGAAAGCGGGCAATATGGTGGCTTTATCCAATTTTGACCGGGCCAATAAAGTTAACGCGGACTTAGTTAACGGCTTTCTTACACTGGCCGCTGAAAAGTCCTGGACACCGGTTCGCATTCATGCCAACGTACAGGTCTGGACAGATGACAAACTTCGCTTGCCTGAACTACGGAATAAAACGACAGCGGCCATTGCCAAGATGAATCTAAAGCCGAGGGAAAATACGCGGGATGCGGCCTTTCTGTTTTTTGCGGGTATTCCCGGCAACGCGGCCGATTTACCGCGCGAAGACACCTTTACCCAGTTTGCTCCCCAGGCGGCTTGTTTATTTAATCATGAAACGAACTACTATACCTCGGAATCGGCCCGGAATAGTATACGCGTGGTTGATCGGCTTTCGGGACGACCCCTGTGGGTTGATTTTTCCGATGAGCCAATGGACAGGACTTGGATCAACAACAAAAACAAGTTTATCATTGGTCCCAGTGGATCGGGGAAAAGCTTTCTAACCAACCATTTTTTACGCAGCTATCATACACATAGCGCGCATATTGTCATCGTGGATGTGGGGGATTCCTACCGGGGTTTGTGTGGTATGCTGGGGGGAAAATACATCACCTATACGATGGAAGAACCTATCCATTTTAATCCATTTTTCCTAGAGGGACGGGCTTTCCCTGAGACCGAAAAAATGGAATCGCTTAAAAACCTATTATTAACGCTCTGGAAATCGATCGAGGAAAAAACCAGCCGTGCCGAATACAATGCATTATCCTCAGCCGTAAAAGGGTACTTCCTAAAGCTTCAGGTCGATGAGTCCATATTTCCCTGCTTCGATACCTTCTACGAATTTATGCAACAGGATTTTAACGAATATCTGAAGCGGGAAGGGGTACGGGATGATTACTTCGATTACAACAATTTCATGTTTAACCTTAAGCCCTACTATAAGGGGGGTGAATTTGATTTTCTGTTGAATTCAAAGAAAAATCTGGACCTGTTACACGAACGCTTTGTGGTGTTTGAACTGGACAATGTAAAGGATCACCCCATTCTTTATCCAATTGTGGCCATCATCGTTATGGATACGTTCATTTCAAAGATGCGGAAACTGAAAGGGATCAAGAAGATCATTTTGATTGAGGAAGCTTGGAAAGCCATCATGACGCCGAATATGGCGGGTTACATCAAGTACCTGTATAAAACCGTGCGGAAGTTTGATGGGGAAGCCTGGATTGTCACCCAGGAAGTCGATGACATCATTGGTAGTTCAATTGTCAAAGATTCAATTATCAACAATGCGGACACGAAGATCCTGATGGATCAGCGGAAGTATGAAAACAAATTCAATGCCGTCAAGGAACTATTGGGCTTAACCAATAAGGAGAAGGATTTGATACTTTCCATGAACCGGGATAATGATCCGAATCGCATGTATAAAGAATTCTTTGTCAGCTGGGGCGGGCAACGATACCGGGTATATGGCCTCGAAGTTTCACGTCCCGAATATTACGCCTTTACAACCAAAGAGAGTGAAAAACTCAGGGTGATGAAAAAGGTGGCCAGTAACGGTGGCAACTTTGATATAGCGCTTAAAGAAGTCGTAGCGGAGGATTTAGACCTCAAATCAGTATGAAAAAAAATCACAAAATCATAGGGCTGCTTGTGTGCGTACTTGTAACAATAGCGGGTCAACCAATAGCTTGGGGACAAACGGATTCTTCGGGTTCTGCGCCTGACTATAGCCAGTACATGCCCATTGTTGACGTGCCGTTAATTGGAAAACCTACGGTAACCTTTCCGGGCCAAGCACCTATCAAAGTGAGTAAAGACGACTTAGGCGATGTGATTGGCAACTACGTTGAAAATTTATCGAATCAGCTCTCCCCGGATAATGTCTTAAGTAGTATTGGCAGTGATCTGACGGGTTATTTTGCTAGCATGAAGGATGAGCTATCGGACGAAGTATCGGGTCTGATTGGTGAAGCGGAAGATCAGATCATGTCGGGCATTAGTGATAAAATTGCGCAATTAGCCTCCACGATTGCCGATGTTGGAACGACACCGGCGGGTGAAGTCGAGCGGTTAAAAAAGATGGTAGCGGAGGGCTACACCAGCCAACAAAAAATTACGTATCAAACCCTGAAGGTGGACTATGCCTGGAAAAAATCCCATACGACCTTATCGCCGGAGTTCTGTTCCTATTACAAGGAATTGAATATAAAGGGGCTGTTTGATGCGGTGAAATTTCACGTACGGGAGCTGGACAAAATACTTTCCTCACCTGTCTTCACAGATAAAGAGCGTCAGGGCTATCAATCCCTGATTAAAAGCGTTGGCGCAACCAATGATTTAGCCTCTTCGGTCAATATCGTCTGTAACCTAGGCAGTTCTGGACAGGGTGTTACGGTTTCCTGGATGGCGCAAGGGGAACGCATGGATGTCTTGGATCAGGCGGCTACGGCGATCAAAAAACGACTTGAGGATGTTGGGAGCCTTCGGGACGAACTTCGGAGAATCTATGTCTATCGAATAGCCAAGCAGCAGGCCAACGAGTTCAAACAGGGTAGTTTTCAAAAAAAATCGGGGCTGAATCATGTTGATACAAACTAACTACAACCGGTTAGTAGCCGTGCTGCTACTGGTTGGATTACTGGTGGTATGTCCACAAGCCGGACAAGCCCAAGATGAAGCGACGGATGTCCGGGCTCCCGGTCAACTGGACGCTGGTATGCCTACTGATCCCGCCTTGCAAGGCGAGATTGACAAAGTGCTTGGCATGACGGAGAGTAAAATCAAAAAAGGCATTGTTGATCCCGGCGTTGACCTAGTTAATCTAGCCGTGAACAAAGCCCTCGATGAGATGATCAAAGCGATTGCGGATGCGGTGGTTTTAGCTCCAGCGGCGGAAAAAATCATGTCGATATATCAAAAGACCAAGGACAAACGATTGGTGAAGAAACTCGCCTCATTACGCACCGTTTGGAAAGATGGCCAGGAACGACTCAACAAACTTAACTATCAGGATTTCAAACTGCGCTATGAATGGGCTCTTCAACACAATGACCAGAATAAAGCCATTAAGGAATCGTCAATAAAACAGATTGAAAGCCAAATGACCAAGAACATTTGGGGAACGGAAATCTATGCCATTGACCAAAGTTACGATGGTGGCGGGCCAACCTCTAAGATGATTAAACGCTACCTCGACAAAGGAAAAAATGAGGATGTCGCGTTTTACAACAACTCGATAGTAATGGGCACGCTGGGTAGCACCGACATAATTAAGGCACGCAATGCCTTTAGCATTTCCAAAGGGAAGCCAGTCTTTTTGTCACCCTATGACCGACTTAAACTACAACAAAAATCCCTGGCTGAAGCAAAACAGCACCACGCGGATTTAGCCAGTTTTGGCAGGAAAGTAGCAGCCTCGGTCAATTACTACCGCATGGCAGAGTCAGAACAGGCCATGCGTTCAGCGATCAGCAAGCGAATTTCTGACCCTTACATGATTCGTTACGTAAAGAAATGAAACAGCTCCTAGTAGTACTCAGCCTACTGGCAACCTTCTCTCAAAGCAGTTGTCAAAAGCAAGATCGCTTCAGACGAACAGCAGCTGATTTCCCCGTTGGGTATGTAGGCCAGTGGGAGGCCGTTTTACCCGGTGGTAGCTCCCTTCTTTTTTACGCCGGTGTGACGATTAAACCGTCCGGAGACTCGCTACTGTGGAGTTACTTTTCGCAACTCGTTGATACGACCACGCATCATAAGATCCCTTGTGGCCCGGAAATGGCTTTCATGCCATTCCGTTGGGATGACTCAACCCATATTGCGCTGGGTGATCATGGCGCAACGCAGGGCTATGGTTTTGATAAGTTGCAGTTACTGAGTCCGTCAAAATTGCAACTCAATTCGCTTTGGCTGGCCACCAGTTGCCGGGGCCCTGGCGGCTTCAATTCAAGCCAGTTAATTTTCTCAAAAGTTAATTCCTTCCAATTCAACCCATGATTTTACTACAATCCCCTGGAACCGGCTGGAATGGTACACTAGCCAACGGGGCCATCAGCAGTATTGAGGAAGCGGCTGACGCCTTGTTTGATACGATGCTGCCTGAATTCTCTTCCTTCATTGCCATTGGTCAGGCCATTGGCTTGATTGGCTCCCTGTTCTACGTATTTTACCGGGTTTGGGCGCACATGGCACGAAATGAAGCCATTGATGTATATCCACTCCTTCGACCGGTTGTTATTTCGATGCTCCTGCTGGCCTATCCAGGTTTATACTCCGGCGTTGTTTATATGGGCCGCACGCTGAATGATGCGACGCAGGAAATGGGCGCTTTCCGTCGGGATGAGGTGGAACAACAGGTGTTATCCAACGCCAAAACGCGTATTGAAAATATGGGTAATACCAATGCTCCACCACCGGTAGCTCCCGCAGAAGATAATCGCTCCTGGTTCCAGCTGGTGACGGACAGCGTAATGGGTATGGCGAATTCAGTTACTTCCGCAGCCGCTGATGCGGTTAATTTTGTCATCGATACCACCGTGAACTATGTGCTGATGGCTCTTTTTCGGCTAATTTATTTCATTGTGATCATTGGCATAAAAATCATATCGACTTACTTCCTGATCATTTTAGGCATGTTTGGTCCTTTGACGATCGGTTTAGGCTGTTTCGACTGGTTTTACTCCTCCATTGCGGCCTGGGTGGGGCGGGTGCTACATACCCTTTTATGGGTGCCGATTGCCAATATCTATGGGTTCATTCTGGATAGTTTTCACCTGTCCAGTCTGCATGTAGAATTCCAGCAGCTTCAGGGCAACCCTGGAATGCCGAGTTCATCAATTGCCAACTTGCTTTTCTACGCCATCGGTATTTTTGGGTACTTGCTGGTCCCTAAACTGGCTACCTGGATATTGGATTCCACCGGAGTTTCAGACGGTTTACGAGCGATGTCGGCTCCGGCGCGTACGGCGACTCAGCTAGCCGGTGCAGCCTCGGGTAATACAGCGGGTCGCTTAGCCGGTGCCGCTACCTCTTACTAACTGCTTAAACTTTCCTTTGTATGAATGCTAATTTCAATTTTCGCTATTTGCGAAATATCGAATCGTCGTTTCAATTAGTCAGGATTTTAGTCTTTGTCATCGTCCTGGGCTGTATTGGGGTAGCTTCCTGGGTGGCCTACCTCTCGTACAAAACAACTCGGGAATCACGGGAGAAAATATACGTGCTCGACAATGGAGGTAAGTCGATCATGCTGGCGCTGGCTCAGGAACAGAACACAAATCGCCCAGCCGAGGCAAAAGACCATGTCAAGACGTTTTTGAAGCTTTTTTTCAACCAGGAACCCGATGAGAAAGCCATTGACGCCAATATGAAACAGGCGGCTTACCTGGGGGATGAATCCATTACCCGGCATTATCTTGATTTGCGGGAAAAAGGCTTTTATACCAAGCTTTTACAAGGAAATACCATTCAGAAAGTGATGATTGATTCAGTCAGTTTGGACATGAATAAATCGCCCTATTACTGTACGATTAATGCCCGTATTATGCTGGTTCGCGCGACGAATATCACGATGCGTAAATTAATTGCCGATTGCTACCTCATCGACGCTACCCGAACGGATAATAACCCGCACGGCTTTGTCATTGAGCGGTTCCGGGTTACAGATAATTCGGACATAGAAACCATCAATCGGGATCATTACGAAGGGCATCGTCCTTAACCCCTTAACGTCCTACATCTATGTTCCTGAACATCCTTAAACGGCGAAAGAAGCCGCCTTCCGAACGACTCCTGTTGGCCTATCATTCGGCTTGCCTGTGGGTTTATTCGAATCTTGATAGGCGAATCAAACAGTGGGAAAAACAGCCGCTTCAGCACCGTAAATGGCAAGCCGTCATTTGTCTGGCAGGGTTGCTTTTTCTAGGTTCTTTCAGTGTGTACTACACCGCCACTGGTCATTTTTTTACTCGTATAACCCAAAAACATCATGAGCACCAATCAAACCACGCCGGAGCCGGATCGCTTCGACGGAAGTAGAATCAAGCAGCTGATGCAGGATAAACGATTCGTTACCATCCTGACGGGTGCTGGGGTCTGCTTAATCCTGATTATTTACTACTTTCTCAACCACACCAAATCTAAGGAGGAGGACGCGGTAAAACCAACCATGAGCTTAAATTCGGATTTACCGAACGCTGGCGACTCAACGGGCCTACCTTCCCAGTCAAAACTTGAACTGGCTACGAATGCCCATCCGTTATCGATGCCCGATCAGATGCCGATGGAACGGGGCCTGAATGCAAACGTTCCGGCTACCCTTCATCCAGATCAATCTCGACGTGGTGGTGAAGCAGATTCGTACATCTATGGAAATGACGTCCCAGATGAAATCTATGAAAAACCAGAATCCCCCACGCCCCCGCGCACAAAAAAACGGAATCAGAAAGCGGGGACTAGGGCTGGGCAAGAGGAGCTGGCTGATGATGATGATGTCAATGAGGTCGATCCGACCAAGACAAAGGCAGAAATTGAAAAACAGAAACAATTGCTGGCGCTGCTTCAGGAGTATAAAGCTGATAAGATCAAGCGCCAAGCTGATCTGCAAGGTAGAGCACTCAAGCCTGAAACGGTTCCGATCTCCACGGTTTCTTCGCTAAACGGAGCTGCGGGTAAGAATAATTTTTATGGGCTCCAGTCCGACATGCGCAAACAGCAGATGGATGCAAAGGAAGACTCGCTCTCGGTAACGGTTAAAGCAATGGTGTTTTCAGATCAAACGATTATATCGGGAGGTCGTATAACGCTACGATTGCTCGAATCGATTACCCTTCGGGGCCGGATGATTCCGGAAGGTACCCGCCTGTACGGGGTTGCCAATTTTGGTGGCCAGCGAGTTAACATTGCCATTAACCAGGTACAAGTCGAAGGACGCATTCTGCCGATGAAATTAACGGTCTTTGATATGGATGGGTTATCGGGCATCTACGTCCCAAACGTTGTCGGCGTTCAACAAGGGCGTCAAGCAGTTTCCCAGGCGGGTCAGGGCTTTAATGTGAGTGCCCCCGTCTATTCGGCAAATGTGCCGGCAATGGCAGCGGCCTCCGCCGTTCAGGCTGGGCTTCAGGGAGGACGAAGCTTCCTCTCCCGTAAAGTGGCCGTTCAAAAGGCTACGCTGAAAAATAATTATTATGTCCTTTTAAAATAAGTAACTGCGATGAAACATGTAGTCTATATTTCGGTCCTAGCCCTTAGTGTGCATCACCTGGCATCGGCTCAAGTGGCTGATTCAATGAAAAGCGCCACACGTAATACGGCAACTTCACAAACAATGCGACTTGATTCAATCCGGAAACGGGTTGGTGCCGGAAACGCTGTGGCACCCAGTGCGGTGACGCCGGGTGTGGCCATTAGCGTCCCAGAGCGGCCAGGTCTTTCCACACAGGGTGCTAGCTAGCTAGTGAGAAGACGACCGATAAGCTTTATGGCTTAGCCCGCTTGGCCAAATGGCATGAAAAAGTACGCCAAGCGGGATTCAAAACTTTCAACACCGTGGCCCGTTCTATCCAAAATCATTATGAAACGATTCTCAACTACTTTGACAACCGCAGTACCAACGCTTCAGCCGAGTCGTTCAATGCGAAGATCAAAGCATTTCGAAGTCAATTCCGCGGGGTGCGAAACATCGAATTCTTTCTGTACCGCCTAACTCAGTTATATGCTTAATCCTTGATGCTCCACAACTTTTGGAATTGATCCAGTATAACTGTTTCGGATTAACTTATTCGGCCTGATAAAGACATTAGGCTAATTCCAGCACATACATAGCGGGTAGTGTTATTTTCTCTAATAGTTGTTCTTCCAGAAGCTCAGCCCAGGCATTCATATAGGCGATGACATCCTCCCGTACATTATGCTTGAGAAATCTCTGACCTACTGGAAAGCGAAGCAACACGGCTCTGTCATCAAGCCGTTCAAGATGCTTTAGATCTTCAAGCATAAGACCGGCATTGAGCAATTCATTAATCAGCAGATCAATGGGCATCTGGCTGGTTTCACAATAATCTTCAGCTTGCTCATTCCAATCCCCATGACGTTGCATGGCATACCGATGAATTTGGTCTTTATCAAGTTTGGTTAACTCCTGGGCAAGGTTACCACAGTTGCAACCGCCCATATGGCCCCATTGATAGGGCGCACCATGTTGTAAATTGGAAGCCGTTTGCCGGAGTGCATAAATTAATTCAGGGGTTGGGCGGGCCATAACTTTTGACTTTTTAGTTAGTTTGTTCTCTTTTCTATCCGCGAAACAGTCGTTTTAACGGTTTTGTTCATACCCGAAGATAGAACAAAAAAGGCCCTTTTCCGACGGGCCATTTTGTTAACGTACTAACTCCATTAAATCTTTATCATTTACTTCTTTTCTGATATCTGCCATATCCAGGAAACGATTGTAGATACCATCAAGTGTTGGCTTATCGTAGCGGAAACCGAGCAGTTCAAGCCGATGTTTTAACGCATGTCGACCACTGCGTGCTGTAAGAACGATAGATGATTTAGGAACACCCACATCATGAGGATTCATGATTTCGTAGTTCTCGGAGTGCTTCAAAAAGCCATCCTGATGAATGCCTGATGAATGGGCGAAAGCATTGCGGCCTACAATAGCTTTGTTGGCCTGTACAGGCATTCGCATCATCTGCGAAACCAGATTGCTAACCGGAAAGAGTCGCGTTGCATCAATATTAGTATGAAAGCCTAACTCTTTTTTAACTTTTAACGCCATAACCACCTCTTCTAGCGATGTATTCCCGGCTCGTTCGCCAATGCCATTCATGGTCACTTCAACCTGCCGTGCGCCGTTCATAACGCCCGCCAGCGTGTTTGCCGTAGCTAAGCCCAAATCGTTATGGCAATGGATTGATATAGTAGCCTGATGAACATTAGAGACATGCTCATAGATATAGGCTATTTTACGCCCGTACTCGTCGGGCAGGCAATAACCAGTTGTATCCGGAATATTTACGACTGTGGCACCCGCTTTAATAACGGCTTCCGTTAATTGAGCCAGAAAAACCAAATCAGCACGGCCAGCATCTTCGGCATAAAACTCAACATCTTCTACATACGTTTTAGCATGTTTGACAGCCGCTATAGCCTGTTCCAGAATTTTCTCCCGTGTACTGGAGAATTTATTCCGGATGTGAATATCCGATGAGCCAATTCCGGTGTGAATACGCCCGCGTTTCGCCCATTTAAGCGCTTCACCAGCGGCATCTATATCGCCTTTCACGGCACGACTAAGGGCACAAATAGTAGGCTCAAGCACTGCTTTTGATATCTCAACGACTGAGCGAAAATCTCCAGGGCTTGAAATCGGGAAACCTGCTTCAATAACATCAACGCCCATGCGCTCCAGTTCTTTCGCTACTACAATTTTCTCCTCAGTGGTTAACTGGCAGCCCGGCACTTGTTCTCCGTCGCGCAGAGTAGTATCAAAAATGTAAACTCGCTGGCTCATAACTTGGTATTGATTGAAATAGAAATGATTCGTTGATTATGAAAAAAGCCCTCTCTCCAGACAGAGAAAGGGCTTTTACCTATAGTGTATCCCTCTCCGTCTTAAAAAACGTACAATTTTTGCAGTCGGTTGGGTAAGGAATTGTTCATTGGAATGCTTGCGAAATTTCGCTGTTCGCGTAAATACGCTACAAAAATAAGCGTTTCTACTAATTTTACAAACCAGAAATTAAATTCAATTCGTAAAATAAATTAGTTTTTAAGCGGCCAAATGCTGTAAAACTTGGTCACCCATGTCTTTGGTACCCAAAAGTTTATCGGATGGAGTAGATGCATCAGCAATATCGCGGGTACGGAAACCTGCTTTGAGGACAGAGTCAACCGCGTTAACGACCGCTTCGGCTTCTGCTTTCATACCGAACGAGATATCTAACATCAGGGCTACCGATAAAATTGATGCCAGTGGGTTAGCAACTCCTTTGCCTGTAATATCATGAGCTGAACCATGAATAGGCTCATAAAGCCCAGTTGTATCGCCAATTGAAGCAGATGCAAGCATACCCATAGAACCGGCAATTTGACTCGCTTCGTCTGTCAAAATATCACCAAAAAGATTGCCCGTTACTACCACGTCGAAACGCTTGGGATCTTTGATGAGTAGCATAGCTGCGGCATCGACAAACTGATGTTCTACTTCTACCTCCGGATAACGTGGCGCAATTTCCTGTACCACTTCACGCCATAAACGCGACGATTCCAGCACGTTGGCTTTATCGACTGAACATAATTTTTTGCGCCGGGTCATAGCGGCATCAAACGCTTTGATCACAATCCGTTCCACTTCATAACGGCTGTAGATCATTGTGTCATAAGCTGTGTTCCCGTCGTCTTTACGACCTCTTTCGCCAAAATAAACATCACCGGTTAGTTCGCGGAAAAACAGAATATCAGCTCCCTTCAGAATCTCAGGTTTGATACTTGAAGCACTCAGCAGTTCATCAAAGAGTTTAATGGGACGTAGGTTAGCGTATAAACCCAATGCTTTGCGAATACCCAACAATCCCTGCTCAGGCCGAACTTTAGCCGAAGGGTCATTATCGTATTTTGGGTGCCCAACAGCGCCGAACAGAATAGCGTCAGACGCTTTAGATTTGGTAACAGTTTCGTCGGGGATGGGGTTGCCGGTTGCTTCAATAGCCTCGTGACCAATCAGCGCGGTGTCGTAGGTGAACTCGTGATTGTATTTTTTTGCAATGGCTTCCAGCACCTGTTTGCCAACCGCTGTTACTTCCTGACCGATACCATCACCGGCAATAACTACAATGTGTTTTTTCATTTTAAGAGACAAAAGAGTAAAGGAAAGGCTTGCGCACAAAGGCCCGCAAGTCGCTCTTTACAGGGGGTGAGCTAAACAGAATTTTAATCGTTAGTTTTTAAGTCAAAAAGAGATATGCTTTATTTAGGTCGTACGGCTTCGGCAATGACATTTTTCCCAATAACCTGTCCACCTGTTAGTTTATCGAACACTCGGCTTACTGGAAAAATGATACGGTCATAAAAGATCACAGAGTCTTTTGTGATTCGACCATCTTTACCAAGCCATTTGTAAATAAGTGAAATAAAGTATCCGGCGAAGTCATAATACCGGCAATCCGTAACATGTAGTCCGGCTTCTTCAAGAATTTGACGAACCAGTTTTTTGTCGTAGCGCCGATAGTGGCCCACGTGTTCATCCATATTACTGAAAATTTCCTGCCGGGCAGGAACGAACACTTTAATCCGGCCACCTGGCTTTAGCTTTGTAAATAGTTCTTTTACAATTTCACCGTGGTGTTCAATGTGCTCCAGTACGTTGATCGTATAAATCAAATCGTATTTTTTTGTCAGGGTGCTGATGTCCGTATAAACGGGTTGCTTGATTAAGGGTAAAAGCTCCGGGTCAATCTCAGCTGCATCAACACTGCCTATCGGGAAACGGTTGGCATACTCGCCGTTACCGGCGCCGAAATCCAATATAGCTTCCTGGCCGGGGCGAACATTGCTCGACACCCACTTAAAGAGACCACCATTATAATTAATGGCATGGCTCATCATGGCCAGGTTATCAGCCCCGTTGTATTCTACCTTTTCTGCCGTTTGTTTAGCCTGACTCATAAATTTGAAAGACAAATTATACGTGATAACGTTCTATGCGCTCGTTATAAAGCACGAAGTTATTAAACGAATTATCATTTTTAGTCCAGGGTATTCAGCATTTTTTGGGTTGCCTTGATCGCCGACACGGTTTGGTCGGAATCGAGTCC
The DNA here is from genome assembly GCF_002831565.1 of Spirosoma pollinicola. Lineage (NCBI taxonomy): Bacteria > Pseudomonadati > Bacteroidota > Cytophagia > Cytophagales > Cytophagaceae > Spirosoma > Spirosoma pollinicola. Next base: position 6,618,298 of record NZ_CP025096.1, on the reverse strand, counting down.
CCGGGTTTTGAACTCCCGGTTGTTGTATTTCCAGGTAATAATTGTTTCGCAAAGGGCATCTGTTCGGCCGCCTGTTGGAATTCGAACAGCATAATCGGTCAGAATGGGTAGCGTCAGTTTCTTTTTACTATACACCTTCTTCAGCGCATTCATAAAGGCGTCGTATTGCCCATCACCCTGTGCATTTTCCTCAAACTGTTCATCCGCAATTCGTACGCGGAGTGTGGCCGAAGGCTTAAGATCCTTGGAATGCGTAAGTACGTAGTTAAGTACTTCAACACACGAAGTCACGGCGTTTGTATTTAATACATCGGCAATAATGTATGGTAAATCTTCGCGTGTAACGGCTTCTTTCTGGTCGCCTAGTTCAATAACACGCTGGGTTACTTTTTTGAGGTCATCTTCCGACAATTGAATACCTAACTCGCGAAGGTTATTATCAATGTTGGCTTTACCAGACATTTTTCCGAGCGCATAGCTGCGTTTACGGCCAAAACGCTCGGGTAACAGGGCGTTGAAATACAGGTTGTTTTTCTTGTCACCATCGGCGTGAATACCCGCCGTTTGGGTAAATACGTTATCGCCAACTACAGGCTTGTTATCGGGAATCCGAAGCCCAGAAAACGTCTCAACGATCTTGCTGACCGTATAGAGAGATTTTTCGACAACACCGGTGCGTATATCCGGCATAAAATCGCGCAGAACAGCAATAGCACTCGCCAAAGGCGCATTTCCTGCCCGTTCGCCCAGACCGTTAACGGTTAAGTGTATACCGTGCGCTCCTGCCCGGATGGCCTCCATCACATTAGCGATGCTGAGGTCGTAATCATTATGGGCATGAAAGTCGAAGTGCAGGCCCGGATAGCGACTTACAAGCTGAAGTACAAAGGTGTAGGATTCGCTGGGCGTCAATATACCCAGGGTATCTGGCAACAATACACGCCGAATAGGCTGCGTTTGAAGAAAATCAAGAAACTGGAATACATAATCGGGCGAGTTACGCATACCGTTGCTCCAGTCTTCCAAGTACACATTGGCCTGCACGCCTACTTTGCCAGCTTCGCTGATAACCTGTTTTATCTCGGCAAAGTGTTCGTCAGGCGTTTTTTTGAGCTGGTGAGTCAGGTGATTGAGTGAGCCTTTGGTGAGCAGGTTCATCACTCTGGCGCCAGCAGCCTGCATCCAGTCGAGGGAGGCATTCCCATCAACAAACGTCAGCACTTCAATTTTTTCCAGTAAGCCAACGCTGGCGGCCCAGCGGGTAATTTGCTGAACGGCTTCCAATTCACCAGCAGATACCCGTGCCGAAGCAATTTCAACTCGATCTACTTTAACTTCGGTGAGGAGTAGCTGAGCAAGAGCCAGCTTTTCAGATGCAGAAAACGACACTCCACTGGTTTGTTCACCATCGCGGAGTGTCGTGTCCATAATTTCAATGTAGCGACGTTTCATAGGTAAAGAGCGAAAGAGTGAATGAGTGAAAGAGCGAATGAGTAAAAGGGTAGCCAGTACATAAATTAATTTTTTGCCACAGCCAGTCTTTCACTCATTCACTCTTTCATTCTTTCGCTCTTTAGAATGGTCTCGTTTCGGCGTAGGCTCCGATTTCTTCCTTCATCGACAATAGATAGTCGATGTCATCGTAGCCGTTGGTGAGGTTGTGCTTCTTGTATTCGTTGATCGCAAAGCTTTCGCTCTCGCCAGTAGCCAGCAGCGTGATCGTTTGTGCTGGTAAATTCACTTCCAGTTCGGTCGTTGGATCGGCTTCGATGGCTGCGAAGATCTTCTCCAGAAACTCAGGGCTAACCCGAACCGGCAGGATGCCGACGTTGATGGAGTTCGCCTGGAAAATATCGGCAAAGAAGCTCGATACAACACAACGAAAGCCGTAATCATAAATAGCCCAGGCTGCGTGTTCGCGGCTCGACCCGCTGCCAAAGTTTTTACCACCCACCAGGATTTTTCGGGGCGACCCTTCGCTCGAATAGGTCGGATTGTTCAGAACGAAATCGGCTTTAGGCGTATCGTCGTTGTTATACCGCCAATCGCGGAAAAGGTTGTCGCCAAATCCTTTGCGCTCAGTGGCTTTTAGGAAACGGGCAGGTATAATTTGATCAGTGTCGACGTTCTCGTTGGGCATGGGAACGGCACTGCTACGGAGTATGGTGAATTTGTCGTAAGCCATTTTGATGAATGGAAAATGTATGATGAATAATGAACAATGATCGAGTAATGTGAAACCTGGCCCCTGTCAGAGAAGCCATCATTTCACATTATTCATTACGCATTTTCCATTAAACCTCTTGGATCGGTTACTACGCCCGTAACGGCGGCAGCGGCTGCTACCAGCGGACTTGCCAACAGCGTGCGTGCGCCTGGCCCCTGACGACCTTCGAAGTTGCGGTTTGAGGTAGAAACAGCGTATTTGCCCGCTGGAACCTTGTCTTCATTCATAGCCAGACAAGCCGAACAACCCGGCTGACGCAATTCGAAACCAGCCTGCGTCAGGACGTCCAGAATGCCTTCTTCCTGAATTTGTTTCTCAACAATGTGCGACCCCGGTACTAACCAGGCCGTAATGTTGTCGGCTTTTTGGCGACCTTTCACAATCGACGCAAACGCCCGAAAGTCTTCAATCCGGCCATTGGTGCAACTGCCCAGGAATACAAAATCGACGGGTTTGCCAATCATGGATTCGTTTTCGGCGAAGCCCATGTATTGAAGCGATTTTTTATAACTAGCCGAACCGTCTTTCACACTGTCGGCGGTTGGAATCTGGTGCGTAACACCGGTACCCAGACCTGGATTTGTTCCGTAGGTAATCTGTGGCTCAATATCGGCTGCGTCGAAGGTTAGATCCAGATCGAACGTAGCGCCTTCATCGGTTTTGAGCGATAGCCAGTACGGAACGAGTTTGTTCCACTGTTCACCTTTAGGCGACAGTTCGCGGCCTTTCAGGTAGTCGAGCGTGGTTTGGTCAGGAGCAATCATACCGCCCCGTGCACCCATCTCGATGGTCATGTTACAAACCGTCATACGGCCTTCCATGCTCATATTCTCAAATACTTCGCCGGCATATTCCACAAAGTATCCTGTGGCTCCGCTGGCAGAAGTTTGCGAAATGATGTATAGAATCACGTCTTTGGGTAGTACCGCTTTGCCCGGCTTTCCATTAACGGTAATCCGCATTTTCTTTGGTTTCGGTTGCATGATGCACTGGGTTGCCAGAACCATTTCTACTTCCGACGTACCAATACCGAACGCAATAGCGCCAAACGCGCCGTGTGTTGAGGTGTGCGAGTCACCACAAACGATAGTCATACCGGGTAATGTAATCCCGTTTTCGGGGCCAACTACGTGTACGATACCGTTTTTGATGTGACCAAGACCCCAATGTGAAATGCCATAATGAGCGGCATTACGCTCCAGTGCCGCCAACTGGTTGGCCGACATTGGGTCGGCAACGGGTAAGTGCTGGTTGAGCGTTGGGGTGTTGTGATCGGCAGTAGCAAAGGTGCGTTCGGGAAACAGTACCGTTGCGCCACGACCTTCGAGACCCAAAAACGCCACCGGGCTCGTTACTTCGTGAATAAAATGGCGGTCGATGAATAGCACGTCCGGGCCATCTTTAACTTGCCGGATGACGTGTGCATCCCAGACTTTATCAAACAGGGTTGTTGGGGTACTCATAACTATAGAGGGTAACTAGTAACTGTATGTTTCTTAGTACTTTCTGGCTATCGCAGGGATAGGGAGAGGTGGCTACAAAATTGATAAATCTATTTGACTGATGCATCCCGGCATTCGTCCAGTAAATAGCGATTTTAGTCCAAAATGTTTGTTTGGTTGTAAAACCGTATTTGTATCAGACAGCATCCCTTCTGTCTGGCTGGCCGATGAAACTAAGTAGGCGAATTATGAATTTATCAGTAACTAACGTTTTTGCCTAACGGCCAGACAGCAGGGATGCTGTCTGCTGTCTGATACAATTATTAAAGCGATAGCGCCACCAACTCCCCCGGATGGCCAATAGCCCCAACTGATACAACAATGTATTGCTTACCGTTAATGGAATATGTCATGGGTAAGCCAGCCTGATTGGCGGGTAAGGCGATCTCCGAAATAATCTTGCCCGTTGCTTTGTCGTATGCTCTAAATTTATTGCCACCACCACCATCGGAACCGTAGAGACCCGCGCCTTCTCCGGCAAACAACAGAGTCTTTGTTACCAGCATACCTACCCGGTCCGGCAAGCCAGTTCGGGGAATTTTTATACTTTTTAGGGCCGGAACATCATTCACCCAACTCGGCGTATCGGCATTGGGTATCATCCACTTATGATCGCCGGTATTCAGGTCAATGGCTGTAATTCGTCCATAAGGCGGTTTTACCAGTGGCAACCCATACGGGCCGATGCGGGCGTTACCCATATAGGCCACATAATCCATGTCGGATATAGCGGGAGCTGCCTCCAGACTCATTGGCCGAATAACCGTACTGGACGACACATACAGCATCCCTGTCTCAGGGTCAAGCACACCGCCCTGCCAGTTGGCACCGCCAACGGCATCGGGGAGCATAAGCGTACCTAAGTTGTTAGGCGGGTCGTATTTACTAATGGGCGTATAAAGGGGGCCCTTTTTATAGTGGCTGACAATTTTTAAGGCCGCTTTTTTTAACTCCGGTGTAAAGTCTACCAGAATATCATCTGAATACCCTTGCCGGTCGAAGGGGGCTGGTCTTGTCGGGAAAGGCTGCGTGGGCGAGGTCCATTCGCCTTTTACATCACTCTGGGGTACGGGCCGTTCCTCAATGGGCCAAACGGGTTTGCCCGTAACCCGATCAAAGACAAAGGCAAAGGCCTGTTTGGTAACCTGAACAACCGCCTTTATGGCCTTCCCATCAACGGTAATATTAGCCAGAATGGGTGGCGCTGGTAGGTCATAATCCCAGATGTCGTGGTGAATCAATTGATAATGCCAGACTTTTTTACCCGTTTTGGCATCCAGACAAACCAGACTCTGCGAAAACAAATTATTGCCGGGGCGATGCCCACCGTAGAAATCACCCGTTGCGGCTTCCAGTGGCAAATACACATAGCCCAATTCCGGGTCTGCCGTTAGGGGTGCCCAGGCTCCGGCGTTTCCGGTGTATTGCCAACTGTCCTTTTCCCAAGTTTCGTTACCTGCTTCGCCTTGTTGGGGTATGGTATGAAAAATCCAGAGTTGTTTCCCGGTTCTCACATCATAACCCATGATATCTCCTCTGGCCTGCTTTTTCGAGACAGGAGCCAAACCCACCGGAAAACTTGCACCCATAATAATGACATCATTGACAATAATGGGGGGAGAAGTAGAACCGATAGTTGTCGTAATTGGATCAACGGACTGATCGAGTCCCTTTTTTAAATCTACGATTCCGTTATCACCAAAATCGGAGATCAAATGCCCGGTTTGCGCGTCTAGGGCAACTAATTGAAAACTTGGTGTAATGTAAATGACCCGGTCTTTACCTTTGTCGGACGACGTCCAGTAGGCTACTCCCCGGCCAGAGTTCTGGCGAGGTACGTATGTTTTGCGCTCTTTTTCGTCGAATCGGAATGTCCAGAGTGTTTCCCCGTTTTCGGCATCTATGGCAGCTACCGTTCGGCTTAAACCAGCCGTGGTATACAAGATGCCATTCACCATCAGGGGGGTAGACTTGAAATAAAACTCCGGGCTGGCACCGAAATTGTCGGTTTTCCATCGCCAGGCTACTTTTAAGTTTTTTGCATTGTCTTTATTGATCTGGTCTAGCGACGAATAGTTTGAACTGGCAAAGTCGCCCCGATGCTGCCGCCAGTCTCCTTCAATCGTAGTTGATTTCGCCTTGTATTCCGCGGGCTTGAACTGCATACTCACTCTCGATGAGGCAGGAGGAGTGCCAATGGGTATCGCTTTCAATTTCTCTTTGCTGGTGGGCAAGGCAACATCGCCCTCTGGAAAGCCATTGGCATTCAGGATATACGCTATTAGCGACGAGTACGACGCATCATCCAGTGAGTGAGGGTTTGTCTTAGGCATGCTCGATTTGGTTAAATCGAACAGTTGCCCTACCGATTTGTCTTTCCACTTAGCAACAAAACGGTCTCCAACCAACGCATTGCCGCCTTCTGTACCGCGTAAATCACGACCATGACAGGCGGCACAATGTGTTGAAAACAGCGTAGATCCTACTTCAACCTGTTTTTTTGTAAAAACGCTTATATTATCAGTCAACGCGTTTTTTTGCGCTGGCTGCTGTTGGGCTGATAGCGAAGAGCAAAAAAGCAGATGAACAACCAGCCCAGCGAGAAGGGTTACAATTTTCATACGATCAGGATTACGGTAGAGTCCATACGTATAGAAAAGAAATCCCAAGAGTGAATATACCGAATCTGGTAACGCTATACGGCTACCAATAGTTTTTGGAATTATATAACGCGTTTAAGCCACTCGTTTCGGCGTTGCGCCGTACTGCTGCTTATAGGCTTTAATGAAGTGCGACACGCTCTCGTAGCCAATCTCCATACTGACTTCCGAGACGTTTTTGTCGGTGTTACGTAAGAGAAAATGGGCGTGTTCAAGTCGTTTCTGGCGTACCCAATAGCCGGGGGAGGTATGAAAGTGTTCTTCAAACTCACGCTTGAATCCCGATAGGCTACGGCCCGATAAGCGTGCCAACTCGCTCATAGATAAGGGTTTGAGGAAGTACGTACTCATCAGGTAATCGAGGTCTGTTTTCTGACCCTGGTAGATGTGCCAGAGTATGGCCCGGAGGTGGTCTGAGGTGTCGAGTTCGAGCAGATGAAGCAATAATTCCTGCGATTTCAGTCGTAATAACTCGTTCAAAATGGCGCTTCTGGCACCGAAATAAGGTAATAGCGAATCAATAAAGGTCGCGAATGTGGGCGACGACGTGAATGAAAGAATTGGGTCGTTGGGAAGGAGCGTTTGACTGCTTTTAAACAGATTCAGGTGCTGGCTGACAAACTCTTTCAATGATTTCTCATTGACGAAAAAGACTAGGCTTTTGTAGTTGGCGTCGATGGATTCGTTCATTGAGTAGCAACCCCGCTGGAAGAACAGGATCTGCCCTTTATGGACGTGTAGTTCCTGCGTGGGTGAGCTGAATTTCTTTTCGCCTTCCAATACAACAATAACGGCGTGTTCTTCAAAAAAGACCTCGTTCCGTTCGGGATATACGTCACTGCGGTAGGCAACAAACGTCATTTCGGAGCCGTCGGGCCGCTGAATGTTCAGAGACTGAAATTGATTGGCCTGGATAGAGGAGGGGACACGGAGCATGGATTAGTACGCCTATTTGCCAGAAAGTTTTACTAACTCTTGCTCAATTATCACGTCAATCCATTCTTTATTGACAGGTACATCAACTGTGATAGCCTCCCAGAAAAGCGTTTGATCAATACCCCAATACTGGTGAATAAGTCTATCTCGTAACCCTGCAAACCCACGCCAGTCAAATTCTGCGTGATTGAATCGAAACTCATCAGGTACACGTTTGCAAGCTTCACCAATAATTAGCAGACTATGAGTAACAGCGCGACTTTTTGTTTCGTCGGCTAATAAACTATCTAAATCCATAGTAGCAGTTGTACTAATGATATAGCTAAGCTCGGACTGAATGTGCTTTAGGAAGTCAATCAGTCAAGGCGACGTATTCAACTTCATTGGCGACGTGTTTTCGGACTAACTCTGCCATTCCTTCCCAAGTAAGTAAATCAACCTTACGAGCCATTACTTCTTCAAGGTAATCAGCCATGTCCAGAAAATTATGTAGTTTTTTCTGTCCAGGTTCAAACTCAACAACTAGATCGACATCACTATCTATTTGTTGCTCATTACGCACAAAAGACCCGAATAAGCCTAAACGTGCAGCACCAAGCTGCTTCAGTGCCGATTGGTGTGACTGAATACGCTCGAAGGCTTGCTGTTTATTTTGAACGGCTGTGATCATAACGTCGCTAAGTTACACCAAAAACTGAAACAAGTCGGGTTGGTCGTTCAGGTACTCAAACACGATGTTTTGATCGTTCATACGCTGAATGAGTGGCTCGAAATCCTCGCGGTTCTTGAGTTCAATGCCAACAACAGCGGGGCCCGTTTCGCGGTTCGTTTTCTTTGCATACTCGAAACGACTGATGTCATCATTGGGCCCCAAGACATTGAGAAAGTCTTTAAAGGCACCGGCCCGTTGCGGAAAACGGATAATGAAGTAGTGTTTCAGTCCCTCGTATAAAAGTGACCGTTCTTTAATTTCTTCGGTGCGGGTAATGTCATTATTGCCGCCACCAACCAGGCACACGACGTTTTTGCCTTTGATTTCGTCTTTCAGAAAATCCAGCGCAGCAATGGATAGCGCTCCGGCTGGCTCAGCTACAATGGCTTCTTCGTTATAAAGTTGCAGAATGGTTGTGCAAACTTTTCCTTCGGGTACGAGTACAACACGGTCGAGGTTTTGTTGGCATATCTCAAACGTAGTATCGCCAACCCGCTTTACGGCGGCTCCGTCAACGAATTTATCAATTTTGTCGAGTGTAACGACATGGCCTTGTTCCATTGCCACTTTCATAGATGGCGAACCTAATGGTTCAACGCCAATAAGTTTCGTTTTGGGACTTAGTTGTTTGAAAACCGTCGAAACGCCCGACGCTAAACCTCCTCCGCCAATGGCCATGAGCAGGTAGTCGATCTTGAAATTAGAGTCTTTAAAAATCTCCAGCCCAACCGTGCCTTGTCCTTCCATCACCTGCACATCATCGAAGGGGTGTACAAAGATGCTTTCGTGGGTGTCGACAAATTCCATAGCGGCATGGTATGCATCGTCGTAGGTGTCGCCAATGAGAACGACCTCCACAAACTCTTTACCGAACAGCTTTACCTGTTTTACTTTTTGGTTCGGCGTGGTCGTTGGCATGAAAATAGTGCCATGAACGGCCATTTTCCGGCAGGCATAAGCTAGTCCCTGCGCGTGGTTTCCGGCACTGGCGCAAACAACTCCTTTGGCCAGCGATTCGGTGGGTAAGCTCGCCATTTTGTTGTAAGCTCCCCGAATTTTGTAAGATCGAACGACCTGTAAGTCCTCACGTTTGAGGAAAATCTTTGCCCCGTAACGGTCTGATAGATTAATGTTTTCCTGAAGTGGTGTATGTGTAGCCACGCCCCGAAGCCGCTCGGCAGCCAGATAAATGTTGTCGAGGTCAGGGAACATAAACTTCTTCTCTCCTTTTACTACAGTGCTCATAACGTAAAGTTAAGTAAACAACGCATAGGGCGCTGAAAACGTTAATAGGTTATTGGTTATTGAATTATTAACGGGCAGTCAATAATTCAATAACCAATAACCTATTAACTTAATTACTGAAGAGAACTAGCTACGTTCCGGACGCAGTGACCGAACGGCTTTACCAGCCTGCCACATTTCAGATTCACGCAGTTCGGCCAGTTCTACTTCGAGTTTTTCGCGGTAGTCGGGCTGCGAGTTGCGTGTGATGCTGATTTCGGCCTGCTCCTGCGATTTTACCGAGTTGTACAATTGCTCGAAAACAGGCTTCGATGCATCGCGGAAAGGTTTCCACCAATCGAGGGCACCGCGTTGGGCAGTCGTCGAGCAGTTGGCATACATCCAGTCCATACCATTTTCGGCAACCAGTGGCATTAGCGACTGGGTTAGTTCTTCAACCGTTTCGTTGAAAGCTTCGGAAGGGCTGTGGCCATTTGCACGAAGTACATCATACTGAGCGGCAAAAATGCCCTGAATTGCACCCATCAATGTACCGCGTTCGCCGGTTAGGTCAGACGTTACTTCTTTGTAGAAATCGGTTTCGAACAGATAGCCCGAACCTACACCGATGCCCATTGCAATAGCTTTGGTGCGGGCGTTGCCCGATGCATCCTGATATACGGCAAAGCTCGAATTCAAGCCTTTTCCTTCAACAAATAACCGACGTAGCGAAGTACCTGAGCCTTTAGGGGCAACCAGGAATACATCGACATCGGCTGGTGGAACGATACCGGTTTTTTCTTTATAGGTAATACCGAAACCGTGTGAGAAGTACAATGATTTGCCTGGTACCAGTGCTGCTTTTACCGTTGGCCACAGTTCAATTTGAGCAGCATCGGAGAGCAGGAAACAGATGATCGTTCCTTTTTCTAACGCTTCTCCGATTTCAAACAAGGTTTCGCCGGGAACCCAGCCATCAGCGACGGCTTTGTCATATGTTTTGCCTTTGCGTTGTCCAACGATAACGTTAAAGCCATTATCGCGCATATTTAACGACTGGCCGGGGCCTTGTACACCATAGCCGATAACAGCAATGGTTTCATTGGCCAGCACCTCACGTGCTTTTTCTAACGGAAATTCTTCCCGTGTTACAACTTGTTCCTCAACTCCTCCGAAATTAATCGTTGCCATGTTTAATTGGTTTTGTACTCGTATTGTAGGATTGTGATTGGTTATAAATAATACGCCCATTCAGACTCGGGCAGGTACTCGACCAGGCCCTTTTCTGTCTTTCCGACGGCTACACGGCCCGAGCGAACAAATTCCAGTATTTCGTACTTCTTGAGATAACCGAAAAACTCAAAAATCTCTGTGTCGTTCCCGGTTTTCTCGATAACAACGTAGTCAAGGCCCCAGTAAACGACCCAGGCTTTGTATTCTTTATTAATAGTCTCAACATCAAGGGATTTACTGCCCAAGGGGGTAGAAATCTTGAATAAGGCAATCTCATTGTAAACGATCTCATCGTTGAGATAACCGAATACGGCCATGACTTCCACGATTTTACGGATCTGGCGAACGAGTTTTTCGACTTCCTCGCGCGATTCGTGCTTAATAACAATCGTGAACCGGGATACCCCTTTCCGTTCCGTTTCCGAAACAGTCAGGCTTTCAATGTTGATGCGTCGACGGGTGAAAATAATCGTGATGCGGTTCAGCAACCCGATTGTGTTTTCCGTGAATATGCAGATCGTGTAGGTAGTCATTTTATTTAAGTCTAATCTGCGAAACACTGGCTCCGGCGGGCACCATCGGAAATACGTTCTCTTCTTTCTCGACAATCACTTCGAGCAGGAATGGTCCTTCATGAGCCAGTAGCGTGTCGAGCGCGTCGGAGAGATTATCCCGTTGGTCGCAGGTTTGCCCGTCCATGCCAAAGCCACGGGCAATGGTAATAAAGTCGGGATTTTGCAGTTCTACGAACGAATAACGTCGTTCGTGGAACAGTTGCTGCCACTGGCGCACCATACCTAGAAAGTTGTTATTCAGAATAATCGCCTTCACTGGCTGCTTATTCTGCACAATGGTGCCCAGCTCCTGCAACGTCATCTGGAAACAACCATCGCCAATGATGGCTACAACCTGCCGGTCGGGGGCGCCCACCTGTGCACCAAAGGCTGCTGGTAAGGCAAAGCCCATCGTGCCCATTCCGCCCGACGTAACGAGACTGTTTGGTTTGCGAAACTGATAATAACGGGACGCCATCATCTGGTGTTGACCCACGTCTGTTACCAGAATAGCTTCGCCTTTGGTCTTCTTCGACAGCATGTCGATCACCTCGGCCATCCTGATTTTCCCATCCAAGCTCGTCAGTTCTGGAACCGTAATGGTTTCATTCTCGATCGCATCGTATTTTCTGAACTCGTTGCGCCAAACTGTGTGGTCATTCGGTTTCACGAGTGGCAGCAAGGCTTTGAGGACTTCTTTGGCATCGCCAACAACGGGTGCATCGGCCCGGATGATCTTGTCAATTTCCGATGGGTCGATTTCAATGTGAATGACCTTCGCCTGTTTTATGTATTTGCTGGCATCGCCCGTTACGCGGTCATCGAAGCGCATACCAATGGCAATAATCACATCGGCCTGATCGGTCATCACGTTTGGACCGTAGTTGCCGTGCATACCCAGCCAGCCAACGTATAGTGGGTGATTGGTTGAAATAGTTGATTGCCCCAGCAACGTTGTTGCTACCGGAATTCCCGTTTTCTCCGCAAATTCAATCAGTTCGGCTTCCGCTTTGGCAATTTGCACACCATGACCGGCAAATATATACGGGCGTTTCGCCGAATTGATCAGGCTTGCTGCGGTTTCGACTTGCTCCTGTTTTGGTATGCGCCGTGGCCGATAGCTCACCAGACTCTGGCAGCGTTGGTATACATAAGGCTTGGTCATAAGCTCCAGTTGCGCACTTTTGGTCATATCGATCAGAACAGGACCCGGACGGCCAGACTGTGCGATATAGAAGGCTTTCGACAGAATTTCAGGAACTTCATCGGCGTCTGTGATCTGGTAATTCCATTTCGTAATCGGCATGGTAACGCCCATTACATCGGCTTCCTGAAACGCATCGGTACCCAGGAGTTTTTTACCAACCTGACCCACAATACAAACCAGGGGAGTGGAATCAATCAGGGCATCGGCAATAGCCGTTACCAGATTGGTTGCTCCCGGACCCGATGTAACAAGGCAGATACCAGCCCGGCCAGTTACGCGGGCATAGCCCTGGGCAGCATGACCGGCACCTTGTTCATGACGTACCAGAATGTGGTTTATTTGGTCCTGGTAGTCGTAAAGAGCATCATATACGGGCATGATGGCACCGCCGGGGTAGCCAAAAATGGTATCGACGCCTTCGGCCAACAGGGCTTTCATCAGGGCGTGCGAGCCGTTGATGTATGTAGGGGCCGGAGCAAGCGCTGGGGCAGCGTCCACTGCGTGAGCGGTTTCCGGTTTAATACTGGCGATTGCTTCCATGATGTATGGTCAATTTAATGTCGTATTCAGTTTGTTGATTTACTGTAACTCTTCGCTTGTGATTCCGATTCCTATGCTTCGTCCGTTACACAGCCTTCACTCGCCGATTTTACGCTGCGAATGTATTTGCCCAATACACCTTTCGTGAATGGGGGAGCGGGTTGCTTCCATTCGCTTTTACGTTGCGCCATTTCTTCGTCCGAAATGTGCAGGATGAGTTCGCGCGTGGTGGCGTCAATCGTGATCCGGTCGCCGTCATGCACCAGCGCAATAGGACCACCGTCAAATGCTTCGGGTGTAACGTGACCTACTACAAAACCGTGGGTACCTCCCGAAAAACGTCCGTCGGTAATAAGCGCCACTTTATCACCCAGGCCCGCGCCCATAATGGCCGAGGTTGGTTTCAGCATTTCGCTCATACCCGGTCCGCCTTTAGGGCCAGCATTACGAATAACAATCACCTGACCGGGTAAAATTTCACCTTTTTGCAAGGCGTCGATTACTTCGCCCTCGTGCTCACACACTTTTGCGGTTCCATCGAAACGCATACCTTCTTTACCCGTAATCTTTGCAACAGAACCCGTTGGCGACAGGTTGCCCCGCATAATCTGAATATGGCCGGTTGCTTTAATTGGGTTGCTTAGCGGGCGAACAATGCTCTGTTTGTCGAAGTCCAGATCAGGTGCGTCTTCTAAATTTTCGGCGATCGTTTTGCCGGTTACCGTAAGGCAGTCGCCATACAGCATACCGTTCTGGTAGAGGTATTTCATTACGGCTGGAACGCCCCCAATTTCGAGCATATCCTCCATGTAATACTTGCCGCTTGGCTTCAGATCGGCCAGGAAAGGAACCCGATCGCTAATCGCCTGAATCTCATCAAGGGTCAATTCAATGCCTGCTGCACGGGCGATAGCCAAATAGTGCAATACTGCGTTGGTGGAGCCACCCAGCGCCATTACAACCGTCAGCGCGTTTTCGAGCGATTTGCGGGTGATAATGTCAGCCGGGGTAATGTTGCGTTCGAGCAACACGCGCATGGCGGCACCAATTTTTTTGCACTCTTCCTGCTTGCCAACGTGTGTGGCCGGATAACTGCTGCTGAAGGGAAGGCTCAGGCCCATTGCTTCGATGCTGCTGGCCATTGTGTTGGCCGTGTACATACCACCACAGGCACCCGCACCCGGAATTGAGTTTTTGATGACCCCTTCGTAATCTTCGTCGGAAATATTGCCCGCGTATTTTTTTCCCAGCGCTTCAAACGCCGAAACGATGTCTAATTTCTGTCCTTTATAATGGCCCGACCGAATGGTGCCACCGTAGACCATGATACCCGGCCGGTCAAGGCGAGCCATAGCCATAATAGCGCCTGGCATATTTTTGTCGCAACCAACTACTGTCACAACGCCGTCATACCACTGAGCCGCAACTACCGACTCAATTGAATCGGCAATGAGGTCACGACTTGGTAATGAATACCGCATACCATCGTTACCGTTAGTCATACCATCCGATACGCCAATTGTATTGAAGATCAGTCCAACCAGCCCGTTCGCCTGAATACCCTGCTTTACATAAACGGACAGACCATTTAGGTGCATGTTACAGGTGTTGCCTTCATAACCTGTGCTGGCAATACCAATCTGGGGCTTTTGCATATCATCCTCACTTAAACCAACTCCGTAGAGCATGGCTTTGGCGGCTGGGTTGCTTACCTCCTGAGTTAGCGTACGGCTGAAACGGTTTAATTCGGTAGTTGGCTGTTCAGTAATCATAATTAACATTTAGCGAAATTTCGCTGGTAGTGTAATAACGCCGTAAATTAAGGCTATGTTTCCCGTAAAGGCAAGAAAAACCAGATTATTTGTTCTGTAAAACGAGCCTGTATTAATTTTGAGATATGACAACTGAAACCACTTCCCATTACGACCACCTGGAACAAATGTCGGTACACGACTTGCTGGTCAATATAAACAGTGAAGACAAGACAGTGCCCCTGGCCGTGGAGCGATCAATCCCACAGATCGAGGCTCTGGTTTCGCACATAGTTGACCGTATGCGCGAAGGTGGCCGACTCATTTATATCGGGGCTGGAACCAGTGGCCGGCTGGGCGTTGTGGATGCATCCGAATGCCCGCCAACCTACGGCGTGCCGCATGATCTGGTCATTGGGCTGATGGCTGGTGGCGATGGGGCTATTCGGAAAGCCGTTGAATACGCTGAAGATGATGCCGAACAAGCCTGGAAAGATATTGCGCCTTACCAGCCTAACGAGAATGATACAGTTATTGGTATTGCCGCTTCTGGCCGGACGCCATACGTTATTGGTGGCTTGAACGAAGCTCGGAAAGCTGGTCTCTTGACGGGTTGTATTGTTTGCAATGCGGGCTCGGCGGTGGCACAGGCGGCTGAATTTCCTGTAGAGGTTGTTACAGGCCCGGAATTCGTTACGGGCAGCACGCGAATGAAAGCTGGAACGGCACAGAAGCTGGTTTTGAACATGATTTCGACGTCAGTCATGATTCAGTTGGGCCGTGTAAAGGGTAATAAAATGGTTGATATGATGCTCACCAATATCAAGTTACAGGATCGCGCGGCCAAGATGGTTATGGGCGAAATTGGCGTTGACCGGGAACAGGCCCAAGCCTTGCTGGCTAAATTCGGCAACGTGCGTGGCGCTATTGACGGGTTTGCACAGATGAGGTAATTTCTGTACAACGTTAGCTGGCGCGAGCATTTGCTCGTGCCTATCCATAATGCAGGCATTCGCCTGCCCCAGCAAATGCTGGGTAAGATTATAGACACGAGTAAATGCTCGTGCCAGTATACTCAGTAAGTACACAAGATTATGAATTTACTGAAATACCCGTTCGACCTGCTCGTTCTTTAGCCTGCCCGAAAGTAGCCAGTAACTTCCCTATTTCGGCCAGGCAGCGGATCAGAGAATAACAGCTTACTGTTGGTATGGCTTTAGCAGCTAGTTTCGGCTGGGCATGGTTGTCTAGCACCAGATGCCACCCTGTTTGGTTTTGGTCGGGGAAATGTTGGAACGTATAATCGTGTATTCGCTTGAACCACTTGAGGCAATCGGGGTGTCGTGTGTGTTCATACCCTTTGACGAGGGCTGCCAGCGCTTCCACCTGAACCCACGCCCACTTCTGTTGCCAATCGGGGAAGATATGGGCCTGTTGTTTAAAATCGACATACTGGTTCAAACCGGCATGGGTTTCGTCCCAGGCTTGCTCGCAAAGACGCAGACACCACGAAACGACCTGAGCCGCCAGTCGACGGTTGTTAACAATAGTCCCAGTTTTGACCGATGCCCCATCGGTATAAAAATCAAACAGATAACTGGCCGTTTGAAACGTGAGACCAACGTTCAAACGTCGGCCTTCGGGAGTATTCATGAAGGAACCTTCGGGCAGAATAGACTCACGGAGCGTATCCGTCCGCCTGTCCATAAACTCGTGCAAAATATCCTGCAAAGCCAGGTCGATATGTTGTTTCCAGGCATCTTCAGCCAGTAAAGGCTGCATCTCCAACACCATTTTGAGGATGGCTACCGCTTCGCTTAACTGCCTAACCTGCTGAATACCACCTAACGTATTGATTTGTTCGGCGCGGATATTAGCTCGGCGTTGCAATAGGGTGGAGAAGGTTTGTTTGGCCAGCATTGCCCATTCATCCTGATTGGTTGCGCGGTGCATTTGGGCATACGCCCTAATGACAAAGCTATCCGGGATGAAGTTTATTGATTGGGCAAGGGCTCGCCCGCGTCGGTCAAGTTGCGCATAACAGGCCAGTGAGTCTTCGTGTGCAAATTGGCTTAAAAATGAAGCACCGTGCCGGGCGTGATCGAGCCAGGCTGGCTGGCCATCAAGGGTATTATACAGCCAGGCGAAAGCCCATGTTTGCTGGGCGTGCATGGTAACGAATTTGTCACCCTCTATGGGATCGCCCGTTGCTGTTAATAGATCAAAATAACCTCCACACTGTTCATCCCGGCTGTTTTTTAGCCAGAATGGTGCAACCTGCCTAAGCAGGGCCTGCTGATAGTTAGCGGAGAGTTTTTGAAAATCGAGCACGATATAAAGATAGGGACATCGCCGGGCTTGCGCACAAGATGAAACGGATTGAGCGGATCAAAACGGAATTTTATCTATTTATCCGTTTTAACCCGCTCAATCCGTTTCATCTTGTACGCAAGCCCGGCAACGTTCCTGTAAATTCAATTAAATCAATACACCTTTTCTACTTCGCGTTGCTCTTTGTCTTCGGGAAGAATAAACTTCATTGGCTTGCCTACTTTGCCGGGAAGTAACGCTATATCAAGTACCTGGTCGACGGTATCGGCGTAATGAAAAACCAGGTCTTTGATATAAGACTGGTTGATTTCGTCAATGTCCTTCCGGTTTTTTGAGCATAAGATAAGCTCCTTAATGCCAGCCCGGTTGGCAGCCAGAATTTTCTCTTTAATACCACCTACCGGCAATACCTTACCCCGTAACGTCACCTCACCGGTCATTGCAAGATATGGTTTTACTTTACGCTGGGTATATATGGAGGTCATCGAAGTCAGCATCGTAATCCCTGCTGAAGGGCCATCTTTTGGGACAGCACCTGCCGGAATGTGAATATGCAGATCATAATGACTGAATATCCGGTAGTCGATGCCCAAATCATCGGCATGGGCCTTCAGATAAGACAGGGCCGTAATGGCCGACTCTTTCATTACATCGCCAAGTTGCCCCGACAGAGTAAGCACACCTTTACCACGGCTCAGGCTGGATTCAATGAGCAGAATTTCGCCCCCAACTTGTGTCCAGGCAAGACCCGTAACGATACCGGCAAGGTCATCATCAGCATACAGTTCTTTGTCGAAAATTTCGGCGCCCAGCATTTTAGGAATATCCGAAACCTTAATGGTATGGTTGTATTCCTCTTCCATCGCAATGTTCTTAGCGACTTTTCGGATTAGGGCACCAATTTTCTGTTCTAGATTTCGAACGCCTGATTCACGCGTGTAACCCTCAATAATACGCAAAACGGCTTTATCTTCAAATATCAAGTCTTTAGGTTTCAAGCCATGATCTTTGCGTTGCTTAGGAATCAGGTATTTTTTAGCAATCTGGACTTTCTCTTCAACGGTATAGCCCGCAATGTCGATAATTTCCATCCGGTCGCGCAGGGCGGGGTGGATCGTATCAAGTGAGTTGGCCGTAGCAATGAACAATACCCGCGAGAGATCAAACTCGGTTTCGAGGTAGTTGTCCATGAACGTCGAATTCTGTTCAGGGTCTAACACTTCAAGCAAAGCTGAGGATGGATCCCCCCGAAAATCGGAACTAACCTTATCAATTTCGTCCAGAATGAACACAGGGTTGGCCGTGCCGCACTTACGAATATTCTGAATGATTTTGCCCGGCATAGCGCCGATGTATGTTTTACGGTGACCGCGAATTTCGGCTTCATCATGAACGCCACCCAGGGCCATTCGGCTGTATTTACGGCCTAGTGCTTTCGCTACCGATTTCCCGAGCGAGGTTTTACCCACACCCGGAGGGCCGTAGAGGCACAAAATCGGGGCTTTCATGTCGTTTTTTAGTTTCAGAACGGCGAGGTACTCAATAATCCGCTCTTTCACTTTTTCCAGACCGAAATGATCTGCATCCAGAATTTTCTGAGCCCGTTTCAGGTCAAAATTGTCTTTAGTATATTCGTTCCAGGGCAAATCGACCATTAACTCAACGTAGTTCATGGTTACCGGGTATTCCGGTGCCATAGGGTTAATGCGTTGAAGTTTTGTGAGTTCTTTGTCGAAATGGGAGCGTACTTCTTTAGGCCATTTTTTACGGTCGGCTTTAATGCGTAGCTCATCAATTTCGCGGTCAGGATTCTCCATTCCCAATTCATCCTGCAAAACTTTCATCTGCTGGCGCAGATAATAATCCCGTTGTTGCTGGTCAAGGTCTGATGACGCTTTGGACTGTATTTCGCGTTTGAGTTCAAGCAATTGCACCTCCCGAAGCATGAATTCCAGCAACAAGTTTGCCTGCTGATTGCCTTCAAGTAGTTCCAAAAGCCGTTGTTTATCAGACACATCCGCGTTTACATTCGATGACAGGAAGTGCAGTAAGAAGGTTGGGCTTTCAATATTATCGAGCGCAATGCGGGCTTCCTGCGGAATTTCAGGATTCAGTCGCAGCATCTTATAGGCAGCGTCTTTCAGCGATTGCAAAAGCGCTTTACCTTCTTTCTTATTTACGTTTGTAAATGAGTCATCGATCTGGCGAACCTGAGCTGTCATAAATGGCTCTTCCTGTGTGATCTGCTGAATCTCAAATCGTTTCTTGCCCTGAATGATGATCGTAATATTACCATCGGGCAGCGTGATCATTTTAATAATATAGGCTACTGTCCCGAATCGGTAGAGATCGTCGGCGGTGGGTTCGTCTTTCTGCTGATTTAACTGCGCCACTACACCAATAATCCGGTTGCCTTTATACGCTTTCTTAACTAATCGTATTGACTTGGACCGCCCAACAGTAACTGGAATGACCATACCTGGAAACAGGACAGTATTCCGAACGGGTAAAATGGGTAGGTTTGCAGGTAATTCGTAATCATCATCTAACCCCTCCGGCGACCCAAGCGGTACAATTTCCAAATTGTCCGAGTCAAAATCGGTCATCAACAAACGGGTAGCTAAATCTTGTTCTGAATGCATAAGTACACTGCCAGACTGGCAGCATTGAATATTTGGTACCTAAACTATAGGAAAGGCAAGGGAAACGAGGTATTCGCAAGGTCCGTGCCACAGTCAATTTCTATGACGATCTGACGGACTAATCGTTACAACTACAAAATTAACGAATTAGGGTGCTTAGTGACCTAAAAATTTATTAATCGACCCAAATGTCCTGAATCGACTGGTTTTTACGGAAGACAAACGTTTTTTTATGCCCTTGATATTGAACGTTAACCATATTTACCTGATCGTCAAACATTTCCATCAATACGTTCTGTTTTAATGATCCGCCCTTAAAAGGTTCATTATAAGGCATTTCAAGGTAAATCCAGTGTGCATCGGTTTCCACTTCGTAGCCTATGTACTTAATGGGTTTAGCCTGCTTCTGAGCATTCGCATACGAAAAATGGGCCTGAACATATTTTTCAATCAACTGGTCATTTTTGCCTGGTCCGTTCAGGTTTACTTTACTTTTCGTTGCTTCTGCCAGTGCCTTTTCAAAATCATCGGTAAATATCCGAATGCTTATTTCAAACGTCCGCTCTTTAGGGTCATACTGCATCTGGGTTACGCTGGCGTGGAAGTCGTGTGCGGACATACTCGCCGATAGCAAGCCCGTTATACAAACTAAAAAGCCTGCTCGAATCAGTGAATTAAACATAGATGAAGTGCAAGAAGAGGGTTGTAGAGATAAGGAAGAGTTTCCTTTGCTTCTACAATCCTCTTCTTGTTTTGGGCAAAAAGGGTCTTAAAAAACAGCTTTTAAAACGTCGTTGAAAATAGCAAATGCCATTAGTCCAAGCAAAATAACCATACCCACTTTTTGGGCTCCTTCCAGAAAACGATCTGAAGGCTTACGGCCTGAGATGATCTCGTAACCCAGAATTGTGGCATGGCCTCCATCGAGAGCCGGGATTGGTAAAGCGTTCATGAAGGCAAGCGCCATTGAAAGAAGTCCCGTAACAGTCCAGAAACGATCCCAAACCCAGACACCCCCAAAGAGATTTTGTGCAATACCAATTGGACCGCTCAGTGCTTTGGATGCTGAAACTTCACCCCGGAAAATCTTACCGAAGCCTTTGATATTATCAAACACAACCTGGAATGCTTTTTTTGTACCCACGCCAAGCGCTTCGCCGAACGTATACTCCTGCTTGGTCAAGGGTAGCAGGAACTCAGGATAAAAACCGATGGTACCATCAGGAGTGGTTGTCATCGTTAAAGTGACTGGCTGTCCATTTCGGTTGATGCCAAGCGTGACAGCTTTATTTTTAAGTGGCTTTACGATCTCGGTAAACTCGTGGTAAAACTGGATCGGTTTATTGTTGATGCTGGTAATTACATCGCCCGCTTTCAAACCTGCTTTTGTTGCTGGTTGACCGGGTACTAACTCGGCCACTTTAAACGGCTCGATAGGCTCAATAAATTGACCGGCCGCTTTCTTATCCGCTAACTTATTGACGAAATCATTCGGAATATAAATATCTTCCAGCTTACCGTTTCGCTCAATTGTGTACGTACTATTATCGCCCAGAAATACGTCAGAACCACGAATTTCGTTGAAATCCGTAATTGTCTTTCCGTTGACTTTTACAATTTTATCGCCGGTTTGCAAGCCAATACTCTTTGCCAGATCGTAGGCAACGATACCGTATTTAGCATCCTTCGCAGCCAGATACGTATTGCCGTTTTTGTAGGCAATGATCACGAAAATCAGGATGCCAACAATAACGTTAACAATAATGCCACCGAGCATAACAATAAGCCGCTGCCAGGCTGGCTTAGCCCGAAATTCATAAGGCTGAGGCTCCAGATTGGTATGGGTTGTGTCGAGTGATTCGTCAATCATGCCGGAAATTTTTACGAAACCACCCAGTGGAATCGCGCCAATGCCGTATTCGGTCTCACCCCGTTTAATGCTCCAGACCTTTGGCGGAAAGCCAATAAAATACTGCTCTACCCGCATGCCAAAGGCCTTGGCTGCCAGTAGATGCCCTAACTCGTGTAAGCCTACTAAAATGGATAAACCCAGAATGAGCTGACCCGCCATTATTAATATTTCCATGTATTCAGAACCGCTACGGCGGACCGTTGTGTTACTATTGAGGGTTATACAATTTTACTTGTTTCGACTTTTAAGGAAGCGAAGTAAACCAATGCCAATCAGGATACCTAAAATAAACCAAATCCAGTAAGTCACGTGCATTTAAAACGTTGAGCGTGGTTGATACGGTATAAACAGTTAAACCAGTGTTTTAATTCTCTCTGTAGCCAGTCGACGGGTTTCTTCGTCAGTAAGTACGTAGTCGTCGTAAGTTGGAGTCTTCATGAAGGTTGCTTTCGCCAGACACAGTTCAATAATCTCTGATATTTCCAGAAAGCCAATCTGATCGTTCAGAAATGCATCGACGGCTACTTCGTTGGCTGCGTTGATAATACAGGGGGCATTGCCGCCCTGTTTGAGCGCATCGAAGGCAAGTTGAAGGTTGCGAAACGTTTTCAGGTCAGGCTGTTCAAATGTTAGCGATGGGTAATCCATAAAGTTGAAACGCGGGAAGTTGGACTTCAATCGGTCTGGATACCCCAGCGCAAACTGAATCGGCAGGCGCATATCGGGCAGCCCCATCTGGGCTTTGATACTGCCATCCTCAAACTGCACCATCGAATGGATAATGCTTTGTGGATGAACAACTACGTCAATCTGCTCAGTCGTCAGGCCAAATAACCACTTGGCTTCGATAACTTCCAGCCCTTTGTTCATCAAGGTTGCAGAGTCGATGGTTATTTTCGCCCCCATTGTCCAGTTTGGGTGCTTAAGCGCCTGCGCCTTCGTAACCGTCGCCAGAAACTCCGACGATTTCCCCCGAAACGGTCCACCCGATGCGGTCAGGATAATTTTCTCAATCGGGTTATGAAACTCCCCAACCAGGCATTGGAAAATAGCCGAGTGTTCGGAGTCGACCGGAAAAATATTGACGCCTTTCTGCGCGGCTAGTTGGGTAATGAGTTCGCCCGCAACCACGAGGGTTTCTTTGTTGGCCAGTGCGATCGACTTACCGGCTTCGATGGCTTTGATAGTAGGCAACAACCCGGCATAACCAACCATAGCGGTCAGCACCATATCGATAGTATCCATCTGCACCACCGACGCAATGGCTTTGGCACCCGCATACACTTTAATGCCCAGTGGATCGAGCGCTGCAAAAACCTGATCGTAGCGGGCTTCATTGCAGATCACGACCACATTGGGTTTCAACTCAACCGCCTGTTCAATGAGCAATTCGGCGTTGTTATTGGTTGTCAATACCTCAACCTGAAACCGGTCAGGATTGGATTTTATCACGTCGACGGCCTGCGTTCCAATAGAACCGGTAGAGCCGAGGATGGCGATATGGCGTTTTTTTATGTCAGTCATTTAGTTTTTCGCGCAGGTATTGAATGTGTCGGTAGTAGTCAGAGGAAAGGGCTGCTTCCAATACTTCACTACTATAATCTACTTTGTGAAACATACTGATAACTGTATTTTTCAACGACGGTAAATTCTGTCGAATAATGTCAAAAATCAGTTGTTGATTAAGAGCTCTATACTCGTGGGCCAGGAAATTTCGGGTACCTGAAAGTAATCGCCATGGAACGGCAGGGTAATCGTTTTTTAATTCTTTTGCTAACTTCTTAGAATCTTCACCAATAACTAATAACAGTGCCCATGAAGCATTGTAATACACTTGGTCATCAGCCGCGAAAAAGTCATCTGCATTGTTAAATGAACAGCTATAAATTGTTATCTTTTCAATACACTCAAGAATTGTGCAGAGATGAATAAAGTTACGGCGGTTATACATAAATGAGTTCCTTCTTTACGTAATATCCAATAATTGGATTCATGTATGCCCATTCGACCAAATCTAATTTTCGATGGAGTTTACGTCTTAAAATACGGTATAACCGTTCCCGTTCCTCCCAGGATAAAGCAACCCCTTTTTCTAAAGAATATACCAAATCAATATCGCTTTTCTCCGTCTCCTCATTCCGGGCGAAACTGCCGTATAACCCAATACGCTCAATACCGAACTCCTTTTGAAGTCGAGCACGGTTGGCCCGGAGCGTTTCTAGAATGTATGTCTGATTAATAGCTACTGTTTCCATCTCTTATGCCGTTTGTCCTATCTCCGCTAACCCATCAGCAATTTTTCGATCATTGGCCAGCCGGGGTACTTTGTTTTGTCCGCCCAGCTTACCCTGCGATTTCATGTACCGTTGAAATGCTCCGCGTGGCAGACTTGTCAGCTTTAGCGGTTGAAGAATTGAGCCTGTGATCAGATCGTCGTAATATACGTTTAGTTTAATAAGGCGGTTATCTACATCGCGGGCAAAGGCATCTGGATTGTGTGGGGGCGTGGCAAATTCCACCAGCCACTCATGATATGGCAAGCCCTCTTTCGGACTAACCATTGGCGCTACGGTAAACTCGACAACTTCTGTTTCGGGGTGTTGCTGCATGGCAAATTGCAACGCCTTTTCTACTTCTTCGCCTATCACGTGTTCGCCAAAGGCCGAAATAAAGTGTTTGATCCGTCCTGTTACCAACAGTCGATACGGCTCCCGCGATACAAACTTGACGGTATCGCCAAGGGAGTATCCCCACAAACCCGCATTGTTGTTAATAATTACGGCGTAGTTTTTTCCCAGCTCGACCTCGTCAATCGTCAACCGGCGCGGGTTCTCGCTGAAGTATTCGTCGGCGGCAATGAATTCGAAGAAAATACCACTATCTGCCAGGAGCAAAAGGCCCTCCTCGGTCTGGCTATCCTGGAAAGCGATGAAACCTTCTGATGCCGGGTACGTCTCAATCGAGTCAATTCGTTTTCCAATGCTGTCAAGCAACTTGGCGCGGTAGGGTTCGAAGTTGACGCCACCGTAGACGAACACTGAAAAATCGGAAAAAACATCCTTGATCAACTTACCCGTGCGCTCTTGAATCCGATCAAAATACATCTGTACCCAAGGCGGTATACCCGAAATCAGCGACATGGGCTGCGTCAGCGTTTCGTCGATGATGCGTTCCAGTTTTGTTTCCCAATCGTCAATGACGTTGGTCTCGTAACTGGGCAACTGATTCGTACGCAGATAGGCCGGAACATGGTGATTGGCGATGCCCGAGAGCCGCCCGATGTTGATTCCCGCTTTTTGGGTCAGTTCGGGACTGCCGGATAAAAAAATTAATTTTTTATCCAGAAACGCGCCGTTTCCCGTTTCATTAATATAATTCAACAGGGCGTCGCGGGCAGAATTGATATGATTTGGAATAGAATCTTGGGTAATTGGAATGTACTTAGTGCCCGATGTGGTGCCCGATGTTTTGGCAAAATAGAGGGGTTTTCCCGGCCAAAGTATGTCTATTCCACCGCTTAAAATCTGCTCGATATAGGGTTTTAAGTCCTCATAATCACGGACAGGAACGGCTTGCCGAAACTCAGCAACCGTCTGTACGTCCCTGAGGTGATGATCCTGACCAAAAGCAGTAGCGCGACCGCCTTCCATTAGTTTCCGAAACCAGCGTTGCTGGGCCTCGGCAGGCTGATACATCCAGGCTTGCTGACGCTCTACAATAAACTTGGCGAATGGCTTACTTACGACCGAACGAATTCCCATAATGGCACAAAGGTAGTGGGTTATAAATAATGTATCATGAGGAATCAATAACCAGTGGCTCACGGCCTTGATTAGACATTATCCGATCTTCATTCTACATTATCCATTTTATTCTCTTGAATAATCTATATTTTTGCACACTTTTCAATAAAACAGTATTTGTAATAAGGCGTTCAGCGCCAACCTATAATGGGACTTTTCAATTTTTTAACTAGCGACATTGCTATTGACCTGGGCACAGCGAATACCTTGATCATTCACAAGGATCGGATTGTGGTGGATGAGCCTTCGATCATTGCAATGGATAAACTCACCGGCAAGGTGCTGGCCATTGGTCATAAGGCCATGCAGATGCACGAAAAGACCAACGAAAACATCAAAACAATCCGTCCGTTGAAAGACGGTGTTATTGCTGACTTTACGGCCGCCGAGTTGATGATTCGGGGCATGATCAAGATGATCGATACGGGCAGTAAACTGTTTTCGCCTTCGCACCGGATGGTAATCTGTATTCCATCGGGTATTACAGAAGTGGAAAAAAGAGCCGTTAAAGACTCTGCCGAACATGCCGGTGCCAAAGAAGTGTACATGGTGCATGAGCCTATTGCTGCCGCTATTGGGATTGGCATTGACATTACACAACCCAACGGTACGATGATCGTAGACATCGGTGGAGGAACGACCGAAATTGCGGTGATTGCCCTGTCAGGTATTGTTTGCGAGCAGTCGATCCGTATTGCCGGTGATGTGTTCACCCGTGATATTGTGGATTACATGCGTCGGGAACACAATCTGCTGATTGGCGAACGCTCGGCCGAGCAAATTAAAATGGAAGTTGGTTCGGCATTGCCCGAACTCGACAACCCACCTGCTGATTACGAAATTCGTGGCCGCGATTTGATGACGGGTATCCCCAAAGAAATCAAGGTTACCTATAGTGAGATCGCCTACGCGCTCGATAAATCCATCTCGAAAATCGAAGAGGCTACGATGAAGGCCCTCGAAATTTCGCCACCGGAATTATCGGCCGATATTTATACCAACGGTATTCACCTGACGGGTGGAGGAGCCCTTTTACACGGCCTCGACAAACGACTGGCGGCTAAAACCAAATTGCCGATTCACGTGGCCGACGATCCCCTCAAGGCGGTTGTAAAAGGCACGGGTGAGGTAATTAAAAATCTGGAAATGTACCGGTCGGTACTGATTAGTTAATTGCGTAACGCGGGCAGAAGTCCGCGCTTTGTAGAAGCAAATGACACCTACAAAGCGCGGACTTCTGCCCGCGTTACTTTTTCAATCTAATGGGAGAGTTAGTTGATTTTTTTATTCGAAGCCGAAACTTCATTTTATTCGTACTGCTGGAAGTACTCTGCTTTTACTTCATTATCAATACCAGTAATTATTGGAGTGTTACCTACTTCAACACCTCGAATCGGTATGCGGCTCAGGTGCTGGCGTGGTCAAATGCGGCTAACGAATATACCAGCCTCCGACAAGTCAACGCCGATTTAGCGTTAGAGAACCAACGGCTGAATGCCCAACTGACGAAACTACTCCAAAGTAAACCAGCCGCCCCGGCAGAGTATCAGGCTGATTCGGCCTTTGCCGACCGGTTTAAGTTTACCGTGGCAAAGGTGGTGGACAACACAACGCAGTTCGCCAATAACTACATCACAATTGATAAAGGCACCGACGACGGCATCCGGCCGGGTATGGGTATTATTTCGCCAACGGGTGTCGTGGGGAAAGTGAAAGTCTGCAACCAGCACTTTTCTGTTGTTATTTCAATTTTGCATTCAGAGTTTCTGGTATCATCGAAACTAACGAAGGCCAACGAAATTGGCTCGGCTAAGTGGGATGGCGGTGATCCACACCTGATAAAGCTGAACGATATTTCGCGGTATAAACCCGTTAGTAAAGGAGACTCTGTTGTAACGTCTGAATTTAATTCAACCTTCCCTCCGGGAATTCTGGTTGGGCGTGTCCGTTCGGTGGGTGTACAACCCAACATGACATTTCATGATATTACGCTCAATCTGGCTACAAATTTCAGCAACTTATCGTTTGTTTACGTTGTCGAAAATCGCCTGCAGGCCGAACAGGAACAATTAGAGAAAAATGTTGAAAATGAAAAATAGTTAAGTAGTCAGTAAGTTAGTAACGGGGCCGCCCTGTTATCAACTTACTGACCTACCGACTTACCGCCTTTAAAATGACCCTGCGCGAAATTCTGTCTACGTCGCTTTTGTTTTTAGTATACCTGATTCTGCAACTTCTGTTGGCGCGGAACCTGGTCTTGTTCGATTATGCGTTCTGCTTCATTTATATTGCCTGCATTCTGCTTCTGCCGAACGAAATCAGCCTGACGTGGCTACTGATTATTGCCTTTGTGACCGGTATCATTGTCGATACGTTTTACAATACATTAGGAATGCACGCAGCTGCTTCGGTATTAATGGCCTACTGTAGGCCGTTGATTGTGCGTTCTCAAATTGATGTTCCCGGCCTGGAAACGCGTATCGAATTTTCGTTAAGTGAATTGGGCGTTGGGGCTTTCTTTCGGTATGTTTTGATCCTGACACTTATTCATCACACCGCTTTATTTTTTATTGAAGCCAGCAGTCTGACTTTAATTATTCCAACCCTGATCCGGGTGGTTGCCAGTACATTGTTTACAACCGTAAGCATTGTGTTAATCCAGTTCTTTACAAGAAATTAGACTTTTGTCATGCTGGAACGCCAGTCCGGTGTCGAAGGAAGCATCTTCGGCGGAAAAATTTATTAAAACTAACGAAGATGCTTCCTTCGGCACCGGGCTGGCGTTCCAGCATGACAATAATGGCTGAAACACTCACACTTCCACAAACACAAAATCGACAGGTAATTTACGATAGCCTGATTCCACAGATAGCCTCTCTCGTAGCGGGCGAACCGGATTTGATTGCTAATCTGGCGAATATTACCGCTGCCCTTAAAGAAGCCTTTGGTTTTTTCTGGGTCGGATTTTACCTCAGAAAAGAGAATCAACTAGTGCTGGGGCCATTTCAAGGACCCATTGCCTGCACACGTATTGCGTTTGACAAGGGCGTTTGTGGGGCTGCTTATACACGACAGGAAACGATTCTGGTGCCCGATGTTGACCAGTTTCCGGGGCATATTGCCTGTAATTCGGCGTCGAAATCGGAGGTTGTCGTGCCGGTGTTTGATCGGGATGGCAATGTGACGATGGTTCTTGATGTCGATAGTGATCAGCTAAATGACTTTAGCGAGATTGATGCGAAAGAGCTTGAAAAGATCGCTGGCCTGATCATGACATTTTAGTGCCCAGGTCAACTATATGATCTGGCGTAAGTTGGCTCGCAGGGGAAACATGAAATTCGTTAAGATGCTGTTAAATTTCCTTCGACCCTTAAACCCTAGATCATATCATGCGTCTTAGGTTCAGATTTAACTAATGACGAACCATGTTTAAGAAAATTGCCATAAGCGGGTTACTACTCGCGTTCTTCTCATTCCCCTTATTAGCGCAACAAGCAGCTACGCCCGATGCACCTGCTCAGACCAACTCCCGCCGTATGGGCAAGGATCGGTCAATGCAACCCCATAAAATGGGTAACCCAGCTACCCGCGCTAAAAAGATAACCGATCGCATGACGCAGCAGTTGGGCCTTGATCAGGCTACATCGCAAAAGGTATACGATGTTACCCTTAGCCGTGCCCAGAAAGTAGATGCCATTCAGGCTAATTCGGATGATAATCGGGCTAAACAACAGGCACTGAAAGCAAACGCTGATGACTATAAAGCTAAACTGAAAGGTATCTTAACGCCAGACCAGTTTGCCAAAATGGCCTCCATGAAAGGCCGTATGCGTAACGGCCATCGTGGGCCTGATGATCAGAGTGACAACAAAGACCAGAAGTAAAGTATCGTAAACGTTCATTCGAACAACAACCGACCAGTAAGTAGACGAATGTAACGTCTACTTACTGGTCGGTTGTTGTTCAGGCAGCCAGAAACGTCTCACTCGACCCATTTGCAGTAAAGTTTACACGCTTACTTCTTTTGCTCTAAAATCAGGTATTCGTCTCATGGCATCTTCCGTATCTCGTCGGCTTTTTATCAAACAAACAGCACTGGCAGGCGCCACCAGTATGGCAGTTCCGACACTATTGTCGGCTAAATCAGGTAAACAGGATCCTGAACCAACCATAATTGGCCATAACGGCTTTAAATATCGAACTGTACCGGGCTGGGGCGTTTTAGATGCGGGCAAAAATCCGGTCAACGATTGCCACGAAATGGTGCAGGATGCCAAAGGGCGGATTATTCTATTGACGAATGAAACGAAAAACAACATCCTGATTTACGATAAATCGGGTAAATTGCTCGAAACCTGGGGGCATCATTATCCTGGTGGACATGGCCTGACGCTAGGGGGAGAGGGAAACGATCAATATTTGCTTATCTGCGATACCGACCGGAATCAGGTTATCAAAACCGACCTGAAAGGCCGCGAACTGATGAAGCTCGATTACCCGAGAGAAACCGAAAAATATGCCTATCCAGGCCAATATAAACCAACCGAAACGGCCATAAATCCCGTCAATGGCGATATTTATGTGGTCGATGGCTACGGTTTGAATTATGTGACGCAGTATGATAAATCGGGTAAATTAATTCGCCAGTGGGGTGGTAAAGGCGAAACTAATGACACTTTTGACTGCTGTCATGGTATTGTTGTTGACCGTCGGGTAGCTACTAATCCAACCTTGCTCATTACCGACCGGCGGCACAATGCTCTTAAGCGGTTTTCGCTGGATGGGAAATACCTGTCAACCATTGCCTTGCCGGGTTCCTACATTTGCCGGCCGGTAATTCATGGCGAAAATATTTATGGAGCCGTGTTTCGGAGCACGTCCGACTCGTATCCTGACTCGGGATATATTCAGATTCTGGACAAAAATGACCGCGTAGTATCTACGCCCGGCGGTTCTGCACCCGTTTATCAGGATAATAAACTGGCCGAGCAACGCAAAGACCGCAGCAACTCGCCTTTTTTGCATCCGCACGACGTGCTGGTAGATGAGGACGATAGCATTTACGTGGCTCAGTGGGCATCTAAAAAAACTTATCCTATTAAACTTGAGCGCGTTGCCTGATAGCCTGGCCTACTTATGAGCGAGCTGATTTTGTTGCAAGCTAATCCGTCGTCCCCTGCTGACTGGGTGCTTTTCTGGGGTCACTTTCACCCACTTATCGTTCACATGCCCATTGGCTTTCTGCTGATTGCCGGGCTTCTCGAAATTGACCGCCTGACCCGGCGCAACTCAGTTAGTCCTCACACGATTACGCTGATCCTGTTCTGGTCGGCGGTGAGTGCTACGCTTGCCTGTTTGTTCGGGTATATGTTGTCGTTGGGGGGAGGTTATGAAGAAGAAACGCTGAGCAGCCACAAATGGGAAGGTATCGGTGTGGCCGTGTTTGCCTGGCTCGCCTGGTCGGTGAAGTCCGAAAATCTGGGCCGCATTTTTCCCTTTGCGCAACTACTATACCTACCCGCACTTGGCGTGTCACTGGTGTTATTACTGGCTGCCGGGCATTTGGGAGGCAATTTGACCCACGGTGACGACTACCTGACCCAGTATATGCCCGAAACCATGCGGACACTGGCAGGTGTGCCACCTAAGCAGAAAGAGGTAAAATTTGAGCCGATTACTGATGTCAATCAGGCAATGGTTTATCAGCAAATTGTCAACCCTATTTTGCACAGCCGTTGTGTACAGTGTCATAATGCTGGTAAATCGAAGGCGGGCTTGCGGCTGGATTCGCCCGAAATGATCAAGAAAGGGTATGAAGATGGGCCGGTGTTGGTGGCAGGCAAAAGCACGGCTAGTGAATTAGTGAAAGTGTGCCTTTTGCCTGAAGACGACGAACACCATATGCCGCCTAAAGGTAAAAACCAACTTAAAGAAAGCGACATTGCGCTGTTAACCTGGTGGATTGATCAGGGTGCTCCGTTCGACAAAAAAGTCTCCGATCTTAAGGTGAATGACGCTATCCGCCCTGTGCTGGCGTCATTAGGGGGCGGTGGGCCGGTTGAAAATGGTGGCGTTCAGGTTGCATCAGGACCCGCTCCCGATTCGCCGGTGTTAACGATGAAAGTGCCGGCCGCCGATTCGAAAATTGTTGATGAACTGAAAAAACTGAATTTGCTCGTATTACCGCTTTCGAAAGAGCAGAATCAGTTAGAAGTTAGTGCCGTAAATGCTCACACATTCAACGATGCGCAGGCGGCTGAGCTGCCAAAACTTAGCAACCAGATCGTATGGCTTAAACTTGGCGATACCGAGATTTCTGACGCGGCACTTGGTCAGGTCGCCAAGTTGAAAAACCTGCAAAAGCTCCATCTGGAAGAAACGAACGTGACCGATGTGGGTCTGAAACAGTTAAAAGGCTTGGCTAATTTGGAGTATCTAAATCTCTATGGTACGGCCATTACCGATGCTGGCCTGACCGAGTTAGCCGGAATGAAGAACCTGAGAACGGTTTATCTCTGGCAAACTAAAGTGACTGAGGAAGGCATTGCCCGGTTGAAAACAGCCATGCCTAAGCTGGAAGTAATTGGTGGAATTAGCGAACAGGCCGTTGCTGATTTTGTGAAAGTGGGCGAGTCGAAAGCTAGCGAGCCCAAGAAATAAAAACGGGTTTTTAGGATCTGATATTTGCTGCCTTGGAATGTATTTTACTCCGTGATGTCGGGTCTGACTAGGCTGGCGTTTCAGGACCTGACACAGCAGGGTTTATCCAAATTAACTTCACCAAAGTCTTCATAAACTACCATCGGGATCTTTCCTGTCTACTGGCAAAATAGTCTATCATAAAGATAAGATAGTACAATTTCTACGTACCATCTGGAGCTAATTTTGTAAATTCGTTTCATAATCAATCTGTTCGTTGATATGTCCGTCTGGTCTGACATGCGATTTCGATACGTTCTTCTCAGCGCAACGGCTGGTCTGTTCGGTGCGTCTATCTGGCTAACGTCTTGTCATAGCTCGGTCGAAAAACCAGCCGATATTGTTGTCGCCGAAGCCACTTTACCCGAAAAGGTTGACTATAATTTACATGTAAAGCCAATTCTGTCCGACCGTTGCTTTGCGTGTCATGGGCCGGACAAAGCCAAGCAACAGGCGGGTTTACGGTTAGACACTCCCGAGGGGGCTTATGAAGCGCTGTCAAAAAGCGGCCATACGGCCATTGTTCCGGGTAATCTGGCCAAAAGTGAACTGGTCAACCGCATCATCAGCACCGACCCGGAGGAAATGATGCCAACACCAAAGTCGAATCTTACCCTGACGACTGAAGAAAAAGCGATGCTGATTCGTTGGGTTGAGCAAGGGGCTGAATACAAAGAACACTGGTCGCTCATTGCGCCGACCATGCCGGAACTTCCGAAGGTAAAAGACGAAAAGTGGGTTAAAAATGACATTGACCGGTTCATTCTGGCAAAACAGGAAGCAAAAAAAGTAGGTCACGCACCCGAAGCCGATAAAACAACTTTGCTCCGCCGGGTCAGCCTTGACTTGACAGGTCTACCACCAACACCCGCCGAGGTGGATGCCTTTCTGGCCGATAAATCACCAAATGCTTACGAAAAAGTCGTTAACAGATTGCTCAACAGTCCGCATTATGGCGAACGGCAGGCCGTCGAATGGCTAGATGTAGCTCGGTATGCCGATACCGACGGCTATCAGGATGATGGTTTGCGAACGATGTGGCCCTATCGTGACTGGGTTATTCGGGCCTATAATCGCAATCTATCGTTTGATCGGTTTATTACCTGGCAATTAGCCGGAGATCTGTTGCCGAATCTGGCCGGGTCGAAAGACAAACGTGAGAAACTCATTGCCACGGCCTTCAACCGCAATCACCAGCAAAGTCAGGAGGGCGGGATTGTTGACGAGGAATATCGAACCGAATACGTTGCTGACCGGACAAACACATTTGGAAAGGCTATGTTGGGCCTAACGGTGGAGTGCGCCCGTTGTCACGACCATAAATACGACCCCATCAGCCAGAAAGATTACTATTCGTTGTTTGCCTTTTTTAACAGCAATAATGAACGCGGTCAGATTCCGTACAACGGCGAGGCTGCTCCTACAATTTCACTCACAAAGCCCGAAACCGACGCCAAGCTGCGATTTATCCGCGAGCAACTGACCCCAATTCAGCAACAACTTAATCCAAACCGCCCCGATTATCAGCAACGTTTTGGTAAATGGCTGGCCAGCACGCACGCAACGTCGTCAATTGATTCGGGCTTGTTAGCTCATTATACATTCGATGAAGCCGACCGGACAGATATTGGTGCGTATGTGAAAGCGCAAAATGAAAAGCGGAAGATTGAAGACGGAAAGAAAAAACGGGAGGAGGACGCTAAACGAACAAAAGAAGGCATTGCCAAAGCTGGTAAGCCTGGTGATAAGAAACCAGAAAAGAAAGAGGCTCCCAAACGTAAAACGAAAGAAGAACTCTGGAAAGACCCTCGCAATGCATTCGCTAATCAGGTGAATGATACAATCCCCGCCCGACTTGGTGGCGATCCCGACAAAGTACCCTATTCGGTGCCCGGTCGATTCGGGAAAGCCCGGTATCTGGCGGGAGATAGCTTTATTGAACTTCCCGGAAATTTCGGGGCCTTCGAGCAAAATGAGTCGTTTACGGTTAGTAGCTGGTTTAATCTGGCGAAGCCAAATATGGCCCTTACACTGATGGGGCGAACGACCGGTCCAATGGATGGGCAGCGTGGCTATCAACTTGACTTATTAGGCGACGGGCGGCTGAAACTGGCCTTTAGCCATGTTTGGCCTGCCAATGCTATTGACATTGAAACGGTCGACAAAGTGCCGGTGCATCAGTGGTTCCAGGTCGCTTTTGCCTATGATGGTACAGGTCAGGCCAAGGGAATTACCCTGTATTTAAACGGTCGGCCTTTGCGTACGAAAGTCGTTGCCGATAACCTGATACACAGCATGGTATATGGTAAAGATAAGAGCCATTGGGCACAGCACCCGTTTTATGTAGGCCGGATGCATGATAACTTCTATAAAGACTTTGCCGTCGATGAGTTGCGTATCTATAACCGCTGCCTGACACCACTGGAAATGCCCCAGCTAGCCGGTCAGCCCGACGCGCTCATGGCTGCCCTCCAAACGCCCGTCGCTAACCGTACTGCCGCCCAACGGACGGGCTTGTACACTTATTATGTCAAAACGCAGGACCCCGTATATCGGTCGACATATGCCAAGGCGATGAAACTGCGTGGTGAGCAAATTACGCTCTACACCAATTCTGATCAGGTAATGATTATGCAGGAACGGTCGGTGCCGCGCGAAACACACCTACTCAAACGCGGTGCTTACGATGCACCCGGCGATGTGGTGAAACCCGCCGTGTTACACAGCCTGAATCCATTATCCGGCGATATGCCAACCAATCGGCTTGGGTTGGCGGAATGGCTGCTGGCACCCGAAAATCCATTGTTTAGCCGCGTCATGGTTAATCGGATGTGGCAGCAATATTTCGGGCAGGGATTAGCTAAAAATAGTGATGACTTTGGCAATCAGGGCGCATTACCGAGTCACCCCGAACTACTGGATTATCTGGCTGTGAAGTTTCGCGATATGGGCGATTCAAAATCGGGCGGGCAGTGGAATACGAAAGCGATGCACAAAATGATTGTTATGTCGGCTACGTATCGGCAATCTTCGAGTGTGCCGGAAAATATACGGGAAACTGACCCGGATAATACATTCCTGACCCGCGGGCCAAGTTATCGGATGTCGGCGGAGCAGGTGAGAGATAATGCATTGGCAGCAAGCGGATTAATGACGCAGCGTATTGGCGGGCCAAGTGTTCTGCCGTATCAACCCGCCGGTATCTGGGAGGCTTTGGCAACGCGTAATGCTGTTAAATATGTTCAAAATCACGGCGATAGTCTCTACCGGCGGTCAATGTACACTATCTGGAAACGCTCATCGCCCGCACCCATGATGCTGAATTTCGATGCCGCCGAACGGCACACCTGCATTGTGAAACGGCAGAAAACAAGTACGCCCTTACAGGCGCTTGTAACCCTGAAT
Source organism: Spirosoma pollinicola (assembly GCF_002831565.1). Lineage (NCBI taxonomy): Bacteria > Pseudomonadati > Bacteroidota > Cytophagia > Cytophagales > Cytophagaceae > Spirosoma > Spirosoma pollinicola. The sequence goes on along the minus strand of NZ_CP025096.1, from coordinate 6,582,960 downwards.
GACCCTCAGTTTGTAGAGGCTGCCCGAGTGCTGGCACAGCGGGTAACACCAGACAACTCATTAGCAGTTGGTACGATAATCAACGCTATTTTCAAAGCCGTAATCAGTCGTCCGGCGCGACCGGAAGAAATGGGACTGGTGAAACAACTGTACGCTGAAGAACTAGCGGATTTCAGAAAGAATCCAAAACGGGCTATGGCGTTGTTATCCGTTGGGGAGTATCCCGTTGATAAAAAGCTAAACCCCGCCGAATTAGCGGCCTGGACAGTAGTGTCCAGTACGATTATGAATTTCGACGAAGCGATTGTAAAGCGATAGCGTCTGGCGCGGGTATTTACCCGTGCCTGTAATAATGCCAGTATTTACTGGCATTATGGCTAATTTTCACGCGCCAGTAAATACTGGCTTCATTACAGGCACGGGTAAATACCCGCGCCAGATACATTAAGGCAATGGATATTCAGGACGAAATACATGACCAGCTCAGCCGCCGAAATTTTCTGGGGCAAGCTAGTGCGGGCTTAGGTACCATTGCGCTGGCATCGCTTTTGAACCCGACAAATCTGTTTGGAGGGGCATCATCGCCGGGCAACTCCATGCCGGGCGAGAACCCAGCCGTGGGGAAGCCGCATTTTCCGCCCAAAGTGAAGCGCGTAATTTATCTGTTTCAGAGTGGCGCACCCTCTCAACTGGAGTTGTTCGATTATAAGCCGAAGCTCGAAACCATGTGGGGGCAGGATTTACCCGCTTCGGTACGTAATGGTCAGCGCTTAACGGGCATGAGCGCCGGACAAAGTCGTTTTCCGCTGGCAGCTTCGAAATATAAATTTGCTCAGTACGGCCCCGGTCAGATGTGGCTCAGTGAATTGTTGCCGCATACGTCGCGTATTGCCGGTGATTTGACTTTTATCCGTTCCCTGCACACCGAAGCCATCAACCATGATCCGGCCATTACGTTCTTCCAGACGGGGAGCCAGCAGGCAGGGCGGCCAAGTTTCGGCTCCTGGATTAGCTATGGCTTGGGGTCCGACAATCAGAATCTTCCAGCTTTTGTGGTGCTGCTTTCTAAAGGGCGCGACGGCGATCAGCCATTATATGCCAAACTCTGGAGTAATGGCTTCCTGCCCTCAGTGCATCAGGGCGTGGTTTTTCGGTCGGGGCCAGACCCGGTTTATTATTTGAATAATCCGCCAGGCGTCGATAAAACCAGCCGTCGGCGGATGCTCGATTACCTGACAAAACTACATCAGGAGCAATATAAACACGTGCTGGACCCGGAAATAAATAACCGGATGGCCCAGTACGAAATGGCCTATCGGATGCAGACGTCGGTGCCCGAAACCTTGGATATCTCGAAAGAACCAGACTATATTTTTGATATGTACGGCCCCGACAGCCGCAAGCCGGGCACCTTTGCGGCTAACTGCCTGCTGGCACGTAAGTTGATCGAAAAAGACGTAAAGTTCGTGCAGTTATACCATCAGGGCTGGGATCAGCACGGCAACTTGCCCAACGATATTAAAACGCAGGCGAAAAGCGTCGACCAGCCTTCAGCCGCATTAATTATGGATCTCAAACAGCGCGGCTTACTTGACGATACACTTGTAATTTGGGGCGGAGAATTTGGCCGGGGAGCTTATTCGCAGGGGAAACTCACCCGCGATAATTACGGACGTGATCACCATCCACGCGCTTTCTCGGTCTGGATGGCGGGTGCTGGTGTTAAAAAAGGGATGGTATATGGAGAGACGGATGATTTCGGTTATAATGTGGTCAAAGATCCCGTTCATGTTCATGACTTTCAGGCAACTATTTTACACCTGCTTGGCGTCGATCACGAAAAGTTGACATTTAAAAGCCAGGGACGGCGATACCGGTTGACAGATGTTCACGGAAAAGTTGTAAAGCCATTGCTAGCGTAAGAAAGAGCCATTCATACAGATAGGATAAATAGGCCTATAAGGTTTTTTCAACCTTATAGGCCTTACTTTTGTCTATAAATTATATGGTACAACAACTTGAATCATGGATACGAGCCACCGTTCGCTGGTTTGGCTATATTCCTAACCGGGATTTATCGGGTTGGGTATTGCTTACTATAGCCATATTAATTGGGCTGGCTGTCGATTTTGTCGTGACACAGACCGTTCGGTTCATCGTTCGGCGCAGGCCATTTCAAACGCTGGCTTTTCTTAAGGAACATGTGCGCTGGGCATTCTGGGTTTTTGTGCCTGCTATGTTTTTTCTTCTGGCAACCAATATACAATCCGCTCGTTTTCTACGTCGGCATCCTATAGCCGATAAAACAGCCGAGGTTGTATTTCTGATTGCTACTACCTGGCTGGTCGTTCAATTGTTGAAGGTGGGCGAACTACTGCTCATTCGTCGGTATGATACAGTTCAGGACATTAATCTATCGCACAGGAAATTTGTTACACAGGTTCGCTTTTTTCGTCGGCTACTGGTTGCTGGCGTCATTGTAATTGGCGCGTCACTCTTGCTGATTTCGTTTCAGGGCAGCCGCAAAGTAGGGCTGAGCGTCCTGACATCGGCTGGCGTAGTATCCGTATTGATTGGTTTTGCTGCACAGAAAACACTGGCCAACTTAATGGCTGGCATTCAGATTGCTTTCAACCAGCAAATTCGTCTGGGCGATGCGGTCGTAGTCGAAAAGGAGTGGGGACGAATTGAAGAAATCAATCTGACCAGCGTGATCGTGCGAATCTGGGACCGTCGTCGACTGATTTTACCCATTACCTACTTCGTTGAAAAGCCATTTGAGAACTGGACACGCTCGGATGCATCCATTATTGGTACTGTTTTTCTGTACCTGGATTATAATGTGCCAGTTGAAAAGGTACGCGAAAAAGCGCGTGAAATAGCCGAAAACGACCCTCTCTGGACAGGAGAAACCTTTGCCTTGCAAGTAACTGATACGCAGCCTACCTGTATTGTTATACGTATTCTGGTGTCAGCGTCGGATTCGCCGTCGGCGTTCGATTTACGTTGTCACATGCGCGAACAAATCATTGCGTTCCTCCGCGATGAATACCCGCAAAGTCTGCCTCAAACACGTCTGATGTTGGCCGAAGAAATGAAGCCTAAAGTAGTGGAGTAGTGAAATGGTAAAATGGTGGAGTAGTCGAATAGTGAAGAGGTTTAACAGTGAAGGGGATTCTCAAAACTCACTATTACTAGAACACTATTCGACTACTTCACTATTTTACCAACTCACTCTTCCCACCCAAACGACCGCTCAATGGCCTTTTGCCAGCCGCGCATGAGTTTTTTTCGATGGGCATCGTCCATATTGGGTTCATACGTTCGGGCGACACCCCAATTCTGGCGTAAGTCGTCCAGATTTTGCCAGTACCCAACCGCCAGTCCGGCGGCATAGGCAGCTCCCAGGGCGGTTGTTTCGGTCATACGGGGGCACACCACGGGTCCGTTCAACACATCGGACTGAAACTGCATCAGCAATGAATTGACAACCATGCCGCCATCCACACGCAGGGATTTGAGCGACACGCCCGCATCCTGTTCCATAGCCCGGACTACATCGACGGTTTGGTAAGCTGTTGCTTCCAGAACCGCTCGTGCTAGATGACCTTTGGTCACAAATCGCGTTAAGCCCGCAATAACGCCACGCGCGTCGGCTTTCCAGTGGGGCGCGTAAAGGCCCGAAAATGCTGGTACGAAATAAGCGCCACCATTGTCCTCAACCGACCGGGCAAGGGTTTCAATGTCCGTACTTTTCTTAATGATACCAAGGTTGTCGCGCAGCCACTGCACCAGGGCGCCCGTAATGGCTACGCTACCTTCCAGCGCGTAATGAACGGGTTCATTCTGAAACTGATAGGCCACCGTTGTCAACAGGCCACAAGTGGAGGTTCTGAGTTCGGTGCCAGTGTTCATCAGTAGAAAGCAGCCGGTGCCGTAGGTGTTCTTTGCCTGTCCCGGCTCAAAGCAGGTTTGCCCAACAAGAGCAGCCTGCTGATCGCCCAGAATACCCGCCACGGGAACCCCCGGCAATACCTCCGACGATACGGTTCCATATACTTCACTACTGGGCCGTATTTGGGGCAACATAGCTCGTGGCACCGTAAAGTCGCTTAGTAAGCTATCGTCCCAGTCGAGTGTATGCAGATTCATGAGTTGCGTCCGGCTGGCATTGGTGACGTCGGTGAGGTGCAAGCCACCGTTGGTGCCGCCCGTCAGGTTCCAGACGACAAACGTATCCATGTTACCGAAAATGGCTTCGCCCCGGTCGGCATCTTCGCGAAGGCCCGACACATTATCCAACAGCCATTTCAGTTTTAGACCACTAAAATAGGTGGCCAGGGGAAGGCCGGTTTGCGCACGAAAACGATCCTGTCCGTGGCCATTGCCCGAGTACTCGATAACCAGATCGGCGGTGCGCATGTCTTGCCAAACAATGGCGTTGTAATACGGCTTGCCCGTTCGGCGGTTCCAGACAACGGTAGTTTCGCGTTGATTGGTAATGCCCACGGCAGCTATATCCTGTACTGAAAGCTTCCCTTTAATGCGAGCCAGGGCGATGACTTCGAGTGTGTTGCGCCAGATTTCTTCGGGATCATGCTCTACCCAGCCTGGTTGCGGATAAATCTGTTTGTGTTCTTTCTGAGCAACGGAAACGATTTTGCCTTGCTTGTCAAATACAATACAACGGGTGCTGGTTGTTCCCTGGTCAATAGCGGCTATGTAGGAGGGCATAAGAATCTGAAATTGCGAAAAGAGACTTAAAAATTACAATGTAAACCAGCGAATCAATAACCCACCAATAGTAGCGCCTACCAGCGAACCCACAACAGGTACCCAGGCATAGCCCCAGTCAGATGACCCTTTGTTGGGAATGGGTAGGAGAGCATGAGCCAGACGCGGACTGAAATCGCGGGCGGGGCTCATGGCATAACCCGTTGTGCCGCCCAGTGACAGGCCAATGCTCCAAACCAAAATTCCGACCAGATAGGGACCAACGCCAATAGCCAGTTCGCCCAGGTGTTTGGAGGAGATACCCGCCAGTCCAAGAATAAGTACCAGCGTTGCCATAGCTTCGCTTAAAAAGTTGGCACTGGGTTTGCGAATGGCTGGCCCGGTAGCAAAACAGGCTAATTTGGCTTCGGGATCGGGGGTGGCTGCCCAATGGGGGAGATAATGTAGCCAGACGAGTGTGGCTCCTAAGAATGCGCCGATCATTTGCGCTGTAATATAGGGTACCACGTGGCTGAAATCGTTTGTTGCCACCGCAAAGGCGACCGTAACGGCGGGGTTTAAATGTGCATCGACGCTTCCAAAGGCTTTAGCGACAAAAACGCCCATCGCAACAGCAAAGGCCCAGCCTGCGGTAATGACAATCCAGCCCGACGATTCACCCTTTGTTTGTTTTAACACCACATTGGCTACGACTCCGTTCCCCAGAAGCAGCAACACCATTGTACCAATTAATTCACCTAGAAAGGGAGAAGTTTGCATAAGAAGTCATTCGTTGTCAGTCAGCCGTCGTCGGTCGATTGATAAAGAGAAAATCCTCTTTTTTCTATCGGCCGACGACTTTCGGCTAACAACTCGATTCAAGGTTTAGGAATAGTTTATGCGAATTAAGTCATATTTTTGACCCTATTCCAAACAGTAGTAAAAATTCATTTGTTCGTCCTACTCCTGACGGCAGGATTTTATGCGTTCGTCTATCAATTCGTCTTTATGAAAAGCATCATTTTTACCCAGGCCGGAAAACCCGTCGATGTTCTTAAACCTACCGACATTGCTCTGCCCGAACCCGGTCCGAAGGAAGTTCGCATTAAGGTTATTGCGGCCCCAATCAATCCATCTGACATCATGTTCGTGCAGAATATGTACGGTATCAGGCCACAATTTCCGTCAGGAGTCGGGTTTGAAGGGGTGGGTATTGTGGATGCCCTGGGAGAGGGTGTTGAGATGCAAACCGGTATACGGGTGAGTTTTACCAGTGTAGGGACCTGGTCAGAATATGCCATAGCGCATCAGCGAAGCCTGATTCCGGTGCCCGAGGCCATGCCAGACGAGGTTGCGGCTCAGTTATTTGTCAATCCATTTACGGCCTATGCAATGGTGCAGGATTCGGGCGTGCCGGAAGGCGGCTGGCTGATGCTCACTGCGGTTGGGTCAGCTTTCGGCAAATTAGTTATTCAGCTTTGTGCCATGCGGGGTATCAAAACCATCGGTACTGTTCGTCGTGATGATATGAACGACGAATTGACAGCCCTTGGCTTGACCGAGGTAATCAATACCGAAACAGAAAATCTGGCGGCTCGTGTCAAGCAGATTACAGATGGCGTTGGGGTTGCCTGTGTGCTTGACGCCGTTGGTGGTCACACCGCCACAGAAGCGTTTAAATGTCTGGCTAAAGGCGGAACAATGCTCATTTATGGGCTGATGAGCTTGCAGGACCCCATCCTGAATGCGGGACTGATGATATTCAGGGAGTTGACCGTGAAGGGTTTCTGGCTTACCGACTGGATGCGTCGGGTCGATAGCCATACCCGGCAGGACGTTGCGCAAAACGTAATTGAATTGCTGACATCGGGGAAAATTCAACTGCCTGTCGAAGCCTCGTACCCACTCGACCAGATTGCCGAAGCCATCGACCACGCCGACCGTCCAGGTCGTCGGGGAAAGATTCTGCTGAAGCCGTAGTGGTGTGATGTAGCTGTAACGCTGTTTTTTGAAATAGATTTAGTGGGCGCGTTTTGTACAATGGATTGGTACTGCGTTGTACAAAACACGCAAGTAGGGATAAGATAGCAATGCTTCAACTGCGTTCACTAATTTTCTCGAACGATTTCAGGTGGCTTGCTTATCTTTGACAACAATATACGTCCCACAGGCGTTTGTTTGAATAACGAATACAGGTTTACCCTCATACACTTACCCGACTCGTTCGTATGCTCTTGCTCCAGGTTCCGGCTATTGATACTACGGCCACATCACTGTCGGCCACAACGGCTGCTCAACCCCAAACGTTACAATTATTTGATTTGGTAGCCAAAGGCGGCTGGGTCATGATTCCCATCGCGTTTTTGTTGTTTTCGGCCCTCTATCTGATTTTTGAACGGTATTTTGTCATTCGTTCGCAAAGCCGGTACGACGCCAATTTTATCGATAACATTCGGGATATGGTGGCGCAGGGGAATATCAAATCGGCCGAGTCGTTTGCCAAAAATCAACGTACGGCTATGGGTCGCGTATTCGAGAAAGCCATTGGCCGTATCGGATCGCCTATCCGGGAAATTGAAAGTACTATCGAAACCGTTGGGCAGATCGAACTCTCTCGTTTAGAACGGAACATGGGGTATCTGGGCGTCATTGCCGGTATTGCGCCGATGCTAGGCTTCATCGGCACCATATCCGGTATTATTCGGATTTTCTACGATATTTCGCTGTCCGACAATATTAGCGTTGGCATTATTGCCGGGGGCTTATACGAAAAAATGATCACCTCGGGCTCCGGTCTTATTGTGGGGGTTATTGCCTACACAGGCTATCACCTGCTCAATATGATGATCGAGCGGTTTACCCTCTCGCTGGAGGTAAATGCTTTCGAGTTTATCGAAGTTCTTCAAAAACCAACAACCGAGCCCGCCCGGATGCGGTAATTTTTTAATGTACAATGGATAATGAATAACGGAGGTGCACTAGTACTTTATCCATTGTCCATTATCCATTATTCATTGCCAACTATGAAACTCCGACGTAAAACAAAATTTGCTGCCGAAGTCGCGACTTCATCCCTGAATGACATCATGTTTTTCTTGCTGTTGTTCTTCCTGATCATCTCGACGGTGGCCAACCCGAATGTTATTAAATTGCTATTACCTAAAGCGGCCTCTACGCAGCAGTTAAGCAAAAAACAGGTGACACTATCGGTTGATGCTGATAAGAAATATTACATCGACAAAAAACCAGTTGATCCGGTCAATCTGGAGAACGAGCTGAAAATAATGATGGCTGGTATTGCAGAACCAACTGTTGTCGTGCGCTTTGATAAAACCTTAACCGTACAGGATTTGGTCGATGTACTCCAAACCGGAGCGAAGCTGAATATCAAGATGGTTATGGCGACGTCGAAATAAACCGGGATTTTAAGGATTTTCTTGATTTTCAAGTCGATACATTTTTGTATCGACTTTTTTATGGATAAGTAATTCATCAGAAAGCCCATCATTAATGCCACGTCAAAAGGCATTAGTGATGGGCTTTTCGTACGGGCAGGCTAAGCTCTTAAAACTTGAAGTTCATCTTGCCAAACCAATAAGCCCCGTTGAAACCCATCTGGACGGGGTCCCACGCACCACCTGATTCGGTAAGATCGGCCCGATGCATGTCTGGATAAACATTAAAGATGTTAGATCCGCCAACGGATAGCCCAATCTGGCGCGTAAACCGGTATGAGATGGATAAATCGGTTGCTGCTTTAGGTCGATAAATATCCAGATTAGCCGCATCGTAATTCCAGTTTGCCAGTTTTACTTCCCCGAAACGAACTACACGAAGCAGAAATGCCCAGTTATTGATACTATAATCAACCGTTATATTCATTTTGGAGGGAGGTGCCGATGCTTTCACGAAGTAATACTCACGCAGATCAAAATACAGGTCTTTATAAGGCTTTAATTTGGCATTCGTGTTCACGCCGATCGTGTCCAGCGAATTGAAATTCATGCCAAGCGACGTGTTCAGCCGCCCGTCGCCTATCAACGTATGATGCGCTAGTACAATGTCGATACCCCGTGTCTTGGTCGATATAGCGTTCGTGAAAAACTGCACTCGACTTACGTTCAATTTCTGTAATTCGGGTGCAATTGCTGGTAAATCATCTGTAAACTGGCCTGTCAAAACAACCCGGTCTTTGATTCTAACATAATAAGCATCTACAGTTAACGTAAAGCCGCTACCTAAATGACTGGTAAATCCCAGACTGGCGTTAACAGATGTTTCCTGCTTAAGCGGAGGTACGCCCAAGGCCTGCGTAATGGCACTTCCATTCTGAGCAATTTGCACCTGTACAGCCTGGCCGCCAACAAAGTTAGTAATGGTCGAATTGAAATAGGTCTGTGCCAGCGATGGAGCCCGGAAGCCAGAGCTGAGCGTACCGCGCAGCAGAAATGATGGGCTTATTTTCAATCGACTCGATAGCTTTCCATTCAGCGTACTACCAAAATCGCTATAATTTTCGTACCGGGCAGCGGCACCAATCATGAAGGCTTTTGTTAAATCGGCTTCTGTGTCGACATATAACCCCAGGTTGATACGGCTTTTAGTTAAGGCATTGCCCGGCTGAAAACCAGGAAAGCCCTGCGAACCCGCAGCCCTTGTAACATCGTAAGCCTTATATGAGGCTTCCTCTCCCGCAAAGATTTTGTAATCTTCGTACCGGAACTCCGATCCAAAAGCTACGTTCAGACCTTGCAATGTATTGGAAAAGAAGCGGGTGAAGTGTAATCCGGTAACGTTTTGTTGCAGTTGAAATCCGCCCGCATTAAACTCACGGGGAGAGGAGGTACCCAAGGATGTGTTTAGCGTATTCTTAACGCCATAGTCAAAGCGATTCGAGCCAAAAATATTGCCAAAATCTACATTCCAATCGTTTATTTTCGTTCGTACACCAGCCGCAAATGTTTTATCAACAATGGCACTTGTAATAATAGGATCGAATCCATCCGGGTAAATAGATGTTATATTACGTGGACTATCTGCCGAACGGGTCCAGGCGTAGGCATCCCCTTTACGAGAATTCAGGCCCCCAAACGCATACATACGCGTATTGTCTGAGAGTGGAATCTCCGCATTGGCATAGAGTGAGGTATTCGTAATTTTCGAATCGCCAAATTGACGCCGTTGAAGTGTAGAGTCGATACCGGGGGTATTGGCGCGGTTGGTATGTTGGCGTTGGTTAAAATCGGCCGTTACGTTCAGAAAGCCTGTTTCTCTAATATGCCAGCCATAATTGGCATTCACGTTTAAGTTTCCGCCATCGAATTTCTGATTATCGAAGCGAAATTTAGCCTGGTACGCGCCGTAATTGACATTGGCATTCAATTGATTGGTACTAGTTTTCAGTACAATGTTAATAACCCCCGCAATGGCATCGGAGCCGTACTGAGCAGCTGCCCCATCACGGAGAATTTCAATACGCTCAATAGCGGCCGCCGGAATTGTATTTAGATCGGTACCTGTATTGCCACGACCTCGCGTGCCAAATAACGTAACCAGCGAGGATTGGTGCTGACGTTTACCATTAATCAGAACCAGGGTTTGATCAGGCCCTAAACCGCGCAGGGAAGCTGGATCTACGTGGTCGGCCCCGTCAGAACCAGTCTGTCGGTTGGAGTTAAACGACGGAGCTACAAATTGCAGGAGCTGATTTACATCCAACTGGCCGGTTTTCGACGTTACCTGACGCACATCTATTAGATCAATAGGCGCGGGCGAGTCGGTAACGGAGCGATTCAGGTTGCGCGACCCCACCACAGTTACCTCATTTAGGCTGGTCTGAGAAATTTGCAGTGCCAAATTAAGTCGCTGGTTTTCACCCGCTTCTATGGTTACGTGTCGTTCGATTGTCTCGGACCCTATCGAGCTGAATCGCAACGTATATTGGCCGGGGCCCAATTTCATAGAAAAATCACCATCACTGTTTGTTGTTGTGCCAAATTGATGACCTATTAACACAATGGCTACGCCAGGCAGCGGGCTGCCCGTTGCTTCGTTGGTGATGCGTCCGCGTAAATTTTGAGCAAATGTCGTTGCCGATAACAGACAACAGATAAAAAAGAGTTTTGTATTCATTCAGTTACACTGGTAAGCGTGAAAATCAACAAATATATAAAAACCAAAATAATAAGTCCTTAAGTGTAAACTAGAGATTAAAAAGATGAAAGAAATCGTTTGAAAAATCGCTTTTGCCTAAAAAAATGCTTTTTAAACTCAAATAGCTTCTAAAGCACTCAAGGGAAAGGGTAATGAATAAACTGCGGCATAAATAAGGTATGGCCAATAAATGGGTCTATTTTGGAACATGATCGTTGAAAATAGTTGCTCACAAGTTACTATATATCTGTATATGAGTTAGTTATAAGGTAGTCGTAACTGCCAAAAAAATCAAATCAGCCAGTTGGTGAGTTTATAGGACAAACTCAACCGCTCATGATAGCTGATTATTCCGAAGCCGCCGTTTGCCACGTCGATGATCTGACCGATGGTGAACTAAAAGAAGTTCGCGTTAACGACACCGATGTATTGCTGGCCCGCGTAGATGGGCAATACTTTGCCTTACATCCAAAATGTTCTCATTATAATGGCCCTTTGGCCAAAGGATTGTTGAATGGGCATCGGCTCGTTTGCCCCTGGCATAATGCCTGTTTCGATGTCAGAAATGGCTACCGACTTGAAGCACCTGCCTTGAACGGCTTGCCTACCCATGAGGTGCGTATAGAAGGCGACCAGGTTTTTGTTCGCCTGACTACCAACAAAGAAAGTATAGAAAACCCTTTGTCGGCGCCGGACGAAGCCAACTCAGAAACTTACGTAATTATCGGAAGTGGGGGTGCAGGTGCATTTGCCGCAGAGGGAATGCGCGAGGGGGGCTTCACGGGAAAGATCGTGATGCTGACAGAAAGTAGAGAGGCACCCTACGACCGGCCAAATTGTTCCAAAGATTACCTGCAAGGCAAAGCGCCCGACGAATGGATGTCGCTGCGTAGCGATGAGTTTTATAAAGATTACGGCATCGACGTTCGCACGAACCAACACGTAACCAGCCTTAACCCGGCAACCAAACAGATTGGATTAGCCTCCGGCGAAACGCTGGACTACGACAAAGCGTTAATTTGTCCTGGTGGTGCGCCCAATTCGTTACCCAATTTAGCGACTAACTTAATGGGAGTTTATATGTTGCGTAGCCTGCACGACAGCCAGAAATTGCGCGAACTTGGGCAGGCAGGCAAACGGGTGGTTATTATCGGAAGCTCGTTTATTGGATTGGAAGGAGCCATGAGCCTGCGAAAGCTTGGTAGTGAAGTTAATGTGGTTGGGTTAGAGAAGGTGCCTTTTGAGAAAATTCTGGGCGAAAAAATTGGACGTGTCATACAGGGCTGGCACGAAAAAGAAGGCATTCAATTTCATTTGGGCCGTAAGATCGACCGATTGGAAGGCAACGACCATGTTACAGCCGTTCTACTCGACAATGGCGAGCGACTACCCGCTGATTTTGTGTTGCTTGGTCTGGGTGTGAAACCCAAAACAGATTTTTTGGAGGGTGTTTCGCTGGAGAAAGATGGGGGTGTGAAAACCGATGAATACCTGCAAATAGCTACTGACTTGTATGCGGCTGGTGATGTCGCTCATTATCCGGTGGCTGATGGAACCCAGCGAATTGAACACTGGAAAGTGGCCGGGCAACAAGGACATGTGGCTGGGCTAAATATGGCAGGCAAAGAAGAGCCTTATCGGATGGTGCCGTTTTTCTGGAGCAACCAGCAGGGGAAGCGTATTAATTATATTGGCCACGCTACTAAAACAGATGATATAATTTATGACGGCGACCCAGAGGAAGGCGACTCGTTTTTAGCCCTATACGTTCAGGACGGTCAGATAAAAGCAGCGGCTGGACTTAAACGCGATCAGGATATTATTGCCATTCGGGAATTGATGCAGGAAAATAAAATGCCATCTGTCGACGCCGTACGGAATGGTATAAAATGGATTAACGAACTGCTAAAAAGCTAAAGCTGTTTACCTTTGTGGTCAAACCCTGAAAAACCGGTTTGGTTATGACGCATCAACTTGTACTCAAAAAGCCGCTGGCCTTTTTCGATCTCGAAACAACTGGCATCAATATCGCAAAAGACCGCATTATTGATATTTGCATTATTAAAGCGTTGCCGGGTGGCGAGGTGGTTATCAAAAATCAGCGTGTTCACCCCGGTATGCCTATTCCTCTGGAGTCGAGCCTGATTCACGGAATTTATGATGACGATGTTCAGGATGCACCACCATTTAAGGCGGTTGCCCGGACATTGGCTCAATTCCTGGACGGTTGCGATCTGGCCGGTTTCAATAGTAATCGGTTCGATGTACCCCTCCTGGTTGAAGAATTTTTACGGGCCAATGTGGATTTTGACATGAAAAACCGGCGATCAGTAGATGCTCAGCGGATTTTTCACTTGATGGAACCACGTAATCTTTCGGCAGCGTACAAATTTTACTGCAAAAAAGATCTGATTGGGGCTCACGGTGCTGAAGCCGATACGATTGCTACGCTCGAAGTGCTTGACGCACAGGTGCAACGGTACATGGGAATGGTCGCTAAGTCGGACAGTGGAACGGAGGTTGTGTTCGAGAATGACATCGACATGCTTCACAGCCTGACCGCGAATAAAAACATTGACCTCGCCGGGCGAATGATCCTGAACGAAAAAGGCGAAGAAGTCTTTAATTTCGGGAAGCACAAAGGCACACCTGTACTCGATGTGTTAAAGAAAGAGCCTTCGTTCTATGATTGGATACTAAAAGGAGAGTTCCCGCTCGATACGAAACGACGATTGACCGAAATCCGGTTACGGCTGTTCAGCAATGGAAAGCGTTAAAGTAGGGAAGGGATACATACAGGATTATTTGCTCTAATCCTGTATGTATCCTCTTCATTTATTTAGTCGAGACGATTAACTCTGTCACGGCCGTAATTTTGTCTATTAACCCCTGCAACTCATTTTGTCGATACGGTCAGCTCCGTCACTACGGGAATGTTTGACGTATTTTTTCCTGTAATGTATAGCTTCTGTCCATTCGAAAACAGATTTGCAGAGTTGGGTAGCCCACTAAGCATAATCGGATTAGCAGCCCATGTATCGTTGGCAATGTCGTAGATATAGACAGACTGGCCTTGCAGCAGATACAAGTAGTCGCCCAGGATAGCTGAGAAAATAGTATTGGCATTACTGGAAATCTCAACGGGCGCATCATTTACCGCTGTCCATGTGTTTGCTGTGGTGGAATAATAAGCCATCTTCTTCTTGGCGCCTTGTCCCCCCAGTACATAAATTCGGTCTTTGTAAGCGGCCATTTCGCTGCTGGTGGTCGGATACAGGTAGTTAGGCGATGTAAACCATTTGTCTTGGCTGATATTATAGTACTTGAAAAGCGTACTTGGCGTGCGTCCTCCAACGAAGTAGATGTTTCCGTTGTAATACACAACCCCAGCCTCTCCGGCATTGTCTTTTGCTGTAGTGGGGTATGTTAAAGTCGACCATGTATTGGACGAAGCTGTATATTTTGTGGCATCGTTGGCGATGTAAAAAATATTTGTTCCATCACTTATTAAATGACTGCTATACCCACATCCACAAACATTAGTCGATTTTGTTAATGCTGATGAGAAGGAATTGGCCGATAAATCATAGCGGACAAAAAATTGTGTTTTCGCTGTATTCGACCAATTACCAAAATAAACAGAATTCCCAACGAGCACTGATTGTAGTACGTAAGGCCCTGCGTCATAACTACTTATGGGCACGCTGAGTGGGTTTGCCATTAACGTAATGTCATTTACTGTTTTTAGTGGATCATCACTTTTTTTACAACCAGCCAGAAAAAGAATGCATAGGCCTATAAAGAAAGTTTTCATATGTTAAATTGATTAAATAGTAATCTTTTGACTGTCAGTAGCTTATTTGGTCAAAATTGATCGGAAAAGGCAGCGATTTTTAGCGTAGAACTACGGAATATAAAAACAGGAAACTCCGCAAAACGATAGTTTACCCGCGTTAAAAGCCCAATCTGGCAAAATCTATACGAGTAACTTCGCGGAAGAACACAGTTTTGCTGTAGTTTTACCTCAAGTCAGCTTGGAGACGCAAAAACACATTTACGCCAATTCCGAATAATCTTTACCTTTGCGGAACTTTGTATTAACCGGCAAGCCATGCAACCCACGCAGGACGTCCTCATTCCGGAAGTCATTCAACAAATACCGCTTACGTACTACCTGATTCTCAGTACCGCGCTTTTCGTTATCGGCATCATAGGTGTATTAACCCGGCGCAACGCAATTATTATCTTTATGTCCGTTGAGCTAATGCTCAATGCGGTCAATTTGTTACTAATTGCGTTCTCGTCGTACCGTTCCGACTCTGCGGGGCAGGTATTCGTCTTTTTTATTATGGCCGTCGCTGCCGCCGAAGTATCGGTTGGTCTGGCCATTATTGTCATGATTTACCGCAATACCCGTTCTATCGACGTGGGATTGCTCAATAAATTGAAATGGTAATATTGGTCGCTAAATCAGTGAGTTGGTAGAACAGAAAAACGTGTGCCAACCAATTACTGATTTACCAACTCACCGACTAAAAAAATGAAAATAGAATTACTCTGTGCGTTAATTCCGCTCTTTCCGTTACTTGGCTTTCTTATCAATGGCCTCGGCTTTCGTCAGATACCGAAAGGTCTGGCCGGAGTGATCTCAACAGCGGCTGTGCTGGCGTCCTTTCTGCTGTCTATTTATCTGTTCAGCTCCTTCGCCAGCGACTCTCAACCTATAGTTGCTACGCTCTTTGACTGGATCAGTGTCGGCGATTTACACATCAACTTCTCGTTCCAGATCGATCAGCTATCCTTGTTGATGCTGCTCGTTGTAACGGGCGTCGGCTCGCTGATTCACCTGTACAGCATTGGCTACATGAGCCACGACGAAGGATTTGGCAAGTTTATGTCATTCCTGAACCTCTTTATTTTCTTTATGCTGTTGCTGGTGATGGGGTCAAACTACGTCATCATGTTCATTGGCTGGGAGGGTGTAGGGCTTTGTTCGTATCTGCTCATCGGCTTCTGGAACAAGAACATCAGCTACAACAATGCCGCCCGAAAAGCCTTCGTCATGAACCGTATTGGGGATTTGGGCTTTTTGCTGGGCATATTCATGCTCATCAACACGTTCGGCACGGTTGAGTACATCGACATTTTTAAACAGGCTACGAGTTTAGCGATAGGTGATAAAACAGTACTAGCCATTACGCTGCTGCTGTTTGTTGGCGCTATGGGTAAATCAGCACAGGTTCCGCTCTATACGTGGTTGCCTGATGCTATGGCTGGTCCAACCCCCGTATCAGCCCTGATCCACGCAGCGACCATGGTAACGGCGGGTATTTATATGGTTGTTCGGTCGAACGTCCTTTACACGCTCTCTCCGCTCACGCTCGAAATCGTTGGCGGTATTGCTATTGTAACGGCACTGCTGGCGGCTTCAATCGGGCTACTTCAAAACGACATCAAGAAAGTACTTGCCTACTCTACCGTTTCACAATTAGGCTACATGTTTCTTGGCCTGAGCGCAACGGCTTACACGGCGGGTATGTTCCACGTTATTACGCACGCCTTTTTCAAAGCCCTTCTATTCCTGGGGGCTGGTAGCGTTATTCACGCCATGTCCGACGAACAGGATATTCGGAAGATGGGTGGTTTGCGGAAATCATTGCCCATCACATTTATTACCTTTCTAATTGGAACGGTAGCTATTTCGGGTTTACCACCCTTTGCCGGGTTCTTCTCGAAAGATGAAATTCTGGCTCACGTATTTGAGCACAATAAACTGCTTTGGGCATTAGGCGTTCTGGGTTCCGGTCTAACGTCTTTCTATATGTTCCGGTTGCTGTTTCTGACGTTCTTTGGCGAGTTCCGGGGAACGGAAGAACAAAGGCACCATCTGCACGAGTCCCCTATATCCATGACTCTTCCTCTAATCGTTTTGGCTGTGTTGTCGGCTATCGGTGGCGGATTGAATCTGCCGGGTGGTGGCTGGCTGAGTCATTTTATGGCCCCCATCTTCGAAGGGTCAAGGCTGATAAGTCCCGAAGCTTTTGCCGAATCGACCGTTGAGCATAGTACAGAATACATATTGATGGCTGTTTCGGCAGGTGTTGCTTTGCTGGCACTTGTTATTGCCTATATCATGTACATTAGCCGTCAGGCTATACCGGCTCCTGAATCGAGCGAACGTTCACTACCTGAGCAGGTGATCTACAACAAATATTATGTTGACGAACTGTATGAAACCATCATTATTCGGCCAATCCGTGGGTTGGGTGACACGCTCTATAGTTTCGGCGAAGGGCTTGTCGATGGTGTTGTCAATGGCGTAGCCTGGCTTGTGCAGAAAAGTTCGGCGCAGTTGCGGTTATTGCAAAGCGGCTCAATTGGCTTTTATGTTCTGGCAATGGTCGTGAGTATCGTCGTCATTTTTGCCCTACGGTTCTTCATTCGGTTATAATCATAACGTTGGCGCGTAATCGTCATTCGTCCATCGTATATCGTAAATCGATAATATGCTTACTCTTTTTCTTATTCTTTACCCTGCCGTAGCGGCCACCCTGATTTTTCTTATTGGGGGAGAGCGGATAAAACAGATCGCTTTGGTAGCCGCACTGGTCGAGCTTGCGCTGGCTGGTTATGCTTTTTTTGTCTTTACCCCCGATGCCACTTCGCAATTTGGCTTCGATTATCCCTGGATCAGTTCATTGGGTATCCGGTTGAGCGCAGGTATCGACGGTATCAGTGTTCTGCTGGTACTGCTGACAGGGCTGCTGGTGCCGTTTATCGTTTTATCGACCTTTAATCGAACCTATAAACAACCTGCCACATTCTATGCCCTAATGCTGTTTATGCAGGCGGCACTAATGGGCGTTTTTACGGCCCGCGATGGTTTTCTGTTTTACTTCTTCTTCGAAGCGGCACTGATCCCGATTTACTTCCTGGCTGCTATGTGGGGTGGCGAAAACCGGATTCCGGTTACGTTTAAATTCTTCGTTTATACCATCTTTGGCAGTCTGTTCATGTTGTTAGCGCTGGTCTATCTTTATTTCCAGACACCTGCAACAGACGTGGCCACCCACTCATCGGCTATCGCTGATTTTTACAAGCTCAAGCTTACTCCCGAAGCGCAGAACTGGGTTTTCTGGGCCTTCTTCATCGCCTTCGCGATCAAGATGCCGGTGTTCCCGTTTCACACCTGGCAACCCGATACCTATGTCGAAGCGCCAACCCCTGCCACCATGCTATTGGCGGGTATCATGCTCAAAATGGGGGTTTACGGCCTGATTCGCTTTATTCTTCCCATTGTACCGCTTGGCGTAGAAACCTGGGGGAAAACCGCCATCATTTTAGCTGTTATCGGTATTATATACGGAGCGATCATTGCCATTCGTCAGCGCGACATGAAACGGCTGATTGCTTACTCGTCGTTCTCACACGTTGGCCTGATGGCTGCTGGCGTTTTCTCCCAAACAGAAACCGGGATGCAGGGCGCACTGGTGCAAATGCTCGCGCATGGTATCAATGTAGTAGGCTTGTTTTTTGTTGCCGACATTATCTTCTCGCGCACAAATACCCGCCAGCTCGACCAACTCGGTGGTATTACTCAATCAACACCTAAACTGACCGTCTATTTCCTGATTATACTGTTAGGAAGTGTAGCATTACCGCTTACGAATGGGTTCATCGGTGAGTTTTTATTGTTGCATGGAGTCTTTACCTACAATCATTATCTGGGTCTGGCGGCTGGGTTTACCATTATTTTTGGTGCCGTATACATGCTTCGTATGTTCCAGAAAAGTATGTTCGGTCCTACCTCGTCCCGTACTGAATCATTCGCTGACCTGACCACCTCTGAAAGCTGGGTATTTATCCCGTTGATTGTGCTGGTCTTCTGGATAGGCATTTACCCACATACATTCCTAAAAGTAACCGAACCTGCTGTGGCTAACCTGATGAAGTACATCGGCACGACGGCGGTATCAATGAAATAAAAAAGTTTTCGGTTTATGGCTCTTGGGGTATTATTCCCAAAACTGACAACCGACTACCGTAAACTATAGACCTATGTTTCCAATTGTTCTGTTATCGGTTTTTGGCATAGCACTGCTGTTCCTTGGCTTCCTGAAGTCAAAAGCAATTCTGCTGCCTGCAACCCTACTGTTTTTGCTTATCACACTGGCAGTCAACTTTCTCGACTGGAATAAAACATATCTGTATTTCAATGATATGTTGCGGACAAATAACCTCGGCATGGTGTTTACCGCTATTATACTACTGTCTGCTTTTCTTGTTGTTGCCTTGTCGGGCAGTTTACTGGAAAATGAAGAATCTCAACCAGCTGAATATTACGCCATTATCCTCTTTTCACTGGTAGGGGCTATTATGATGGTCAGTTACGAAAACCTGATCATGCTGTTCGTTGGAGTTGAAATTCTATCTGTTGCCATGTATGTGCTAACCGGTAGTGACAAACGAAACCTACGCTCGAACGAAGCCGCGCTGAAGTATTTTCTGATGGGAGCTTTCACAACCGGTATTATGCTGTTTGGCATGGCACTCCTGTATGGCGCCACTGGTTCGTTTACATTAGGTGGTATTGGTGCCTATTCAGCCCATTCGCAGGGGCTTTCGTTATTGCTTTATGTGGGCTTATTGATGTTGCTCATTGGCTTACTCTTCAAAGTGTCGGCAGCACCTTTCCATTTCTGGACGCCTGACGTTTACGATGGAGCACCTACCATCTTCACCGCTTTTATGTCTACCGTTGTTAAAACGGCTGGTTTTGCCGCCCTATTCCGGCTATTATCGGTTTCGTTTGTGGGCGTGTATGGATTTTGGTGGACTATCCTGGCTATCATTGCCGCCATTACTCTCCTTGTAGGCAATGTCACAGCGGTCTATCAAAATAGCTTCAAGCGTATGATGGCGTATTCCAGTATTTCACACGCTGGCTATTTGCTGATCGGTCTGGCCGCTTTAGGCGCACTAACCAAACAAGCTATCGTATTTTATTCACTCGCTTATTCGGTCGCTACTATTTCTGCTTTTGGTATTTTATTGCTGGTCGCCAGGCAGCGGAGTATTCAGACGATCACCAGCGAAGGGGTAACAAGTGAAAACTTTGATTCATTTAATGGTCTGGCTAGGCAAAATCCATTTTTAGGCTTCGCCATGACCGTATCCATGTTGTCGCTGGCAGGAATCCCATTAACGGCGGGTTTCTGGGGTAAATTTTATATGTTCTCAACGGCTGTTGAGCGTGGACAAATCTGGTTGCTTGTGATCGCTGTGCTGATGTCGGCAGTTGGTATCTACTATTATTTCCGCGTCATCATCGCAATGTACTTCCGCGATGGCGCAACGGAGGCCATCCAAGTGGCTCCTTTTTATAAGTATGTTTTGCTGGCCGCCACCTTATTAACCTTGGGGTTAGGAATAGCTCCGGGCCTTTTACAAGGACTTTTCTAGAAAGATCAGGTAACTTACTGACGAACTGTAGCTTACATTATAACATATAGTTTGCTATTGAGTTTGTATGATTAACAGCCTCCAAATCTGAAAGGTAAATAAACACGGTATCTTTTATCCAGTAAAACAGTGAACGTGAGCAGTATCGAACAGCCGAAATCTAAAAACTACAATAGTTTTTTCTCATTTTTTCTGACGGCTCTCTTTGGTGCCTCTGTTAATTTTTTTAGTCAGATTCTCTACCGTAAAACGTTCGATTATTCTACAAGTGTTTTTCTGGGTTATCTGACGGCTACGGTCGTTAGCTTCGTTCCAACCAAACTATTTGCATTCTCGGCTAAAAAAACGGGTAATACGGGACGCGAAATGATCAAGTTCGGTATAATTGCACTGGTTGCCTGGGGGGTTCAGGTGGGCGTTGCGGTTGCTACACTCGAATGGATCGCAAACCCTTATTTTCCAAATGCTTCCATGTTTTGGCGGGAAAAAATGTCGCACGTTGTGGGTATGGGTTTTAGCTTTTTGGCAAACTATTTCGGTCATAAACTATTGACTTTTAGAACGACAGGTGTGTATGACAAGATACGCGCACGCTCTGCCAGACAAGAGGAGAAACAATTTTGACAAAGAATAGATAATCTTCAATTAAGCCAATTATAAATAGTATTATTTGAATGGTAATCCCTATTTAATCCAGGTTAGTTGACTATATTTTTGCATTAGTTGAGAAAAAACTATATTTGTGCTCGAAAACCTAAAAAATCACTGAAAGGAATGAAAAAAGTACTCACCTTATTATTTGTTGGTAGCATGCTAACGTTTGCAGCTTGCCAGAGCAAGCCTAAAACTGAAGAAGCTGCTGTTGATTCAACTGCTGTAATGTCAACCGATACTACAACCATGGCTACGGATTCAGCTTCGACTATGGCTACGGATTCGGCTGCAACTGCTCCTGCAGACAGCGCGACGAAGTAATTTCGGCTCTTCGAAATTTACAAAAAAGCCTTATTTTTATAAGGCTTTTTTGTTTTATAGACCTTGATAGACCCATTTACAACCTACTTCCCACCTGGTGCTACCACCTACTGTCGTGAGCTGTGGCAACGGTATAACTTCAGATTCAAAGTCACCAAGCCTCGCCAGACACGTTTGGGTGATTTTAGGGCATTTCCTGATAAGCAAACGCAAATTACGGTAAACGCCAATCTCAATCCTTACGCCTTCCTGATTACCTATGTGCACGAAGTAGCTCATGCTGCAGTAAATCAGCACTATAAAAAACGCGTGCAACCGCACGGTAAAGCCTGGCAGGGGGCGTTCCAGCAACTTATGCAGCCATTGCTGACAGAGACTATTTTTCCTGTGGCTATTCTTCGTCCATTACAACAGTATATGGCTAATCCTGCGGCTACAACGTATGCCAGCCCAGCGCTTATGATGGCATTACGGCAAATGGATGCCGATTCAACACACACCGTCGGGGAGAATAAACTACTTCTGAGTAAAGTCCCCGAAGGGCACATATTTCAATTCGCTAAAAAGACTTATGTGCGGGGTACGCTCCGACGGACGCGTGTCGTTTGTAAAGAAGTAACGACAGGTAGATCGTATGCGATTCTGGCCCATGCTCTGGTAGAGCTAGTGAAAACGACGAATGAATAATGGAAAATAGCCGAAAAGCGGATGAAAAATGGATAGGGGGCTACTCGCTGTTTTATTTGTTGTTTGTTCTTCAAGTTTCATTCTCTACGCATTCGTTAGAAGCGCAATCGGTGTTACGAACAGGACTTTGGGTGAAAATTGGTATAACAGAATCAGGTGTTTACCGAATCAGCCAACCTCAATTAGCCCAGCTTAATCCTGCCTTTGCTACCGCCGACCCCCACCGATTGCGGTTATATAGCAATGGGGGAGCCATGTTGCCCCAGCCAAACGCCACCACACGACCAGCCGATTTAACTGAAAATGCAATTCAGGTGGTGGGAGAGGGCGATGGCCGGTTCGATACGGGAGATGCTTTGTTGTTTTTCGGTCAAAGTCCGCACGTCGTGCGCTATGATTCCACTAACCGACGCTTTACTCACCAGATTAATGTTTATTCCGATACCACCTTTTATTTCCTGACCATTGGGGATGCTCCTGGTTTGCGAATGGTCGATACACCAGCAGGCAGCCTGTCTGCAACGCCTACGGTCACAACATTTGACGATTACCAGTTTCATGAACAGGATTTATTGAAAATTCCGGCTGTTCGTTCAGGACGGGAGTGGCTGGGAGAGTACATGACAATTGACACAACACAAACGTTTTCGTTCGATGTTCCGGGCATAATACCGGGTGTGTCGCTTCGATTAGGGGCTTCTGCGGTGGCAGGCGCTCTATCATCAACCCAGTTTCGACTTCAGGTTAATGACCAATTGGTTGGAACAATGCCGATGTCGACCATTTCCGGGTACGAATACGACTATCAGGGCGTTGCTCGAACAGACACATTCGTTACTAAGCTGGCATCGGTAAGTAGCCCGCTACGATTGGCACTTACGTTTCGGAAAAACGGTCAGCCATCGGCACAGGGGTACTTGAACTTTCTCTCGTTGCAAACTCGCCGTGAACTGCGGCAGTATGATAAACCAACCTGGGTGCGCCGTGGGATAATGGGGCAGTATGCCGTTCGACAGGCAAGTGCCAGTTTGCGCGTTTGGGATATAACAAATCCACTTGTTCCCGGCACACAGGCGTATATATTATCGGCAGCACAGGAGGCTGGCTGGACATCGTCAAAACGGCGTGATTATTTCCTCTTCACCGACGCCCAATTTTTAACACCTGTTTCAGTGCTCTCTGTTGCCAATCAGGATGTACGCTCCCAACCTGTGCCCGAGCTGCTTATCGTTACACCAGCTGCCTGGCGTGAGCAAGCCGAACGATTGGCCGCTTTTCGTCGGCAGCATGACCAGCTCGAGGTCTTGGTTGTTACAACGCAGCAGGTGTATAATGAATTTGGATCTGGCCAACCCGACCCAACAGCTATTCGGGATATGGCCCGGTTCTTCTTTCTGCAACAACCGGCCAAACTGCGCTATCTGCTGTTGTTTGGCGATGCTACGTTCAACTACCGGAACATAGGCGGGGGAGTCAGTTCGACGCAGTTGGCGAATATGGTACCCGTTTATGAAAGCCGGGAGTCACTGCACCCAGTGCTAAGCTACTCATCAGATGATTATTATGGCTTTATGGATGCCAACGAAGGTGAATGGATCGAAAGCCAAAATGGAGATCATAAACTGGATATTGGTGTTGGTCGGCTTCCCGTAAAATCGGTGGAGGAAGCCAGTACCGTGGTTGATAAACTCATTCGTTATAGTTCTGACCAGTCGTTAACGGGCGATTGGCAAACTCGCCTTATGGTCGTTGCCGATGATGGCGATTATAATATTCATCAGCAGGATGCCGATCAAATGGCAAAAAGCGTCGAAAATACAGCTCCGGCTTATCGGCCACAGCGTGTGTTTCTGGACGATTATCCGCAGGAGAATACCAGTAACGGACAGAAAGCTCCAGTTGTCAATCAACTCATAAACCAGGCAATGGCCGATGGGCAGCTTATTATCAATTATAGCGGGCATGGCGGAATTTTGGGCCTTGCCGATGAACAGATCGTTACACTTCAGGATATTCTTTCCTGGAAAAATCGCCGACTGCCCTTATTCGTAACCGCTACCTGTCAATTTGGGCGTTATGATGATCCCAACGTGAATTCTGGTGCCGAACTTACCTTATTGAGCCGGACAGGGGGCGCCGTTGGCTTGCTGACAACTACCCGCCCGGTATATGCCAATACCAACCTATTGTTGAATCAGGCATTTTATGATGCTGTTTTTAAACCTGTCAACGGGCAGATGCCTCGCCTGGGGGAGGTAATGCAAAGCACAAAAAACAATAGTTTAAGTGGGCCTGTCAACCGGAATTTTGCGTTGCTTGGCGATCCATCCCTACGTCTCGCCTATCCGCAGGCGCAGGCTGTGCTTACACAGGTAAATGGTAAAGCCTTGTCGACAAGTCGGCTCGATACGCTACGGGCGTTGCAAACGGTTGAACTATCGGGCGAAATTCGTCAGCAGGATAAGCGACTGGCTACCTTTTCGGGCCTCCTTCGACTGACCCTGTATGATAAAGCAACGGCACATACAACGCTCGGCTCAGAAGCAGGGAGTCCAAAAATGACGTACCAGGCATTTTCTAACCCTATTTTTACGGGTCAAGTGCCTGTACAGCAGGGGCAGTTTAGCATACGGTTTACGATGCCGAAGGATATTAATTATACCGTTGGGCAGGGAAAATTGTATTTATATGCTGTGGGAGCCGATAGTGTATTGGATGCGGCAGGCAGTTATGAGCGTCTGCTCATTGGTGGCAGCGTTTTTGCTGATAGTATAGATAGTCAGCCGCCATTGGTAGCGCTTTCGGTGATTGGGGGCGTGCCTGACGCAACTATAGTTCGCGTAGTTGGACCAGATGTACTCTTGCGAATTGTGTTGTCTGATAATCAGGGGATTAATATTGCCCGATCGGGTTTAGGGCATGAACTTACGGCTCAACTTGATTCGCAACCAGTGGTTGTGCTTAATGAAAATTATGTAGCCAATGGCACCAATGGACGACAGGGAGAGGTTCTGTACACATTCCGGGATGTTGCTCCAGGAACCTACACGATTCGGGTCAAAGCCTGGGATATTAACAATAATTCAACAGAGGGCACGTTGACCATAGTAGTTTCGGCCCGACCGGGGCTGGAAGTAACTATATTGCGGGCCAGTCCAAATCCGGTTATGCTGCAAACAACATTTGTAGCCGAACTGAATCGCTCAGGGGAGCCACTGGACTGGACATTGGGTATATATGATCTGAATGGACGGTTGCTCAACCAACAGACAGGCCAGTGTACCGACTGTGATGCTAAACTGAATATGGGGACCTGGGATGGACTTACTCAAACAGGTGCCCTTTTACCAAATGGTCTATATATTATTCATTCTCAAGTCCGTTCGGCGGTCGATGGCTCAGTAGCCAACAGTACCTGCCGCTTACTATTAACTAAATGATTTCATATACATAAAGTCATCTCGTTTTTTCTAATCCAACCTTTCATTGTAATTTTGACCGCACAGGCCTGCTATTCTCACTGTCAGCAGCTGTCGTTGACCATCTCTCATTATATGAAGCGCAATTTTTTCCGTGTTCTTCTCGGCATTTGTAGTATTACTCCGTTCGTCGTCTCTGCTCAATCTACTGTAGTAACTACCCTTAACGGCCAGCAGCTAAATATTCCAACGTCGTCGGTACCTTTTTTGAATTTCACGCCCGATGCCCGTTCCGGCGCATTGGGCGACGCTGGCGTCGCACTTGGCGATGCAGATGCTAATGCAATCTTCTGGAATCCTTCAAAATTAGTTTTTGCCAAGCAAGATAAAGGCGCAGCAATTTCCTACACGCCTTGGTTGAGGAATTTGATCGGCGATATGTATTATACCTACCTGAGCGGTTATTCGAAAGTAGGCAAAAACTCGGTAGTGGGTGGTTCGCTGATGTATTTCGACTTGGGTACCGTCGATTTTACGACCGCAACAGGTGTAGCAGCAGG
The DNA here is from genome assembly GCF_002831565.1 of Spirosoma pollinicola. Taxonomy (NCBI): domain Bacteria; kingdom Pseudomonadati; phylum Bacteroidota; class Cytophagia; order Cytophagales; family Cytophagaceae; genus Spirosoma; species Spirosoma pollinicola. The sequence continues at coordinate 6,556,991 of NZ_CP025096.1, read as the reverse complement.
TACATTCAACTCACGTGAGTACGCTATTACGGCAACATTTGCGCAACGACTTTCAGAAAATTTCTCACTCGGTGTTGATCTAAAATACCTGAGTTCAAATCTGGCCGCAGGGAGCAGCAATCCTGGTTTGAAGCCAGGGTCAACTGCAGCCGCCGATATTAGCGCCTACTATCAGGACGAAGCGCGTGATAATGCAACTGGTAAAGGAATTGGCTGGGCATTTGGCGGTATGATTTCTAACCTCGGTGGTCGTATTAACTATGGTGGCACACAGAGTTACTTCATTCCTACCAACCTGCGCCTGGGAACCCGGTTCACACTGTATGCCGATCAGTATAACAAATTCAACTTTGTTCTGGACGCCAACAAATTAATGGTTCCAACACCCGACATTCAACTTGTGAATGGTGTACAAACAAATGTCAATGCCAATAAGAATTACTTTAGTTCGGTATTTGGCTCATTTGCTGATGCTCCGGGTGGATTTAGTGAAGAATTGAAAGAAATTACGATCTCTTCAGGTATTGAATACTGGTACAACGATCAGTTTGCTGCCCGTGTCGGTTATTTTAACGAGTCGAATACGAAAGGTGGCCGTAAGTACATTACAACGGGTATTGGTCTACGGTTACAGGATCGATTTGGTGTTGATTTCTCGTACCTGTTGCCCGTTAAACAAGGCAGCCCATTGTCCGAAACCTTCCGTATCTCCCTATTGCTGAGTCTTAACAAAGGCAATCGCATCGGCGATGACGAAGCTTATTCGAATTAAATAAAGAGTGAACGAGCGAAAGAGTGAAAGAGCGTTGATCAGGCCAGTTGGCTATCGCTCTTTCACTCTTTCGCTCGTTTCGCTCTTTTACTCTTTATTCCCATGACTCTCGATAGAACTCAGTCACCTGCGTTTCAGGCTATTCAGGAAATACGTTTACCATTGGTTCAGTCTCATCATCTGGATAATGGCATTCCTTTGCACCTTATTTCTATTGCTCACCAGCCGGTATTGCGATTGGAATGTGTGTTTAATGCCGGAACATGGTATGAACAGGTGCCGGGCAGTGCGTTCTTTACGATGAAGATGCTGTCGGAAGGAACACCTTCGCGTACGTCGGCCCAGATTAATGAATACATTGATCGATATGGCGCGTTTCTGGAATTGAACTCAGGCCCAGACCGGGCAAGCGTTGTTGTCTACTGTCTTACCAAGTTCCTGCCTGACGTATTACCGCTCCTGCGCGAAATGCTGACCGAACCGGCCTTTCCTCAGAAAGAGTTAGACGATCTTCGGAATATTACCCTTCAAAATCTGCGCGTCAACTACGAGAAGAATGCTTATCTCGCAGGAGTGCTTTTCCGGGAGAAACTGTTTGGGCCTAACCATCCCTATGGCCGTAGCCAGCGACCAGAGGCAGTTGAAAACCTCACGCGGAAAGACGTCGTAGATTTCTTTGACCGGGTTGTTCATAATCAGCCCTTTCAGATCATTCTGGCTGGTCAGGCCAGCGAAAATGAAGTAATGGCCATCAATCGTGAACTGGGTCAATCGGCTATTCGAACTGACACATTATCGTCTATATTCGACAATGTACATGCTGATGATAAGTCACCTGTACTGGCCGAAAAGCCCGACAGTGTACAATCGTCCATACGAATAGGCCGGCGGTTGTTTACACGGTCGCACCCCGATTTTTTTAAGATGCTCGTTACAAACGAGGTTTTTGGCGGGTATTTCGGCTCCAGGTTAATGAAGAATATTCGGGAAGAAAAAGGCTTCACCTACGGTATTTCTTCGAATATGCCCTCGTTTCGGCGGGATGGTTATTTCCTGATTGGCACCGATGTTAATAAGGAAAATACGCAGCAAACGCTGGATGAGATTCGGAAGGAAATTCACATTCTGCAAACGGAGCCGGTCTTACCTGATGAGCTGGAAACCGTTCAGAATTACATGGCTGGAGAGTTTGTTGGATCACTTAACACGCCTTTCGAAATTGCCGACCGCTACAAGGTAATTCTGCTGGATAACATGCCCGCCGATTTCCTGACAACCTATATTCAGAACGTACGGGCTGTAACACCAACCGACATTATGGAAACTGCTTCCCGCTATTTAGCCCTCGATACGCTGCTCGAAGTGATTGTGGGGGGTAAATAGTGGAAATTTAGTTAACTAACCGCTGAATGCCAGATTAAAAGGTTGACCGTTTAGTAACAATCCCTTAATTTTGGCGTCACATTCCTTTTGTGGGGACGATTGCCTCAAAATCGGTTAATCCCTATCCAACAATAACTTATTTTTTGTTGATGAATATCTTTCTCATTAGCATGACAGTGGTCGTGGCCTATCTATTAGGCTCAATTCCTACGGCTGTTTGGTACGGACAGGGCTTCTTTGGCCTCGACATTCGTAAGTTCGGCAGTGGTAATGCGGGCGCAACCAATACATTCAGAGTATTGGGTAAACGGGCCGGTACGATTGTAATGCTTGTGGATGTGCTGAAGGGTTATACGGCTGCCGTTTTATCCTCTTTGCTCTGGTATGCCGATGTGATTACGGATAACGAAATCCTGACATTCAAGATTGTTTTTGGCCTGGTGGCCGTCATAGGGCACTTGTATCCTGTTTTTGCCAATTTTAAAGGTGGTAAAGGCGTCGCAACGTTACTGGGTATGATGCTGGCAACGCACCCCGAAATGGCGGCCGTCTGCATTGGTATTTTTCTGCTGGTTGTCATTGCCTCACAATATGTATCGCTGGGATCAATTATGGCGGCACTGGCTTTTCCGGTCTTGCTGTTACTTCGGATTTTTGGCCAAAAAGAAAGCCCACTGCTCATTGTCTTCGGCTTTGTTGTTTTCCTGCTGGTTGTTTTGACCCATCAAAAAAATATTGGCCGTTTGCTGCGCGGGCAGGAGAGCCGCACAGTTCTGATTCGTTTGCGTAAAAAAAACGATAAACTTCAGCCCTGATTAAAAATAGATTTTTTGACAGGATTACAGGCGTATAAAGGATGTAAATCTCTGGTTCAAAAACGTGTGAATTTTGCAATCCTGTTAAAATTGCCAAATACCCTAAACTAATCAACGCCCCGACGTTGCGCGAAAAGTGCGTAACTTCGGGGCGAACTTTTTACATCATGACTACGTACCTCGAAGCGAACAAGCAGCGGTTTTTAGATGAATTACTAGAACTGCTCCGCATTCCATCTGTTTCTGCCGATTCCAACTTTAAAGGCGATGTTCGCCGGGCGGCCGAATATGTAAAAGACAAATTACAGGCGGCTGGCCTGGACAAGGCGCAACTCTACGAAACACCGGGCCATCCGATTGTTTATGCAGAGAAAATTGTCGACCCATCCAAGCCAACAGTGCTAGTTTACGGGCACTACGATGTACAGCCTGCCGACCCCTACGAACTATGGCTTTCGCCCCCGTTTGAACCAACAATTCGGAACGAACGCATTTATGCCCGTGGCGCCTGCGATGATAAAGGGCAATTCTACATGCACGTGAAGGCTATTGAAGCGATGGTAGCTACCGATGGACTGCCCTGCAATGTGAAAGTGATGATTGAGGGTGAAGAAGAGGTTGGTTCCGACCACCTTGGCATCTTCGTGGCCGAGCATAAAGAGATGTTAAAGGCCGACGTTATTCTTGTATCCGATACGAGCATTATCTCCAATGATACGCCTTCGCTGGAAACGGGTTTACGTGGACTTTCCTATGTAGAAGTGCACGTAACGGGCGCTAACCGCGATTTGCATTCGGGAGTGTATGGCGGTGGGGTCGCTAACCCAATCAATGTGTTGTGCGACATGATTGCGTCGCTTCATGACGAAGATGGACGTGTCACGATTCCCGAATTTTACACGAACGTTGCCGATTTGAGTGATGCCGAACGCGCTGAATTAGCGAAAGCACCCTTCAACCTGACCGACTATATGGAGGATCTGGGCATCAACGATGTGATGGGCGAAACCGGTTATTCAACCAACGAACGTACGTCTATTCGGCCAACGCTCGACGTGAATGGCATTTGGGGTGGATACACTGGCGAAGGAGCCAAAACCGTGCTGCCATCCAAGGCATCGGCTAAAATCAGTATGCGTTTAGTCCCCAATCAAACGCCCGACGAGATTACAGCCCTATTCACCAACCATTTTCTATCCATTGCACCGGCAGGCGTTACCGTTACGGTTGTTCCTCATCATGGTGGTATGCCGTACGTAACACCGGTCGATTCGGTTGAGTTTGACGCGGCAAGTAAAGCCTTTGAAGATGCCTGGGGTAAGAAACCTATTCCTACCCGGGGTGGAGGAAGCATCCCGATTATGGCCCTTTTTGAACAGGAATTAGGCGTTAAGTCAATTCTAATGGGTTTTGGTCTGGATAGCGATGCGTTGCATTCTCCCAATGAAAGCTATGGTCTGTTTAATTTTTATAAGGGTATTGAAACGATCCCTTATTTCTACAAACATTACGCTGAGCTTAAACAGTAAATCCTCTATTAACCAATTGCTTAAGTATCAATTACGGCTTCTATTTTATGAAACAAACGCTGTTAGCTCTTTTACTGAGTTTCTTACTTGGAACAGGGGCTCTGGCGCAAACGCCTAGTACATCACCTGCTCGTTTTTTAACCCCTGCTGAGCAACGGCAGAAAGAAAAAATAGATCGGGAAGTTCAACGCGAACGGCAAATTCGGGCCGAGTGGTTGCAAAAACAGCGCGACTATGAGGCAAAACAGGCAGAAAAAGAACGTCAACGAGCGGCTAAAAAAGCGGGTAAACCTATCGAGCCAGCTAGTGAGGTAGCCAAACCAGCCGCTGTCCCCGCAACACCGGCGCCTGTAGTAAACCAGCCATCGACCACAGAACCTGCACCAACTGTCGTTGAACCAACGCGGAAGGAAAAGCGGGAAAAACGTAAAAAAGAAGCCGTTCCTGAGCCAACGTCAATACCTGCTACCGTTCCGGCTGAAGAACCAGCCCCAATAGCTAAACCCGCTGTCGAAGCGCCTGCTACAGCTCCACGCCCGGAGCGGGTCAAGCGTGAGCGAAAGCCTAAGTCGGTGGACTCGGTAGCTGTTGTTCAGGAGGCTGGCCGTGAGCTAAGTGTTAGCCGACCTACACAAGAGTTTCTTCCGAAAGGACACCTGTTCGAGCCAATCTTACTGGACCCGCTTGAAGCACAAACCTACGGCAGTGTATTGCCGGGTTACTGGACCGAAGGACAAAAATACAAGGGGAGCATTGTTCCCTTTGCGTTTGGGTTTGCCAAACCATTTTACCGCCGAACAACCGAGCCCGGCCGTTCGGAAGAGTGGGTACTTGATCTGGCTTCGTTCACGCAGTTTGAAGCGTATCACGATTATACTTTAGGCAAAGCACGTCGACAGATAATAAATACCGATTATAAAATCAGTATCATTTATAATGTTCGCCGAGGAGAAAATAATTATCGCTTTCGGGTTTATCACCTGTCTTCTCATTTGGGTGACGATTATATCTACCGCAATCAAATCACGGCTCCGTCCCCTAATTCAGTGAACTATGAGCTGCTCGATGCAACTTATAGCCGGACGGTCAATAACTGGCGGTTATATGGAGGGCTGGGCGTGGTTCTGCGTAAAACTGAGGAGCGTAAACCATTTAGTGCGCAACTAGGGGCATTTTATAAAAAGCAATCCACTCATGCGGCCCGCCTGGTGGGTGGAGTCGATATTAAATTCTGGCAACAAACAGATTTTCGGCCGGGTATTCATGGCGGTATTGGTGTTGAATTGGGCCGTACACAAAACAACCTGACGTTTTTGTTTGAAGGCTATTCCGGTTTCCGCCCTTACAGCCAGTTTGAACAACAGCAAACAACCTGGTTAGGTATTGGCCTATACCTGAACCCATTTTGATGCAGGAGCCCCTGTCTACTGCATCGTAAATCGTAAACTATTACATGAAATTATCTGCTTTAACGGCTATATCGCCTATTGACGGTCGCTATCGGTCACAGGTTGACGCACTGGCTCCGTATTTTTCGGAACTAGGCCTGATTCATTACCGGGTCCGTATTGAAATCGAGTATTTCATTGCCCTCTGCGAATGGCAGGTTCCACAATTGGCCGGTGTTGATCCGTCGGAGTTTCCAACGCTAAGGGCGCTCTATGAAAACTTCTCTGAAGCTGATGCACTGCGTATTAAGGAAATCGAAAAAACGACGAACCACGACGTTAAAGCCGTTGAATATTTTATAAAAGAAAAATTGGAAGGGTCGCCGATTGAGCCCTATCTGGAGTTTATTCATTTTGGATTAACCTCGCAGGATATCAACAATACGGCTATCCCGTTGCTGCTCAGTGATGCGCTCGATACCGAAATCGTCCCGCTCTATCGGGATGTGTTTATGCGCTTGCAGGTGTTGGCCGAAGAGTGGAAAGCCATTCCTATGCTGGCCCGTACACATGGCCAACCGGCATCGCCAACGCGCCTGGGTAAAGAACTGCTGGTATTCGTAGAGCGAATAGAAAAGCAACTTCATTTATTGTCTGACATTCCAACGGCGGCCAAGTTTGGGGGTGCAACGGGTAACTTCAATGCCCATGCTGTGGCCTATCCTGATGATGATTGGAAAAAGTTCGGCGATAAATTCGTGGAAAGCCTAGGTATGGTTCGCAGTCAGTTTACGACTCAGATCGAGCATTACGATATGCTGGCGGCCATGCTGGATTCGTTTAAACGGCTAAACACTATTCTGATCGATCTGGATCGTGATGTCTGGACCTATGTGTCCATGAACTACTTCAAGCAAAAACTGAAAGAAGGCGAGGTAGGATCATCGGCGATGCCGCATAAGGTTAATCCGATTGATTTTGAGAATTCAGAAGGGAATCTGGGCGTTGCGAACGCGTTGTTCGAGCACCTTTCCGGCAAATTGCCTATCTCCCGGCTCCAGCGTGACCTGACCGATTCGACTGTATTAAGAAGTATTGGTGTACCCTTTGCCCATTCGGTCATTGCCTTGAAATCGCTGTTAAAAGGGCTGGGTAAACTCGAACTAAATCAGGCGGCTATCTCGGCCGATCTGGAAGATAACTGGGCTGTTGTAGCGGAGGGTATCCAGACGATTCTTCGTCGGGAAGGCTATCCAAAACCTTACGAAGCGTTGAAAGCTCTGACGCGTACAAATCAGAAAATCACGGAACAGGCTATCAAACAGTTTATTGATCAATTGAATGTGTCTGATTCCGTAAAAACCGAATTGCGGGCTATTACGCCGTTTAGTTATACGGGCCTGTAGTGCGACCGTCCCGGTCGGGTGTCTATGTACTTTTCTCAACACCCGACCGGGACGGTCGGTACTACATTATCCCTTCGATAATTCCGTCGAACGGGTTTGTGCCGCTTTGATACCCGTTACGAGGGTTTTGGCTAAGTTGCCAGTCTCAAATGCCCGAAGGGCGGCTTCTGTTGTGCCACCTTTAGAGGCTACTGCTTTGATAAGCTCATCTAACGATTTATCGGCGGTGTTGATCAGGTGATATGCTCCCAACATAGTCTGCTTTACCAAAAGAGCTGATACGGCATCGTCGAAACCCATTTGCTTTCCGGCGTCGATCATTGCCTTCACGACATAATAAAAGTAAGCAGGGCCACTGCCACTCAGGGCTGTTACGGCGTCGAGCATGGATTCATCTTCGAGAAAAATAGACCGGCCAGTGGCGTTGATCAGATTTTCGACACGGCGCAGGCTCGTTGTATCGACTTCTTTTGCTGCTGTAAACCCGGTAATACCCATCCCGAGCATGGCGGGGGTATTGGGCATGGCCCGAATCACTAATGGATGCCCTAATTTTTCCTGAATCTGCGCGATGGGAATGCCTGCCATAATTGACAGAACAATCTGCGTTGGTTGAATAACGTCCCGAAGTGCTTCGTAAACACTATTGAAATCCTGTGGCTTAACTGACAGAATGATAAGGTCTGTTTCGCCCACACGTGGGCCAATGGTATCGACAACAACCCCGGCTTTTTCGTTTTTAAGTGCTTCAGAGCGGTCGGCACTTTTTTCGATCAGGAGTAAATTGTCTTTTTTTACCAGGTCATATTGTATAAACGATTTGGCGAAAGCCATACCCATGTTCCCACAACCAACAATAGCAATTTTCATGTTAAAGAGCGAATGAATGAAGGAGCGAAAGAGTGGCCTGTTGTTGCGAAGGCACTACTTTTTCGTTCCAGATAGAAAGCAGAAGGGTCAGGTTTACAAACCTGACCCCACAAAACTAATGACTTGCGACTAACTCATTGGCCACCTTTCAGGATTTCTTCTAATTTTTGCTCCAGCGCGTCGCCCCGAAGGTTCTTGGCAATGATTTTACCTTCTTTATCAAGGAGGAATGTTGCCGGAATCGCCTGCACACCATATTGCTGTGCAGCCGCCGATTGCCAGTACTTCAAATCCGAAACGTGTGTCCAGGTAAGGTTGTCATTCCGAATAGCTTTGGTCCAGTTGGCTTTGGCCTGATCGAGCGAAACACTGTAAATAGCAAAGCCCTTGTCTTTGTATTTGTTATACATCCGCACAACGTTTGGGTTTTCGGCCCGGCAGGGACCGCACCACGATGCCCAAAAATCGATCAGCACATATTTGCCGCGTAACGACGACAGTGGAACGGGCGTGCCTGTTGTGTCATTCAATGCGATTTCGGGGGCTGCTGCACCAACCGATACACCTTTGATCCGGGCAACCCGGCCAATTAATGACTTGGCATGTGGGCTGTTCGGGTTTTCTTTCTCGAAGCGTTGAGCCAGAGCGTCGTAGGTAGTAAAATCGCTGTCGATATTAATAAAGTTCAGGGCGAACAGGGATACTAAAGAAGTTCCCATTTCGGGCAACATCGCTTTTACTTTGTTCACCACATCCTGTTCTGCAACCTGGTAATCCTGCTCGATTTGCGCGATTCGCTTGTTATCCTTTTTTTCGGTTGCTACGGCAACCTGCTGGTTCCAGCTTTTCACTTTCGCTTCCATATCGGTGCGAAGCGTAGTGAGTTTGTTATAATACTCCATGTTTTTGGAGCCTGTAACGGTGGCTTTGCCAACCTGACCTGTTTTGGCATCCATCACGAAGCCATCGGCCAGCACGTTCAGGGTTTCACCCCCTTCTACAAGGATAGCCATTTTTTGATTACCCCCTACGTTCAGCACGAACACTTCACCACCGTCGGCTACTTTGCCATTGATCGTGAATGTATTGCCTGCCGCAACTTTTGCCGAGTCAATTTTGTGTGTTGGCTGCGAGTTGGTTTCCAGATAAACAAAGCTACCCGGCGTTGCTCTGTTGACTTTGCCTGTTACTGTAAATGGCTTTGTGGTCTGGGCATTGGCCGTCAGGCTTAATGCCACCAAACTGGCTACACTAAAAAATAAGTTTCTCATGCTTTCTGTAATGTCTTTGCTATCAACTCATTTACCAATTTGGGGTCGGCCGAGCCTTTTGATTTTTTCATCACCTCACCAACAAATAAGCCCAATAAATTCTTCTTGCCTTTTTTGTATTGTTCTACTTTGTCTGGCCACGCTGCCAGCACCTCTTCTACCAACGTTTGCAAAGCATCGGTATTGCGATTTTGAACCAATCCATTTGCTTTGGCAATATCGGCAGGTGTACTGGCTGGTTGTTCGATCATTAAGCTAAATACTTGCTGAGCAGCGGTTTGGCTTATGGTACCATTATCGACCAAGTTAATCAGATCAGCCAGCCGTTCTGCCGAAACCGGAAACTGGCGGTCGCGCAGGTTTTTTTCATTAAGCTGCCCTTTTACCGGCCCCATTATCCAGTTAGAAGCCGCTTTGTAATTGGTCGTTTCTGCACAAACGGCTTCGTAATAGTCGGCCAGTTCTTTAGCGTCGGTCAACAAAGCTGCATCATATTCGGGCAATCCATAAATGGACGTAAATTTCTGATACAGAGCGGCCGGAAGTACGGGCATGGTAGCCTGAACAGCCGCCAGCCATTCATCAGAAATAACCACAGGCGTTAAATCCGGATCGGGAAAATAACGATAATCATTCATCGTCTCTTTTTCACGCATGGCATAGCTAAGCCCGGTGGCCGCATCGAATGTGCGCGTTTCCTGAATAATGCGCCCGTTTGTTTCGGTCAGTTCTACCTGCCGCAGAAACTCGCTGTCTACGGCCCGCATCACATTCCGGATCGAGTTCAGGTTTTTTACTTCAACTTTTGTGCCCAAATGGGTGGCTCCCTTTGGTCGGATGGAAACATTCACGTCGCAACGGAGCGACCCTTCTTCCATGTTGCCATCGCAAATGTCCAGGTACCGAACCAGCCGTCGCACTTCTGTCAGATACTGGCCCGCTTCCTCGGCAGTGCGAATGCAGGGATCGGTCACCATTTCGATAAGGGGCGTTCCGGCACGGTTATAATCTAACTGTGTGGCCCAGTCGTCGCCATCGTGAATGGATTTTCCGGCATCTTCTTCAAGGTGAATATGATGTACCTGAATGGTTGTCTGGTAAAGCTCGCCCGTAATGGGGTCTTTTACTTTAACCAGAATACCCCCGCCAACGCAAATGGGACCTTTGTCCTGCGACAACTGGTAACCTTTTGGCAGGTCGGGATAAAAATAATTTTTACGGGCAAAAACGTTATGACGCGTTATTGAACTACCACAAGCCAATCCCATACGAATGGCATAGTCAACAGCCTTGCGGTTCAGTTTGGGTAACGTACCGGGGTGTCCCAGCGTAATGACACTGATATTGGTATTTGGCTCAGCACCGAACGCATTGGCATCGGCCGCAAATATCTTGCTTCGTGTAAGCAACTGACAGTGTACTTCTAACCCAATAACGGCTTCGTATTGAGACAGAACCTCCGGCGAAATAAGCACTTGGTCCACCATTGACAAAAACTAAATGATTGTAGGCAAAGATAGGCAGAAATTAAACAGGGGTTGTTTATATGCCCGCTTTCGCTACTCACAGCTATTGATCAATAAGCACGCCAAATCGTGCTATCTATATCGTTCGTATGTAATGAATTGTCAAAAAGATGAAACGGGGATACTTTTTTTGCAAGCTTTTAAAGCACATTTAGTCGGTATTTCAAATACGTTTGTGCCAGCAGCGCAAACTTCTGCGGGTTTGGTACACGAACCCGTTCACTTTGAATACGGGTGGCCGAAAGTTGCTTGATTTTGTTGAACAGAGTTTGGTAATAGATATAGGCTAAATAAACCCCCATTCGTGCACCACGCGGCAGTTTCATAATACCTATATACGCTTCGTCGAAATCATGCTGAATATCTGCCTCGATTAGTTGTTTAGCGTCCCCTCCGAAATTATTAAAATCAACACCAGGGAAGTATGTACGTCCCCGATCAACAAAATCACTTTTCAGATCGCGCAGAAAATTCACTTTCTGAAAGGCCGATCCCAGTTTACAGGCCGATGCCCGGAGAAGGTCAAACTCAGCCAGATCACCCTCGCAAAAAACTCGCAAACACATCAGGCCAACAACCTCCGCAGAGCCATAAATATATTGACTATACCCATCAGCATCGTAATCCTGATAGTATAAATCCATTTCCATGCTTTTCAAGAAAGCTTCAATCAATTGAGGTTCAATTTTATACTCGTTGACAACCAGCTGAAAGGATTGTAATACGGGATTTAAACTGATGCCTTCTTCGATGGCCTGGTAGGTATCGTGTTTAAATCGTAGAAGCAGCGTTTTTTTATCGAAATCATGGAACGTATCCACAATTTCGTCGGCATACCGAACAAATCCGTAGATAGCATAAATGGGCAAATGGAATTTACGGTCAAGCGTTTTAATGCCTAACGTAAACGACGTACTGTAATTCTCAGTAATGATTTTACTGCATTCCAGTGCGGTTTTGTTGAACAATGCCATCATATGGTCTAAGCGCGTAAGATTAATCGAGGTCTAGGAATTAGCAAGTATAGAGAATAAGCAGCGTCGGGGTCGGCGAACAAATGCGTTTTCTCTGATTATGGTATCAAACTATATAAATTCTTTGGCAACTTCATCGGCCACTACCAGGCCAGAAATAAGCGATGGAGGCACTCCCGGCCCCGGAACGGTAAGCTGACCGGTGTAGAACAGGTTGTTCACCCGTTTGTTCTTAAGCGACGGTTTCAACAGTGCTGTTTGCTTCAGCGTATTTGCCAGACCGTAAGCATTTCCCCGGAAAGCATTGTAGTCCCTTTTGAAGTCAGCGTGTGCGTAACTACGTTTAAAGACAATGTGATTGCGAATATCCTCACCAACGTAGGCCTCCAGTCGATCCATAATCATTTCGAAATAGTATTCTCGTGTGGCATCATCATCGGTGAGGTCGGGGGCAACAGGAATTAGTAAAAAAAGATTTTCACATCCTTCGGGAGCTACACCGGGGTCTGTTTTGGATGGTGCCGACGCATAAAACAACGGTTTGGACGGCCAGCGGGGTGTTTCATAGATCTCCTGTGCGTGGAGTTTGAAATCTTCGTCGAAGAATAAATTATGATGCTGTAAGCGCGGCAACCGTTTATTTACACCTAAATAGAATAACAGCGATGAAGGCGCCATGACTCTGGATTTCCAGTAGGCTTCATCATAATTTCTGTTTTCTTCGGTGAGTAGGTTTGCTTCAACATGATGGTAGTCTGCACCCGCTATAACGACATCAGCCTCAAAGATACCATCATTGGTAACCACTCGTTGTGCGTTATTTTTGAGCACGTCAATTTTCTGAACCGTCTGATTTAGTAAAATCTTGACGCCTTTTTCTTCAGCCAGACTAACCATTGCCTTCACGATTTCATGCATGCCTCCCATAGGATACCAGGTTCCCAGGGCCATTTCCGCATAATTCATCAAGCTATACATGGCAGGCGTGTTTGCGGGCGTGGCACCCAGAAACAAAACCGGAAATTCAATGATTTCGAGCAGGCGTGGATTGGTGAAAAACTTACGGGCATGGCTGGCAAATGACTTAAAGACATCCATACGCGCAACATCATATAGTAACTTCAGGCTTATAAATTCGGTTACCGACCGGCTCGGTTTCCAAACAAATTTATTCATACCAACCTCATATTTATAGGCTGCCTGTTTGAGGAACTCCTGTAGCCTGGGGCCACTGCCCGGTTCAATTTGTTCGAACAAGGCTTCTAAATTATCTAGCCCAGCCGGAAGAGCGACAGCATCGTCGGAACCAAAGACAACTGTGTAGGAAGGGTCCAGGCGAACAAGGTTATAATAGTCAGTTGTTTTTTTGCCGAAGCGGGCAAAGTAGGTATCAAACACATCAGGCATCCAGTACCAACTTGGTCCCATATCGAAGGTGAAGCCTTTTGTATGGAAAACGCGAGCCCTACCACCGGGCATACTATTCTTTTCGAAGATAGTGACATCGTAACCTTTATCGGCAAGACTTGTGGCTGCTGCCAGCCCGGCAAACCCCGCTCCAATGACAAGAACTCGTTTGGGCATTAGTAAACGAACGGTTGGGTAAGAAACTGGAAAAGTAATTGATGAAGAAATTTGTTTGAGCGAAGCTATCTAAATTTTTCATCAATGTTCGTCCATCCGCTCCGAATATAGCTATTATGGACACTGGGAGAAGGGAGTAGCACTGTTGTGAGCACTATTACTTTTCTTCGCGATTCATTAAAAAAAAGTATATTAAAGCAACTGTTGACGTATAACGTTTTGACTATCAGTGGCCTAAAAATGAAAAAAAGTTGGGTAGAAACTACCCAACTTTTCGAACCTTCCTCTTTTTTAACCAAAAACTACTCAATCAATAAACCTTAGACGAGAGACTTTGAAAAAGTCTCGTCTAGGCATTAAAATATGCGTAAACTTTCAGCTGACCTTTCAATTCCTTACGAGCAATGTGAATGCGGTTTTTCACTGTTCCTATAGGGATGTTCAGTTTTGCAGCTATCTCATGGTACTTAAAACCACGGAAGTGCATCATGAATGGAGTCTTGTAAGTGTCTTCCAGACCATTGACAGCCCGATTGATATCGTCCTGTGCAAATGATGAGTAAGCCATATTATCTGTGCTACTCTCGATAGAGTTGATGTAGTGCAAATTGTCTGTTGTATCAATGAAGGTATTCTTCCGCACCATACGTTGATAGTTGGTGATGAATGTATTCTTCATGATAGTATAAAGCCATGCTTTCAAATTAGTTCCGTCTGTATATTTATCGCGATTTGTAAACGCTTTCAGTAATGTATCCTGTAATAAGTCATTTGCGTCTTCAACATCTTTGGTCAAGCGAAGAGCAAACGGACGTAACGATTTAGACACTTTGCCAATATGGTTAGTAAATTCGAGAGCGGTCATGGCTGTTTAAGTTTTTCTGTTGAATCAAATACAAATATCTACTAGACAAAAACACAACCAGTCTTTTTCAGAAGTGATAAAGGCATCTGAGTTGAATCGTTAATTTATTGAAAAACAGAAACTTACATAATATTAATTTTGCAATGGCACAGCCACAGATCAAGTGCTACTAGTGTGGAGTGTGGAATATTTCCCCCATAGTGGGGAATCCACACTGTGGAGATTGTTTAACAATTTGGAAAATATATTAAACAAAAATGGTAGAACCATAGATTCTACCATTTTTAGTCTGATTTCTGAAAGATTTATTTTCTTTTCTAATTAAATAAGTCCCTCTTTCAGCAAATCATGTAAGTGTATAAATCCAATCACCCGATTCTCGTCAACAACAACGAGTTGTGAGACATCCCGCTCCTGCATCAATTGCAATGCCGTTACCGCATATTCGTCAGCAGCTACGCAAACGGGCGTTGAGGTCATAACATCCCGGGCATAGAGTTCCCAAAAGGAAATATGATCGTAGGCCATACGCCGAATATCGCCGTCTGTAACTATGCCCGCTAGGCAACCGGTTTCATTAACTACAGCTGTCGCTCCCAACCGATTCGCCGAAATAGTGAAAATCACTTCCCGAACGGGCGTACCGGGCAAAACTACCGGGCACTGATTGTGTGGAAAAATATCCGCTACTTTTAAATACAATCGTTTTCCGAGCGATCCGCCCGGGTGATACCGTGCAAAGTCCTGCCTGGTAAATCCACGAACTTCGAGCAAACTAACCGCCAATGCATCACCAAGGGCCAATGCAACGGTTGTACTGGTTGTTGGAGCCAGGTTGAGTGGGTCGGCCTCGACCTCGGCATAAGCGTGGATTAGGTGATCGGCGTGCTGCGCCAGATAGGAGTCGCGGGCGCTGACAAGCGCAATCATCCGAACACCTATTCGCTTTAGCAAAGGCACCAGTACTTTAATTTCAGCAGTGTTGCCGCTCTTCGAAATAAGAAGCACCACATCGTTTGTTTGAATCATACCCAGGTCGCCATGAATGGCATCGGCCGCGTGCATGAACAGAGAGGGGGTTCCCGTTGAGTTCATGGTGGCTACGATTTTCTGACCAACAAGGGCACTTTTGCCTACACCTGTTACGACTAATCGGCCTGAACTGTGTAGTATCGTTTCAACGGTATCATCGAATTGATCATCAAGCAAATCGACGGCATTACGGATTGCTTCTGCCTCGGCTAACAAAACCGAACGGGCAATAGTCTTAGGATTTTTTATTACTTTCAACGTCAGTTTTGATAATCAGGAATTGTTTGCTGTGTATATTCGCTAACTTTATAAAGCAAAGATACGGCAAGCACACTGAGTAAAGTAACTTTTGTACGATTTGTAGAATGATGCAGGTTGATCAGTCGGTCCATTCAACTCTTAAAGAGCGGCTAAAAGAAATTTTTGGGTATAGCCAGTTCCGGGGCGAACAGGAAGCCATTATTTATAGTATTCTGGCGGGGCGAAATACCTTTGTTATTATGCCTACAGGAGCAGGCAAATCGCTATGTTATCAGTTGCCCGCTATTGTAAGTGAAGGCACAGCCGTAGTTATTTCGCCATTGATTGCTCTGATGAAGAACCAGGTCGATCAATTGAATGCCTTTGGCATTAATGCGCAATTCCTTAACTCAACGCTCTCGAAAGCGGAGATGAATAAGGTTAAACGAGATACACTTAACAGTACGCTCAAGCTTCTCTACATTGCTCCAGAGTCATTGACAAAGGAAGAGAATTTGGATTTTTTGAAGAAAGCAAATATCTCTTTTGTCGCAATTGACGAAGCACACTGTATCTCCGAATGGGGACATGACTTCCGGCCAGAGTACAGAAAAATTCGCGGCATCGTTGATAACATCGGCAACTTACCTGTGATAGCCCTCACAGCCACAGCCACACCCAAAGTGCAGCAGGATATTCAGAAAAACCTGCAGATGGAGGATGCCAATCTGTATAAAACGTCCTTCAATCGGAAAAACCTCTATTACGAAATACGACCGAAGGTTGACGCTAAAAAGCAACTCATTAAATACATCAAGCAAAACAAGGGGAAGTCGGGAATCATCTATTGCCTGAGTCGTAAGACGGTCGAAGAGATTGCCGAACTTCTGCGCGTGAATGATGTGAAGGCATTGCCCTATCATGCGGGTCTGGACCCCCAAACGCGCATGAATAATCAGGATGCCTTCCTGAACGAAGATGTCGATGTAATCTGTGCAACCATTGCCTTTGGTATGGGTATCGATAAACCCGACGTTCGGTTTGTTATTCACTACGATGCACCAAAATCGCTCGAAGGCTACTATCAGGAAACAGGCCGGGCTGGTCGCGATGGGCTGGAAGGTAATTGCCTGATGTTTTATAGCTACGACGATATTGTTAAGCTCGAAAAATTCAATAAAGACAAGCCCGTTACCGAGCGCGACAATGCCAAGCATCTACTGACTGAAATGGTTTCTTACGCCAATCTGGGCGTTTGCCGCCGTCGGCAGTTACTTGGTTATTTTGGCGAGTTTATGGATAAGGATTGTGGCTTCTGCGACAACTGCCTGAAGTCGCCGGAGAAGTACAAAGCACAGCACGAGGTAGTGCTGGCTCTGCAAACCGTACTGCAAACCGAGCAGCGTTTCGACGTGGCTCACCTATCCGACGTGTTGACGGCAACGGGCAATCAATACGTAACCAGTTATGAGCACGATAAACTTTCCGTTTATGGCAAGGGGCGGGAGTTCAATGAAGACTGTAATTTCTGGTGCTCGCTGATTAAACAAATTACAATTTACGGATACCTCGAAAAGGATGTCGACAATTATGGCATTCTAAAACTCTCGCAGCGCGGCCTGAATTACATTGAAGATCCTTATCCGATTTCGCTGACCAAAGATCATGATTATGAGCAGCAGGGTATCGATATAAAAGAGGAAGAAGACAAAGATTCGGCTCCGTCGTCGGGCGGAGTTGCGTATGATGAAGAGCTTTTGGGTCTACTGAAAGCCCTTCGCAAAAAGATCGCTAAAGAGAAAAACCTGCCGCCCTACGTTATTTTCCAGGAGACATCCATGGAAGAGATGGCGACTACCTATCCCACCACGCGTGAGGAAATGGCGCAAATCAATGGCGTCGGGATGGGTAAAGTGCAGAAATTTGGTCGGCAGTTTATTGACCTGATCACAAAATATGTTGACGATAATGACATAGAAACGGCCAAGGATGTAGTCATCAAGTCTACGGTCAATAAATCGAAAGTCAAGATTTTCATTATCCAGCAGATTGACCGGAAGGTTGACCTCGACGAGATTGCCGAGTCGAAGTCACTGACGATGGAAGACCTGATGGAAGAAATTGAACATATCTGTTACTCTGGTACTCGATTGAACCTCGACTACTACATTAACCAGGTAATGGATGAAGACCGACAGGACGAAATTTTCGAGTATTTCATGCGGGCCGATAGTGATAACATCGCTGTTGCTTTGCGTGAATTTGGGGGCGACGATTTCACCGAACAAGACCTGCGCCTGATGCGCATTAAATTCCTGTCGGAAGTAGCTAACTAAATGATCTACGAGGTGCGGTTTTACGATTTACGATTGCATACCTGCGAGTAAATCACAAATCGTATTTCGTAAATCGTAAATCATTACATGAATATATTAATACTAGGATCGGGTGGGCGAGAACATGCCTTTGCCTGGAAATTAGCACAAAGCCCTTTGTGTGATTCATTGTTTGTAGCACCTGGTAATGCCGGAACAGCACAGGTAGCTACCAATTTGTCTATAGGCTACAATGATTTTTCGGCTATTGCCAATGCAATTCGTGAGTATAAAATTGATTTGTTACTAGTTGGACCGGAGGAGCCATTGGTAAAAGGAATTGTCGATTTCTTACACAAACAGCGAGGTTTAGCCAGTCTCCGCATAGTGGGTCCAGATGCCAAGGGGGCGCAGTTGGAAGGGAGTAAAGACTTTTCCAAGCAGTTCATGCATCGCTACGGTATTCCTGCTGCAGTGTCACAAACGTTCACAATAGACACACTTGAGGACGGACTTGCTTATCTGGAAAAACATACACTGCCAGTTGTTATAAAAGCTGATGGGCTGGCAGCCGGAAAGGGCGTTATCATTGCCGAAACAGTAGCTGAAGCACAAACGGCCGTTCGGGACATGCTTGATGGCCAGCGGTTTGGCGAAGCTGGTAGTAAGGTCGTCATTGAGCAATTTTTGCGGGGTATTGAATTGTCAGTCTTTGTACTGACTGATGGTGTCAACTATAAAATTCTGCCCGAAGCCAAAGATTATAAGCGTATTGGCGATGGCGATACAGGACCAAACACAGGCGGTATGGGTGCTGTTTCGCCGGTTGTTTTTGCCAATAAAGCGTTTTTGCAAAAGGTTGAAGATAAGGTTGTCAAGCCTACGTTAGCTGGGTTACAGCAAGAAGGTATTGCTTACAAGGGCTTTATTTTTGTAGGGTTAATGAAAGTAAACAATGAGCCTTATGTAATTGAATACAACGCTCGTATGGGCGATCCTGAAACTGAAGTCGTGTTGCCCCGTATACAGAGTGATTTTGCGGAGTTAATGATCGCTACCGCCGAGGGTAAGCTTGGAAACGTTACGATTCAGGTGTCGCCCCAAACGGCCGTTACAACAATGCTGGTATCGGGTGGTTATCCGGGTGATTACGAAACCGGTAAAATCATTTCTGAACTAGAGCGTTTAGATGATATAATGGCGTTCCATGCCGGAACGCTCCAAAAAGACGGTCACGCGTTGACCAATGGCGGACGGGTACTGGCTATCACAGCACAGGCCAACTCGCTTGAAAACGCTGTCAGGAAGTCGCAGGAAGCGGCCCGGATGGTACAATTTGACGGAAAACAGTACCGGAAAGACATTGGGCTTGACCTGATCCGGTATTCCGACTAACTGATTTGCGTTTTACGATGTACGAATTACGATTTTTCTTGTTCGTAGTTCGAAAATCGTAATTCGTACATCGTAAATTATATATACATGTCCTGCAAATCTTGTGCAACCGGCGGGTGTGGAACCCAACGTGGCGCATCCGATGGCGAGAAAACGGCCACCACAGGATGCGGTAGCGGAGGGTGTAGCACCGGAGGCTGCAACAAACTGAATTCTTTTGACTGGCTGAGCGATATCGCCATGCCAGGTTTGCGATACGATGTAATTGAGGTGAAATTTAAGGGTGGACGGAAGGAATATTACCGGAATGTTCACCAGCTTGATCTCACTACGGGCGACTATGTGGTAGTTGAAATGCAATCGGGTTTCCACGTGGGCGCTGTTTCGCTGCAAGGCGAACTGGTACGGATACAGGTGAAAAAACGCGGTGTCAAGATTACTGATGACACCAAAGTTATTCACCGGATTGCAACGCCTAAAGATCTTGAACGCCACGAACAGGCTGTTCTGCGCGATCTCCCGGCACTCTATCGCTCGCGCGAAATTTCCCGCGAGTTAAAGCTCAATATGAAACTATCTGACGTTGAATTTCAGTCAGATAACACAAAGGCGACCTTTTATTATTCGTCCGAAGAGCGGGTTGATTTCCGTGAGTTAATCAAAATGCTGGCGAGTGAATTCAAAGCCCGGATCGAAATGCGCCAGATTAGCCTTCGGCAGGAAGCCGGTCGGCTGGGCGGTATTGGTTCCTGTGGTCGTGAACTTTGCTGTTCAACCTGGTTAACGGATTTCAAAAACATTGCTACTTCGGCGGCCCGGTATCAGAATCTGTCGCTGAATCCGGCTAAACTGTCGGGGCAATGTGGACGCCTGAAGTGCTGCCTGAACTACGAACTGGATACGTATATGGATGCGCTGCGGGATATTCCAACGATTGAGAAACCGCTGGAAACGCAGAAAGGACGGGCTTATCTTCAAAAGACCGATATTTTCCGTAAGCTCATGTGGTTTGGCTACGGAGCCGAAAGTACTTGGTATCCGTTGCCCATTGTGCGCGTTCTGGAAATTGTTGAGTTAAACAAAAACGGCATTGTTCCCGAATCGTTCGATGTGCTGACCCCCATTGGCGAAAAAGAGCATGTTACCGCTGCCGCTCTCAATAGCGACCTGCAAAAGTTGGATGCTAAATACACGGCTCGAACGGCCAACAAAAAGAAGAAGAAAAAATCACGAGGGCCAGAAGGTAATACGCCCCGCCCTGCGCCAAACGGTAAAGCCTAAAAGAAACGAGCAGACTGACTGGTGATTTCTAGGTTAAAGACAAACGCCGTATCTTGGAGATACGGCGTTTGTCTTTAACCTAGAAATCACCAGTATAGAACGGACTGAAAACGTAGTAACTGCTATCTCGCTTGGCCCGTTTGGGCGCTGTCTCGATGGATAGTTGAAAGCGGGGTAACGGATAATCGGCGCGAAACCACTCAATATAAGGCCGTTCCTTTGTATAAAGCCGGGCTACCTCCCGAACATGAATGCTCTTTACATCGGCAAGTGTTGCCGGTAAATTGTTGATAGAAATCTCTACCGAGTTAGCGTAATCGTCGTACACGCTCAGATGCTCGTTTTTAGTCCGTTCGACGAGCGCGTTTTTGTTGTGAAAAAAAGTCGCTTCGAGCAATTGATTCATATTGAAGGAAAACGTCTCTCCCAGTGGATGCTGCGAAATTGCAGCCGCCTGAAGTAGCGTAAAAAACTGTTTGCGTTTGCCGTCAAATCGAATGGGTTTGCCACTTGTCTGGATAATTATCTGATAGGGTTTAGCCTTAGCATCCACGTTCGCCATGTTTTCCCACTGATGCATGACAAACAGTTCATTGATAAATTCCGGCGATAGCTTTGCTAATGCCTCTGTTGCAACCTCTTTTCCATCAATATAAATGGCTGACTCGTATTTATAATCGTCGGGTAATACGAAGCGATTGCCTTTGAGTTGTAGAACCACCGGTTTACTTTCTACGATCTCGGTCCCGAATTTAGTCCTGAATAGAGCCAGATGGCGGTACCAGGTTCCTTTATCCTCCAAATCAACAACCATTGCTCGAGTTGGTGTGCTGGCTGGTAATGCATTCGGGGCAAAGGTTTGATCATGTATCTTGGTGTTTTCTATGCGCCCATGCTGGCAGGCCAGTACCACAATACCCATCACTGATAGCCAAAGTAAATATCGCCACCAGGCCAAAGGCCCCGAGGGTTGGCTATTAATCATCCCGACGCGCTGGCGTAAACTAGGACCGCTAAACCGGTTGGTGAAGGCTAATTGCCCTACCGATAAACTCACTTTCAGCAGATTATATTGATAGGCTTTCGCATCAATGCCTTCTGTAAGAACAGCCCGGTCGGCACTGAATTCGAGGATTTCGTGTAGTAGGTGCCGAAACAGATAAGCCGCCGGATTAAACCAAAATACAATGCATACGAACTCCCCGGTAATCATGTCGACACTATGTCGCTCCTGAACATGAACGCGCTCGTGCCTTAGAATCTGGTCTAACTCATCGGGAGTGTGCTGATTGGGGTTCAGAACTACCCGATTGAAAAAGGAAAAAGGTGAGGTGACCGTCTCATTTCGGACCAGTATGAAATCGTCGTAAGGTTCATGCACCGACTGACGAATAAGCTTGCGAAGCGAAAACAACTGAATACCAAACCGAATCAACAAAAAAGTAAGGCCAGCCAGGTAAGTCAGTAGTAATCCTAATTGCCACGACCAGACAACTCGTTTTTGTTGGGACTGAAAGGCCAGATATGTTTTTTGATTCGGAAATGTAATCGTTACACCAGATGAATAGTCTGATTTTGGTAGTATGCGCGGCACAATGACCTGAGCCGTATGCTGCATAACCGACCGTACCGGTTGAGGACGCCAGTCAGGTAACTCAAGTAAGGGGAGAAGTAGGGCTCCGGCTAAACCGAGCCACAAGGCCAGTCTATTGGCATCGAAGAACGTTTCGCGCCGGAGCAAAAAGTAATACGCAACGCTCACAACGGCCAGTAGTCCGTTTACCAACACGATATAGCGTAAAGTTTCCATAACGGGTAACGAATCCTGGACCAGCGTCCGGTTAAAACTATCGGACGTTCGTCCGGGAGGATACCACTTATTTCTTCTCGATCATAGCCAGGATTTCCCGCAGCTCATCGGCCGAAATTTTCTCATTCTTAGCAAAGTAGCTAACCAGATTCTTGTAGGAGTTATCAAAATATTCGTCGACTACTTTCGTCAGCACAAACCGATTCTGATACGCTTCCTTTGTTATAATCGGGTAGTATTCGTGCGTATTGCCATATGCCTTATGACCTATGTAGCCCTTTTCTTCGAGGTTGCGAACAATAGTCGAAACCGTATTATAGTGCAAGGGAGGATTTGTAAACTGGGGTACCATGTCTTTCACATAGCCCTGCTCCATTTTCCAGACTACCTGCATCACTTCTTCTTCTTTTGCTGTTAACTTTTCCATAGAACAAAGCTAGAACTATTTTTGTCGTTTGCAAACTAGTTAAGTAGTTTTTTGCCATTTGAAAAGCCAGTTGTACCGTTGTAGCTTTGCATACTATTTAGGGTGATGTGTATGAAAGGTTTAAGGTTACTGTTGTGTACGGTATTGCTGATTGGCGGTTGCGACACAAATGCAGTTTATAAAGAATATACGGATATCGACGATGGGAAGTGGTACATCAAAAATGCCCCATCATTCACCTTCGAGATCGCCGATGCGTCGCAGCTCTACAATATTTATTACAACCTGCGTAATAGCGTATCATACGGGTATTACAACCTGTATTTGACACGTTACCTGCGTGATGCGAGCGGGAAAGAAATCGAATCCCGTTTGGACGAGTTGATTTTGATGGACCCTAAAACCGGCAAACCAAACGGCGATGGCCTTGGCGATTTATTCGACCATAAGTTCCTGATAAAACGTAACTATCGTTTTCCAAAGCCGGGGAAATACACCATGCAGTTGAAGCAGTATATGCGTCAGGACCCGCTGCTCAACATAATGAGCGTAGGCATTACGGTTGAAAAGGCTACTCAAGCTCATTAACCCAACTTTAGTGTTCCTGATGCTAGTTAATTTGTTGCGCAGAAATCGATTCTTTTTCCTCGCCTACGCCCTGATATTGGCAGTGGTTGGGACGTTGCAACTGTTGTACACACAAGAGCAGTTGATGCAGTGGGTAAACACACGTAATAGTGTTCTTGCCGATTTAATTTTTCCCTACATTACCTACGTGGGTGATGGGACCTTTTTCGTTGCCGTTTGTTTGCTTCTCCTGCTTTTTAACTGGCGTATCGGGCTGATGGCCTTCGCAAGTTTTGCCCTGTCTTCGCTGACGTCCGAGTTTTTAAAGAAGATTGTTTTCAATGGTTCGCCCCGGCCGCTCAAATATTTCGAACATTCGACTTTCCAATACCACATTATCAAAGGTTTGGATATTCACAGCTATAACAGCTTTCCATCGGGCCATACCACCACCGCTTTTGCCATGTTCGGCTTGCTGGCTTTTCTGGATGAAAAGAAGAGCCGGGGCTGGGTTTGGTTGCTACTAGGCGTTCTGGCAGGCTATTCGCGGGTATATTTGTTCCAGCATTTTGTCGAAGATACATTCGCTGGTTCACTGGTTGGCACGCTGTCAACCGTTATTATTTATTTGCTAATGAGTCACTGGGCGACAAAAACGGGTCCTGCCGACAATAGGTAGATGCCTTTTTTGCCTACATTTGTTTAGTGGCCTGCCGAACCATTGAACAGGTAGTGCCGTTACCTCAGTACTACTAAATCAAGTGCTTCGACAAACTCCCTCATGAGCGACGCCATCAAACATGAGTGCGGTATTGCCCTAATTAGATTGCGCAAACCGTACCAGTATTACATTGATAAGTACGGTACAGCACTATACGCAGCCAACAAACTCTACCTGCTCATGGAAAAGCAGGTCAATCGCGGCCAGGACGGTGCCGGGATTGCCAACATCAAGCTCGACGTTCCTGCCGGGCATCGGTACATCAGCCGCTATCGCTCTGTCGACCAGCGACCCGTAACGGACATCTTCGAAAAGGTCAATAAGAAATTTCGTAAAGCGCTCAAAGGCAACAAAGACAAAGCCAAAGACGCGAAATGGCTCCAGGAAAACATCGCTTTCACGGGCGAGGTATGGATGGGCCACCTGCGCTATGGTACCCACGGCGCCAACGAAATTGAAAACTGCCACCCAATGCTCCGTCAGAGCAACTGGCGTAGTCGAAATCTGGTCGTAGCGGGAAACTTCAACATGACCAATGTCGACGAACTGTTCGATAAACTCGTTTCGCTGGGCCAGCATCCGAAGGATAAGGTTGACACCGTAACGGTGATGGAGAAAATTGGTCACTTCCTCGACGAGGAAAACCAACGCGTATTCGAGCGATTCAAGGGTATTTACGAAAACCCTGATTTGTCGGATATCATCGAAGATAACCTCGATATGCAGCGCGTTTTGCACCGGTCCTGTCGCGATTTCGACGGGGGCTATGCTATGGTTGGCATGACAGGCTACGGAGCTTCCTTTGTGGCGCGTGACCCGGCAGGTATTCGTCCAGCTTACTATTATGCCGACGATGAAGTGGTGGTGGTGGCCTCAGAGAAGCCCGCTATCAAAACTGCTTTCAACGTCGATTACAGTGCTATTCAGGAAGTGAAGCCCGGCCATGCCCTCATCATTGATAAATATGGTGAATACATGGAGCAGGAGTTTGTGAAACCAATCGAAAAGAAATCATGCAGTTTTGAGCGGATTTACTTCTCGCGGGCTACCGATCCTGATATTTATAACGAACGCAAAACGCTGGGAAAACTGCTTATTCCGCAGATTCTCAAAGAAATAGATTATGATCTCGAAAACACAGTCTTCTCATACATACCGAATACGGCCGAAACGGCTTTCTTCGGCATGGTAGAAGGATTGGAAGATTATCTGGCCAAGCAACGTAAAAAGGCTATCATGGATGGTATTCTTTTTGAAGAAGAGCTGGATCGGGTACTTTCTTTCCGGCCGCGTATCGAGAAACTGGTTGCCAAAGATGTAAAATTACGAACATTTATCGCCGACGACTCGCAGCGTGACGATATGGTATCGCATGTGTATGACACGACGTTTGAGGTTATCAAAAAAGGAAAGGATAATGTAGTCGTTGTCGACGACTCTATTGTGCGGGGTACAACCCTGGAAAAGAGTATCCTTCGTATGCTGGACCGCCTGGGTCCCAAGAAAATCATCATTGTCTCGTCGGCTCCCCAAATTCGTTTTCCTGACTGTTACGGCATCGATATGTCGAAGTTCAAGGAATTTATTGGTTTCCGGGCCGCACTCGAACTACTCAAAGATCGGGGTCAGGAAGACTTGTTGGATGAAGTCTATGGACAGTGCGTAGCCGCAATCGAAACAGGAAATGCGTCGAAGAAAAACTATGTGAAAGCTCTTTTTGAGCCGTTTACACACGAAGAACTATCAAAGAAAGTTGCTCAGATCGTTACGCCTGCCGAACTTAATGCTGAGGTTGCAGTTGTGTATCAAACAGTTGAGAACCTTCACAAAGCATGCCCTAATCATTCGGGCGATTGGTATTTTACGGGCGATTATCCAACGCCCGGCGGAAACGTTGTGGTCAACAAGGCCTTCGTGAATTTTATGGAAGGCAAACTGGTAAGAGCTTATTAGGGTTCAGGTATAAAAAGTGAAGTGGGTGCAGTAAGTAAAAAGAGTCATGTTCCTTACTGACTTATTTTTACTTACTGTACCCACTTCACTTTTTATAAACGGTTATTTCAGCCAGCCCAGCGCATTGACGTTAGCGCCAATCTTCTTGCCTTCGGCCAGACCCGTGTCATTATCCTGCTTTGTATGGATGTTACCATAAAAACGGGAATCTGCCGACTCGGTAGCTGCCTGTGTAAACGATGTAAAAGAGCGCGTTTTGAACTCAACATTGCGTGCTACGTCCTTGATTCTGCCAATGTGCGAATCATCAGTAAACGCAAAGTTTTCGCCGTATAAAGCTGTTAATACGGTAGCGGCAGACGACGATTGTGTGGCGTGCCCTGACGGAAAACCCGGGAAAGGAGGAGCAGGCCAAAAGGGTACCCAGTTAGGGTCGATGGCCAGCCGAACGTAGGTATAAGGACGAATATTATTATAGATATACTTGCAACGCCAGCATAAAGTAAATGCATCGGCTACTGAGATGCCGGTACGGGCAAACGTTTCGATGGCCTTTGCAAGGTCAGCTTTACTTTTTACAGCCGCAATCCGGGCAATGTTATAGGAGTGGCCTGGTGGCGTAAATGTCTCTACCGGATTATCTGCCCACCAAACGGCAATTTCTTTTTCTGTCTGGGTTAAATTCTTTGATTTAGTGTACACGTCAAGGTACTGACCGAAGGTTGCCGATTTGGTATCTGTAGAATAAGGAAGCGGTTTGGGCATGAGTAAAGCATCGTTCGCTTTAACAAATGTTCTATTTTTTCCCCAGTACGGTTGCATTGGAATTTTCTGGCCGTTTTCGGTAGGTTGCCAAAGACCAGCTCCTGTAGGGACAATATAACTTGCCGGGAAATTACGGCTGTAACCGGCATCACCCCCATCTGTCTTTGACCATTCAAACAACGCATCGGCTATTTTTTTGCCAAAATCGACAGAGCGCTGGTTTACTGTTTCGTCGGTTTCTTTGAACGTAGTTAATAAAGCCGCTTCGAGCGAATCAATCGTTGCTTTATTCCCTGCACTGGTCGTTGGGTACAAATTGCGTAAAATGGCCGCTTCTGCTGCGTTGGCACTCAAGGCCCAGTTATACGTTTTGCCCGACTCAACCAGCGGTAAAGCTGTCAAACCCTGAAGTTGACCAACAAGTGATTTGTGAGTTACTAGACCAAATACTATTGCTTCATACATGGCTATACAGGCATAACCGTACGCACGAGACGCTACGGGTGGAGTAAAACCGGCTGTTGTTTTTGTTAACTTGAGTTGCAAGACCGCCCATTGCGTGGCCACGTCACCCGTGTATTGATCCGCTGTTTTTCCGCCTACCGGTATTACAGGATCAGGGTCTGCCGGTTGAATGCGGCAGGCTTGCAATAAAACTACCAGCAGTATACTTGCTGGGAACTTCCACCGATTACTTTGAAAACTGGTTTTGGAAGCACGCTGGTTTGAAACAGGAAGGAAAGGTGAATTCATAAATAGTTACGGAAAAAATCGTCTCATTTAATATATATCTGAACCTCAATGAGGAATAAGCGCAAAAACGCTGCCAAAGTAAATAATTGCTCAGTCTGATTACCGATTAGCCGGATAGGCAACCGCCAACTTTAGCCTTATCTTTGATAGGCTATATAACTTCTATTTATCCAATGCGAATTCCTGAAGAAACCGTTGAACGAATCCGTCAATCAACCGACATTCTGGAAGTAATCAACGACTTTGTATCGCTCAAAAAACGGGGTAGCAACTACATTGCCTGTTGCCCGTTTCACAATGAGAAAACGCCGTCATTTAACGTTAACCCTAGCCGGCAAATTTACAAATGCTTTGGCTGTGGTAAGGCGGGTGATGCTGTTCGTTTTGTCATGGACATCGAAAATATCGGCTATGGCGAAGCACTCCGCTACTTAGCGAAAAAATACGGTGTAGAGATTGAAGAACAGGAACAAACTCCTGAAGATCTTCTGCGGCAGAACGAACGGGAGAGCCTCCTGATCGTACTCAACTTTGCCAAAACCTTTTTTCAGGAAACAATGCAAACAACCGATGAAGGTAAAAGCATTGGGCTGAGTTACTTCAGGGAACGAGGGTTTACGAATCCAACCATCGATGCGTTCGAACTAGGGTATACGCTCGATCAATGGGATGCATTGCTGAAAGAAGGAGAACGAAGAGGATACAGCCGCGATTTGCTCGAAAAAGCAGGACTGATTCTACTTAAAGAAGGGAGTACGGGTGGCGATAAAAAAGTATTCGATCGGTTTAGGGGGCGGGTTATGTTTCCCATCCATAACGTATCCGGTCGGGTTATCGCTTTCGGGGCCAGAATTTTAAAAACGGATAAAAATCAACCCAAATACCTAAATTCGCCCGAAACGACGGTCTACCATAAAAGTCAGGTTCTGTATGGGATCTTTCAGGCGAAGCAGGCTATACGCCAGGAAGATGTCTGTTATCTGACAGAAGGATACACAGATGTGATTTCGCTGCATCAGGCTGGTATCAAAAACGTGGTTGCATCGTCGGGTACATCGCTCACAACCGAGCAAATAAGGTTGATTTCGCGTTTCACACCCAATGTTACGATTCTCTACGATGGCGACGCTGCGGGTATCAAAGCGGCTCTGCGTGGGTTGGATATGGTGCTGGAAGAAGGCTTGAATCTAAAGCTACTCCTGTTGCCCGATGGTGAGGACCCCGATAGCTACGTGCATAAGGTTGGGGCCGATGCCTTCAAAACATATATTCGGGAGCAGTCGCAGGACTTTATCGACTTTAAAGCCAGCCGATGGTTAAGCGAAGCGGGGGATAATCCACTCAAGCGTGCCGAAGGTATCTCTGACGTATGTGTCAGTATCACAAAAATTCCCGACTCGCTTAAGCGCCAGACACTGTCTCAGCGCGTAGCTCAGGTTTTTCATGTTAGTGAACAATCGGTCATTTCGGAAATAAATCGGCTATTACGGAAACAGCAGGAGCAAGGCAAGAAGGATTCAGAGCGGCAGCAACGGTCTGTAGATCTATCCAGAAAACAGCCTTCCGGTCATCCATCAGCATCATCAGAACCATCTGCCGATGATATAAATGCTCTATTTGCCGGTGTCAGCGATGAGCCATTTCAGGCAGAGACTCCTGTCGATGCACCAGCGTCAGGAAAGTTCTATACTGATGAGCGCATAAAGCCCGTTAGGGCGCCTTTATCATACCAAGAGGAGGAATGTATCCGATTGCTGATAAACTACGGTGCACGCGAACTAGAGCCGGGTATAACACTCTGTCAATATGTATTGAGCGAGCTGCACGAGATTGATTTTCAGACGTCGCCTTACAATCTGATTCTAACTTTGTTTCGGGAAGCTTACAGCCGGGGTGAAATCCTGACGGCGGGTGATTTCTTGAATCGTCGCCCTAATGCACCAGGAGGGCCTAATGACATAGAAATCCAGAGTCAGGCCATCCACATGACTACGCCCCGCTACGAAATCAGCGGTGGGTGGTTAAAACACGAGATCTTTGTTCCCTCGGAGGAGGAGATTGCCATTTTAGCTGACTCAGCTTACCGGAACATACTGCGAATTAAAAAGATGCTGGCAGAGCAACGGATGGCAACGCTACAGCAATTGCTTCGGGAGTCGAGGAATAAATCACCCGAAGAAGCTGATCAGTTATTGGGCGAATTTATGCACTTCAAACGGATCGATATTGAAATTTCAAGTCTTCTGGGTACCGTTATTTCGGGATAAATCAATCGATAAGGATACGAAAAAAGCCCCGGCTATTTTCTAGTCGGGGCAACCTTTATATAGGGGAGGATGAACACTAAGCTTGAGCTACCGTCGTGACGCTAATCAATTCGGCATCTATTTGTCGATTCAACTCATCCAACAAATTGGCATGTGAGTAGAGTTGACCGGGTTTAGAAAGCTGAGCAGATTGCCCCGTTTTCTGACCCGACATATCGAGTAATAACGTCATCAAAACATCGCCCATATGTTGGCGGAGTTCAATGAGTCTATTGAGACGTGCCCGGCTTGCCGATGGCTGTCGGCGGGCTGTTGTCTGTAGCGTATTTATAATTCGATCCAATTTAGCGAAGCGATAATGGAATGCTTCTGTCGCCTGCGCCCATGCCAATATGACTTTTTGGATCTCCTCTTCTGAGGCTTCGTAGCCGAACGTGATTGCTGATTCTTCCTGATTCATCATCCGATGGTCAAATATGTGTGTTGCAATTGGATAATCAAAAATAGACTCCTTCTAGGGCTGAAAGCAAACCGTTTTGCGTGAAATCACCATTTTTCCGGACGAAATCACCCATAAAGTTTAAACTAAATAGTTGATTTCGTCCGGGAAAATGGTGATTTCACTCATTTGCGGTTGCCGATGGCTCTCTATCAGTGTTACATTGTTCCACCTATAGATGTAAAAAGACCATGAATCATTTAGACAGTGGTGAGGAACTCACAAAAAAATTTGCGATTCGTCGTCGCGATTTTTCGATCCTCGTTGCGCAGTCAGAGTTATTTAACTGTGAAGTATTGAGCCAGCTTTTAAAGGAACAGGGCTATAATGTTGTCGGTCGTGCCGTCGAGATGGAAGATACCCTGCAGCAAATCAGAGTGAAGCGACCTCAATGCGTAATACTGGAATCGGAGATTTCCGGACAGCGGAGTTTTGACATTGTTGAGCAGATGCAACGATCAAATCAGCAAACAAAATTCATTTTATATACCCGAAATCCTGATATGCGAATGGTAGCCAGTGCTATGCAAATGGGCTTCTTTGGATTCCTGTATGCGACAGATGGCCTGGACGAATTATACCGATGCTTTCAAACGGTCAGTAATGGAGGTTGTTACTATAGTAATGGCTTTATGAATCTGCTCAAAGACTATGGTGTAGAGGTGATCTCCGATACGACCCGCAAGGAACTAAGCCGGTTAACTCAGCGTGAGCGTGAAGTATTACGAATGATTGCAAATGGAAACACGGCCAACGAAATTGCCGATCAGCTTAATATCAGCTATCGTACTGCCGTGAATCATAAAGCACATATTGCAAAAAAACTGGAATTAACCAGCTGTCGGCAATTACCAAAGTATAGTATTGCGGTGAAGAATTATTTATAAGAGGGTGCCTTAAGAGGCAACCATGAAGGAGTCTGAATTGATATAAGATCCTCCCTGGCCGCTTTGTAACCATTCCCGGAACTCCTGCATACGTGCGCGGGGGACTATAATATTGTGCCCTTCAGGCATGTTAAGCCTGACTATATATTTACCGTTTTCCCAATAGGCGTAGTTTAACACGGCTTGTCTGTTAACTATATAATCGCGCTTAATGCGAAAGAATTGGTTTGGGTCCAGTTCTGCTTCCAGTTCGTTAAGGGTTTTGCCAATCAGATAGCGCCCTTTAGCTAACTCCGCGTAGTAGAATCGCTCTTCAATAGTAAAGTAGTAAACGTCGTTTACCGGGAAGTCCAATTCGCCAAACGAATTTTTCCCTTTCAAGTAAGACAGATAAGGTGAAGGTGTTATGGGTTTTGGTAAAAAAGTGGCTGATAGGGCTAAAGCTTCCTGGGCTGCCTTGGCAGCATCTGCTTCGGCAGCTTCCTGAGCTTCCCGACGTTGTTGCAAAAAATCCTGTAAAAGCGAAATGTTGATGGCTGTATAGCCAATTAATATAACCGGGAACAAATACATGAAATAAACGTGCCACGTATATGTATCAACTATATATACTTTCCAGTAGCTGCTAAGAGAGTATCTGGGATATTGTTCTATTAGAAAACGAATGGTTTGGGTAACTGGATCAAATAGCCAAAAAGCAAAGCATAAAACGGGTAAGAAACGTAGTTCATAACGACCTATCTCTGTCCAGGTGTTTTGAACAACTTGTGCATTGAACCAGCTATGAAAACGATTGACAAGCGATATGGTAATAAACACGGTAAATAATTCAGGAATTATTGCTGCGCGTAAAAAAAGCCATACGTAATGGAAATAACCGCCGGCTTTTTCTACTTTTTCTGTTTTTATCTCGTAACCAATAGACCACGAAACGGCCTCGATAAGCACAAGAATACTGAACAGTATGACAACACTGTTGATCGGTTTGCTCAGGAAGCTCCGGGTTAATCGAATTTCCTTCATACGGTTCTCTTATTCAAATCTCGTACTAAGATAGTAGTAATATTTAATTAATTCCAAGTGTGAATTGATGACTTTTTCACCATTGATGACCCTTGCTTGAGCTAGTAGCTTTGTATCAACAATAAGGCGCAAATAAAACGCCAATCAAACAATCAACTACTTATCTCAAACAATCTCTATTATCATGAAAAAACAATTCGCCATCAAACCAGCTCAAGTTGTTAAAGCCATCACGAATTCGGTAGCTAAGTCAGAATCAGCCAATGTATTGAAATTTCTTGCAGATGGTGCTTGCTGCAGCAGCTGGGATCTGTCAAGAATTGTAGCCACCCGTTAATTTAAGTATGCCATGCTAACTGCAAAGCAACTATATAAACAAGAGCTGGAGCAATGCCGCCAACACTTCGAGCGGGTAGACCTTGTGAAAGAACAAGGCTACCTCATGAAGTTCACCACATTCTCGGCAACTGTTGAGAATCTTCTGCCCGCTATACCCCGACAAGAGCATGAAACAATGTTTAAGGAGCTATTGCTGCAGCAGATTTTCACCACTTTCGATCAGCAATGTCTTACAGCTGGAGATTTAGTAAAGCTACGCGGAACGCACAAAGGACTCAAAAAAGCAGACGGCCCTCGCATTTATTGTACTTATCATTTGGGTTCATACCGTCTACTTACCAGTGTGCTCTTTAGGCAGGGTATCGATTGTGTTCTACTTGTTGGTAGTAACATGAATCGGTCTCAGGGCGATGGCATGGCAGAACATATTGAGGGATTACGAAAGAAACATGGCCTAACGAACGTTTTTCGGGTGGTCGAAACGGGGAGCCCATCAGCAGGTCTAACAATCCTGCGAGAATTGAAAGCTGGGCGCTCACTCATCGTTTATGTCGACGGGAGCCCGGAAACGGCACCCGAAGCAAAAGATGAATCACAATTTTTGTCGGTGCGTTTTGGCAACCGACGCGTATTGACACGCAAAGGAGTTGGGTATTTGTCGCATGCAACCGGTATCCCTATTGTGCCGGTGGCGAGTTACCGTGAGCCTGATATGACAAATGTGCTTCATTTTATGAAGCCAATCCGCCCAATTCCCCGAAGTGATCGGGAGATTTACTGTCAGGAGGCTATGCAACAACTTTACGATGCCTTCTGGCCGTTGTTGAACAAATTCCCCGGACAGTGGGAGGGCTGGAACTTTATCCATTCGTTTTTACAACCTGAAACGAATACTGGTATTAGTGCGAGAAGAGGAGGGGGCTGCCCATCCTTTAACGAAGAAAGATATTCACTGTGTGATCTTCAAGAGGCACCTATCCTCTTCGATCGGCAACTTTACCAAACGTATGAAATAACCGAAGATCTACGTGATTTGCTGTTAAATTTAAATGAAGTCGAATCCGTTGAAGCTATTGTTGGCCAGGAAGTTTTTGGCGAATTAATGGAAATGGAAGTACTTCATTAAGCAAACCAGACTGATACAAAAAGTGCCCCGATCTAGTTATAGGTCGGGGCACTTTTTGTATCAGTCTGTAGTAATTTTTTACTATAGACTAGGCATTGCTACTTACTTCAATTTCTTCTCCGGATTTATTGAAAAATTTGAAGTTAACGATGCCTAATGAGGTATCTTTAACAAGCTTCACCCATACTTTATATTTCATATACCATTGAACCTGTTTGGAATAAATCCCTTTGGTATAATAGGCATAGAGAAATGGGTTCATAGAAATCGAAATGCCACGTTCATTCTGCTTCGTCAGAATATAGTCGAGATTATTTTCAATTACGTCTGTTACCAGTACGCTGGCCTGAATAGTGCCCGTGCCACCACAAGTTGGGCATACTTCACGAGTAACGATATTCATTTCCGGCCTCACACGTTGTCGCGTGATCTGCATAAGGCCAAACTTCGTTAATGGAAGAATGGTGAACTTGGAGCGTTCCGGTTTCATTTCATCGCGCATGATGTCTTGCAGAAGTTTTTTATTATCTGCTTTTTTCATGTCAATGAAATCAATGACGATGATACCACCCATGTCACGCAATCGAAGCTGACGAGCTATTTCCTTGGCAGCCTCGCGGTTTACACTAATGGCTGTTGCTTCCTGATCTTCTTCCGAATTTGACTTATTCCCGCTGTTTACATCAATAACGTGTAACGCTTCGGTATGTTCAATGATCAGATAACCACCTCCCGGCAAACTAACAGATCGGCCGAATAACGACTTGAGCTGTTTTTCGAGGCCTAAAGCTTCAAAAACCTTCGTTTTTCCGGTGTGGAGTTTAACGATTTTCTCTTTGTCGGGCGCAATCGTATGAATAAAATCTCTGATTTCGTCAAATGATTCGCGTGTATCGACGGTAATGCTCTCAAACGATTCGTTGAGCATATCCCGTAAAATAGACGAAGCGCGATTCATTTCGCCCAGGATTCTATCGCGGGGCTTGGCATCGGCAAGGGATTTAATGGCCTGGTCCCACTTGGCAAGTGAGTTTTGCAGGTCTCGGTCGAGCTCTTCAACGTCTTTATCCTGCGCGACAGTTCGGACAATAACGCCAAAGTTTTTTGGTTTTAGCGACGACATAAGCCGCATCAACCGCGACCGCTCGGCACGGTCTGTAATTTTTTTAGATAGATTGACGCCATCCGAAAAGGGCACAAGGACTAAATAACGTCCGGCAATGGAAATGTCGCAGGAAAGGCGTGGACCTTTGGTCGAGATAGGTTCTTTAACTACCTGAACCAGAATGGGAGCGTTTTTCGTCAGTACCTTATCGATTTTCCCGATTTTGTCGATAACTGGCTCTAACTGGTTAGGGTTGAGCCGTCCGGTAGTGACGCGCTTGGCGATAACATCTTTAACAAGCTTGTTGAGCGAATTAATATTCGGCCCCAAGTCCTGATAGTGTAGAAACCCATCTTTTTCATGACCAACGTCTACAAAAGCAGCGTTAAGCCCCGACGATAGTTTTTTGACAGTTCCTAAGTATAGATCGCCAACGGTGAAGCTGCTGTCTAACTCTTCTTCGTGATACTCCAGCAATCTCTTGTTTTGCAAGAGCGCAATCCGATCACCTTTCTGAGTCGAACTGATAACTAATTCATTACTCACAAGATGAATGTACGGTTAGAATGGCAATATAAAAAGAAAGAAGCCACGTTCGGACTTTGCAGACCGGCCGAGGCTTCTATGAATAAGTTTGTCGTACATTGTTCGTCGTTTAAGCGCGTCGAACAAATCGGCTTTCTTTGACGACGAACAACGAACGACAAACTATTTTTTCTTGTGCCGATTTTTTCTTAGCCGTTTTTTCCGCTTGTGAGTGGCAATCTTGTGTCGTTTCCGTTTCTTACCGCAAGGCATAGTTAAACAGTGTTTAATGGTTGAAATACATGTCGGCCAATCACTCGATCAAGCCCTATTTTGAAGTTGTATAGTTCTAAGGTTACAGCAGCATAAAGCAGATATCTTTACTTTGAAACCACTTTACACTGTTATGACTCAACAACTTTATAACTTTCACTTAAGCCGCTCTTCGTACTCGCGCACAGCGGCTAAAATTTGCGGGTCTTTCTCCTGCTTCTTTACCTGAGCAAGTACTTGTTTAGCTTCGGCTTTCTGACCGGCTTCGGCTAAACTGACGCCCAGATAAAACTGAGCTTTTCGGCTTGTCGGGTTATTAACCAAAATTTGCCGGAATCGCTCAATAGCCCGTTCATACTGATTAGACCGCATGGATAGCAAGCCTAAGTTGAACAGAGCTAATTCATTCGTTGGGTCCTGTTTCAATACGTCGCGCAACAGCATGATTCCTTTCATGGGCGTGTCTGTATTTACATAGGTCATTGCCATATTCGCCTTGGCCGACAACAGGTTTGGGTTTTTCTCCAGCGCCTGTTCGTACAGCTCCCGGGTCTTTTGGCCCAGCAGAGCTGTTTTCTTTTCGTCCACAGCAAACGTGTACGCTTCGAAATGTTCATCGCCAGCCCTCAACAGATTACGCTCATTGGGTTGAGCAATAGCTATCAGTTCCGCATAATGAGCTGCACTGTCATAGCGTGTAGCTTCGCGGAACACAGCAATTAGCTTGCCTCCGATAGTTTCTTTCTGTGTTGGACTTGCCTTATCAAATTCAGTTTCCAGCGCTGTAATACGCTCTTGTTGCGCCGGCGATACGGGCTTCTCATGGATTTCCGACTGACCGGCTCCGTTTTCTGTAGAGGCTACGTTGAGAGAATCAGTTCCTGATTTAACAGTTGTGGGCGCTTGCATCGCATGTCCTCCTGAAGTTACTGCCCCAAGTTGCTTGTTCTCATTACGCACTACCACTTTCGGACGGGTATACAACCCAACCGTTAAGGCAGCCGCCAGTATGACAACAAACAACACAGATTTATTCATAGGAGATACTAATTATGATGCAAACGCCCAAGTCTGCTCTTTTCAGGCTACTTGTCTTACTCCGCCGTTACTTTGGCTTTGTCGCTGGTTTTTACCTGCTCAACAAAAACTTTGGCGGGTTTAAAGCTCGGAATAAAGTGCTCATCGATTACCATAGCGGTATTCTTCGAGATATTCCGGGCTACTTTCTTGGCTCTTTTCTTATTGATGAAGCTGCCGAACCCTCTCACATAAATGTTCTCTCCCTCGGCCAGCGAGTCCTTAACTACTGAAAAGAATGTTTCCAGTGTGTTTGTCACTTCTGCCTTGTCAATTCCGGTCTTATCGGAGATCTCGGCAATTACATCTGCTTTCGTCACGACTTCTTAAACTTTAACGTTTACTGTATTGTTGAAAATTGGGGCCTCAAAAATGGGAGCACAAAGGTAGGGGTTTCCCATAAATTATAAAACCTGTATCCCCCTTTTTATAAGCTAACGTTCTATTTTTTAATTTTATTTTGAATTGGCAATCAGACTCTAACGGTATCGAAACCACTTTTGCGCCTGTACTCGAACAGTGGTATGAGCTCCACAAGCGAGACCTTCCCTGGCGTCACACCCTCGATCCCTACGCTATTTGGCTATCGGAAATAATCCTCCAGCAAACCCGTGTAGCACAGGGAAAGCCATACTATGAACGCTTTGTAACCACTTACCCAACCGTAGCGGATATGGCCAGGGCCGACGAACGGGAGCTACTCCGCCTATGGCAGGGCCTAGGTTATTATTCCCGCGCCCGAAATCTGCACCAGACTGCTCGTTACGTAACGGAAAAATTGTCAGGTAAGTTTCCTGATACCTATCATGAGTTGCTGAAAATGAAGGGGATAGGTAATTATACGGCCGCTGCTATAGCCTCCTTTGCCTTTGGTGAACGAGTGCCGGTTGTGGATGGAAATGTGTATAGAGTACTTTCGCGGGTTTTTGGGATTGATGAAGATATTACGACGACTACCGCAAAAAAAACATTTGCCACGCTTGCCATGCGGCTGATTCAAACGGCCAATGACCCGGCTACTTACAATCAGGCTATCATGGAATTTGGGGCTATTCACTGCACGCCCGTTGCACCCGACTGTCTCCTTTGTCCAATTCAGCAGCAGTGCGTAGCTTATTTGACCGGCCGTCAGCACCGGCTACCGGTTAAATCAAAAAAAGCGCCGGTACGTGAGCGGTATTTTAATTACTTGGTTTTTCGGAATGAAGGTCGATTAGCACTTAGGGAGAGGACAGCGCGTGATATCTGGCAGAATCTCTATGATTTTTATTTACTGGAAACTGATGAGCCCAAAACTGCGTTGCGTGACATACCCTTGTCTGATCCAGTCGCTCAGGTCGTTGATCAGAGTGTTCCTGCCGCTTTGCCAGTGGAGTCGATGCAGTTGTTATCGCATCAACGAATTCGGGCTCGATTTTACCTGATTGATGTACCCGATGAGCTAATTAATAGCTTGCCGATTGATTTACAGTGGTATTTGCCTGTTGAAATAAGTAACCTACCTAAGCCTGTTTTGATTACAAACTATTTGGATCAGCAGTTTGGATAAGTCGGTATATTTCAGTATCTTTAATCTCCTTAAACGCTAACCGTATTAACCGGTAACCAACAAAATAAAGAGTATGGCAAGTCTGAATAAGATGACAATCATCGGCAATCTGGGTGCCGATCCTGAGGTTCGCTATCTGGATGGCGGTGCTGTTGTGGCAACATTTAATGTGGCAACTACCGAAAAATATACAAACCGGAATGGCGAAAAAGTAGAGCAGACCGAATGGTTTCGGGTTGAATTATGGAATGAACAGGCTAAAGTGGCTGAAAAATATTTAAAGAAAGGCAATTCTGTGTACGTTGAAGGCCGTTTACGGACGGAGTTATGGACCGACAAAGAAGGTAAAGAACGCACATCTTTACGGGTACGTGCCAGCATCATGCAATTGCTCGGTAGCCCGAATGAAAATCAGGGGGGAGGTAATGAGCCCTATGAAGCTCCCCGCCAGCAGTCGGCTCCGGCCCAACCAGCCAGTGCTCCTCGCCAGCAAGCGGCACCACAGGCCGCCCCTGCACCACGCCCGCAGGCACCAGCACAACGACGGGAGCCGGAACCAGTACCTTTTGAGAGCAATAGTAGTGATGACGACTTGCCGTTCTAACCTACTTGACGCGCTCAGTTGTTGAACGAGATTTAATATACATGGACCTTAGTGATCCTCTTCCTCGACAGGTGCTCCTGGCCACAGACGGCTGGAGCACCTATTTTGATTTATACGGCCCCTACACGGCCCTCATTCTTTTGCTGTTGACACTCGCCGGTTTAGTATCGGCTTCCGAAGCAGCATTCTTCTCTCTATCGCCCGATGATCGGGCTCTTTGCCGGGATAGCAACCTTGCCGATGACCAGCGTATTGCTACATTGCTCGAACGGCCAAAGCGGCTGCTGGCCTCGTTGGTAATATTCAATAATTTATTAAATATTGCTATTGTTGTTATTGTTACCTACCTGACCTGGAAGTTCTCACAAAACTTGCAAGGGAGAACAAGCTGGATACTACCGTTGGTAACATTGGTAACAACGGTAGCTATTGTACTTTTCGGTGAGATAGTCCCCAAGGTGTATGCCAGTCAAAATAACCTGATAGTGGCTCGGAAAACAGCTTTTCTGGCTAAAATGGGCTTGACTGTATTTCGACCACTGGCAATGATTCTGGTAAATCTGAGTAATCAGGTTGATCGCCGTATTCAGCGAAAAGGGTACAAGCTTTCCGTTGAAGAATTGAGTCAGGCAGTTGAATTGACCGGAATGAATGCAACTGTTGAAGAAAAAGAAATACTTAAAGGTATCGTTAACTTCAGCAACCTGACAGCCCGCCAGGTGATGCGTGCCCGATTGGATATTTCGGCGGTAGAGGACGACCTGACGTTTAGTGAATTAATGGCGCTGATTAACGCATCGGGCTATTCGCGGGTGCCCGTTTTTCATGAATCACTCGATCAAATCGAAGGTATTCTGTACATTAAAGATTTACTGACGCATATTCACCAGGACGATTCATTTGACTGGCAATCGTTGTTGCGTCCCGCCTTCTTTATCCCCGAGAACAAGAAAGTGGATGACCTCTTGCAGGACTTCCAGAAACGGCGTGTTCATATGGCAATTGTGGTCGATGAATATGGTGGCACACGGGGTCTGGTTACGCTTGAGGATATTATTGAAGAAATATTTGGCGAT
This sequence comes from Spirosoma pollinicola, assembly GCF_002831565.1. Classification (NCBI taxonomy): domain Bacteria; kingdom Pseudomonadati; phylum Bacteroidota; class Cytophagia; order Cytophagales; family Cytophagaceae; genus Spirosoma; species Spirosoma pollinicola. The sequence goes on along the minus strand of NZ_CP025096.1, from coordinate 6,516,999 downwards.
ATCAACGATGAGTTTGATGATGAAACGCCCGTTGGCTATCGTCGCGAAGATGACTGGACAGTGGTGTTCGAAGGAAAGATGCCCATTACAGATGTGTGTAGGATACTCAATGTAGATGCTACTACATTCGAAACTGTGCAGGGCGACAGCGAGTCACTGGGAGGTTTATTGCTTGAACTTTTTAATCGACTACCGAAACCAGGTGAAGAAACGATTTATGCTGATTTCTTATTTCATGTGGTATCCGCTGACGATAAACGAATCAATGAAGTAAGAGTTAGAAAAGGCAATGAAGTACTACAGTCACAGTCCTAATTCATACCCTTTATTACGCTATAATTAATCATTATCGGCTGTTTAGGTTATATAGTTTGTAAAAGAAGGCAGTTTTTATATTTTTGATGCAAACCCTGGTTTACGCTATCATTTATGAGTCTTCTTTCAAAACTAAAGTCTGTGGCCAAGCAGGTGCTCCGCCCCGAACAAAAAGCAAAGCCAGTTACTGAATTTGTTTATGACACATTGCCTTGGATCGATAAGAAAGACGCTGACATTGCGTCGTTTATCAACCACTTTCCGGCGGTTAAAGAACTCCCCTACGATTTAGCCGAAAAATTAGCGTTTTGGCGTGACAATGGGTACGTCATCCTGGGCAAGGCGATTGATACTGACTGGCTTGACCAGTTATGGAGTGAAGTTGAGGAGTTGGTTGAGCACCATGAAAAATACCAGACACAGGTGCGGATTGATCTTCCTGAATACCAGGCAAACCCGATTTTGCCCGTGAAGGATGTGCCAAAAACCGTGTTGAACGGCCCATATATCAAATTCAATGATTTTCACGATAACTCGGTGATTGGCAAAAAAATAATGCTTCACAAAAATATCGTGACTTTCCTTGAAGCTGTATTTGGTGAAAAGGTGATTGCTATGCAGAGTTTATTGTTTAAATATGGTAGCCAGCAGGCAACACACCAAGATTTTGCCTACGTCGTATCCGAAATCCCCAGCCATCTGGCGGCTGCCTGGATAGCGCTCGAAGATGTGCAGATAGATGCAGGTCCGCTCTCCTATTACCCGGGGTCGCATAAGATTGCTAAGTTTAACTTTGGCAATGGCATATTCTTTAACAATGAATCGACACTTAATCCAGGTGATTTTGCTACATACCTAGACGCTGCTTGCCAAAAAGCAGGGATGGAGAAAAAAACTTTGCTGATTAAAAAAGGAGAAGTATTGATCTGGCATGCTGCGCTCGCACATGGAGGAGAAGCCATTCGGAACAGCGCCTTGACACGGAAATCATACGTGTGCCACTATTCATCTGACAGCGCTTATAAACATCATCGCCAGAGACCCACCGAGGAACCAGTTCGACGGACAATAAACGGAGCCGATGTATTCGTTAACCCAACAATGCCCGATCAGGAGGATATCTTTACCAAAGGTAAAATGATGTAGTATAAAGTGAAGGCTAAGAATATAAAGTGCTTTCAGGATAAGCTTATTATACCCAAAGCCCGCGCCCTTGATTGTAATCGTTACCAATCCGCTGTATGTCATTAGCTGAATAAGTAAGAAATCCGTTTTTACGCAGTTCACTCAACCGTCTCTTTTCGAGTAATGACAGCTTACCATCAACCAGAACACCAAAAACAATAAGCCGTTCGAGACTACGGCGCACATCCATAGGTGCCTGTGCTACCTGCGTTAAAAAATCTCCGGTTAAGGGTGTATCAACCTGTAGACCAAAACGGTCAACCAATGTCTCAGTAAGCAAAAAGTGGGAATAGTTGTATTGCCGTTTCAGAATAGCCACATATTGCAATGCTTCGAGCAGCAAAGGGCGTAATTGATCGTTTTTGCCCCATTCTTCGTGTAGTTCGTGCACAAACTCACGAATCGTTATTGGAGACATAACCCGAACCTGCGCTTCGTGCAGTACCTGCCATGAAGCCCAGGCATTCCAGAACGCATAGATAGGTATACCGGCAAGGTCAGTTATCTGGCGCAGGGCGAAGCGCCCAATAAACCGTTTCAACAAAAATTTCAGGGCTAAATTGCTTAGGGCTGCCTTTACCATATTCAGCAGAAAGAAGATAGTGAGACCCCAGCGCGGCATATTTAAATAGGGGTCTATTCCGAAACGTAGAATACCTCTGTTCGTTTTCTCTAAAGCCGCATCGGCCAATGCCTGCAAATGACGATCATACTGGGCGTCGTGAGCGTTGGGAAATTGACATACGCGCATAATCATCTTTACCGCGTGAAGATTCAGAACAACCAGCAAATTCACCTCTACATACACCAACAGCACGCCATAAAGAGTTGTAATAAGCGGCAGTTCGTAAGCATCGCCTAAAAACCAGACGGTTGTGCCTGAAAATAGATCCGGCCAGACGTACTGAGGGCCATAAAGTAATAAAACACCCATAACACCAAGCAAAACCGCCATGGTGAGGGTAACTATTTTGGTTCGCCGAATGACTCGACTTTCTATCGAATTTAATACATAAGGCTCATCGGTTGGATGTGATGTGTCCAGGGACTGGCGCAGGTAGCGCAGTGCCAGGTGGTCGAATGGACCTGAGCTATCATTTGGTGGCCGGGTGGACATATCTTTCGTTGACAGTGAGTTAACCTGTAAACTGTCAAACAGCTGTGGTTGTTAATGAAATAAGGATATATCGTATAAATCAGTTGATGGAGTGGCAATTACAGCCAAATAGGTAAATGTCGATAGTCGAAAGCTTTGTCAATTACCTAACAACTTTTTCACTTATGAAACCCTTCCTTTTATTCTGTTTATTGTCTGTTCAGGCATTGGCTCAGCAAACGGCTTCTCCTAAAAAGCCAACAGCTGCCCAGCAGCGTGTCAAGGACGATATGCTTGATGCCGCCACAACATTTTTGGGCTTGCTGACGCCAGAACAACGTAAGGTGGCGATATACCCGCTCGATGACGTCGAGCGATTTAACTGGCACTATGTTCCCCGCGAACGTAAAGGGCTGCCACTTAAACAAATGACTGCAGATCAGCGCCAGGCGGCAATGGCTATGCTCAAAACCGGACTGAGCAATCAGGGGTATGATAAGGCGACATCCATTATAGATATGGAAAATGTGTTGCGTGTTATCGATAACCGCCCTCCTAACGATGTCTATCGCGACCCTGAAAATTATTCCTTCACCGTATTCGGTGATCCGGCAGAGAAAACTCCCTGGAGCTGGCGCATTGAAGGGCATCACTTATCCCTACAGTTTTTGTCGCTGACCGGTCAGGTGCTGGCCCAGACACCCACGTTCTTTGGCAGTAATCCAGGTGTATTAAAGTATGACGCCACTATGGCCGATAAACGCATGGCTGACCCACGCATAAATGATTTGCCCCAGAAAGGGAGAGAGATTCTAAAGCAGGAAACCGAACAGGCATTTGCCTTACTGAAAACGCTTACGCCCGACCAGCTAAAAAAAGCAATAGTAGGCGCCGTGGCTTATCCTGAAATCGTGACAACCAATAAACGGATGGCCTCGATCGAGAAAATGGATGGCCTCATGTTATCTGAAATGACTGCCGAGCAGCGCAAGCTATTTTTGTCATTACTACAAGTGTATATGACTAATTACCGGATTACGCTGGCTAAACAACAAATGGCTAAACTGGAAAAATCTGGGTTGGATAGTCTGCGTTTTGCCTGGGCGGGTGATTTAACGCCAGAGCTGGGCGACGGGAAAGGGTGGTATTACCGAATTCATGGTCCCACGATCCTGATTGAGTATGATAACACCCAAACCAATGCCAACCACATTCACACCGTTGTGCGGGATTTAACGAATGATTGGGGCGAAGATCTGCTAAAAGAGCACTATAAGAATAGTCACGCAGCCAAGCCATAGAGAACAATATGAGGGCCGTTTAACAATTTTTAAGCTAAACTTAAGCCGGTTTCTTCGTAATTTGTGGAGATTTTTTGTTCTTAATTCATGAAGAAACTCCTTTTTAGCGCGTCTGTTTGTCTGTTCTCAGTAGCAGCGTTGGCGCAGGAAACGCAGTGGTATCTGCGTGATAAAACCGATAAAACAGCTGGAATCAGTGTTGAGCGGACGTATAACGAACTACTTAAAGGGCGTAAACCAACCCCTGTTATCGTAGCCGTTATTGATGGAGGAATTGACACAACCCACGAAGATCTTCGTCGGGTGTTGTGGCTAAATCCTAAAGAAATAGCTGGTAATGGTAAAGACGACGATAAAAACGGCTATGTAGACGATGTGCATGGCTGGAACTTCATCGGTGGTAAAGATGGCCGGAATGTTGGGTATGAAACTGCCGAGGTAACTCGCCTTTACGCGCAGCTTAAACCTACCTATGAAGGTAAAACTGCGGTCGACCGGAAAACACTCAAGCCAGAGCAACAGAAAGAGTATGACCTGTATGTAAAAACAAAAGCTGAGGTTGAAAAAAATCAGGCTCAGTATAAGTCGCAATATCAGGGCATCAGTCAATTTTCTGAGCAATTTACCTCAGCCGTTACAACCTTGAAGAAGGCGCTTAATGTATCGAAGCTTGATACATTGACGTTGCGTAAAGCTGCCGACACGCTGAGTGATGCCGCGCTGAAACGGCCTGTAGCCGGTATATTACGCCTGTTACGCCAACAGGGCGCTGCCGATACAGATGTGGTTATGAGTGAACTCGAAAAAGCCAATGAGCAACTCAAGTCACGGGCCGAGTACAACTACAATCCCGACTTTAATAGCCGTGAAATTGTAGGCGACAACCCGAACGATATGACGCAGCGTGATTACGGTAACGCCGATATTGCGGGGCCTCGTCCTGACCACGGTACACACGTAGCTGGTATCATTGGGGCTGACCGTACCAATAATCTGGGGGTGATGGGTATTGCCGATGCCGTACAGATCATGGGTGTTCGGGCGGTGCCTGATGGCGACGAACGCGATAAAGATGTGGCTAATGCTATCCGGTATGCGGTTGACAACGGAGCGCAGATCATTAACATGAGTTTCGGTAAGGATTACTCGCCCCAGCGGAAAACAGTGGAAGATGCTGAACGCTACGCGCTTACAAAAGGCGTGCTCATGATTCATGCGGCTGGTAATGATGGCAAAGACATTGATACCGCAGCAAACTATCCGGCTCCCCGGTTTATTGATGGCTCAGCCATTCCAAACGTAATAACGGTAGGGGCTAGTGCCGAACCTAATACCGCCGATCTGATCGCCAGTTTTTCTAATTACGGTAAACAGAATGTCGATGTGTTTGCACCGGGTAAGGATATTTATTCGACCGTACCGGGAAGCAAATACGAAAACAATAGCGGTACAAGCATGGCCTCACCAGTCGTGGCAGGGGTAGCGGCCGTATTGAAGTCATACTTCCCGAAGTTGACGTATGCTGACATTAAGCGCATCATCCTGCAATCGGCAACGCCCTATAGCACCAAAGTCACAAAGCCTGAATCGACCGATACAGTTGGCTTTGCTACCTTGTCGAAAACGGGTGGAATCGTCAATTTGTATGACGCTGTGAAACTGGCTTTAGCTCAGGAAGCAACTTCCGGAAAAGGAAAATAGGTATAATCGACGCCTGTTGAGGTGCTGAACAAGAACCGGTTCATTTGTTGGCGTTAGGCCGTAAATGAACCGGTTTACTTTTTTATAAATCGCTCCGTTTGGGTTGAGCGGCCGTCTGTAAGCTGTAAAATGTATGTACCAGCCGGTAGGTTAAGAACAGATATATGTGCTTCAAAATGACCATTTTGCGCCTTGAGCGAAACGGGCAATTGTAGCAAAACGCCCTGAGCATTAAACAGCCTGGCTTCGGCCTGAGTTGCCAGCGGGCTTGCATAATGTATAGAAAGGGTATTATCTGTGGGGTTGGGATATACGATGAACTGATCACCGGGATCGGCGGTAACGGGTGCCGTTGACGACGTCGTTGTACTGGATATAGCTGCTGTTGTCTGTACAAGTCGATTTGTTGACCAGGCAACACAATCTTTTTGCTTCACCTGCACTTTGTAATCACCTGCCTGAGTGACAAGAAAACGATACTGATTGCCATTCGATAAAATCTGGCCATCCCGATACCATTGGTAGCGATACGACGTATCGACTGTGGCTTTCAGGGTCACTGTACCACCCAGAGGTAAGATAAGTTCTGTTTCCTGAGGGGTTATGTCTAGATGGCGAATAGATGTAAGTACCAGTTTAGTTGCGGCTGACAGTGCCTGACAACCATCCTGTGTTACCCGAACCTGATAACTGCCTGGCAAACTGGTACTGAAGGTAATTGCGTGGTTGTTGTCAATAACAACTCCGTTATAAAGCCAATCTATCGTTTCGCTCGGTGAACTTGCCGTCGTCTGTAATGTAACAACCATCTTGTCGTCACAAAGCAATTGATCCGTGCCTGGTGTCATGATGGCCGTCGGCGTTCGGACGTCTACCCGTACAGGCTGGGAGGTGGCTGCACAGCCTTTTGTATCTGTAATACGCAGTAAATAAGAGCCCGTTCTGGTGACCTGATAAGCAGGATTTGATGTACTGGCTACCACAACCCCATCGCGTAGCCATTGGTATTTTAAGCCCGTTGTATTTGTAGAGGCCTGAAGAAAAAAGGGTGTGCCGCTACATATAGATGTATCTTTTCTGGGCTGGATAGAGGCTGTTAGCTGGCAGTTCGTGTGGGTCAGCCCGCTGACAATAACAGAGAATGGCTGGCTGGAATAAGTCATCGTTCCCTTGTGCGAAACCGTAAGGGTATAAGTTTGCCCGGCCACCGGATTGGCAATGTAAATCTGTTCGACGTTGTCCCGAATGTTATCGCCCCGACCAGCTGCCAGAGCAGGTTGGGCTGGATTTAGTATGAAGGGAAACTCTGTTTGCTGACTCGTTTTCAGGCGTAAATCAAGATCGTTGACGAGTTTGGGCGTTCGGCTATTGACTGAACTGGACGTAACGCTGGTGGTCGTTCCTTCGGGATCTGTCCAGCAGAGGGTTATCAGCAAGGGTTCATTTCCCTGTGCAACGATGGATTGCGTAAACGTGCCACTGGAGACCAATGCTTTTTCCAGTACCAGATTTGCCAGATTTTCATTCAACAAAAGGCGGGCTGCGGCTTCTGTATTCAGGAGTCCCCAGCCTTGCCGGTAATCAGGTCCGGCGGATGGGTTGGGCCGGGTAGCGGTATGAATTGCCAGCCCCTTTAACGTTGCCGCCCGCATAAATTGCCCGCTGGTAGGTAAACCGCCGGCTCGTTGGGTGGCATATAATTCCTGTAATAAAAAGAGCGAGCCTGCCACATTTGCCGATGCCATCGACGTACCACTATAGATGCCATAGGCAGTATTGCTGGTGCTCAAAGACGACAATACATCTGAGCCAATACCTAACAGGTCTGGTTTTATGCGCCCGTCGTCGGTTGGTCCCCAGCCACTAAAGCCCATTGTTCCCAACAGGACGGCCTTGTTTTGATCGGTAAACGATACATTGGCGGCCCCAACGGTCAAAACGTTTTTTGCTGTAGCTTCCCCTGGAATAACATCATAGGTATCATTTTGGCTTCGGGCCAGGGTGCTTTTTGTATCTGTGTTTTTCAGGAAATAAGGTGTTCCCGTAGGTGGGCCGGTTTCACTACGCTTATTATCTGCCGAGCGTACCATCAGAAAGAACGGATTGTTGTAGGCTATCCTGTCCAGATCGCGGGTATTTGCCGTATAAAAGCCGAAAAGATAATCCTCTGTTTCACTTATTTGTGTATTACCCCACCATTCCCATTTCAGATTGGGGTCTTTGCCGGGGCGGGATTCATTGTAGACCCAACCAACGACCGGGCCGTATGAATGATTTGAGATAAGTAGATTCGAGGCTGTGGAAGTGAGTTCGGTTATGTCGTTGGTATAATCCCAAACAGACAGTTGTGACCCGAATGCCATTCCCTTCGCCTGTGCGTTAATGCCTTTGGCAATGAGTGTTCCCGCAAGGTGGGTGGTGTGGTTATTGAGCGTAGTAAGATTATCTTTCTGGGTAATTCTGGCAACGGCTCCACCAAACTCGTTGTGTGATTCCAGCACCTTACCACCATCCCACAATCCTAATCGGCCAGCCATAACCGCCGAACCGCCCGACAGGGCAATGGGTAAAGAGCCGTTTCCCTGTAAAGCCTGCGTTTGCGTGCCGCGTGCCGCTTCAACATTATGGAGGGTATAATAAACCGGCTGGCCCAGCGCATCAATTTCCTGAAGTTGAAGAACTCGTTGATTGGAATAGTTTTTGCTAAGGGGCCAGCCTCTCTGCTGTGCCAGTCGAAGCGTACGTTCGCGTAGAGTAATGTGGCGTTGACTAAGCTCCTTTTGCCAGTTTAACTTAAGTTCTTCGCTGGTTGACTGTGCCTTGAGGGGGCTTCCTGATCCGATTAAAAACGACAAAATGAGGCACCATGCAACCGGAGAAAAAGCCCCTGAAATGCACTGTACCCCATTTTTCAAGCCTAAACTATGCCGATCTAATTGTTGCAGAAGTGTAGTTGATTATTGCTTGCGAATCCGTTTGACCCGGACGCTTTGCGTCTGATCATCTTCTACAACTACAATAAACGTACCGCCCGGCAAGTCGGCCACATCAAAAATTGTTGAATAATTTTTTCCGTCCCGCAAAAGGACTCCTGTGCGAACAGTTTGTCCATTTAAGTTGGTCAAACGAACAGTGGGCGACTTTGGTAAAGCAAGCGTAGCTCCCAGCGAAACGGTTACCTGCCTCGTAGCTGGATTTGGATAAACAATAAGATTTCCATCGTCGGCAGTTGGTTCAGTAGCCAGAATAGTCAGGTATATATCGGCCGAGAGAGCATCTCCGCAACCATTTACACTTCCTTTTACTGAATAACGGCCCGTTTGTACAACGGTATAATTGGGTGATGTTGCTCCGGCAATGGGCACGCCGTCAAGGAGCCATTGAATATTCGTTGTGGCATTAGACACAAGCGTGAATCCGTTGGCCGTAATAAGGGGCGTTTGGGCTGTCTGGACAGTTACGGTCACCGTTGCCGAGTTAACCGGCAAACAGTTGTTAGCAACCTGCACAACGTAGCCTCCGGCGGTTGACGCCAGTAACGTGTTACTGGTAGCGCCCGTAATCACCTGCCCATTTCGATACCACTGATAGGTAAGCCCCGAACCAGCATTGGCCTGAAGTAACACGCTGGAACCTTGGCAAACGCTCGTAGAGCCATTGGGCGTAATAACGGCAGTGGTTCCCGCTCCTGTGGCTGGCGTGACGGCTGTTCGCTGTGGACTACGGCAGTCTAGCGCCCGAACGCTCATATTGTAGAAGTAATACCAGGCTGTTTTGAGTGTATCGGTCGAGGTGCCGTTGTTAAACAGGGAACCTTTGATCGTAACAACGGGCTGGCCCGATTGGGTTTTTAGTTGATAAGGGAAGGCGAACGTGCCCGCATTGCTGCGGAAAATAGATGCCCCATCCCCATAATCAATGGTAATTTTATAATCGCCCGCTGCCGGAATACGCAGATTCAATGCATAAACAGCTCCTTGGTCGTTAGGATCGTCGGGGTAGGTGCCGCCCGTTGACGCTGTTACACTTTGAGTGCGGGTTGGTGTAACATCGAGCGTTACGCTCGACACCACCGTGTTGTCGTATTTCCTGACGGTGAAGGTGAGCGTGCCCGCCGAGCCTATATACAACCGGGCGTTCTCGATCAACAGCGGTACTTGCGTTGAAATAAGCGGGGCGGGCTGGAAACCTGTTCCGTAGGTGCCACCACCCAATGCACTCTTACTTTCGGGGCCTATGGTTCCGGCAAACTCATTAAGAGAAGCATAAAACTGGCCGCTCGCAGGTATCGACTTAACTGCAACCTGGTTACCGGCCGCCAGCAAATTGCCGCCCGTAGGCGCATCATACCAGAAAGCCGTTCCCTCGCCAATATTTCGAAGTGAAATCGTCGTGTCACTACCGCAACGGGTAACAGAAAACAGCCCGTTGGCGGGCGTTGGTGCCGTAGCGCGAGTTTCTGTAATCGTATTGTTAGTCGTGTTCTGATCGCCATTGAGACCTGCGGTTACCGTAAAACGGTACGTTTGGGCTGCTGCCAATGAAGTGCTGGCGGGTAGCTTCAGCGAAACGGTTGCATCCCTAAACGAGACAATTCGGTCGATGGTGCCGGTCAGCGTCGTGATCTCGTTGTTGTTGACGTCGGTGATTTTAACGCTGACCGGCACGTTGGTCTGGCTGGCCGTACCGTAGTTGTGCAAACGAACAGAAACCGTTACATCGGTGCCCGTTTGGCCGCAAAAGTTCGTTTCGGGCGAGAGCAAGGCAGATGCGCCAATGTCGTTGGTCGTTTGGACGACATTGAGTACATAATCCTGTGTTTCGCCATTGCCGTAACTTCCGCACGAAATAACTGCCGATGGGTCCGATGTTTCAACGGCTACAAGTCGAAAGCGCACGTTCTGCGCTGTTTGAACGGTGGTTGGGATGGTTATCGTAGTGATAAACTGCGCCGAGTTCGCCAATACGCCCGACGTGGCCAGGGTCTCGCCTGCGTCATCGAAGCTGCCGTTCTGGTTCCAGTCGGCAAATGCTTTTACGATTACGTTTTTAGATGCGCCACAGGTGCCCAGCGATACGGTCAACGGAATCTGTTGCCCTGCCTGTACGGTGGCTATAGATTGAGAGAAGTCATTGTAAGACGTACACCCACTAGCTCCGGCCTGGTTGATGCTGGCAAACTGAACCTGGTTGATCTTCGTATCGGCGGTTGAGCTTGCGCCCGAGGCACAATAGGCTTTACCTCCAATGCCACTAATGAGCAGGGCATAATCCTGCTTACCACCACTTAATGTTCCTTTATTGGTGACCGTAATAGTATAGGTTCGGCCCGGCACCGGATTGGAAACTAACACCTGCTCAACGTTATCCCGAATATTATCACCATGCGTGGCCGCTGCCGATGGGTTATTGGGGTCCAGAATCCAGGGTAGGGTCGTGGCCTGCCCGTTGCTGATGCGCAGATCGAGATCATTGACAAGTTTGGGTGTCCGGTCATTCAGGTTAGCCGCCGTGGCCACGGTAGCCGTCCCGGCAGGGTCTGTCCAGCAAATGGTAGACACCAGCGGTCCAAGTCCAGATGCCACCACCGTGAGCGAATAGGGTTCTGCCTGATTTAGGGTTCGTTCATCGAGCAAGTGGTTCTGGTTGCTGTTCAGAATGACTTTTCCCGCTTGTTCGGCGTTTAGTAGCCCCCAGCCAAATTGATAATCGGGCCCGAGCGAGGTGCCTGCTTCATCGGCAGTGTGAAGGGCCAGTCCTTTCAGGGTGGACGACCGCAGGTACTTCCCGCTGTTGCGCTGCGAATACAGTTCCTGTAGGAGAAGGAGCGTACCGGCCACGTTGGGCGATGCCATAGACGTGCCATCATACACCACATAAGCACTGTCACTTTCGGAACTTGACGACAGAATGCCAACGCCAATCCCGGCGATATCGGGCTTTATTCGCCCATCGTCGGTTGGCCCCCAACTGGTAAAGTCACTAAGCGGTACATCGGCCGATTGGTTGTAACCATAGTTTAAGTTGCCAACAGCGGCTACGGAGAGAATATTTTTGGCATTACCGTAGGTGCTGATCTGGTCGTACCCTTCCTGATCTTTTCGGGCTACCGTACTGGTCACATTACTTGTGCCCAAATAGTAGGGCTGTCCGGCACCGGGTCCGTCTGAACCATGACTGTTTCCGCCCGACTTGACAATAAGATAATAGGGTGCGTTTTGGGCAATTCGATCCCATGAAACCGTTGTTGCATCATAAATGCCAAATTTGTAATCTTCTGTTTTACTAATCGTTGTATCGCCCCACCATTCCCATTTGGTTGTAGTTGTCCGGGTGTCATTATAGACCCAACCCGCATTGGAGCCGTATGAGTGGTTTGATACCAGCAGATTAGGGGAAGCACTACTCATTTCGGTTACGTCACGGCTGAAGTCGTAAGCGTGCAGGTTTGTACCGAAAGCCATCCCTTTTACATCCGGGTTAACGCCAGCCGCTATCATAATACCAGCTACGTGGGTGGAGTGACTAACCAGTGTCGTGGATCCATCGACCTGCACAACACGGCTACCAGTGCCATTGCGAAATTCCACGTGCGTATCACGCACTTTGCCGCCATCCCAAACGCCAAGCTTATCGGTTAGTGTACTGCCCGAGAGCGATACGCCCAGGCTACCCCCTGCATAAAGCGAATTGGTTCGGGTGCTTATACCAGCCTTTGTTGTGCTGTATGTAGCATCGTAAATAAGTTCGCCAGTGGGACTGATTTCGCGTAACTGCACAACCCGACCCGAAGGAGAAATTTGTTGAATGGGCCGGTTGAGAAGCCGTGCTTTGGCAACAGCCAATGTATAGTTTGCGGATTGTAGTTGCTCAATCGTTTTTTGTAATGCTTTTTGCTGAGACCGTTGCAAGCTACTATACTGAGGTAATGATTGGGCGGTCAGAAATGTAGAAGCGGTTATTCCCCAAAGAGCGATTAACCAGCCCGTGCGAGACCATAAACGTTGAGACATATAAAAGTAAAATAAGGTCGATACAGTACCGGCTATGATTATATATTCAGTACGAAAAACAGGTAGATTCTGTTGCGTAACCGGGTGAGTGTCCTGGTTGTTTTATAGACTTTTTAATGTAGTAGCAACCCCGATGGCGCGAGGCTCTGGCCTCGTGTCTACTATTTTCCGGCCTCCGGCCGGTTTATTCAGCAATTGTCATTTATCGGCCAGAGGCCGACGAATAGTAGACACGAGGTCAGAGCCTCGCGCCATCGAGTTATACAATCTGCTGCCAATCAGTGTACTATATAATTTTAATCTCCTCACTATTAAACGATTCCTGCCCGATCTTGTCATACACCTATAGTCAACAGTCGATAGGCATGGATAAACTGACAAAACAGCAACAAACCCGCTATCTCTTTGCCCGAGCATGTTTTGGTGCTACCTCCGCTGAACTGGAGGAAGCGACCCGAAAACCGCTACGCAAAGTGGTGCGGCAACTGTTCGGCGACAGTAAAACTGTTTCCGAATTAAGCGTTGTGAAGCCGGAAGAGAATGAAACAAAGAAGCAATTGAAAGGGCAGTTTCGCGATGGGCAACTCGATAAAGACATGCTGAAAGAACGCATTCGGGACAATGCCGAGAAAGTGCGCGACCTGAATCTGCAATGGCTTGACCAGATGGCCACCAGCAAAGCCGCTTTGCGGGAAAAAATGGCGCTGTTCTGGCATGGTCATTTTGCCTGCCGGGCGCAGGGGCGAAATCCACTTTTTATGCAGCAATATGCCAATACGATTCGGCAAAATGCATTGGGGAAACTGGGCGATTTGTTGATGGCGGTATCAAAAGAACCGGCCATGCTGCAATTCCTGAATAACCAGCAGAATCGAAGAAATGCCCCGAATGAAAACTTCGCCCGTGAGGTAATGGAGTTGTTTACGCTTGGGCGGGGCAACTATTCCGAACACGATATCAAAGAAGCTGCCCGCGCCTTTACGGGCTGGCAGTTCACGCCCGAAGGCCAATTTGTGTTTCGGGAGCGGATTCACGATGAAGGCGACAAGACTATTTTTGGAAAAACGGGCGCGTTCAAAGGCGAAGATATTATCGCGATGTTGCTGGAAAATAAGCAAACGGCCCGGTTCATTACTTCGAAGATCTACCGGTTTTTCGTGAACGAAACCGAAGATAAAAAACAGGTCGACGCGCTGGCCGAGCAGTTCTACAAAAGCGGCTACGATATCAGTGACTTGATGGAGACGATCTTCCTGGCCGATTGGTTTTATGACGCCAAAAACGTGGGCGCACATATTAAATCGCCGGTGGAGTTGCTGGTTGGGTTGCGCCATACGCTCGGTGTGCAGTTCGATCAGCCGCAACCGCAGATTTTTGTGCAGCGAACGCTGGGTCAGTTACTGTTTTACCCGCCAAACGTAGCGGGCTGGCCGGGCGGTAAAAACTGGATCGACTCGTCGAGTTTGCTGTTTCGGATGCAACTGCCCAACTACATACTGAAAGCCACTGAGGTTACCGTACAACCTAAAGAAGATGGCGACGTAAACACGCAGCTATTGGCCCGAAAAGGTAATGCGAAGTTTCGCACAACCGTCAATTGGGCCGATTTTGAGAATGCCTTTACAAAATCGTCCGACACCGAATTGATTGATTCCATTGCCACTGTTTTGCTGCCCTTTCCGCTTCGTCCAGACCAACGCACCTTACTCGAAAGCCAAACCAAATCCGGTCAAACCCGTCCCGAACGCATTCAAACGCTAACGGCGGCACTCATGAGCCTGCCGGAGTATCAACTAACTTAATTTCGAGTGAGTGAATGATAGAATAAGTGAATAGACAGGTCAGCTGCGTATAATTCATTCATTCTGGCATTCGCTAATTCATACATTGAGAAATTATGAACCGTAGAAACTTCATCAAACAATCGGCTTTTACAACGGCGGGGACAATGCTGATTCCGCATTTCCTGAAAGCCTACGAATCGCAGATGCTGGGCAAAGGGCCAGCCTCGAACGGTAAAATTCTGGTAGTAGTGCAACTATCGGGTGGGAATGATGGCCTGAATACCGTGGTGCCGTACCGGAACGATATTTACTATCGGGAACGCCCGACAATTGCTATCAAACCCGAAAAAGTCCTTCAACTAAACGACGAAATTGGGCTGCATCCAGCTATGGGACCGCTGAAAGCGTTGTACGATGAAGGTCTGCTGACCGTCATTAATAACGTGGGTTACCCCAATCCCGACCGGTCGCATTTTCGCTCAATGGACATCTGGCAAACGGCCAGCGATTCCGACAAATACGTAAATACGGGCTGGGTTGGGCGGTATCTGGATGCATCCTGTGCTGGCAAGGCCCAGCAACCGTTTCGGACCATCGAAGTAGATGATACGCTGAGTCTGGCCATGAAAGGTAGCTCGTTGAATGGCCTCGCTGTCGTAGACCCTAAAAAACTCTACAATCAGACCCGTAGTGGCTTTGTAACCGGATTGGGAAAGGAAAAAGCTGCCGACAAGGGTATGCACGAGCCGGAATCAGTGGCATATCTATATAAAACACTGGCCGAAACAGTATCGTCGGCCGACTATGTTTATGACAAAGTAAGTCGAACAAGTCGGGCCGTTTCCGGGGCGCCTTCCAGCACACTACTGACAACGTATCCGAATCATGAATTAGGCAATCGGCTTAAAACCGTGTCGCAGCTAATCCAGTCGGGAGTAGAGACAAGCGTTTATTATGTGTCGATTAGCGGGTTTGACACGCACATTAATCAGCCGGGGCAGCAGGAGCGACTATTGGGTCAATATGCCGAAGCTGTCGGGGCGTTTATGACCGATTTGAAAACGGCCGGTCGGCAGAATGATGTATTGCTGATGACGTTTTCGGAGTTTGGCCGACGGGTGAAGCAGAACGCCAGCAACGGAACAGATCATGGAACCGCCAACAACGTGTTCCTGATTGGTGGCGGGCTGCCATCACGCCGTGTACTGAACGAAGCGCCGAATCTGGCGAAATTAACGGATGGTGACTTGACGTATTCGGTAGATTTCCGTCAAATATATGCGACGCTCCTTCACGACTACCTTGGCGCCGACGATGTGGCCATTTTAGGACGGAAATTCGACGGAATAAAGTTTGTATAATGGTTTATTGCGAAAGGAGGAATAAAAAGGGTGGATTAATGACCGGAAGAAAAATTTAGCTATCAGACGGCCAGAATCTGCGTTAAACTCCGTTATTTCGCAGAGAGTCAACTTATAATCATCTGAATGGTAGGTATCATTATGGGCAGTATCTCCGATCGAAAGATCATGCAGGAGGCCGCCGACATATTAACGGAGTTGGGCGTAACGTGGGAAATGGATATTGTGTCGGCCCACCGAACACCCGAAAAGATGGTTGAGTATGCAAAGACCGCCCGAGATCGGGGCCTGAAGGTTATTGTTGCCGGGGCAGGGGGAGCCGCTCATTTACCCGGTATGGTGGCGTCGCTGACCATCCTGCCTGTTATTGGTGTTCCGGTGAAGTCCAGTAACTCAATTGACGGATGGGACTCCGTTTTGTCTATTCTTCAAATGCCCGGTGGCGTGCCTGTGGCGACAATGGCACTTGATGGGGGCCGTAATGCCGGGATTCTGGCTGCACAGATTGTTGGCACATTTGACGAAACCGTTGCTAGTAATCTAAGCCGATTCAAAGAGAGTTTAAAGGAAAAAGTGGCTGATATGAGTCGCCAGTTAACCACACCCTAACCCAATATACTTACGTTATGGATGCCGAAAATAAATCATCCAATCCGCGCCCGGCCGGTAATTCCAATTCCAGTCTGCCCGCGATCACGCTTGTTGTTTTAGTAGGGCTGATTGCCGCCCTGCTGTACATTGGCTATGGATATGTTACCGATGATACCAATGGGTCCGATGAGTTGACCAACGTGGCCCTCGATACGGCTTCGCAGCAACCGATCTCGCAAAACGATCCCGAAATGCTGATGGCGCCCGAAGAGAAAGATACCTCGTCGCAACCCGCCCCGGTCGACCTGTCGCAGGCGACACCGCCCGTCGATGCGCCCGAGGCTAACGCTAAAGCTGAGGAAGTGGCTGAAGATAACCGCGAAACAACCGATGGCAAACCTGTTCCCGAAGAAAAAGTGACAGCAAAGCCAGTGGTTGAAAAACCGAAAGCAGAAAAACCAAAGGTTGAAAAACCGACCGAAACTAAGCCCAAAGTTGCCGTAGAAAAGGTAAACGTTAAGCCGGGGGGCGTTTCGAGCAAATACACGGTTGGCAATGGCGAAACGTTTTATGGCGTGGCGAATCGTTACAACATGAAAATCAACACCTTAAAGGCACTTAACCCCGGCGTATCGGAAAGCGACATTAAAGCGGGCGTAACGAAACTTAACGTTAAGGTGATGGCCGTTCATACGGTTGGGCCGGGTGATGTCCTTCGGGTTGTCGCGCAGAAATATGGCGTTAGCAAAGAGGCAATCATGCGAGCTAACCGTAAAGACAAAGATTTAGCCCAGCGGGGCGAAAAACTAATTATTCCGTTTCCTGAGAAACAGTAGGAAAGGGGATTCTGGCGCGGGTATTCACCCGTGCCTGTTCATGAAAGCCAGCATTCGCTGGCGTTTAACTGAATTGTTTTGCCAGCGAATGCTGGCTTTCATGAACAGGCACGGGTGAATACCCGCGCCAGGAAGTACCCGCGCCAGAATGCACTGCATCCCGTTTACTTCCGTTCATACACCAACCCCATTGTAAACCGAAAATCGTTGTTCTGCCTGCCGGGTACTACCAGGCTCTCGTAGGCATTGGCTACTGTTGTGCGTAGGCTGGTGGCCGACGTGAGTTTTATCTGAACGCTCAGGCTGGCGTTCCATCGGATGTTGTACTGGCCCAGAGCTGGCTGATAAAAGGCGGTATGCGTAACAACAAACCGGTCTTTACCGAAGGTGTATTCGCCAAACAAACGCACCGAATTACGAACAATATAAATGTCTTCGAGTTCGAGAAAATCGGTGTTTTCATTCATAATTACGTCCGTAATAGATATGTAGGCCCGCTTCTGATTCAGGAGTTTATAGCCAACGCCCCCTGCCGCTGTCCAACGGTTATTGATCTGCCGAAGGTTACTGCGCTCATAAGACCCAAACGCTAAATAATAGAGCCGTTTCTCGTAGCGATAGGTTGTCCGAAAATCCCCAAACCATTCGCGTTCGGCCAGAAGTCCATTCTGTTTTCCATAGACAAATGATGGATTACTCGACAGTTTGAAATAATGGCTTAGCTCATAATCCAGGGCACTGGTAAGTTGTAGCAGCGTGCGGTTTACGTTCCCCGCTGTTACGGTGCCATCGGCAGTAAAACGGTATCGAAAAATATGTGTTTGCACGGGAGCAGCTGTGTCTTTTTTTGCCAGAGCTGGCTTTTGCGCACTGGCATTGTTTGAGTCAACAGGTGTTTTTGCTTTGGTGCTGTCGGGCGTGACGACGGATGGGCGAAGCGGGTCAGGCTGCTCAACAATCTGGCCGTACGAGACCGAATGCGCGATTAATAAACAGAATAGTAGAAAGAATATTGAAATGCTTTTCACTGAGAGTTGAGTTGTTGAAGCTGCAACTTAGAAAAAAAGATACATTTAAGGGTTGGCCAACCGGTCAACTTATCCAATAGCCGACCACTCAATTACATCGTTTATTATGACTCGCTGGGGAATTTTAGGACCGGGCCGCATTGCCCACAAATTTGCACAAGACCTACTCACGTTGCCCGATGCGCAACTCTATGCTGTTGCCTCCACGAACCTGCAACGTGCCGAGGAGTTTGCCAGGGAGTATAACGCCCCTCATGCACTTGGCTCCTACGAAGAACTGCTCTCCCTGCCCGATTTAGATGTTGTCTATGTGGCGACCCCGCACATCAAACACCACGAAAATGCATTGCTGTTGCTCAATGGGGGCATTGCTGTTCTAGGCGAAAAACCCTTTGCCATGAATAGCGAACAGGTTCAGGAAATGGTCGATCTGGCACGAACGAAGGGTATTTTTCTAATGGAAGCACTCTGGAGTCGCTTCATGCCCGGCATCGAAAAGGCGCTGGAACTCGTTCAGTCGGGGGCTATCGGCAAAGTGGTTTCGGTGAAAGCCGATTTTGGCTTTAAAGCCCCATTTTCGCCCGAAAGCCGTCTTTTTAATAAAGAACTGGGTGGCGGCTCGTTGCTCGACATCGGTATTTACCCCCTATTTTTGTCCTATCTCATTCTGGGAAAACCTACGACTGTAAAAGCATCGGCTATTTTTGGATCGACTGGTGTCGATGAACAGTGTGGTATGGTGCTGACCTATGCCGATGGCGCGATTGCACTGCTGGATAGTACGCTACAGGCGAAAACGGATTGTATTGGCTTAATCCAGGGTGAAACAGGTCAGATTCGGATTCACAGTCGCTTTCACGAAACAATGGGTCTCTCGCTCATTCCGGAAGAGGGCGATTCAACCGAATTCGATTTTACCCGCACAACCCACGGTTACGATTATGAAGCCCGTCATGTAATGCAGTGTTTAGCCGAAGGCCAAATCGAAAGTCCATTCTGGTCGCTCGATGATAGTCTGAACCTGATGGCGCTATTGGACGCCGTCCGGGCCAAAACGGGAATTGTATATTAGAGGGAGGAAGGTAAGAAAGGGAGGAGAGGGAAGGTGGAAGAGAGAGGTAGCCTGAATTGTTATTTTCCCTTTCCTCCACTCCTCCCTTTCCTCCTTCTCCTCCCTTTCTTACCTTTGCGGCATGACAGATCGCTATGCCCAGCGCGGAGTTTCCGCCAGTAAAGAAGACGTTCACAACGCAATTGCTCAACTTGACAAGGGGCTGTTCCCAAAGGCTTTCTGTAAAATCGTGCCCGATACGCTGGCTGGCGATCCGGATTATTGCACGATTATGCACGCTGACGGCGCTGGAACGAAATCGGCGCTGGCGTACCTCTATTGGCGCGAAACCGGCGATCTAAGCGTTTGGAAAGGCATTGCGCAGGACGCAGTCGTTATGAATACCGACGATTTGATTTGTGCCGGAGCCACTGGCCCCATGCTGCTGTCATCAACCATTGGGCGTAACAAAAACCTGATTCCGGGCGAAGTCATTGCCGAGATCATAAACGGTACGGAAGAGGTGTTGCAGATGCTGCGCGACCACGGCATCGAAATTTACAGCACCGGTGGCGAAACCGCCGACGTGGGGGATCTGGTTCGTACCATCATTGTCGACAGCACCGTTATTGCCCGGATGCGACGCGATCAGGTCATTAGCAACGACCGGATTCAGGCGGGTGATGTTGTTGTTGGGTTAGCTTCGTTTGGGCAGGCATCCTACGAAACAACCTACAATGGAGGCATGGGCAGCAACGGACTTACCTCGGCCCGACATGATGTGCTGGATCATTATTTAGCTAGCAAATACCCCGAAAGCTTCGATCCGGCTATTGATAAGTCATTGGTTTATAGCGGATCTAAAAAATTAACGGATGTAATACCGTCAGTTCCGGCCGGTACTACGGTAGGCCAGCTTATTCTTTCGCCCACACGCACCTATGCCCCTGTGGCGAAGGTATTGCT
Source organism: Spirosoma pollinicola (assembly GCF_002831565.1). Classification (NCBI taxonomy): domain Bacteria; kingdom Pseudomonadati; phylum Bacteroidota; class Cytophagia; order Cytophagales; family Cytophagaceae; genus Spirosoma; species Spirosoma pollinicola. The sequence continues at coordinate 6,496,771 of NZ_CP025096.1, read as the reverse complement.
GGATGAACTACGTATGCAGATTCACGGTATGGTGCATTGTTCGGGTGGGGCACAAACGAAAGTTCTGCATTTTGTCGACAACGTGCATATTATCAAAAATAACCTGTTTCCAATTCCGCCTTTGTTCCGGCTGATTCAGGCCGAAAGCGGTACGAGTTGGCAGGAAATGTATAAAGTTTTCAATATGGGCCATCGGCTGGAGGTTTACTTGCCGGAAGCCAATGCACAGCGCATCATTGACATTGCCCAATCCTTTGGCATCGACGCGCAGATAATTGGTCATGTAGAAGCCTATGCGGGTAAGCAAGTGACTATCAGAAGCGAAGTAGGTGAGTTTATTTATTAAGTGACTTGTTTGTTTTATTGATACCTTGCACGAGCCTTGATGTGATAGATACATTGAGGCTTTTGTATGAAGAAAACTCTCTGCATATGCCTGTTATTCTGGTTACTAAGAATAGTATCTGCCCTAGCGCAGGCAACGCCATTTACCGCAAACTGGCATTTTGAGGGAAACAGCAATGGTATATCGTCGACGGGTCTGGTAGCCGCTTCGGTGGTTACGTATACGGGAGTAAACCTACTGGCCGTGAGCCAATATTCAGCAGGCTATGTTGGTCTGGGTGCCAATGTGCAGAACTGGTCAACCACCTTATGCAATCAGACGGAGTACGTCCAGTTTTCCGTACAGCCCCTTGGCACAACAACCATTACTCTGGCCTCTCTATCATTTGCCGTTGCCCGTTCGGCACAAGGTCCGCAGCAACTTACAGTCCGGTCGAGTGTTGATGGATTTAGCAGCAACTTACTGTCTCAGGCCATCACGACCAGCTACCAGGTAGCGTCTATTGTGTTGACGGGTGCGGGGTTCAGCAATCAATCGAACGCTATAACCTTTCGTATTTATGGGTGCAACCCTAACGATGGGGGAGGGACGCTCAAAATAGATGAGATCCAGATCAATGCTGCCGTACTTCCCGTAACGCTCCTTTCATTTACAGCCCAACCCGAAGGCGACCGTGTTCAACTTGCCTGGTCGACAACATCTGAGTACAACGCCAACCGGTTTGTTGTCGAACGAAGTCGTGATTTGGGCGAATATACGATCGTAGGCGAAGTGACCGCTAAAGGCACCACCGATTCCCGACAATACTACGGCCTGACTGATCTGAATCCGCAGCCTGGTATAAACTACTATCGTTTGAAACAGATTGACCACGATGGCACGTTTCAATATATAAGGCCTATATCGGTTGTTCTTCGAAGTAGTGAGCCCGTCATAACCGTCTATCCTAATCCGGCGAGTCCTGATCGAATTCATGTGCGGCTTTGGAATGCCGATGATGCGAAGGTGCAGCTGCTAACCGCATCAGGGCAACTCATGCCTGGGCTATTGGATAAGAAAGCAGGGGAAGCCAACCTGACTTTTGTTCAGCCTTTGCCAATAGGTTTATATTGGCTGAACGTAGAGGGAAAAGGACAACGGTATGTAGTTAAGGTGTTGATTGATAGGTAATAAATAGTCTGAATTGTGCTCTGAAATAGCACCAACTCACTAAATTTTTACAGCTGATAACCTTGTATAAAGCCTGAAAATGATTCTCGCCCGAGTAGTGTGCTGATAGACTATATAGAAAATTAACGCTTTCGTAATACTTGAAAACGTATTTTTGATCATCAGCTCTAATTAGCAAAACTCAACTATGAATCGAACTTTACAAGTTGCATTAGTCGTATTTTTCTGGCTACTGGCGGTCTCGACCTATGCCCAAACGACGTTAGCCCAATGGAACTTTGACACGTCCACCCCAGTGCCAACAGCCGTTGCCGCCAATGTTTCGGCGGCAAATACAACGATAGGATCGGGCATCACCGGTCCAACTTATCCGCAGGGCAATCCATCAACAGGGAAAGCATTTTCGGGTTCTGCCTGGAATGTCGCCAGCCCGGATGCCAACAAATACGTTCAGTTTAGCCTAAGCCCGGCATCCAGTTTTACCGTATCCGTAGACCAGCTTTCGTTCGATGAACAGCGATCGAACACCGGCCCAACGACATGGGTGTTGCGAACAAGTCTGGATAATTTTGCTGCCGATATCAATACCACGCCTACATCGGCAACCTCCCCAACATCCAATGGTTCATTTACGTCGCGTGTAGTGTCGTTAAGTGCCAATGTTGCCCTTCAAAATGTTAGTACACCCATTACCTTTCGGATCTATGGGTATGGCGCCAGTGGCTTAGGTGGAACATGGCGGTTCGATAATATTACGCTGAATGGTTCGGTGGGACCGTTGGACCCGACTGCGCCACTTATTTCGGTTTCTCCTGCCTCACTTACCAGTTTTGCCACGGTTCCGGGTACGCCTTCATTGCCCAAATCCTATACCGTTTCCAGCGTAAACCTGACGACCGATTTAACGATTACCGCGCCAACGGGCTACGAAATCAGTAAGGATAACGGCAGCAGTTATGCCGGTACACAAACGTTGACGCAATCGGGTGGGGTAGTAGCGGCAACGGCCATTAGTGTTCGACTTACGGGTGTGAGTAGCGGTACCCTCAGCGGTGCCATCACGAACGAGAGTGCAGGGGCCACCACCCAAAACGTAGCAGTTAGCGGAACGGTTGATGTGGCCAACGGGCCAACGCCCATTGCTACAGCGCGGGGACAGGTAGGCACAACTGTCACCATTCAGGGGCGCGTAACGGTTAGCACCCAGTTTGGTGGTAAGCTGTTTTATATTCAGGATGCTACGGGCGGTGTTGCAGTTTATGACCCGAATACAAGCTACGGAAATCAGGTACAGCTCGGTGATTTGGTTCAGGTAACGGGGCCGGTAGCCTTGTTTCAGGGGAAGAAAGAAATCAATGGTGTTATGGCTTTTTCGAAGGTAGACAACACCAATCAGCCCGTTTCGCCCCAGGTCATTACAATACCACAACTTACGGCAGGCACATTTGAAGGGCAACTGGTCACGATTCAGAATGCTACCATTGGTGGCTCAGGCGCTACGTTTCAGGGGGGAGCTGCCGGTACGTACCCGCTCACAACCAGCGACGGTGCCGCCGAATTATTTGTTACAAGTGCCTCCGATCTGGTGGGTGCAACCAAGCCAACCGGAGTATTGTCGGCAACAGGTATTGCCGACAGATACATACCAACCGATGCATCGAAGAATGTTATACAGCTTAATCCCCGCGCCATCTTCGATATTCCCGGTTCGGAAGTTCCACCGCCACCGCCGACCATTATAACTTGCCCTACCACACGCGATATCACCGATAATAACCAAACCCTGAGCGTGGTGACCTGGAACCTCGAATGGTATGGTTTCGATGGAGGCTCCTATACGTGTACCAATGGCTCAAGGACATATGCTGACAATGGCCCGACGAATGAAAGCCTTCAGGCGCAAAACGTTCGGTCGGTGATGGACGCCTTCAACGCCGATATTTATGTGTTGCAGGAGGTGAGCGATAAGAATCTTCTGATTGCTAATACGCCAGCGGGCTATGCGCTGAGTTGTTCGGATCAGTACACGTCTTACTTCTTTCAGGATTTATGCGATGCCAACGGTAATCCACAGGGCTTTAACCCGACGGCCATCAACCAGAAAGTATGCGTGATGTATAAAACGAGTACGGTCTCGATGATTGCCGCCGAGAGTAAGCCACTGCTGGCTGATAAATACAATTACACTGCTACGCCCCGCAGCGATGCATGGGCATCGGGTCGGTTGCCTTATCTGTTTGTCGCAAACGTGACCGTAGACGGGCAGACCCGCAAGTTGTATATCGTGGATATTCACGCCAAATCGGGTTCGGCGCAGGCCGATTACGACCGCCGGAAGCAGGATATTATCGACCTGAAAGCTGAACTGGATGCCAACTACGGCAACGTTAACCTGATTCTGGCCGGTGATTATAACGACGATGTTGACCAGTCTATCGCAACCGGTAATCCTTCCTCTTATGCTAACTTTGTTGCCGATGCCAATTACACGGTTATTTCCAGCGAGTTAAGCACGAATGGCTGTAATACTGATGCAAACTTCACGGATGCGATCGACCATATCACGGTTTCGAATGAGCTGGCTCCTGCTTACATCGCCGGGTCGGTAGCGTCGGTACGGCCTGCCGTTGTCAACTACGCCCTCACTACTTCCGACCACTATCCAACGTTTGCCCGCTTCAATATCGCTAATGCGTTGCCGGTACGACTTTCGTCTTTTGAAGCAAAAGCGGTTGGCGAGACGGTAGCCCTTTCCTGGGCAACAGCCAACGAAACAAAGAGTGCTTATTTTGATGTCGAACGCAGTACTGATGCCCGCGAGTTTGGGGCCATTGGCCGTGTGGCGGCAGCAGGCGAAGCGCAGTCGACCAAAACCTACGGTCTGGTAGATGAACACCCCCTAAGCGGTACGAACTACTACCGGCTGAAACAGGTCGACCTTGACGGGCAAACAGCCTACTCGAAAATCGTATCGGTCGTAATAGACAACCTGACGCCCGCCTTTGAAATTCTTGGCAACCCAACCGATAATCAGGCGATTCGGGCCGCAGTCCGCAACTTGCCCAACGCAGTCTATCATCTGACAACTCTTGCCGGACGCGAAATTACTGTTCAGGGACAAGCACAATCCGATGGGTCAATGCTATTCACAACGGCACAGGCACTAAGTCCGGGAGTATACTTGCTTCGGGCCAATGCTGGAGCTACGCGCATCGTGCGGAAGGTGATTGTGAAGTAAAAATGTAGTGCCGACCGTCGATGCGTCGAACCGTCCCGGTCGGGCATATAGAACCAACTCGCCCGACCGGGACGGTTCGACGCATCGACGGTCGGCACTACAGAAAATACAAAGCGTGCCCCGGTTCGAACCGGGGCACGCTTTGTATTTTTATACTAAAACAGGCTCCTGCTCTTCCGCCCTTGCTACTTTTAACTCAACCTTCGGTGGAAGCAGTTTATACAACACCGGGGTAACAATGCGAGAGAGCAATGTACTGGAAATCAGGCCCCCAATAAGCACCCAGGCGAGTGGTGAATACAGTGGATTCCCTTCGAGAGCGAGCGGCATCAAGCCACCAATGGCAGTGAGTGAGGTCAATACGATGGGAACGAACCGGACTTCACCCGCTTCTTTAATGGCTTCTACCAGTGGCATCCCTTCTTCGCGCAAATGGTTGGTGAAATCCACCAGCAGAATCGAGTTTTTGACCTCAATACCGATCAGGGCAATCAGGCCGATAATGGCCACGAATGAAAACGGGTTTCCGGTAAGCAGCAGGGCCGCAATAGCGCCAATAATGCCCAGCGGAATAACCGACAGCACGATCAGGGTGCTTTTAATGGTGCCAAACTCCAGAATCAGGACAGCCATAAACCCGAAAATCGTAATCATAATAATGGTGCCCAGGCCACCAAACGATTGCTCGCGGCTTTCCAGTTCACCAGCCGCCGTATATCGGAAACCACTGGGAAACTTCATGGCATCCAGCTTTTTCAGCACATCCGTATATACATCATCCACTAAATGCCCGGTTTTAACAAAGGCTGTTATCGTCACAAAGCGATCTTTGTCATAGTGTTTGATGAGGTTCGTGCCCGTCTCAAATTGCAGATCGGCTACCTGGCTCAGAGGGACAGAACCGCCTGTTACGGTGTTGACATACAGGTTTTTCAGTACGGATTGATCCGTTACCCGACCCTTCGGCAACGTGACGTTAATCGTATAGTCGTCATCGTCGTTCGGGGCTTTAAAGGTGCCGACATTCAGACCCGCAACGGCCAGGCGGATGGTGCGGTTAATATCGGCGATGGACAGACCCAGTAGACCAGCTTTCTCTTTATTGATCTTAATGCGCAGGTCGGTTTTGCGATTGGCGAGGGGATTATTTACGTAAATCGTACCCGCTGTTTGCTTTAGAATGGTTTCGACACGGGCCGCCACAGTACGCAGCGTATCCAGATTCTCGCCGAATACCCGAATGGCCACGGGTGCTTCCTGATTAGGTCCCTGTTCAAAATCCTTTACTTCAATTTTGGCGTTCGGATAGAGCGCAAACAGGTCGCGGTAGGTATCAATAATGGCTCGTTTCTCTGGTGGCGTAATGTCATTGAGTTGTACGTAAAACTGCGAGAAATTGGCCGATTCGTTGCGCTGGATGATGTTGTAATAAATCCGTGGATTACCCTTACCAACGTTTGTCGTAAAATGCCGAATGGCGGAATCCTGTTTCAATTTGCTCTCAACATAGCGGGCCACACGGTTGGTTTCGCTTAGACTGCTGCCGTCGGGGGTTTCGATATTGATCAGAAATTGCGGCTTTTCGGAGGCCGGGAATAAGCCAAACCCAACTTTACCCGACAGTGATAAGGCTCCGCCAAAAATTGCCAGCGCCACCAGTAAGGTAATGACTGGCCGATCCAGCGCCACATTCAGCAAGCGGCTATACGACCCACTGATGAGTTTTTTGAGCGCACGAAGAAAGATGTTTCCCTGAGGATTGTGTTCTTCTTTCAGAATCCGGCTCGACAGGAAAGGGACGATGGTAAGCGAAACCAGCAGTGACGCCAAAATGGTCGTTACAACAGCCATTGGCAGCGACCGGATAAAATCGCCGGAGCCTTCGGGTAAGAACAGAAGGGGTAAAAAGGCCAGAATCAGTGTGACTGTACAGCCAACAACAGCCAGTGTTATCTGGCTGGTGGCTTTGATCGCGGCTTCCTTTTTAGAATACCCATCGCGCAGATACCGCTCAATATTTTCGACCACCACAATGCTATCGTCGACCAGAATGCCAAGGGCCACAATCAGCCCAACGATGCTCAACTGGTTAATGCTATACCCAAAGGCATTGAGCAGCGACAAACCAATCGACAGCGACAGCGGAATCGAAATCATGACGACCACAGCCGCCCGAAAGCCTAGTGGCAATAAGGTTAGCGATACCAGTAAAATGGCAATGGCGAAATCGAGCGCAAAATGCGACAGGCGTTTGTTTACGCTGGCAGCCTGATCGAAATTCTTGACCAGTTTAATGTGCGGAGGCAGGGTTTTGGCGAAATTCTCAATGATTGGGTTGATCTGTTTGCCAACCTTGTCGATGTTTTCGCCCATCTTCTGGCTGGCCGTTACCAGCACTGCCCGATGCCCGTCGAGCCGGGTGATGTGGGTTTCATCTTCGAGGTTGTAATCCACATCGGCAATGTCGCGCAGGTGAATGATTTTTTGCCCGTTACTCGATACAATCGTATTCCTGATCTCGTCCAGCGACTGATAATCGCCCGCCGTTTTGACGTTGAATTTTCGGCTTCCTACCTGGATACTTCCGCCCGGAATGGTCGCGTTTTCGGCCTGCAACGCCCCAATGACGCGGTTGGTTGAGATGCCCTCCTGCGCCATCTTTTCGATGTTGAGCGACACCCGAACAATACCGGCAGAGTACCCCCAATCCTGCACATTTTTCAGGCTTGTGACCTTCTCAAGCCGCTTTTTCAACTCATCGGCATAATTACCTAAATCCTTGTCCGATGCTACTTCTGACTGCAAGGCCACCTGAACAATATTGACATCGGAGGGCGAAAATTTTGTAATGTCTATCTTGAAAACATCGGCAGGTAGTTCACTCTTTAATGCCCCTACTTCCCTAATAATTTCCTGATACTTTTCGTCGGGGTCTTCGCTGTATTCGTAGGAGACACGAAACACCGCCAGCCCATCGTCTACGCTGGTAATGACGTGTTTGATGTTATCGAGTTCGTTGAACCGTTTTTCGGCCGGGTCCACGACCAGTTCTTCCATATCCAGCGCATCGGTGCCGGGATAGACAACGGCTACCGCAAACTCTGGGGCGGTAAATTCGGGGTCTTCGCCCCGAGGCATATTGAGCAGGGAGTTGACGCCAAGCGCGGCCACGCCGAGGAATAGCACCAGCATGAACTGCCAGTTTTTGACGGAAAATTCGGATATGTTCATAGTGTTTTAAAACACAGAGGCCACAAAGGGCTTCACGGAGCGCACTGAGCACTCCGTGTCTCTTTTTTTGCTCTGTGTTCTCTGTGTTTAAATGATTATTTAACAACAACCGCCGATTCTTCAGTTAAAAATGCAGACCCCGCCGTAACGACGTCTTTAATACCTGACATGCCGTTGGTCACTAGCACTTTGTCGCCATCCAGATAACCTATCTGAATAGGTGCTTTCCGAACGTGCAATGGGCCGGAATTTGGTCGCGCATCGGCCAGAACATAGACAAAGCCATCTTTGCCATTTCCCTCTACAATTGCCTCAACGGGCACGAGCGTGTAATTGCGGCTCTGGGCCGGAACAAGCGTTACTTTGGCAAATAGACCGGGGGCAAATTTTGCCGTGCCGGGGTTAATCCGTACCTCCACTTCATATAGTTTATTGATAGGGTCGGCTGCCTGCGCCAGCTCGGTTACGGTACCCATAAACGTCGTGTTAGGATAGGCATCGAGCATAATGCTTGCCCGATTCCCCAGCCGAAGCCGCGCCCAGTCTTTATCCGAAACGCCTACTCGCACAACCCAGTCGCTCCGACGATTGGATGAGATCATATAAACCGAGGCACCTGATGCGACAAACTCACCCGCGTTGGTCACTTTACGCGTTACGGTGCCGTCGACCGTTGAGCGTATCTGGGCGTAATTGCGGTTGAATTGCGCAATGGTCAGGTTCTGTTTCGCGATGCTTGTGCCAGTGGTTGCGTTTTGAAGCTGTTCCAGCGTGGCGGCTGTATCGGCATACAGGCTTTTCACCCGGCCCAGATCGCGTTCGGCTTTCTCATTGGCCAACTGTGCCTGACTAACCTGCGCGTTAATTTCGGTGAGATCGAGCGTCGCCAGAAGCTGGCCCTTACGAACGGTTTGCCCTTCTTCCACAAGCATTTGGTTAATAATCCCGCCAACTTTGAACGATAGCCGGGCTTCCTGCGCCGACGAGACCAGACCCGACGCAACCACCGGTTCGGCCCGAACAACAGTGCTAACTGACGTGAGTTTGATGGGGACAACTACCTCATCGGCAACCGGTTTCTGTTCGGCTGGTGCGCGGTCGGCTTTGCTGCCACAAGCCCAGAGAAGAACAGAGAGTAATAAAGAGAGAAGAATATGGATTGGTTTCATGCGGTCAATTGTTTATAAATGATTTGGGTGAATCACGTGATTTGTGAAAGTGGGGTGGTGTGGATGTGGTGGCTGGCATTCCAGGACCCGACACCACGGCAATCCATTATTCACTTTGCATTATCTATTAATTATTGCCCCACCGCCACGGCCCGATCGAGAGCCGCTCGTTTTACAAGTACATCCATGCGAGCCAGCGAGTGCTGGAGCTGCGCTGTCAAGCGGTCGTTCTGGTAGCGTAAGAACTCGATCAACAGCGATTGCCCGTTGCGGTATTTACTGTCGATAACCCGGAAAGTCTGATCGGCGTTGAGCATACCACTTTGCGTAGCAGCCAGGCTCTCTGTGGCCGCATCCAGGTCAAAATACGCCTGTAGCACCTGCAACTGAATTTGCCGCTGTACTTCCTGATACCGGGTTTGCAGGGCGTTGGTCTGAATTTTAGCCTGCTGGATCTTCGAGCGTTTTTCGTACCCCCTGAACAAATCCCACTGCAAACCAACCTGCGCCACCAGATACGCCTGGTTCTGGAACGTATACCCAAAACCCTGAAAACCCGTGTTGGCGCCGAGATATACGTTCGGGATTTTGGCATTGGCTTCGGCCAGTTTGACCGCCGTTTGTGCCGCTCCCAGTGAACTCGTCACCTGCGCTAACTCCTGCCGACCGCGTAAGGCCGTTTGCTGCAAGTCGGGTAGGTTTTCCTTCGATTCCGGCAGAATCTTCGTGAGTAACGAATCGACCTCAACAGGCGCTACCAGATCGCGATTGAGTAAAAAGTTGAAATAAGCGCGGGCGGTTTCGCGGTTTTTCTGCGCTACGGCCAGTTGTTGATCAACCTTGCTGATCTCATAGCGAGCCGAGGTCACGGTTTCTTTTGTCGCGATGTTGTTACTCACCAGTTTTTCGTTCAGGCGGGCGAGACTGCTTAGTATGCTGTGCGAATTTTCGAAAATATGAACAGCGTCGAGCGTTTGCAGGTACTGATAATAGGCTGTAGTGATGTTGTACCGCAACTCATTTTCGACAACCCGTCGGCGGGCCTCCTGCGAGCTAAGTACTTGTTTCTGAATAAGGTAGTTGTATTGAATGTCGGTGTTGAAAATAGCGTAGTTAACACTGATTTTAGTGTCGTGAAAATTGTTGGGTGCCAGCAACTGGTTCACATTCTCGATGTTGGTCGGGAATTTATCGGAGCCGGTAAGCTGGTTCAGGGCTTTGTAGGCCGGATTAAGCAGATCACCCACCGGGAAATCCAGCCGCCGACCGCCAGCCGCCAGTGAGTAGGTTGGGTTGAAGGCCACACGCGGGTAAAACAACGACTTCGCCTGATTGAGCGATTCTGTCACGCGGCTAATCTCCAGTGATTCCTGCTTAAGCGCGAGGTTGTTTGCCAGGCCATCACGAACATAGCTGTCCAATATAGGGCTCGACGTTGGCGCAGGCTGTGCCGCAACCGATAGAGGAAGCAGCAGACTCAAATAGCGGATGTGCTTGAGAATGAGATTCATAATCATATATTAGTTAATGAACAGTGTTTAGTGATAGGGTAAAAAAAAGCTATAACCCACGTCGTAGCGTTTCGCAGAACAAATTGAATGAGTCATCCATGATCATTGGTACGTCGCATTCAGCGAACATACCCAGACGTTTCCGAAGGAACAGCGCTGTATAGCCGTGAATCGAGCTCCAAATCATCATAGCCGTTGACTGTAGGTCGTGTTTCTTGAAAACCCCCGCATCCATACATTCCTGAACAACCTGCGTCAGTAAGCCAAACGCCCTGTCTCCTTCGACCCAGTCTTCTTTATCGAGCTTATCCATCGGGGCATTCATGATAAACATCAGATCGAAAAGCTCCGGATTTTCGACCGCGAAACGGATATACGAACGACCCATCTCAACCAACTTTTCGAACGGGTCACTCAACAGCAGCAGCGGTTGAAATTCCTGCACCATTTTTACGAAACCACGTTGGTGCAGGGCAAAGAGCAACTCGTTTTTGTCTTTGAAATAGAGGTAGATCGTGGCTGGGCTATACTCGATTTCATCGGCAATATTGCGTATACTTACTTTCTCATAGCCATTGGCCAGGAAAAGCTTCAGGGCTGCGTCCTGAATCAGCTGCCGCATTTCTTCGCGCTCCCGCTCTTTCCGTTCTGTAATACCCATTGAGAAAATTAATTAACGATGCAAACTTACTGAACACTGTTTAGTAAACAAGAAATTCGTACTATTTTTTTGTGGTTATTGATTAAAGGGCTGATTTGGTCCCTAAAAATTAGGTATCAGTATTAAGTCCGGCGTTGCGCTGAAAGCAACAAAACCCGCCTACTTAACCGGCAGCTTTATCGTAAATTCAGTAAACTCACCCGCTTCTGTTTCTACGCTTAATAGGCCTCCATGCCCTTTCACAACAATATCATAACTGAGAGATAGTCCCAATCCTGTGCCTTCACCACTGGGTTTGGTGGTAAAGAAAGGCTGGAAAACTTTACTCCGAACATCATCAGGAATGCCCGAGCCGTTGTCCCGCACCCGAATAATGAGCTGGTTGTTTTCTCGGCCGGTTTCAACAGAAATCGTTGGCGCAAAACCCGGAGAGGCTGACAGACTTTTTTGCTGAACAGCATAAAATGCATTATTGAACAAATTCACCAATACCCGACCTATCTCTTCCGGCACAATATCGATGCTGGGCAAATCGGGCATAAAGTTGCTGATCAAGTGCGCATTGAAGGACTTGTCTTTGGCTCGCATTCCCTGATAAGCCAGCCGCAAATATTCGTCTACGAGTGTATTTAGGTCGGTGGGTTGCTTCTGACCTGAACTATTCCGGCTGTGCTGGAGCATACCCCGGACAATGCTGGCGGCCCGTTTTCCATGATCGCTGATTTTTTGTACATTCTGACTCAGGTCGCTCAACAACTCAGCTTCCAACTCTTCATCACGCTCTCCGACTGGCTTTACCCGTTCGTCATTAATCTCTTCGACCAACTCGACCGATACTTCAGCGAAGTTGTTGACAAAATTAAGTGGGTTCTGAATTTCGTGGGCAATACCTGCCGTAAGTTCGCCCAAGGAGGCTAATTTTTCCCGTTGAACCAACTGGGCCTGTGTTGACTTCAGTTCGTCAAGCGATTGGTGGAGTTCGACGGTTCGTTTCTTGACCTGTTCTTCCAGCACTTCATTCTGACGGGCCAATATGTACTGCTTTTCCTGCTCCTGCGCCAGTGTTTGTGCTGAGAGTTGTTCGACTTCGCGGAGGTTGTCGCCCAGGGCTTTGTAGGTTCGTGTATAATCACTCACCAGGGAGAGCGAAAGGCCCACCGGAATACTGAAAATCACTCCTGCAAGAAGCAGTATGAGTATGACTAGCATATACTCCACATTACCCTTCATGATTGATTCCGAAATGCCGACAATAATGCCACAGGCAATAATGAGCACAAAACAGTAGACCGCTACTTTGAGCGAATTCCAGGGTAGGCGGGCGTCAAGGTCTTTCCGTTTACGACCTAACCAACTCACCCGAATATAGTCGAGAATGACCAATCCCACTGGAATCCACCCGAAGTCATTCAGAAGACTACCTATGGAAATACGGTAAAGCTGATCAATAAGTACGGTAGCGATTACACCATAGTAAATCCAGCCTCTGCGCAAGTGTACGTACTGATAAACACCCGTAAGAAGCAGTATAAACCCCATATGTAAGCTTACATCGTTAAGAAGATCGGTTAACGAAACATAGGTGAGCGTGCCGACAAAATCAATCAATTCGAACATAGCGGCACCCAGGGTAAAAAATAACATGCCCCAGGCCAATGTCCGGTTAATGGGTTGACTGCGGTTGGCCCGGTAAAACAGAAAATGAAGTAGCGCCAGTATTCCACACACACCCATAAAACAGCCTATTAGTACTCCAGACCATTCGGTTTCATCAATCAACGAACTGCCCACATCATCGGCGTGTTGAAGGTGCAGACTAAGTGGAGAAATGTCTGTCGATGCCTGAACAACTGGGTCGCGTCGAAACCGATAATGAACAGCCAGTATATGCTGGTTTGTATCGGTAAATTGAATGGGAATGAACCGGATAAGTCGCTGAGAACCACCTGAATCAAATCGGGGCGGCTTGAGTACGGCCAGCAATCGGCCATCCAGGTAAATTTCAGACGCACCAAATTGTTTGACAACGAGCCGAAGGTCTTTTTTGAGAATACCAGTTCGTGGGCGTAACGATTGCCGAAACCAGCCCTGGTTCTGCTGCCATACCGGATCATTTAAGTCAATAGACGTTTCTATCGACTGGCGTTTCCAGGCGCTATCGTTAAAAGCCGAATCGGCCCAGCGCTTGTTGTCACCAGGCATAAAACGCCAGCTAGATTTCCCCAATTCCAGACTGCTTTCGCTACTGATCCGTATAATCTGACCAATCGCTGTGTTTGCGATAAGTGTAGCAAAAATTATCCCAAGTAGTAGTCGATTCATCGTGCGAAGTTACGTGTGGTTTTGACTGATTTTATTTTCAGAAAATATATACGGTTAGTCTACTAGTGTATATCTATTACCGGCCAGCGGATAAATTAGTTGGCGTATAGATGGTTTCGTGGGGAAGTAAGCCCAAATTCACAGTAAACTAATCCTTATTACCTATTTGTTGTCTAATTAACAAAAATGGATAACTCCGTGAAAACTGACAAACTTGTGCGCTTTATTCTAACAGTTCTTTTACTGGTGGCCTCATCTGTCATACAGGCTCAAACGATAAAAGGGTATAGTTTGGGAGATGCCGTGGCTGATTTTCGGTTAAAAAACGTGGATAGCCGCCAGGTTACGCTAGCCGACTATCGTGCTCAGAAAGGCCTGATCGTTGTTTTTATGAGTAATCACTGCCCCTTTTCGAAAGCATACGAAGATCGGTTAATTGCCTTGGACCGCAAATTTTCACCCCAGGGCTACCCTGTGCTGGCCATTATGCCAAATGATCCGAATGCCTACGAAGATGACTCATTTGGGAATATGCAGATTCGTGCCCGCGACAAAGCTTACTCGTTCGTTTATGCGATGGACGAAACACAGTCAACCACGCGTGCATTTGGGGCAACGCGCACACCAGAAGTGTATGTGCTCAAACAAGTTGGGGGGCAGTTTGTTCTTGAGTATGTGGGTGCCATTGACGACAGCCCTCAGGATGGGGGCAGCGTGCAGCGTCGGTATATCGACGATGCTGTAAGCAGCCTGTTGGCAGGTCGGCCCGTGCAGTCGCCCATTACAAAACCAATTGGTTGTGCCATCAAGTGGAAGTAGTGACTGGATAAGTAGATGCGGTAGTGAGTTAACAGCCAATAACTCTCTTCACTGAGTTATCTGTTCTACCATTACACCAAAATGGCCTATCAGTTATTTAATTCATTTACAGTAGTTTAAAAACACAAGACGATTATGAAAAAGTATCCGTTGATCTTAACCCAAATCAAACACGTAGCTGGCACCTTGATGCTGGTGTCATCATTAGCACTATTGCAGGCTTGCGGTTCTGATAATAAGAACGAATCCCGCACCGAAGATGCCCTTGAAAAGACAGGTGATGCCATGTCGGCTGATGCTAAGGACGCCAAGGACGAAGCTAAAGATGATATGCGTGAAGCGGGTGATAAAGCAGACGCTAAATCGGATGAAATGGCCGCCGACTTTAAACGGGAACGGGACGAAGCTGTGGCAAAAATGAATGTTCAGAAGGATAAACTGGATGCTAAAATCGACGAGTTAAAAGTGAAAGCTGACAAGCAAAGCGATAAAGCTAAAATTGAAACCGAGCGTCAGAAAGCCAAGCTGGAAGTAGAGCGGAAAGAACTAGGCGAAGATATTGATCACGCTAAAAACGCAACTGCCGATGCCTGGAAAGATGTGAAATCAGGGTTCAAACAGGCAGGCCACGAAATTGGCGATGCCTTCGATAAAGCAGGCGATAAGCTTAAGCGGAACGACAACTAGATCGTACAGTTCTTTTTGGAAATATTGACAGGGTGCCGACTTTTTGAAAAAGTCGGCACTTTTTTTGTTAGACCACAGTAACGCCTTTTCCTCATTTTTGAGGATAGATATACGGTTACTACTTGTATTCCAGCAGGGAAAATTGTTATTTTGCGGGCTAAATTGACTGTTAAAAAGCGAAATGTCTGTCATTAATAAGATCAGAGAACATTCGGGAGTAGCTGTTGGTGTTATTGCCGTCAGTTTAATTCTGTTCATTGTGGGTGGTGATTTACTCGGCGGCCGTAGTTTGCTGTTTGGGGGAAATCAACAGGAAGTTGGTGAGATTGCAGGACAATCCATTGATTATCAAGAATTTAATGCCAAGGTAGATGACCTTCGTGCGCAGTTTGAGCAACAATCAGGACGGGCTCCCGTCGATCAGGACTTAGCCCAGATTCGGGAGCAAGCCTGGAACCAGATGCTGTTTGAAATTGCCTACCAAAAAGAGTTCGACAAACTGGGACTTAAAGTCTCGTCTGAAGAACTTGTCGATATGGTACAGGGCAACAACATCAGCCCGGCTGTTCGTCAGGCATTTACGAATCCGCAAACCGGCGTATTCGACAAGAGTTCGATTATCAGCTACCTTAAAGGGTTGAAAAACCTGCCTGCCCAGCAGCAGGCTGCCTGGGCTAGCTTTGAAAAGAACCTGGCTTCTGATCGGCTTCGCAGTAAGTATGAGAGCCTGATGAGCCTGTCTGTATTTGCTACAACAGCCGAAGCACAGAAAGAATACCAGGCGCAGAATTCAAAAGCCAACGTTAAGCTCCTGTTCGTACCTTATTACACCATCAACGATACGACGGTGAAAGTAACAGATGCACAGTTACAGGATTACCTGACGAAACACAAAGAGGAATACCCAGGTACCGATAGCCGTTCCATCCAGTACGTAACATTCTCGGTGGCTCCCTCAAAAGAAGATAGCGCTACCCTTTACAACCAGATCAAATCGCTGGCTCGTGGCCTGGGTGCCGCTACGAATGATTCGACGTTTGCTCAGCAAAACAGCGACGTTCGGGTACCACTTTACCTGACAGCGGGCGAAATGCCCGAACAACTCCGTGCGTCTATCCCAACGTTTGCGGCAGGTGGTATTTATGGCCCTTTCCGTGAAGGAAACACTTACTTTATCTACAAATACGGCGGTACCAAAAAAGATACCAGCTTCACCGCTCGTGCCAGTCATATCCTGATTCAAACAAAAGGCCTTGCCGATTCGGCTAAAGCTGATGCCCGTCGCCGGGCTGAAGGCATTCTGAAACAGATTCAGGGTGGTGCCAGTTTTGAAGCACTGGCTCAAACGAACAGCGACGATGGATCCCGTTCGGTTGGTGGTGATTTAGGCTATTTCAAGAATAATGGCCAAATGGTAAAACCTTTCGAGACCGCTGTATTCGGTGCAACATCGGCAGGGTTGATTCCTCGCCTTGTTGAAACCGAATTTGGTTACCATATCATTAAGGTTACCCAGCCTAAAACGAATGTACTTTATCGGATTGCGGCTATTGGCAAATCAATTACGCCTAGCCAAATCACCCGCGATGAAGCCCTGCGTAAGGCAGATCAGTTTGCATCGGATGTGCACACGAAAGAAGCGTTCGACGCGAAAGTGAAAGAAGATAAGTCGCTTGTGCTTGCCACAGCAGACCGGCTTCCGGAAGGGGCTAATCAGATTAACGCCTTGACGGGTTCTGAAGTGCGTCAGATCGTTCGTTGGGCGTTCAACGACAAAACGGATATCAACGCTGTATCGGAGCCTTTCGAAGTGGGCGATCAGTATGTAATTGCCGTTCTGACAAATAAAACGTCAAAAGACAAAGTAGAGGTTAATGATTACCGGAATGAACTGACCGCTAAAGTTCGTAATGAACTGAAAGGCGAGCAAATCATCACCAAACTCGGAAATACTACCGGCTCGCTGGAAAGCATTGCACAAAAATTTGGTGCCGGTGCCCTGGTTGAAGTCGTTGACGATGTGAATCTGGCAACGGGTTTCCTTCGCAGCGCCGGTGTTGATCCAGTTGCCTTAGGCAAAGCATTCGGCCTGAAAGTGGGTACGCATTCGAAACCGTTTGTGGGCGAGAGTGGCGTTCTGATCGTAGAAACACTGGGTTTGACACCCGCCCCAGCCGTTGCTGACTATACATTATACAAAACGCAGATTCAGCAAAACAGCACATCGCGTATTGGTTTCTACATCAACGAAGCCATTAAAGATGCCGCTAAAGTTGAAGATCGTCGGGCTAAGTTCTACTAGTCTTTAGTTAATCCAATAAGAAAAGCCCTCGTCTGGAAATCAGACGAGGGCTTTTTCATGTAGCGCGGACATCCTGTCCGTATAACCGCTATCTATTTTTTGATTTTAATCGTATTGAGATATGCGGACAGGATGTCCGCCCTACTTGATCTGTTCCTTCAAATACACGATCATCTTAGCCAAAGCCTGCGCCCGATGGCTGATTAGACCTTTTTCGTCGATCGTCATTTCGGCAAAAGTGCGATCGTGCCCAGTAGGCTGGAAAACCGGATCGTAACCAAAGCCACCCTTACCCCTTGGTTCCGTTAAAATAGTCCCTTCGATAATACCCTGAAATTGGTGCTCTACCCCGTGTAATACCAGTGTAAACACGGTAATAAACTGAGCTTTTCGGTTCGATTGGCCTGCTAGATTAGTGAGCAATTTCTCAATATTCTTTCCGTGATCCCGGCTACCTGAGTAGTAAGCCGAGTCAACTCCTGGTTCCCCATTCAGTGCGTCGACTTCCAGTCCAGAATCATCGGCGAAACAGGAAACGCCAAAATGTGTCCAGACATAATCTGCCTTTTGGCGTGAGTTGCCGGGAATCGTCCCTGTTGTTTCGGGCAGCTCATCGGTACAACCGATATCAAGGAGCGTTTTAAGCGTAAAGGCATCGCCGAGTTTGGCCGACACCTCCGCTAATTTATGATGGTTGTTTGTGGCAAAGCAGAGTTCCATAGGGAACAAAAAAAGCCGTTTACAGTCGTAACTGCAAACGGCTTCTTAAAAATAAGGTTAATGACTTACCGGCTTGGCTGTTGCATCTGGGGTTGTCCCGGCTGACCTGGCTGCGGTTGACCTTTCTGAATGTCGATCAATTCTATGTCGAACAACAGAACCGAGTTTGGGGCAATACCCTGATTTCCGCGTGGGCCATAGGCCAGCGTCGATGGGATAATCAGCGTAGCTTTCTCGCCTTTATGCATTTTGCTGACGCCTTCTTCCCAACCTGGAATCACCATGCCCACACCGATCTGAAATTGAGCGGGTTTACCGCCAGCCTGAGGGTTTGTGCGCGAGCTATCGAACACTTTGCCGTCTAAAAGTTTGCCTGTGTAGTGTACCTGTACCACATCGCCTTTATTAGGCGTTGGGCCGCTACCGGGTTGGGTAACAACATAGTACACACCCGATTCGGTCTTTTGTACTTTACCGGCCAAACCATTCTTTGCGATATAGTTTTCAATCACCTTAGCGTCAATACCCTTCTGTTTTTCCATATCAACAGCCTGGGCTTTTTTGTACTCGTCCTCGGTTTGCACGTTGAGCAGTTTCACCGCAATACCGATGTCGGTACCTTTCTGTACACCCGGAGGCAGTGGTTGCATAGCCCGTGTAAAGAGCGAATCGGCACTAACGTAGAACGTTGCGCTGTCACCTTTACCAAGCAAGGTTAGCCCTTCTTCATAAGAGCCTTTGAATGGGGGAACCTGCAGCAGCATCTGGAACGGCACACCTTCTTTATGTGTATCGCGCAGGACCGAGTCCTTGTTATTCATCAGGGTAAGGTGCAGGGTCAGAATATCGCCAACTTTACCTTTACGACTACCCTCGGTTTGTTCGTGAATAGTGTACTTCAGGCCGTTTTCCGTCACCTGCTGGCGGTTTTTGCCGCAAGCCGCCACAACAGCGACGAGTAGGGCGGCTTTTCCGAAATTTTTAAGAGACATGAGAGATTGATTACTTGGTTTAATGTTAACAATGTTCACGGTAATAGCATTCGCACTGCATCGGCTCACTACACTTCCGTAAACTGTGAATCTCGACGGGGAACCGCGAATACTGTAATTTTAAACTGTTTCCAGCAACAGTTGCTGGTACTCGGGTAAAATGGATAATAGTTTTTGTTCTGTTTCGGAAAGGGAAAGCTTGGATCGTCCGCCAGAGGCATTTCGATGACCTCCTCCTTCGAAATGTTTGCTCGACAAATCGCGCACCGAAAAGTTGCCTATAGAACGAAACGAGATGCGAATTTCGTCATTTCTGTCGATCAATATAGCGGCCATCACAACGCCTTCAACGGCGAGAGCATAGTTTACCATACCTTCCGTATCGCCGGTTTTAGAGCGGTAGCGCTTTAATTCACCGTCGGTGAGGGTAATGTATGCGAATTTGTATTCGGGCAATACCCGTAGCTTTTCATTCAAAACATAACCGAGCAACCGAAATTTATCGATGGTTACGTTGTCAAAAATACGGCGGTGAATGCTGCTAACGTCAATCTTGAGGTCGACTAATTCGGCGGCCATACGGTGAACATTCCCTGTCGTGTTTGGATGCCGGAATGAGCCGGTATCTGTCATCAGGCCCGAGTACAGGCATTCCGCGATGGGAATGTCAATCAAGTCTTTATCCCCCAAAGCCACAATTAGCTGAAAAACTAATTCGGCGGTTGCAGCAGCAGTTGGGTCCCAAAGGGCAAGGTCGGCAAAGGACTCTGGTTCGAGGTGGTGATCAATCAGGACTTTGCGGGCACGTGACTGCCGCACGAGCGGTGCCAGTTCACGGATACGGTCGAGGCTCGAAAAATCAAGACAGAAAATAACGTCGGCTTCAGCAATTAACTGGGTCACGGGCACGCGTAGCTTCTCGTCAAACGCAATTACGCCCTCATTACCTGACATCCAGTGTAGATTCTGAGAATAATCGGTTGGTGTAATAACCGTTACGTGGTGGCCTTTTTTGCGAAGGTAGCCCGCCAGCCCCAGCGATGACCCCATGGCATCGGCATCGGGATTCTGGTGAGTTGTAATCAGCACGGTTTGTGGGTTTCCTATAACCGCGCCAATTGCGTCAATATCTTGCATAAACAAATGGCCTTAGCCAAAATCGAAACCCAAAAGTACGAATAATAGTAATTCCGATTGATGAATTAACGTCCTTGCCTAATAAGTTTGCTGTGAGACATACCAATGGGCGGTACCGCTGAGGGACGTACGGTAAATACAGCGTGGCATTTAAGTGCTAAAACAGTAGATTTGTCCCCGACCTGCGTAGGGCGACCCGTATGGGGAAATAAAATTTGGCTATAAAAAATTAGGATGGCAACGAACCGAACGTTCACAATGATTAAACCCGATGCTGTTAAGGATGGACATACGGGAGCAATTATTAAGCAAATTGAAGAAGCGGGTTTCCGTATTGTAGCGCTTAAAAAAACACAACTAACAGGTGAGCGGGCTGGCCAGTTCTATGCTGTGCATATCGAGCGCCCGTTTTATAAAGACCTGTGTGCCTATATGTCATCCGGAACTATCGTTCCTATGATTTTGGAAAAAGAGAATGCTGTTGCTGATTTTCGCAAGCTCATTGGCGCTACGAATCCCGCTCAGGCAGAAGAAGGGACAATCCGTAAACTTTTTGCCAAGTCTATCGAAGCGAATGCTATTCACGGCTCTGATTCAGACGAAAACGCAACAATCGAAGGCAGTTTCTTTTTCGCCAATATGGAGCAGTATTAGTGAAATAGGTGGAGTAGGTGAAATAGGTGGAGTGAGTTACGCACGAATAAACCTACTGCACTCACTCCACCTATTTCACCAGTGCATTCTGCTCATAGTACTTACAGAACTCCTTCAGCGCGCAAATCTCACATTTAGGCGAGCGGGCGAGGCAAACATAACGGCCATGTAAAATGAGCCAGTGATGCGCCTTTGGAACGTACTGCTTTGGAATGTGTGCCATAAGTGCCTTCTCTACGGCCAGAGGTGTATTGGCTGTTAAAGGAGCTAGTCCAAGTCGGTGCGAAACACGAAAGACGTGCGTATCGACCGCCATTGTTGGCTCATTATAGACGACCGACAAAATTACATGGGCGGTCTTACGGCCCACACCCGGCAACGTCTGCAGTTCCTCTACAGTTGCGGGTATTTCTCCCCCAAATAGATCCATTAGTGTTCTTGCCATACCCACCAGATGTTTAGCCTTGTTATTAGGGTAGGAGACACTACGAATGTAGGTGAACACCTCATCGGCCGAAGCTGCTGCCAGTGATTGAGCCTCTGGAAATCGAGCGAAGAGAGCGGGCGAAATCTGATTGATTCGTTTATCAGTACACTGTGCCGACAAAATAACTGCCACCAGTAACTCATAAGGATTACTGAAGTTCAGCTCTGTTTTGGGTTCCGGATAATGTTCGGTGAAGTACTCAATAAAGCGTTGGAACCGTTCTTTTTTTTGCATAGCGGTACAACAGCGTGGCTAGGAAGCTTCGTATCAAAAAGACATACGCCTTTGACACGAAGCTTCTCAGCCACGCTACATAGTAAACCCACCTGTTCGTTACGAATGTCGTATTCGAGCAGGTGGGTTTGCCGGATGGTGTTTAGAATAATCTAGAATTGACTGAACCGTATCTCTACGTGGCTGACGTTCAATTCTATTCATCAAAGCCCGTAGTTCTAGGGCTTCGAGGAAGAACGTCATTAGGTCCGGCTCAGACATTAGTGCGTCTTCAATGAGCAGATTATCCTCTGGCGAGGTCTCCTCATAGACATACCGGATCACATCATCTTGGGTAAATGTTTTTATCATAACTCGGCGAACGTTTGCTCAGTTGTTTGCGTAAATTAATTAACGCATAACGCATACGCCCCAAAGCCGTGTTGATGCTGACGCCGGTTGCATCGGCAATCTCTTGGAAACTCATTTCCTCGTAGTGCCGCATGATAAGCACCTGACGCTGTTGTTCCGGCAATCGCTGAATCAATTCGCGCAAATGCTCGTGTGTTTCCTGTCGAATCTGGAGTGATTCTACAGAATCCTCCGCAAACTCAAGCGTATTGAAAACACTGCTTCCGTCTTCAAACACCACACTAGGGTAGCGTTTATCTTTTCGGAAATAGTCAATGGCCAAGTTGTGAGCAATTCGAATAATCCAGGGTAGAAATTTTCCCTCCTCGTTGTATTTACCAGACTTAATAGTGTCCACGGCTTTAATAAACGTGTCCTGCATTAAGTCTTCTGCAATGTACTGATCTTTAACGATCAGGTAAATTGTGGTGTAAATCTTCGATTTGTGCCGTTGCACTAATTTTGCAAAGGCTTTTTCATTACCACGGATGTACAGGGAAATCAACTCACTGTCGTTTACCTGGGCTTTTTCCATTTTCAGTAAGACAATTAGGTAACGTAGAGCAGTGTTCCGATAGTGTATGGGAGAGTTATGTTTTTGAGAATTTTAATTTTTCCAGCCTTAAAAGTAAGAAAAAAATAGGCTTATCTGCAAGTATTTGCCGCAAAAAATCTGCCAAACGGTAGCTTTCCCTTGAAAAAACTCGTTTTTCTCGCAGAAAAGTGGTTGAACCGCCTATTTTGACCAAACATAGCTTATTCTTGGAAATTATTGTACTTACGTTCGATAATACACTATAGATTCAATGTGTAGCCTATTCGTTTAAAATCATACCAACTTTTTTTGTTTGATTTTCTTTGTGGGGTCTATTCTGTACCTCTAGAGCTGTTTATAAGTATAAAGACTCTACGAATTAATTCAAAAAGATGCCTAAGATCGCGTTTTTAATGAACCTTGGAGAATAGGATAAACTTTAGGCAACCCATTGATTTACTGCACTAAATACTTACTTTAGAGCTTCCTGCCAGCTGTTGGGTAAGCTGGTGAGCACTCTATGAGATCACTCTTATCTGGATTCATATTGCTTGGTTGGTGCATGACCTGCTTTGGTCAGGCGTATCCTAAACTGCCGGACTTAAATTTTGATCGGCGGGGCGATGCAGTTTACATGGATAGTTTACTCACTCTCGGCCGAACACACCGACAGATTTCCCGCACACTGCCACGTACACTCCATAACGATACCTTACGGCTTGAAGGTTTACGATTCATGGCACTGGTGTTTAAACAAATGCGTGGCACGCAGCGTGATAGTAGCTTTTTGTATGCCAGGCAGTTAGAAGAGCAGGCACTACTCTATAAGAACATCCTGTATGCCGTACGGGCTATAATGTTGCAAGAGTATCATATACGAACCATAAAAGGCGACTTTCCTCAGGCACTTCGCCTAAATCAGCGAGCATCTGAACTGTGTATCAAACTGCCCCGTGAGAGTTCTCCGCGCTGGCAGGTGCAAATGAACATGGGCGATATTTATATGCTCTTAAAGGAATATGACAATGCACTCCGCAGCTACCAGCTCTCGCAACGTTTACTAACTTTTAATACGTCACTGACACCTAAGAACCGGAAATTACTCACCAGTCAGGCAATTACTCAAATTGGAGAAGTCTACGAAATTCGGGGTGAGTTTGAACAGGCTCGTCAACAATTCGACGCCAGTCGGAAAATTGCCGTAGATCTACATGCGCAGGTGAATGTGGCGTATGCAAACGAACGCCTGGGCGATTTCTTTATCAGTCGGCACCAGCCTGAGCAGGCTATCAAGTTTTTTGATGAAGCATTAGCCGTTTGGACCCAACTTAACGATCGGGGCGGGCAGGCCGCTGTTTGGGCTCGCTTGTCTGAAGGCTATACGCTTACCAACAAGCCTGACCTGGCTATCGAGTTTGGCGAAAAAGCTGTTGCCATAGCCAGAGAATCGGGGTACATCCGGATTCAGCAAATGGCTGCCGAGTCGTTGTATAAGGCTTACAAAGCAGCCAACAAGCCCGCTCAGGCACTGGCCATGTATGAGGAATTTAGTATGCTCCGCGATAGCCTGACGAATATTAAGCGAGTGGAAGAATTGTCGACGGTCCAGAAAAAATATGATATCGATCAGGTTCGCCTGGCTGCCAATAAAGAGCGGGTTATTCAGCAACAGCAATTGATTAATGTGCGTCGACAGGCGGAAATTTCCCATTTACGTGCCGAAGCGGAACGCGAACAAATAGCCGGAGAAACCCGAATGAGTCAACTTCAGCAACGAGTCGAAACAGAACATCTGAGAGCTGAATCTCAAAAAAGCCGTCTGGAACAACGAGCCCACATTGATAAATTAAGTCACGACATTCAGCAGGATAAATTAATGCGGGCTGTTATGGTAGGTGGCTTAGCTATGCTGCTGGGCTTTGTGATCGTTTATTACCGGAAGAACCGGTTGATCTACCGTCAGAAGCGGGAAATCGAACGGTTGAACTGGGATTTGGAGGATAAAGTGTTTGCCCGAACGGTTGAACTGAAATTGGCCAATGACCAGTTGCGGGCTAAAAACCGGGAGATCGAAGAAGCACTTCTACGCGGACAAACGCTTGAACGCAAGCGTATGGCAGCCGATTTGCACGATAGCCTCGGCGGATTGCTGGCGGCTATTAAAACCAGCATGTCGGCCCTAAATCCGGCGCATATGGCCGAACGGGAGCAGCAGATTTATAACAATCTGTTGACCATGACGAAAGAAGCCTTCGCTGAGATCCGGTACTTATCGCATAATCTGCAACCTGACGAATTAGAGAAACAAGGCTTATCGGAGGCTTTGGTCCGGCTGGTTTATAAACTCAACCTAACACAGAAAATCACGTTTCGGTTAGACAACGCTGAGTTGCCCCGATTAGACAAAACGGCCGAGTTTAACCTATATTCGATTTGTATTGAATTATGCAGCAATATTCTCCGGCACTCCGAAGCTTCTGAAGCTGATATTCTGTTTCGGCGATTTAACGATGAGTTGAATATGATTGTGAAGGACAATGGCTGTGGCATGAATCCCGACGATGCAACCGGTATGGGGCTTCATAATATTCAGGCTCGTATGGATCTTATTCGGGGACGCTACGAAATACATTCCAGCAAAGGAGAGGGAACTACCTTTATATTTATCCTGCCTTTTTCGTCCAATCTGGCAACAGCCTGATTGTGTGACGTCACTTCAGACGTCCATCTACCAAAAATTCATTCTTGTCGAAGTAAGGCAGTTTCTGAAAACCAGAAACGGTATAGTGCTGTAGGCTCCATTGTCGGTTAACGCCAGGGCCACTCTCTAACAACAAACGACGCTCCGACGAATAAAGCGGGTTGTTTGTCTGTAAAACAGCGTCAATTCGGGTAGGTTTCCGGGTAGCAGCATCCAGCCGCACTGTTAGCGACCGAACGGTGAGTCGTTCTTCCGAATTTTTCAAAGTATACTTATACGTGAGTGAATCGGGACGATTTACCTGGTAACTGCTACGCAAGGCGGGTTTGTTAATATCGGCTTGTGTGAATAATTCCAGTTCGCGGCTCCAATTGATGTCACGGGTGGTTTGTTGATTTCGTTTTTCGTTAATTGCCACCGTCTTTGTAATAAGTGGTTTTTTTGCCGATGCCTCAGCAATCTGCCCTTTCACATAGCCTAATACGTCATAGTAAACGTTCGGTTGATTTTGCTGAGCGGGGTCGGTGCAACTACTGGCTAACAGTGTGAATAACAGAAAAATGGAATAAACGAAACGCATAAATCAGGACAAAACGGCCTTGAATGAAGAGGGCCTTACGGAATTACCAACACCTTTTTTTACAAATCGGTTTAGGTAATCAAATTCTGAACCAAATTTGCAGTCAGAATGCTTTTTAAGTAAACAGTTTGAGGTTTGTAGTTTGGGCCGGACAGGAGACTGATTTGCCAGCAGCTAATTACAGATTTCAAACCTCAAACCACAAAAAAACAACCTAATTCATGGAATACGATGTTATTGTGATTGGTTCGGGGCCGGGCGGCTACACTGGCGCGATTCGCTGCGCCCAACTCGGGCTGAAAACAGCCATTATTGAAAAATACCAGGCACTGGGCGGCACCTGTCTTAATGTAGGCTGCATTCCGTCGAAGGCACTCCTCGATTCGTCGGAGCATTATTATAATGCCGCGCATACCTTTGCCGAACATGGCATCAAACTGAACGATTTGCAGGTCGATCTGGCGCAGATGATCACCCGCAAGGCAAGCGTGGTCGATCAGACAACCAAAGGCATTGCTTTTCTGATGAAGAAAAACAAGATCGACGAGCTGCATGGCCTTGGCTCGTTTGTTGATCCACACACGATTAAAATTACAAAAGAAGACGGATCAGAGCAGATCATCAAAGGGAAGAATATCATTATTGCGACTGGCTCCAAACCAATGTCGTTTCCTTCGATGCCGATTGACAAAAAACGCGTCATTACCTCAACCGAAGCCCTTACGCTCAAAGAAATCCCGAAACACTTAATCGTTATTGGTGCGGGGGTTATTGGTGCCGAGCTAGGTTCAGTGTATGCCCGGATTGGCTCAAAGGTGTCGTTCGTTGAATTTGCCGATTCGATGATTCCAACAATGGATAAAACGATGGGTAAAGAACTTCAAAAGTCCATCAAAAAACTCGGTGCCGATTTTTACTTCAGTCATAAAGTTACCAAAGTTGAAAATACGGGCGATGAAGTCGTTGTGAGCATCGATACCTCAAAGGGAGAGCAAATCACGCTTACCGGCGATTACTGCCTGGTTTCAGTTGGTCGTCGCCCTTATACCGACGGGCTGAACCTTGAAGCGGCCGGCCTGAAAACCGACGCTCGGGGTAAAGTTGAGGTTGACAACTATCTGCGTACAAGCGTTCCGCACATCTACGCCCTTGGCGACGTTATTCGGGGTGCTATGCTGGCTCATAAAGCCGAAGAGGAGGGTACGTTCATTGCCGAAACCATTGTGGGTCAAAAGCCGCATATCCACTACCGGCTTATTCCAGGTGTAGTGTATACCTGGCCGGAAGTTGCTTCGGTAGGCTATACCGAAGAAGAAGTGAAACAGGAAGGTATTCCCTATAAAGTTGGCTCATTCCCGTTCAAGGCGCTTGGTCGTGCCCGGGCGAGTATGGATGTCGATGGGCTGGTGAAAGTGCTGGCGCACAAAGAAACGGACGAGATTCTGGGCGTTCACATGATTGGAGCCCGTACGGCCGATATGATTGCCGAAGCCGTTATCGCTATGGAGTTCCGGGCCTCGGCCGAAGATGTGTCGCGCATGTCGCACGCACACCCGACCTATACAGAAGCCTTCAAAGAAGCCTGCCTGGCTGCTACCGACAATCGGGCGATCAATATGTAATTTTCGAGATACAGGAGTACACAAGCCCGGTTGCTGGAAAGCAGCCGGGCTTTTCTGTATATTGCCCTCTTAACCAATACAACCGCCTACAATGAAAAAAACCATTACACTTCTTTTTACCATACTGGTCGGCTATGCACAGGCGCAAAATGCCGATTCGGTAGCTATCCGAAAAATTTATAGTGAAGCACTCGCCAACGGGAAATCCTACGAATGGCTACGCCACCTGACCAAGCAGATCGGACCACGGTTGAGTGGATCGGAGGGGGCGCAAAAAGCTGTTGACTGGACAAAACAGGTGATGGAGAAAGAAGGCTTCGACCGGGTGTTCCTGCAGGATGTGATGGTGCCACACTGGGTACGGGGCGCTAAAGAAGAAGCTTTCATTCGCAGTGGCAAACAGAAAGTTAATGTACCATTGGCTGCCTTAGGCGGTTCTGTTGCCACCGGGCCAAAAGGTGTCGAAGCGGGTGTTATTGAGGTAAAAAGCTTTCCTGAGTTGCGGGCTCTGGGGCCGGATAAAGTGAAAGGCAAGATTGTCTTTTTCAATCGGCCAATGGACCCGACGAAAATCAACACGTTCGAAGCGTATGGCGGGGCGGTAGATCAACGGGCTAATGGCGCTACCGAAGCCGCTAAATTAGGTGCCGTGGGCGCTATCGTTCGCTCCATGAATCCCCGGCACGACGATTATCCACACGTGGGTGGAATGCGCTACGGAACCGGTGTTCCCCTAATTCCGACGGCAGCTATCAGCACAAACGCGGCCGATTTGCTGAGCAAATCATTAGCCGAGAATCCAGCCTTGACCTTCTATTTTAAACAAAATTGCGAGACCCTGCCTGATGCAAAGTCTTATAACGTAGTTGGCGAAATCAAGGGCAGCGAGAAGCCTGATGAGATCATTGTTGTAGGTGGGCACCTTGATTCGTGGGATCTGGCCGAAGGCGCGCAGGACGATGGCGCTGGCTGCATGCAGTCGATCGAAGTGCTTCGACTGTTTAAAGCCCTGGGTATTAAACCAAAGCATACGCTTAGGGCCGTCATGTTCATGAATGAAGAAAATGGATTGCGTGGGGGCGTTGCCTATGCCGATCTTGCCAAAAAGAATAACGAGAAACATATGGCGGCTGTCGAGTCCGATGCCGGTGGCTTTACACCACGCGGATTTGGCATTGTTGGAACGCCCGAGCAACGCGCCAAAGTGATGCCCTGGAAACCATTACTGGCCCCTTACGGCCTGCTCGAAATTGGTGCTGGTGGGGGTGGAGCCGACATTGGCCCATTAGCCCAGTCGGGCACGGTATTGTTCGGCTTCAAACCCGACTCACAACGGTACTTCGATTACCACCACACGGCCGCCGATAATTTTGAAGTCGTTAGCCAGCGCGAACTTGAGTTGGGCGCAGCCTCAATGGCCGCTCTGATTTATTTGCTGGACCAATACGGCTTATAGTCACCAATCTTATAAATTCTTATCGATTAGCTTCTTGACTTCATCGAACGCGCCCGGCAAGGGCGCGTTTCGTTTTACGATCTTTCCCGTTCGATTGATGATCGTACCCGATAGGTCATTATCAGATCGTAGCCGGTCTACGGCATCAATCAGTTGAGAGTCGGTTAGTAATAGATGATCGCCCTCAAGGTTATAACGGGCCGCAATTTCAGGCCATAGGGATTGATCTGTACCCGGAAGTGGTAGATAGACTAACGCAAAATCGCGAGTGCTGTACGCATTACGTAAACGTTGGGCATCAATTGCGGCTTGCCGATCAGGCTCTTCAGTAGGCGAGAAGAAGAGTAAATAAATAACCTTTCCCCGGTTTGTATTGACGACTTGATCGAAAAGCGTAGCCCCATTCCCGCGTGTAGCTTTGGTTACGAAAACACCAGACGATATTTCTAGTGAGGATGCTGTATTACCCGCTTTTTTTAGCGTTTGAATAGCCGCCCGGATGCGGGTACTGTCTTTTACTTCGAGGCTATACAGTTCATCGAGCGATTGTGCCAGTGCCTGATCCTTCACCTGCGGGCGACCGTAATCATACAGTAACTCGGCAAAATTGAGCGTCAGGCCGGGTAGTGACGTTGCCAGCCAATAAGCCGCTACATAATTCACCGCCAGACTGTCGAACTGTCGAATACTGCGCTGAATCAACATTTCGTAGTTGACTAACCGTTGGAGTGTATCGGGGCTTCGTTTGACAAGCCCATCGAAAAATTTTAAATCCGATGCTTTTGCTGAATTTGCCATCGCATAATCACTGAGTCGGATTCGCTCGTCGGCTGTCAGGTTTTTGCCGTATCGCTCAAGTAAAAGAGACAAGGCCCGCACGGTGAGCCCGTTTGTCCGGCTATTGGTGGCCTCTGTCGTAACTCGTTGTGCCGCATAGGCTGCAAAACGATTCATTGCCGAGGAACGAGCCGCCGTAAGAATAAGATCATTGGCAGGGCGGAGTGAATCCGTCAGCGAATTAGGAATTTTTTCGCCTTCATAGGTCGCTTTATCGTATAGAAAAGCCGCTGCGTTATAGCGGTTGTTGGCCATGATCCAGCGAGATACCAGCGGAAAGACTTTCTCCTTTACAGCGAACTTGTCGAAAGGAGCGCGATAAGCTGCCAGAAGTACATCGAAGGATTTTTCAGTGGACAGGCCAGTTAGTTTAGTCGTTAATTTTTTGCCATCTGGCTTATCCGGGAAACTTGCTTCAAAGGCTTTAAAGCGGGCAAATTGACTATTTACCTGGGCATTAACGCCCCCAAATCGGAAAGGCACTGCCGCCGTAAACAGCGAATCAGCATCGAGGTCTATAGTCAATGTTCCGGAAGCAGCCAGAAAAGCCGTTGAAATACGACCGTAGTTGAAATACATTTCTTCCTGCGGGTAAATCAGTGGCAGCGATACCCGAAACGTACCATCGATACCGAGGGCAGCCGGGCGAACAAGTTCGCGATTTGCCTGCAAGATATTATTTCGGCTTACGAGAACCGTGGGCGATTCCCGATACAGCCGGGCCGACAGATTCCGAATGCGGCCCGTTACAATCACTGAGTCAGTTTGAGCGTGACCCAACATGGGCGCCAGGAAAAAGGCACTAAACAACAAGCGGCAGAAGAGCCGATAACGATTTTTCATTGGTTCAGGAAAACGCATAAAGCAATAACAAACGAAATTAAGAAACAGTCAACAATCGGCCCGAAATGTCGACAGCTTATTTCGTTTTTATGCCATGATATTGTTCTTCTTCCTGGTAATCACTGCGGAGCGGGTGCCCTACCCAATCGGTGGGTAGCAGGATTCGGCGCAGGTCGGGGTGACCATCGAAATGAATACCAACAAGATCGAAGGCTTCCCGCTCGTGCCAGTTGGCGGTGCGCCAGATGTGGGCTACGCTTGGCACCGATGGCAAATTTGCCCCTGTGGTGTTGCGCGGCACAATAACCTTAAGCATCAAATTGTGCTCGTATGGAATGGATGTGAGGTTATAAATGACCTCCATTGTATCTGTCTGGAGACCGTTGTCAATGGCTGTGACGCAGGCCAGCAGATCAAAAAACAGCCGCTCGTCATCGCGCAAAAACTGACAGATTTCTACGAGTTGATCGACAGGAACGGTCAGATACGGTTGCAGGGTTTGGGTTGTGGCTTGTAGCCCGGTACCAAATTGAGTAGTAAGGAGGTCGTTTATTTCGGGAAAAGTCATACCTAATATGGATTCACATCCTTTTTACGCCAGCCAGGCCAGCCACTGCATCCAGTTTTCAATCCAGAATAAGAATTTTGTCGCAAACTTGGCGGCTGGGGCAGATGATGGTTCCAGCGTTAAACTGTTGTTGTTCAGGTTGGTGTCCATGTAAATCTTTTGCTTCGGATCGATGCTTGCCCAAATGGCTTTGGCGTTCTGGCTAACCGTAAACTGCCGCTGACGGCCTTTACCATCCCAGAACAACGTGGACTCATGACCGTTGTCAAAATGAACGAGTATATCTACCGGCATCGTTCCGTCGCCGTTGCGTTGTACGGTTATAATACTTTGTTGCTGGCCCGCCTGTTTGCGGTTTTTGAGCGACAGGAGTTCGTAGTCAACAACGTTATCGCCGTAGAGCGCCTGAGCGAAAAACCAGTTCATATCGGGGCCGTATTTAGCACCAAGTCGCTTCGGCACAATTTCATTTACAATGTCGACGAAGTTCTGCCCATTGGGGTGTTTAAACTTCCAGCGGTTAAAATACGTCTGCATGATTTCGTCCATCACCGGGCGGCTCACCAGCCCTTCCAACGTTCGGAGCCAGGTCGCCGTTTTAGTATATGTTAGCACCGAATACTGGCCGTCGGGCAGTTGCCAGGTGTTGCCGAACGACGACCCAATAGCCGGATTGCCCTGATGCACATAACTGTCCCGCGAGCTTTCCAGATCGCCCATCCCAAAGCCAAGCAAGTCGATTTGCGATGAACGCGCCCCGTAAGTTGCGTCCATAATCCGGCCTTCATAATATTGATTGAACCCCTCGTCGAGCCAGGCTTCTTCGAACTCATTCGTCGCCAGCAACTGCATAAAATATTGGTGGCCAAACTCATGAATGGTCACCTCTTCCGGAAAACGGGCTCCGGCAGGTAAGAACCAGGCGGTTCCGGCCGTAATGAAGGTTGGATATTCCATGCCAAACGAACCCTGAGCATGAAACGGCGGGTCAACAATGGTCAGGTTTGGAAACGGGTATTTGCCAAGATGTTTGTCAAAATAGGTTAACGCGGCCTTAATCGCGTCTATATGCCGTTGCGCCTGATGCACGTGTTCTGGCTGCATAGCCAGTTCGAGGCTAACGAACCCACCGCCGGGGCGTTGCCATTTATCTTCTACAACCTTAAAACGGGGGGAAGCCGTCCAGGCGAAATCGACGACATCTTCGGCGTGGTAGAGAATGGTTTTTGTGCCGTTACTATGAATTTTTTCGGACTGGTAGAGACCCGTAGCACTTACCCAATAGGCTGAAGGTGTGGTGATATTGACATCATATACACCATAATCGGCATAGAACTCGGAATTGGCATGGAACTGGTGACAGTTCCATTGGCCCGATTTGGCGTAGCGCGTACCGGCAGGTTCATAAACGCCTAGTTTAGGGAACCACTGGCCCACCAGAAAGAAGTCGCGGCTGAAACCCGTCCGAGCAAAAATCTTGGGCAGTTTGGCCCGAAAAGCAATGTCGAGTACAATCGTTTCGCCCGGTCCGACGGGTTTACTCAGCGGCACCCTGATAACGGTATGGTCGTCTTTGTTCTGCGTTCCGGCAGCCTCATCGTCGGGCTGGAAAAACTGGTAGGCCAGTGCCTCGCCATTCCGGACCTTCATCGAAACAATGTCAATAGAGCCATAGGGGTCTATTTTGGCATTTCTATCAATTCCTTCGCCCCGCAACTGCCCACCAGATTCCCGCATAAACGTCGACCGTTCGTTGCGAAATGCATTCAGGTATAAGTGGAATTGCAACTCCCGAACAATATCTGTCGATGGGTTTTTCCACGTGAGCGTTTCGCGCCCTGTAAGTTTTTTTGTGGCTGGGTTCAGTGTGACATCTATTTGGTAATTAGCCAGACGGGGACTTAAGGGGGTGTTAAAAATAGGCTTCGCTGCTTGAGCAAAGCTTGTTAACGTTATACCCAGCAGGAGCAGGGAAAGCAGTTGTTTCATGGCCGGGTCAATTCGGTAGAGAAGGCTAAGTACCGAAAAACCGGGCTCGATTGCAACCGAAGGCGGCCGGTATCCTGTCAGGTTACCTAACAGGATACCGGCCGGAATGAATTCGTTCTCAATGAATGGAAGATTTATGGGATTTGTCTGTTGCCCATCGCAGAAGGACTTATTTCAGGTGAACGCATTGTTGTCGGGGTGTTTGCTATCAGTGCGTCCCGAATTTCGGTGAGTAACACCTCTTCTTTCGTTGGTGCGGGTGGAACATCGGGCGCATCGGCTTTAGCGCGCATCAGACGGTTCATACCCCGAATAAGCAGGAAAATAATAAATGCCAGAATTAGAAAGTCGATGACAATGGTCAGGAAATTACCGTAGGCGAAAACCGGCCCCAGCTTTTTTGCCTCCTCCAGCGTCAACCCCGGCGTAATCTTGTCGGAGAGGGGCGTGTATAGATTACTGAAATCGACATTGCCTACTACCATACCCACAAGCGGCATGATCAGGTCGTTTACGACCGAATCCACAATTTTGCCGAAAGCAGCCCCAATAATTACACCAACGGCAAGATCCATGACATTACCCCGCATGGCAAACTCTTTGAATTCCTTAAGCATCTGTATACGTGTTTAGTAATTGGAATAAGAAAGCGTAATTGAAAGATAATTGTCTATACGTGTTCTAGTTACATATTGTATCAATACTTATCCTATGGACTGACAAATTGATTTGATGTGCTAGTTGTCGCACTCGTAAGGGGATTGGCTTCTGGGTGTTTGGCTAGAAATTGGTTTGGTTTTCAGATGAAAAACAGCCACATTGATCACTGAATCACTTTCTATACAACCTAAAACGAACGTATGCACTACCGTTTCCTGACACTGGTTTTCTGCCTGTTATGTTTCTGCTCAGCCCATGCGCAAACGTATGATCTCGTTATTAAAAATGGCCGGGTTGTCGATGGTACGGGCAACCCCTGGGTATATGCCGATGTAGCCATTAAAGATGGACGCATTGTTAAGGTGGGGTCGATACCCGCCACGGATGCCAAACGGACAATTGATGCCAGCAGACTCATTGTAGCACCCGGGTTTATTGATGTACATACGCACGTAGAAGGCAGCCTGGAAGCGCAGCCCGGTGCGCCAAATTTTATTTTCGACGGCGTTACCACCATGATTACTGGAAACTGTGGCGGCTCAAGCACAAACCTTCGCACTTATTTCGATACGCTTAGAACACAGGGAATTTCGGTGAACGTTGGCTCGCTGATCGGGCATAATACCGTGCGGATGAAAGTCATGAAAATGGCCTTTCGGGAGCCGACCGCCCGTGAGCAGGCCGATATGGAAGGACTGGTCGAACAGGCGATGAAAGACGGAGCTGTAGGCTTATCGACCGGGTTGATTTATACGCCTGGTACTTACGCCCGCACGCCCGAGGTGGTCAATCTGGCAAAAATGGCCTCTCGCTATGGCGGGGTCTACGCATCGCATATTCGAAACGAGGGTCAAAACGTGAAACAGGCCATCGAAGAAGCTATTCTGATTAGTCGCGAGGCCAAAATTCCCGTCGAAATATCGCACTTCAAAGTCGCCAGTAAACCACTTTGGGGTAAAAGTACCGAAACCGTCGAATTGGTCGAAGCAGCCCGTCGCGAAGGGCTCGACGTAACGGTAGACCAGTATCCGTATACGGCCTCAAGTACGTCTTTGGAGAGTATTGTCCCCTCCTGGGCGTTGGCCGACGGCGATTCGGCGGTGCTGGCCCGGTTTCGTGCCCCCGTTTCTCACGCCAAAATCCGGGCCGAAATGCTGGATGGCCTGGCCAAAAATCTTCGCAAAAATTACGACTATGCTGTCGTGTCCAACTACAAGCCTGATTCAACATTCAACGGCCTTAGTATCAGTACGATCAATCAGAAACTAGGTAGAAAAAATAACGCATCGACCGAAGCCGATCTGATTCTGGACCTGATGGAACGTGCCAACCTGAAACGCATACAGATGGTGTATCATACCATGTCGGAAACGGACGTGGAAACTATTTTGCGCTACCCGAATACGATGATTGCATCTGATGCCGGTGTTGCCAAACTAGGGTCGGGTATGCCGCACCCCCGTGCTTATGGCACCAATGCCCGTGTGTTGGGTCGGTACGTACGCGAACGACACGTTATCCCGCTGGAAGAAGCTGTTCGACGGATGACGTCGCTGCCTGCCCAACGGTTTAAGTTAACAGATCGGGGGTTGCTCCGACCAGGCTATGCCGCCGATATTGTGTTGTTCGACGAGAAAACCGTTTCCGACAAGGCGACATACGATCAGCCTCATGCCTACACAACAGGTATCTCCTGGGTCATTGTCAACGGCGTTCCTGTCGTTGAGAACAACCAGCACACCGGCCAGCGACCCGGCCAACTGCTCATGGGGCCGGGTTTTGAGAAATGAAGAATGAAGAATATGTATGCTATAAGGTGAATGTACCCACGGGCTTTAGTCCGTGCCTTAACTTGATGTATACATCAGTTAAGGCACGGACTAAAGCCCGTGGGTACATTCACCTTATAGCATACATTATACGTCGTCATGTTGAGTCCATTGAATCCTTATTCCAACGCTGTGGAGGAGAATTTCGAAAACGAAATAATTAAGAAGCAGCAATAGCTTTATAGGCCAGTGAGCCATTAAATGCGGTGGTTAGTTGGTTAAGAGTGATAAACATTCGTGTTTAAACCTGTTACTTTTATCCGTTACAATTAGGCATTCTGCATTTTTGTCGTGCTCAGTCAACGCGCAATGACAAATGCACTTCTTTTTCGTTACACCTACTGAAACGTATCTATTTTATTTTGGTAAATCAATCAATCCCTCAATCGCCTGATCAACTTTTCGGTAGCCTGTTTCGAGATGTTCAGGTAGGGCACGTTTTCGCCGACTCTAAAACATTTGTGGACAGTGTACCGAAGCTCGCTCCGACTGATTTGATGGCGCTTTATGAAAGCGAAAAAATCAAACCCGATTTCGACCTGGCGACATTTGTGCATGCCTATTTTAGGGCACCGAGGAAATTGGTTGATGAGTATGTTAGTGATACAACGATCAGCACAGCGCAGCATATTGACAGGCTATGGGATCGGCTCACGCGTAAGGCCGATGTACCTGTTGAAGGCAGCTCGCGGGTGCCACTGCCACACCCCTACATTGTGCCCGGTGGACGGTTTCGGGAAATTTTCTACTGGGACAGTTATTTTACTATGCTTGGCCTGAAGGAAGCTGGTCGTGATGAGTTGATTCGGTCTATGCTCGACAACTTCGCTTACCTGATTGATGAATTTGGTTTTATTCCAAACGGCAACCGAACGTACTTTCTAAGTCGGTCGCAGCCACCCTATTTTGCGCTAATGGTGAGTTTGCTGGCCGATATTGACGGGGTTGCTGGATCTCAGGCGTTGGTGAAATACAAACCACAATTGCAGCGGGAACATGATTTCTGGATGGATGGTCAGGATAAACTAGGTGCAGACCAGCCATTAATTAAACGGGTGGCAAGTGTGCCGGAAAATCATGTATTGAATCGCTATTGGGATGATAGGCCTACCCCCCGGCCAGAAGCGTATCGACAGGAGGTTGAACTGACCGAAGAGGCTAAACCACTAGGGGTTGTGCCCGCCGAATTATACAATCACATCAGGGCAGCCTGCGAATCGGGCTGGGATTTTAGCAGCCGCTGGTTTCCCGATCAGCAAATAATGGGTCGAATTCAAACCGCTCACATCGTGCCTGTTGATCTGAATTGCTTACTGTATTCACTGGAAACGACTCTAAATAAAGCGTCAGTGGCGACCGGCTCCCTGAAAACAGCTCCAGATAAATACGATCTGTTGATCGAAAAACGTGAACACGCCATTCAGCAAACATTCTGGAATAAAGACACCGGATTCTTTCATGACTACGACGCTGTGGCTGGTCGGCAGACCGATGCCCTGACGCTGGCTGGTGTTTTTCCTTTGTTTTTTCAACTTGCCACGCCCGAGCAGGCAGCTTGTGTTCATGATCGGCTCAAGGCCGATTTTTTGCAGGCTGGCGGTTGGGTAACTACCCTCACTCAAACAGGACAACAATGGGACTGGCCCAATGGCTGGGCCCCCCTGCAATGGATCGTGTACCGGTCGTTGATGAATTACGGCTTTACCGAAACGGCTCGTGAGGGACGGAACCGATGGCTGGACCTGAACGACAAAGTATTTAGAGCCACAGGCAAAATGATGGAAAAATATAACGTTGTCGATGCGGCCCTAACCACTGGCGGGGGCGAATACCCAAACCAGGATGTCTTCGGCTGGACCAATGGCGTGTATCTGGCAATGGATAAAGAGCGAGCTATGGAGTAGTTAAGCGGTTTATTGGTGGAGTGGTTGAGTAGTGGAGTCGTGTAGCAGTAAGGGGATGACATTAACTGGGTAACCAATTAACTACTACACTACTTACCACTCCACCAATTTATGGCACTGAATTTGTAGAGTAAGCTTTCAACACCTTACTCTGCAAGTTATTAGCCATGAAAAAGCTCTTCTTAACTGTGCTGGCCGCTGGTATGACCACCGCTGCTTTTTGCCAGAAGACGTTCATTTTATCGCATCAGGATAAAAAAGGATTTTTTGCT
This sequence comes from Spirosoma pollinicola, assembly GCF_002831565.1. Classification (NCBI taxonomy): domain Bacteria; kingdom Pseudomonadati; phylum Bacteroidota; class Cytophagia; order Cytophagales; family Cytophagaceae; genus Spirosoma; species Spirosoma pollinicola. The sequence continues at coordinate 6,458,905 of NZ_CP025096.1, read as the reverse complement.
GTATCGGCGGGAGCCAGTCTGCCCGTGGGTAAATTTGCCAGTTGTTCACCTACCGACGGCCAGGCGTGTATGGCTGGGCAAGGGTTTGCCTTCAATGCTTCGGCAGGTTATCGGGTTGCTGGCCCGGTAGGGCTCATGATTCGGGGAGAACAGCATCGGAATACCGTCAATACCAGTGCCATGCTCGATGCACTTTATCGGAACGACACGGACGTATGGACGGCTAAAGCCGATAACTGGTCTGTTTTGACGGTCGCGGCCGGGCCGTACATTTCCGTACCTATGGGACGTTTCTCTGTCGATGCCCGCTTGCTGGCCGGACGAGCCCTGGCTGTATTGCCAAATACATCGATGGCTGGTAATTTTGGTACGACAGAGATGTCGGTGAAAACAACCGGTTCACAGAGTACAGCCTTGTCGCTGGGTGGCGGTTTAACCATGCGTTATCGACTTGGACGAAGCATTGCTCTAAACCTCAACGCTGATTATAGCCGGGCCGATTTCACCTTCAATAACCTTACCTCAACCGCTACCAATGGCTCCATTCGTTCTGAAAGTTCTACTTTTAGCAGTAATCGAGTGGTGAGTATTGTGAGCGTATCAGCGGGTGTAACGGTGTTATTCGGTGATAAATACCGTCCGTTCTAACGACCGTTGATTGACTGCCCCGACGGTTCATCCATATTGGGTTGTAACCTTCGGCTGAGTGCCGTAGTTTAGTGGTCTAACTTTATACTATTCAGGCCATGACACCCCTTCGTCGGCATGCCGTTCTTCGGCGCGTAAAAGATATTACCCTTAGTGCTACCCTTAGTTTGGCATTACTCAATGGGTCCGCTATGCTGCAAAGTTGCGGCAGCAATAACTCCGACGAAGATCAGGCCGAGAGAACCGAAACCCGTTTTGAAAAGGGCGTTCGGACGTATATTACAGAAACGGCACCCGGTAATTTTAAAATTACGGATGAGGTACAAACAGGTCCCGGTCAGGCCGGAGCTATTGTGAGCTACTTCGATGGGCACCGGGATACACTGAGTGTTGAAGCCGCTAAAAAACTTGTTGAGACTGATCAATCGACCAGCACCTACCTCAATAACCCAAATGCCTACCAGCAGCACCATCATAATGGCCTGGCCAATGTGTTGCTTTGGGGGAGTCTGGGTTATATGCTTGGTCGCAATAACTCATCCCGGTATTCTAATGACCAACGTCGATACGGGGCAGGCGTATATGCCAACTCAAGCCTTTATGAACGGTCTACACGGGTTGGCGAGAGTGTCCGCGGCTCGCGCGTAACCCGCACGGTTCGGCCGTCGGGCGGTCGTAGCGGCTTCTTTAGCAGGGGTGGTCGTAGTTTCGGAGGGTAATCAATAGAACTTGGTGGAAGCACGTCCGTTTGATTAACCGGGGAGATGGTTTGGTTAACAAATCGTTAAGCGCGAATATGGCCTCTTCATCCTTTCGCATCCTCCTTCATTAAACGTACTTTTGTGTATGGATCGGCAAAAAAACTGGGAGCGGCTACAACAGGAAACATTCGACATTTGTATAATTGGAGCCGGTGCAAGCGGGGCCGGGTCAGCATTGGATGCGGCTCTGCGCGGCTACCGGGTTGCTCTGATTGACCGGGGAGATTTTTCCGGCGAAACCTCATCCCGATCCACTAAGTTGATTCATGGTGGCGTTCGATACCTGGAACAAGCCATCAAAAAGCTCGATCTGGCGCAATTACGGCAGGTTCGTCATGGACTGGCCGAACGCCGGACGGTTATCCGAAATGCGCCACATCTGGCGCATCCGCTGGCTATTCTTACGCCGGTATTCAGTTGGTTTGAGGGTATGTATATGACCGTTGGCCTGACGCTCTACGATTTCATTGCCGGGCATGATGCCTTCCCTAAAGGTCGCTGGCTCAAGCAAGCCGAAGCACTTGACAAAAGTCCGATGCTGACGCGCCAGATGCACAGTGCTGTTCTCTATTATGATGGTCAATTCAATGATGCCCGCTATGCGCTCGCGCTGACGCACTCGGCCGATGAGGCTGGGGCTGCGGTAGTCAACTACGTGGCTGTTACCGGCTTTGGCCGAGAGAACGGTCAACTCAAAACGGCTGTAGCGACAGATCAACTAACGGGAGAAACCATATCCATTCGGGCAAGCGTATTTCTGAACTGTACCGGTCCCTACGCCGATGCTGTTCGGCTATTAGCTAACCCGGGTCTTGAGCCGCGTATCCGCCCCAGCAAGGGCGTTCATATTGTGCTGCCGCGCGAAACGCTGCAAAGCGATTACGCAATTTTGATCCCTAAAACGAAAGATGGCCGGGTTGTATTCGCCATTCCGTTTGGCGACAAAGTGTTTGTTGGTACAACAGATAACGACTACTCGGATTTGACGGAGGAGCCTGTACTGGAACCCGACGAGGTCGATTACCTCCTCGAAACGGTACGGCCTTACTTAGCTAAAATGCCGGAACGGAGTGATGTACAGGCAGGCTTTGGTGGTATTCGCCCGCTTATTGTGAGTAGCCGCGCCGATACGAAAACACTGCTTCGCGACCACGAAGTTGAGCACGATTCAGAATCCGGTTTGCTGAGTTTGCTTGGCGGGAAGTGGACAACCTACCGGCTCATGGCCCAGGATGCCATTGACCGAGCCGGAGAACTGTTGAAAAAAACAGTGCCCGGCCGTACCGAAACCCATTATCTGGTTGGGGGCGAAGGGTATAATCTCGACGATTGGAAACAACTGCAAAGCAAGTATAAGTTGCCCGAAGATGTTTGTCAGCACCTTATGCGGACGTACGGAAATCGGGCTGGGAAAGTAGCTCAGTTGACAAAAGTGCAGCCAGTTCTAGCTGAAAAGTTAACGGAGAGCCAGCCGTTTATTGGTGCCGAGGTGATCTATCAGGTTCGCGAAGAAATGGCCGTCACAGTACGCGATGTACTGGCGCGACGGTGGCGTCTGGAATTATCTAACTGGCAATTGACCGCCCGGCTAACCCCACAAGTTGCCGACCTTATGGCGGCAGAATTAAGTTGGAGCGAAACCCATCGAACGAGCCAGATCAATGCTTACCAAAGCTTGCTGGCAACCTTTACCAAACAGGCCGGCCTCACCTCCGAACAGTCCACACTAGCAGCGAATTGAGTTCATCCCAACCGAAAACTAGTAGGCAACGAATCAGCCTACTGCCGCCAGTAAGGCATCTCGGCAGATGTAAATAACAGTTTTCGGTTTTGGATTATCTGACTGGTTCCGGTCAGATCAACGGTGTAGACGGATCGCGTTCCGTTTCCTGTATTGTCCATATTGGTGAAAATAACCTGCGAGCCATTAGGCGAAAATCGGGGGTCTACATCATTTGTACCGGCTGGTTTGCTCAATTGGCCGGGATTAGTGGCAGAGCTTTGCGAGGTTGATAAATCAACAACTCCATCCGTCGACAGATCGAGCAGGTAAAGGCGGGCGTCGAGCTGACGGCCCTGTTCATTCATAAATCCACTGGCATCGGCTGAGAAAACCAATTGACGTCCATTTACCGAGAAAACAGGATTGCCAACCCGGCTGTTTCTCTTGCTGTAAACAGATTTTACCCCCGATCCATCGTCCTGAAACGTGGTGATTTCGTTATCATACACACTCGTTCCTGTGGTTCGGGCGGCAATCCGATTGCCCTGGGGCGTCCAGTCGCACCCGGCAAAAATGCGCCCCGAAGGAGCCTGCGCCACCGTGCGAAGGCCCGTTCCGTCGGTGCGTATGGCAAAAAGTCTGTCGTTGTTTGGATAGAGCAACTGCGTTCCATCCGGCGACCAGCAAAACGACAAATCAGTTTGATACAGCCCGGCAATGGGTACCGTAGTCACCTGCTTTAGGTTGCTGCCATTGGCATTCATAACAAACAGTTGCAGGTCGGTAGTCACGTTGGAAATGAACGCGATCTGCTGTCGGTTTGGGCTAACGACGGGTCGCCAGTTGCTGCCATTCCGCGTTAGTTGTGCCACCGGACCAGTTGCGTTGGCCGTAAAAAGCTGGTACTGGCCGTTTATTCTCCGGGCAAATACATAGCTGTAATCGGGTACCTCGCCGGTTGTGAACGACCAGATGGGGCCATTGACGGTGTTGATTCCGTCTTTGACAATTACCTGCCACAAATAGGTTGTGCTATAGTCGAGGTTTGACACGGTCAACGTATCGACGGTCAGGCCCGTATACGAAGCCGAAGGTGTCGAACTCCCACCCCTGAATAACAGCACATCATACGTCAGGCTATCCCGATTTGAGTCGGTAGCTGTCCATTTGAGGGTTAGTGTTGTCGATTGAGCATTGCTGTTTGTGGCGGGTGAAACCAGGGTGGGGGCCGTTGGGGGGCGATTTTGCGTTAGGTCGTCCGTTAGCTGAACCGTAACTAGGGGAACTGCATCGGCCGTTACGGTAATCGTCGATGACTCGGTGCCATAATTAGTTTTCGATACTCTAAGTGTATAGCTGCCTACCAGTACACTATCGAAGCGGAAGTTGCCTGATGAATCGGTGGTAACGACCCGGCTGGTAGGCGAAAGGGTTACACTCGCATTGCGAATTGGTTGCTGGTTAACACTATACAGAACCCGGCCCCGCACGGTAGATAGTTGAATCGGATCTACATAAACATCCTCATTACAACCCCAGAAGATAGACATACCCGCAGCAAGCGTAATGAGATAAAGAAGAGATTTCATTGACAGAAAGGGTCAAGTAAATAGGTGTGATGAAGAGACTGTTAATTTTTTGGCGTCGTATTAAGTGGTGTTGCCTGTTGGAATACTCCCTGAGTGGTTAACGGGCGGGATTTGGGCAGGGAGAATCGACCGATGTGAATCACTAACCCCAGGGTTCCGCGCAGGTAATAATCGTTTCGCGTTCCCGCTATTCTTCCGTCCAGCGCATCAGTAAAGGGTTGATTGTAGGAGATCGTTGAGCGAAAGCCAATCGCCTTACTCGCCGAGAACTGTACCCCCAGCCCCCCCTGCGCCTGTAAATAGCTGGCTCCCTGAAACCGGAAGGGCGACGACCCGCTTTGCGACACCGTTCCGGCACCAATAAACAGCAAAGGTGTCCAGCGTTCATAGGGCATTGGGCGAATAATGAGATTACCCTCCAGCGAGGTTATATTTCTGGAAAAAGCCCCCTCACTGGCCAGAACACCGGTGGCACCATTTACCTGTATCCCAAAAACGGGGGTAATGTGGAAGTCCAGCGATGCACCGTAGCTGCCTTTAAGGGTATGCCGGGCGTAATCGCCATAGTAGCGCAGCACACCGGCATAGGGATGGAGACTAAGAAAAGGCGGAGCAATCTCCTTGCGTAGACCAAACACGTCGGTCTCACTCATAATAGTTTTCTCTTTCTCGTAAGCCTCAAGCGTGGTTTTCATGGCACCTGCCGACTTGTCGGCGGGCGACCATAAACCATCCCGAACGCCTTCGATGATCAAGCCTTCGACCGCCTTTTCGATGGCTTCTGTCACAGCCAGTTGGCCCGGCTCGGTTGTGGTCAGGCCGGTTTCTGTTTCGAGTAACCGCTTGAAATCCACATACCGAAACAAGCTGGCGTTAACAGTTTGAGACAGAATGGTTTTGGATGTGTAAATCGTTTTTAAAATCTTGCCTGATTTTGTCGAAACTGCCCGTAAATAGACCGTTACCCGATCCTGACGATACTGTGTTGAGGCACCCGCCCCAAAGTACTGAACTCCACCGCCACCGGTAATAATGTTGGCATCGTAGGAGACAACGCCACCTTCCAGAATAATACCGGCAAACAAGAGCGGGGGCAGGTTTTCACCCTCTTTAAACTGCGCGACGCTGGAGCGTACAATTTTTCGTTCGTTAAGCAGATTGCTGACGTTCTCGCGCTCAATAGCAATGAACCAGCCACTCTCTTCAAGTGCTTTCAGCAAAATATTGGTTGTGCCCTGCGTAACCGCCGTCGAAAAGCCGGTGCCTGTCTCGGTTTGCTTATACTGGCCTGTTAAATCCCGAAATTTGTAAACGGCAGCTACAACCTTTTCTTTAGCCAAAGGCAGTTGACGGAGAGAAACGGTAGTGGGTGTTTCTTCGCCCAGCCGGGCACGCCGGGGCTGAGTAGGCTGATGAAAAAAGGCGGTACAACCCGTTAGCCCGCTAATCAGGCCGCTCAGAATAACTACTTGAATTAAGGTAAGTAAACGTATCTTCATGATAATGAGGAGGGGCGAAGGAGGTTGATGAGGGAGTTTTCGGGACGTCTGGACAGCCAGCCAAACAACGCCATCAGAAGTAAGGAACCGTAATTGACGTTTCGCCCCCTTTCCCATCCACAATCCGGACAATAACACCATCGGCACCGTTGCTGATCTGCACCTGAAAATCACCAAATGTATAATTGCCGGGCTTTAGAGTCCCCTCGCCAAACTGGTTGCCAATCAGGCTAGTTGTAATTCGGTTAAGCAGTTGATTCTGTAAGCTTTGAGCAAAATTGGTTAAGCTATTGGCGGAGGTATTTGTCGCTGTACGAGTGGTCGTTAGTGCGTTTGGATCTTTCGTTTTGTCCTGCGCCTGTGCCGAACTCAGCATCCAGGAATAATTGAACGTGTTTCCTCCGAAGTTTGGGTTATTCGGGTGGTAAACAAATGATTGAGCAGATGCGCAGGCTATAACGCCAAAGCTGAAAAGTAGAGAAAATAAACTTTTTTTCATGGTGAGTAGGATCGAGGTTGAGGGTTGATGAAGTTGCACTGATTAAAACATGCCGCTGCCTTTCTGGTCTTCGTTTTCGAGCGATCGTTGAACTTCCTGATAATTGAGTACATACTGGTTTACAATCTCGGCCGCATTGAAAGCATACAATTCAAGCACCTCCTGCCGAATTTGCACATAATTTTGCCAGACCAACTGGTCGTTCAGCGACACCGAAATAATGCTTGTGCCAATCCCCAAAGCGGGTAACTCGTCAATTGTGACGATGAACGCATTGATATCAAGTTCAAGATTCGGGGTTATTTTAACGGTAGAGTCAGCCAGGGCCGCAGGCGATATAGCTTTGGGCAGTTCTACATAGTGCCGAAAAAAAGCTTCGTAAAAATCACGGCCAATCTTTGAGCGGGTATTATCCAGCAATAGGGTTTCGGTGCCTTCTTCGGCTATGACCGTTTCTGTCAGCATATCCTCTTCGAGTTTGCCTTCCAGCTCAGGGTCTTGTGCGCTGGCGGCAACGCTTAGTAGCGTCAAAGCCATAAATACGATACTCCGTAGTTCTTTCATGACGTTAATTGCCAAATAAGCGTCCGTTCTGAATCGTGGCTGCTGCGCCCCCGCTTTGTTCGATCCGCAGGTTTTGAATGCCCGTTCCATTCGCATTCTGAAACAACGATGTATTATCGATCGTCAGGGTATTATTGCCAATTCCCTGCGTTATTTCGAGCCGTGTGTTGGCCTGTTGAAGCCCCTGCATCTGTAGGCGATCTCCGCCATCCTGCGTTACTAAAAACCGGTTATTCACACCGTTCAAGCTGAATGAGGCACTATTATTGCCGCCTGTCTGGTTCAGTAAGACGCTATTATTCACCCCCGACAGCAGTACATCGGTATAATTATAGCCGGTATACTGGTTCACCTCCAGCCTGTTTTGCGCACCATTGACAACCGATAAAACGGCTGTGTTGTTGACGCCATCCTGGTGTGTAATGACCTCGTTCAGCGATGAACCAGGGTCATTGACACTATTGGTGCCTATCCTCAGCTGCGCCTGGCTGGGAATAGAGCTTAGACTCCAGTAAGCATCCCGCGTGTTGGCAGGTCCTGTATTCGTCTGAGCCTGTACGGAAACAGTACCGGCTACCCAAGCGATAAGGAGCAAAAGACGTATCATGATGACTTCATGTTTAGTGGTTGCCGGCTTTAATTGTTAAAGTGCCCCTTCTGTTTTTTCTTCTTTTTGGTGGTTTCGGGCATGCCTGACTGGTAAACACTAATTGTATTGCTGCCCTTCGATTGATTTACAATCGTTACGCCCTCTCCCGTCTGCACAGTAGTAACCGAGTTTTTGGGTTCCGCATAACCGTCGGGCAGGCTTCCCTGATTGATGGTTGCCACATTACCCGCTCCGGATTGTGAAATAACGACACTGTTTGACGAACCTGAATTGGCTTGGCTTATGACAGACGTATTGCCCGTTCCCTGCTGCACAACGGACACGTCGTGCGAGCTGCCCTGCTGATTAATAACGGCTGTATTTTGTGCTACAGCCACTGCACTGCTCAAGGTTGCCAGACTTAGAAAAAATGCCTTTTTCATACGTTTACTTGATAAAGAACAGTTTTTATTGATTGACCAGTGAGCGGTATTGTACAGTTGCTTGGCCAGTTTTCGGGATTAGTTGCTTACTTGCGATACTTGCGATATGATGGCGACATTGCCCGTACCCAGTTGACTAACGTGTGCCACATTACCCGGTCCACCCAGGCTGCTTTGCGTAACATGCAGTTGATTGGCAGAGCCAATCTGGCGGGCAATAGGGTCACCGCCGAGTCCTTCCACTATGTTTCCATTTCCTGTCTGGCTGATGATGGCCACATTGTTAGTACCTAGTTGCTGGTTTCGGCTTATGTTGTTGGCGTTCTCCTGCGTAATGAGTGTATAGTTTCCACCTGACAGGCTAAAGGCATTGCTTCCCTGAAAGACTTCGGCCAGGTTAGCCCCACTGCCACCTCCAAAGCTGTTCTGATTTTGCGTGATTCGCGCCGTTCCCGACGACTGATTCGTCTGTTGAATAAGCGCGTTATTTGCCTGCTCCGAAGGATATTGTTCAATATACGCTTCGCTATTGGCCGTGTTATTATTCTGGTATATACGTCCAATATGACCATCACCCGACTGCCCGATTCGGGCAATGTTATCGTGACTGTTGTCCATTTGCTCAATAATGGCCGTTCCGCCGTTTACGGGTGTCCAGCCATTCGGATACATACCCATTGGCCCATCACCACCCATGTCTATAGTCGCTTTGTTGCGAAATGACAGCGTTGATTGAGTAATTCGGGTTTCGTTATTATTGTTGCCGTACTGATTCAGGTAAGCCTGGTTGCCAAAACTGACGTTGTTTTGCTGAACAATAGTTGACAGGTTGTTGTTGCCCGCCTGAAACAACTCGGCTGTGTTGCCAACACCCATGCCGCCACTGGCTACATTTTGTTCGATTGCCCCGGCGTTGTTATCCCCTTTCTGAATCAGAATGGCTGTATTTGCCGTCGAGAAGAGACGTTGCTCAACGGTAGCCGTTGAATTATTTCCCAATTGATCGGTAAGGGCGGTATTGTGGCTATTGATAGCCGTATTTGTTCCAGTTCCCTGAATAACAGTTGACATCAGGTGACTGCCCACCTGATTTTGTGTGCTGTTCAGTTGCGTGCCCACCTGACGGAGTGTAGCCTGATTTTGGGCAATAGCTGCCGAAAAAACCATAAAGCTCACCCCCGTAAGTATAAGTTTAGTCATTGTGAGGATAGAAAGGGCGTACCGGAATGGGTAAGGGAATGTGTACCCCAGGCGGATTTCCGAAGTTGTCGGATGTATCCGTCTGGGGTAAATTATAGGCAGCAACTACTTAGTTGCCTTGACCAATTACGCCTACGTTTCCAGTACCAATCTGTTGAACGCGAGCTGTTTGGCCAGGGCCACCTGCCGCCGACAATTGCGTTACTGTTAACGAATTGTTTGTGCCAATCTGTAAACCCGATACGCCTACGCCTGCAAGGCCGGTTACTACATTTAAATCCCCTGTTTGTGTAATTACAGCCTGATTGTTCGCACCACCATACTGCGTGAGGTTAGCGTAGTTGCCATTGCCGGTTTGATCAATGCTGGCGCTTGAGCCAGAAGTGAACGGACCGCCACCTCTCTGTTGGAGGTAAGCCTGATTATTATTGCCCAATTGGTTAATAACACCAGCCGTAGAGACCGTACTGAAATCTGACTGGTCAATCAACCCTATGTTATTATTACCGTTCTGGTTCAAAGTAGCCACATTGTTTGGTCCTGCATCATTGCTCTGAAAGATTTGAGCATTGTTGTTGTCGCCCAGTTGATTGATCGTGGCATCCTGTGGTCCGAAGTCACTGTATTGCTGAATATAAGCGTAGCTGTTTGCACTGCCCATCGAACCATTGCCCTGATTGATCGTAGCATTATTAGAGGCACCCGTCTGATCGGTAATAGCCACATCATTGATAGCATAATGCTGTGTGATCGTTGACTGTAGATTCTGTCCGCTTTGAAGAACAGTAGCCTGCGAATTGATCGTTAAGAAGTCAGACTGGTCAACTACGGCCGTGTTTCCGCCAGTTCCTGTGCCGTTCTGATTGACCGTTATGACGTTTGTTGGACCGGCATCGGCATTTTGAAACGTAGTGGCCGTGTTGGCAAGGCCCGTCTGCGTAACATTGGTTAACTGCGAGAAGTGGCTGAACTGCTGATTCGTATTTACGTTATTTGTTCCATTCTGAACAACGTTGACAGTTTGTAAATCACCAATCTGAGTTGAACTGGAACTATTACCTGTACCACTTTGACTCAGTGATGCATTGTTTTGCGCAAAGGATGTGGTTATTGCACAGGCGGCAACGAGAGAAAGAATTACTTTTTTCATGATGTTAGAGGAAAGAAAGATTGTTAAGAATGAATGAAATGAGTAAGGGTTAATTGCATTTGTAATCACCGTATTGTGTCGTAGAGCGTTTTCGGTGAGTGATAAACTCCTGGCCAGAAAGTAATACCACTGAGTTGTGCGTGCGTCCCCAACGTTGAGTAAATAGTCGCTGCGGGTTATGATTGGTCTGCACGGGTGTTAAACCGATTTGGGTTGCGCCCGAACAAACTAATCGTCGTTTGGAAACTAATCCGTCTCCGTAGCATCGGTCATTCGATGTCGCTATTTGTCACTTACATGATAGATACTATTTGTAGAGTTAATCTAACGATTTACTAGAATATATCCCTTGGTCAGGTAAGCCAATAAACAACACACAGTCAGTGCTGTCGATTAGCCTACGACTCTGATAGCAAGCCTATCATTGATTGCCTTTCAGGAAGTAAGTTGATACGAATCCCGCCCGAAGAAATGAGCAGAAGGTTGCCTGGAAACAGACGACTTGTGATTTGACGATAGGTCTTGCCGAAGATCAGCGAAGGAGAGAAGTAAAGAGCGTTTCATAATTAAGTGGATAGTCATACGTATTCTGTATATACCTGTCGTTCTGGCAAATTACCTGATCAATCAGTATAACTCCGTATTTTAATAAGTCAAATATAGAGTGACCATTCAGAAAAGCAAGGCGCCTTTTATATACCAATTTTTGAATAAAGTGATTTGATTTATTCTGGAATTTGTATAATTTTTCCCCAAAGGAATAGTGATAATCTAGACTTCTTATCACTAATTAGCTCACAATCAGTTTACTCCACCTTCCAGTCAGATAGACAAAATAAGTTCCCTTTGTATTTATTCAACAATCAGGTAAATCTTGAGAAAATTATATTTATTTTTTATTCATTACAATTTTTAGTGAACGGTAGTTTTTTCTAAAATCAACTTTTTTTGATGGAGGTAGCCAGTCTTTTACGCGCGTAAAGTTGTTTAGTAGCGGGATGCCTTTTCGGGCATTACCAGGTTCGTTTGCTCATCACTTTGTCTAATTCAGGTCGGGTCATTTTCCCTAATTCGGGATGCTTACCGAGCCAGTTGAGGAAATCCGTTTTGATTTCATCTGTCCATTGACTGTCGATTTGCCCGGTTGTGTATTTGCCCGATTTGACCGTTTCAAAGCCAAACTGATCTTTGCGGGTTACAAACTCGGCGGTGCTGACAACCTGTTCGGCCATATGAGCCGGCACAAAAAGAACGCCTTCCCGTTGGGCAATCACCAGATCGCCCGGTAGTACCATAACGTTACCTATTCGAATGGGAGAGTTGAGGCCCATCAACACCATTTCTTCCAGAAAAGACGGGTGAAAATCACGAACGAAGGCATTGAAACCTTTTATGTTCTGTAATTCCTGCAAATCGCGGGCAGCTCCGTTAAAAACGACGCCATTACCCGTTTTGCTGAAAATGGCATTTCCCAGCGTAGCGCCCATAAGTGTGCCTCCGCCAATTTTACCGAAAGCATCGGCTACATACACATCGCCTTTTGTCAGGGTTTCGATGGGCCAGGTGTTGGTATTCCCTTTGCGACCCTGCTTCGTTATTCCCCGCTCTTTAATAATCTTTTCGACATCCGGTCTGCTGGGCATATACATGGCCGTAACGGCGCGGCCTGTTACCACTACATCGTTATGAATCAGTTTCCAGTTACCTTCAAACTGGTTGGTGTAGCCTTCATTTTTCAACACCGTCCAGGCATCATCAATACCTATGTTTTTGGCCCGTTCTACCAGTGAATCCGAAATTTTTGGGCGACCATCGGGAAATCGTTCGCCTTTCCATTCGGAGGTTAGAAAGGTCAATTCGTCTTTCGGGATCGTCTGTGCCCGTAAGGAGTTGTTAGTAAAAACGGTAGTCAGAAAGGATAGGAAAAGAGTAATTCGAAATTTCATCAGATTGTTTAATTATGGATACTGACTGGCGCGGGTATTCAACCGTGCCTTTTAATCTAGCCAGCATTCGCTGGCCCTATTCAACAAGCGTCAGTGAATACTGACGAATAAATAGGCACGGGTAAATACCCGCGCCAGTGTGCTATTAGAAGGCACGGCGGGGCCGCCCGAGCGGTTCAAACCCGCGCCAGTGTGCAAACTCAGTGGCCCTCTTTTGCCAGATAAGCATTAATATCTTTTTCGGTGATGGCTAATTTCTTCGGGTACTTGCCAACCCAGGCTCTAAACTCACCTTTAATTTTGTCAGACCAATCGCCGTGAATTTCGCCGGATGGGTACTTGCCCTGTTGTAACAGTACACGCTCAAACTCATCGCGCAGGGCAGTCATTTCCGACGCCGACACCAGTCCTTCTACAAGGTGTGCTGGTATGAATACCGTTCCGTATTCGTTAGCAAACACCGCATCGCCGGGGATAACCGTTACTTCACCGATGCGAATCGGGGCATTGATGGAAGTTGGTGTCATGTCTTTGATGTAAGAGGGGTCGTGGCCTTTTACCCAGGCATTGAAGCCTTTGGTATCCTTCAACTCCTGCATGTCTCTCACCGAACCATAAAAGATGACGCCCTTGCCCGTTTTGCCATAGATCGCATTTCCTAAACTTGAGCCGATCAGGGTGCCGTCTTTTACCTTTCCGAATCCGTCGGCTACGTAAATATCGCCTTTCGTTAATATATCAATTGGCCAGATGTTGATGCCGCCTTTTTGCGAACGCCCTTCGGCTTTGCCCTGAGCGCGTACCAGACTGTCGAGGTCCGGTCGCATGGGCATGAACTGAGCCGTAACAGCGCGGCCGGTCATCGTTTCGCCGGGCTTGAGAATGACCCAGTTTTTCTCAACCTGATTACGATAGCCTTTTTTGCCGAGGTACCCCCAGATTTGTTCCAGCGTACAATTCGCCAGGCGTTCCATCACGATATCAGGAATCTTCGGGCGACCATCGGCAAAGCGTTCGCCCTTCCAGTCGGCCGTTAACGCTTTAACGTATTCTGGCGTTGAACCCACCCGTTGAGCCTGGGCCATGTAGCCAGCAGACAGGGTAATGACGGTCATAAATAAGAGCGCTCGCTTGATCATTGCTTTATCTTGAGTTGACTGTTTATGAGACTAATAGATGTATCGGGATGGGACCTGATACGAAAAAAGGCGTTGAAAATAGGATTAGTTTTCTTTGACGAAAAGAGGTGTTTCGTTACAATTCCAGTCAAAAAGGCCAAAACATAAGTAAAATACTGGCATTAGTCTACTTATGTGATTGCTAGACTATTGTGGTGATCCTGACCGCACATTGTCCGGTTTGTACCGGAAAGTATGGTTCTGCTTATCATTACATTCTTGCATCGAACAGCCTTAAACTCCTGACGTTTTTTTACCATGAAAAACATTTTCTCCCGATTGTCATCTTCCGGCAATTCTTCTGACCGACGTGACTTCCTACGTAATGCAGGCCTGGGCGGTCTGTCGCTTGGTTTTATGTTCGATCAGCAAACCGCACATGCTGCCGAGCAGGAAATGGAATATATTACCCAAAAAGTCCCCCGCGACTCAAAGCCCGCCGATTTGAAAATTACGGATATGCGGGTTGCCGTTCTGAATGGCGTACCTTTTAGCAGTCCAATTATTCGTATCGATACCAATCAGGGCCTTATTGGCTGGGGCGAAGTGCGTGATGGGGCCAGCGCTAATTACGCGCTGATGTTGAAAAGTCGTTTATTGGGCAAGAACCCCTGCAACGTAGAGCAGATTTTTAAACAGATCAAGCAGTTTGGTGGCCATAGCCGCGCGGCTGGTGGCGTTTGTGGTGTTGAAATGGCGCTCTGGGATTTGGCCGGGAAAGCCTATAATGTGCCAGCCTATCAGCTCATGGGCGGTAAATACCGTGACTTCGTCCGGTTATATGCCGATACCCCCGAAGCTGATACCTACGAGGGGTTTGCCGAAAACATGAAGAAACGCCGGGATCAGGGCTATACATTCCTGAAAATGGACTTCGGTATTGGTATGCTGGCGGGTCAGCCGGGTATGCTCGTAAATGCCAATAACTGGAGTGTGAAGCAACAATGGAACGATCGGGAGTCAGGTAAACTCGGCAACTACGCCAATACAAAACACCCATTTACCCGCATTCAGGTCACGAAAAAAGGACTGGATAAACTGGTCGAACACGTGGGTAAAGTGCGCGACATTGTTGGCTACGATACGCCTTTAGCCGCCGATCACTTTGGTCACTTCGATGTAAACACGGCCATTCAGATTGGCAAAGCGATGGAACCCTTCCGGCTGGCCTGGCTCGAAGATCTTGTGCCCTGGTTTTACACCGATCAATGGAAACAGATTACCGATGCCATCGACACGCCAACGCTGACGGGTGAAGATATTTACCTCAAAGAGGACTTTATTAAACTCATCGACGCCAAAGCCATAGACATGATTCACCCGGATCTGGCAACGTCGGGCGGGCTGCTCGAAACGAAGAAGATTGGCGATTACGCCGAGGAGAAGGGTATTCCAATGGCTATGCACTTTGCCGGCTCGCCCATTTCGATGATGGCCAACGTTCACTGTGCCGCTGCAACCGAGAACTTTGTCGCCCTCGAACACCACGGTGTCGACGTGGCGGGTTGGGAGGATATCGTTACAGGCATGAGGCCAATAGTTGACAAAGGCTTTGTGAAGGTACCTGACAAACCGGGTCTTGGTGTCGAACTAAACGAAGACGCTGCCAAGAAATTCCTGAAAAAAGGAGCCACCTGGTTTGCCCCAACCGACACATGGAATACGAAAGACTCCGCCGATCGAGAGTGGAGTTAGAAGTGAACGTACCCACGGGCTTCAGCCCGTGTTTTATGCTGGTATATATTTAAGCATAAAATACGGGCTAAAGCCCGTGGGTACGTTCACATTAATAAATTCTCCAGTGCCTTTGTCAAATCAGCGTATTGATACTGGAAATTCGTCTCGTCGGCAATGCGTTTGTTCAACACGTAATTGCCGCCCGTGACGACAATCGCCATTTCGCCATACATGAGTTTGATGACAAAATTAGGTATGTTGGGTAGCAATATAGGCTTGTGCAATACCCCGGCAATTGCCCGTGTCAGCGTTTCGTTCGTGACAGGGTTGGGCGCTACGGCATTGTAAACTCCCTGCCACGAGTTATCTGAAAGACCCTGCATAAACAGGCGGCAAAGGTCGTCGAGGTGTATCCACGAAATATACTGCTGCCCCGACCCGATGGGTGCGCCCGCTCCTAACTTGACGGGCTGAACGAGCTTGGGTAGTGCCCCGCCTTCGGTCATTAATACGACCCCAATTCTGAACTTGACAGTTCGAATGCCAAGGGCTGCCACCTGTTCTTCAGACCGTTCCCAGGCTCGCACGGTCTGCGCCAGAAAATCAGATCCGCCCTGACTGGTTTCAATTAGCGGTCGATCTTCGGTGTTGCCCCCGTAAAAACCGATCGCCGAAGCCCCCATGAATGATTTAACATGATGCGGATTCTTTGCCAGCGCCTGCGCCAGTAAATCGGTGGATTGTGTCCGGCTACTTATGATAGCTTCTTTTCGCTCATCCGTCCAGCGTTCGTCGGCAATGCCTTCGCCAGCCAGATGAATAATATGATCGGCTGTAGCGATGGCTTGTGGGTCAATATGGCCTTTTTTGATGTCCCATTGATACACCTGCACATTGGGGATCGACTTGGGTGACCTGCTTAAGAGCGAAACCTGATACCCTTTCTCTTGAAGCAATTGGGTGAGTCGACGACCGATAGAGCCGGTGCCACCAGAAATTAAAACTGTTTCGTTCATACGTCAGTGATTTAGTTGGTGGGTGTAAGTATATAACACACAAACTAGCTTAGTGTTCGTTCGTTTAAGTTAGTAAATTCGTAATTATCGTAGATAAAATATCGGTTTTATCTGCAGGGAGCATTGTTTTCTGTTCTTGGTTGACCTTGTGCATTTACTGTGTTTGTATAAGGTTGGTAATAAGTTATCGATTTAGCCAATCAGGCTACTCGAACGATTGCTGTTTTGCAAGCAGCTGCCTTATTGGGTGGGTGACACTAGTGTTGCGCGCAAAGGAAGATTAACCACAATAGTGTATCAGATTTTAAATGAAAATCCTATCATATTGATTGTGTCTTCGCTTCTGAATTCTTATGTTTGGTTGCTCTAATGGTGACGTTAACCACACCAAAACAGTTGTCTTCCATCTTAATAAAATCAACTCAAAAAGGTTCCTGTATGTCTCGGCTATTATTCGTTAAGTTACTCATTCTGATTGGGCTAACAAGTTCGATTATAGCCTGTTCTGAAAAAGAACCGGCTGCCAACCCTGTGCCGGTTATTGCCTTTAAAGCAATAAATAAAGTTACTCTTGCCGCCAATACCACTAAAGCAAAACGGGACTCTGTGGTGGTCGCTATCAGTTTTAGTGATGCGGATGGTGATCTGGGTGAAGATCCCGGTGATTCAACTCGTTTGAAGCGTGTATTTGGTAATCAGACTTGGGGGAACTACCAAATTCGTGCGTTTCAATTTGTAAATAACAAGTTCGAAGAGATTACGCCATCCGTTAACAAGAGGCTTTTTGTTGATCTGGGGGGCAGCACAATCGTACCTCAGAATGGTACACTTAAGTATAACCAAGTATTCACTTATGCCGGTACTTATAAGCTACTACCCATCAAGTTTCAGGTACGCGTGCGTGATCGGAACTTGAACGAAAGTAACGTAGTCGAAACGGATACGGTCAGCCTTCCTGTCAGCCTATAACTGAACCAGTTCACTTGCCTGAAAATGATCGTTAAAAAAGCTTAAAAGCCGCACCGCGTTACAACCAATTTGATCATGCCAGTATCATTGACTCAACTAGAACATGATCATGATGAAACGTTGTGTAGTACTGTTAGGTATTTTCTTACCTCTAGTCGCATCCGCTCAAAAGGTGCCTGGCAAGCATCAGCAGGATTTGCTTGGAAAGGGGCATGTACATGCAGGTGTTTCTGTTGGGCAAGGGTACAAAGGGAGTCAGTCAACAACTACTGTTTATAGCCCCAAAATTCAGTATTTTCTTGCCAGTGGATGGTCGGTGGCGCTCGAAGGTCGTTCTCTGAAATCGAATTCGTTTTACACCTTCACGTATCTGGGTGCTGGGTTGTCGACTAGATATTATTTTCTGCGCGGTAGTCGGTTTGCGCTTTTTGCTAAAATTGGTGCCACGTATGGCCAGAGTAAATATGACAAATATGATCCAGTAGATCCAGCCTCTTCCAGGAATGGTATACGTACTAATAGCTGGCAAACCAACGCTGGTCTAGGAGCGCATTACCGCTTGGGGAAACGCTGGTCTTTAGAGGCAACTGCTGAACGTAGCTGGCTACAATCGTCTTATTTAACACCAGATTATAACCGTTGGCAAGCTAATGTTGGTATTAATTATCTGTTGAAATAAGTCTGACAGAGCGACTTGACATTTTGTATTCACTTGGTAGAGGTGACCCTGACAGGTTCAGGAGCGCATTTATGTGTAGGCTTTTGAGGAGTGACCAGACCATCTTTTATCCAAATAGCAGCCTCACACCAGCCACTCTTTAGGCAAGTTCAACTGACGGGCATAGTGTGCCGATGCCGTGTGGTTCACCCAGCCGAGCAGTTTGTTAATGTCATCGACAAATTCGACGTAATAATCCGGGTCTAGTTTCACCGCTTTTTTTAGGACCTGTTCTGTGCGTTTGGCAACGTACTCGGCCGCTTTGTCGGTGCGGGAGTTGTACTTCTGAAGCAAGTGCGCGTTGTTGTCGTAGAACGTATTGAGCATGTACAACATCAATTCCACCTCGCCATATTTGTCTTTCGTGACCTTCAGGTGGCGACTGATGTAGCCGCTCACGGTACGCATATCCATCATGAGCCAGCCGGGCGTATCGGCGTGGAGATTGGCCGTTCGGTTAATGAAGTCCCGGATCAGGCCCCGCCGTTCGTCGATGGTTCTCCCTTCTTCAACCAGCTCGAACTGAAGTCGTTCGGTTAGTACGGCGTCTTTTGCAATCAGACGCAGTAATAATTTATCTTTCTCCACACCCGGCATTCGGACAATGGCTTTTTTGAGATCAGGATCGAGGGGCATTAAATGAATAATGTAGAGTGAATAATGAAGAATAAAGCATACTGATCGGTAAAATTATTTATTATTCATTCTTCACTCTTCATTTTTCATTAAGACTTTACATTATTCATTTAAACTCCCACCGTGTCGCTTTCGTCGGTGCGGATTTTATCTTCTATGTAAGTGATTATTTCGGCGGCAACGTTGAGGCCGGTCGCGTTTTCGATGCCTTCCAGCCCTGGCGATGAGTTGACTTCCAGCACGAGTGGGCCACGGTCGGAGGGGAGCATATCGACACCTGCTACCCGCAAACCCAGAGCACGGGCGGCCGCTATAGCAGTTTGCTCTTCGTTGGGGGTGAGTTGTACAGCAACGGCGTTGCCCCCCCGGTGAATATTGGAGCGAAATTCGCCTTCCAGTCCCTGTCGTTTTATGGCTCCCACCACACGACCGCCAACGACAAATGCCCGAATATCAGCCCCTTTGGCTTCGGCAATGAATTCCTGCACCAGTACGTTCTTCTTCAGCCCATAAAATGCTTCGATGGTTGACTTGGCCGCTTTGGTCGTTTCGGCCAGCACGACACCAATACCCTGCGTTCCTTCCAGCAGTTTAATAACGACCGGTGGACCGCCAACAAGCTTAATGAGTTGGGTTACGTCGCCGTTTTTTGGATGATTGGCAAACATGGTTTTGGGCAAACCGACACCCGCTTTTGAGAGTACCTGCAAGCTGCGAAGCTTGTTGCGTGAGCGCATAATGGCCTGCGATTTGCCCGTTGTAAAGACGTTCATCATCTCGAACTGCCGGACAACAGCGCAGCCATAATCCGTTACAGAAGCGCCAATGCGGGGAATAATGGCATCGAATGTCTCTAATTCGTGGCCTTCGTACAGGATCGAAGGCTTGCCGCCCTCAATCATGACCTGGCAATTCAGATGATTGACAACCACTCCTTCGTGACCACGCTGTCTGGCGGCTTCGAGAAGTCGTTGGGTAGAATATAAATTCGGATTGGCCGATAAAATGGCAATACGCATCGATTCAGTGTTCAGTTATCTGTGAGGAGTTGTTGGTACCTGTGTTAGTCGTTTTCCGACGGCGCTACTGAGGAAACGTTGCCTGCGACTTTGGCATCATAGGATAGGTTCTTCTGCGACACATCGACGAGGAAGCGGTTGCGTAATAGTTTTCTGCCCAGAAGAACCGGGTTTTTGAGTTGTTCGCGGTCGGCAAGGGTAAATTCGGCTTTTATCGTACGGCCAAATAAAACGATGCGGGTTTGAATGACGTAGCGTAATTCGGCCACACCAAACGAGTTTTTAATCATGCGTTGACTAAACTGGTCGCTACGGAATTTGCGGGCAGGTAGTCCGGTTTTATCGATCAGCCAAAAGCTCAATTTTCGTTTAAGTCCCAACCGTATTACACGCACATCTTTACAATGCAGGGCCGATGTAAACGCACCTGTATCGACTTTGGCCTGTATGTCGAATAAGCCCAGATCTGGAAAATCAACCAGATCAGTCATGCCGATAATTTGCTTGGGCTTAGGTTTCATTATGGAACCGCACCGGCGGACCGGCAGATTTTTATGATCAATAGGGTGTAGATATGATTTTAAAAAACCTTAAGTCATCATAAAAATCTGCCAGTCCGCCGGTGCGGTTCTATTCAATAATTTCACCGGATCAACCGGCTAAAGGTAAGCGACATATCCAGCATAATCATTTTTGCGCGGGCGTTCCGTTCGAGGTGATAGGCGGCTTCGTTAAGGTCATGGACAATGCGCTCAATGTGATTAATGGTCAATATTTTAGCAAAGTTTTTTACAAATGCCATTTCATCGTCGGGCAGGCGGAGTAATTCGGCGGCTCCCTGTTGCCACAGGAATAAATCGCGGTACAGCCGGATACTGTAATCCAGCAAACCCTTCTGTTTCTCCTTGCTGAAACCATCAAACTGGTCGGCCTGTTTGACCAGCGCAACTAAATCCTGCCGATAGCAGGTACGCATCCATTCGGCAAACCAGGCATGTTCATCAGTCGAACCGGTGTCCTGCTGGCTCAGTTGCAGGGCTTCGGCCAGATTGCCATCGGCCAGATAGGCCAGTCGTCGGGCGGTTGTTTCGTCCACATTCAGGTGCTGGCGCAGGTATGTAGCCACTTCCTCATCCGTAAACGCCCGAATCGCCACCCGCTGCGTGCGCGACAGGATGGTAATCAGCAATTTGTCGGACTGGTTGGTTACGAGCAGAAACAGCGTTTGGGCAGGCGGCTCCTCCAGCACTTTCAGCAGGGCATTGGCCGAGGTCACGTTCATGAGTTCGGGCAGCCAGATGAGCATGATCTTATACGCTCCCTCATAGGCTTTCAGCGACAGTTTTTGCAGAATATTCCGGGCTTCCTCCGCCGAGATATTTCCCTGTTTGTTATCAGCCCCCAGCGATTCGAGCCAATCGGGCAGGGTGCGGTAAGGCGTACTGAGCAGAAATTTCCGCCAGTCGGTCAAATACGTTTCTGATGTTTTTCCTTTACCCTGATTCGTCACCGGAAAAACCATGTGCATATCGGGGTGCACAAGTTTCTGAACTTTCACACAGGATGCACAACGTCCGCAGGAATCTTCGGCCTGCTTGTCTTCGCAGTTGACGTATTGCGCCAATGCGAGCGCCAGCGCGAGATTGGCGCTTCCTGCCGGGCCATCGAATAGCAACGCATGCGCCAGGTGGTTGGTTTGCACCGCCCGCAGCAGCATTTGCTTCGTTTCGTTCAGGCCGATTATTTCTGAGAATTGCATAATCTTGTAGCAACGGTCCTTCCAGACCGTTGAGTCGCGTAAGCGACTATCTTTGCTTGGCTATAGTAGCCGCTTGGGCGGCTCAACGGTCTGGAAGAACCGTTGTTACATCAAAAATGTGCTTCAAAATCTTTTCTTCTACCTCGTCAAATGCCTTGTCGCGCCGAATGAACGCTTCTCTGGCTACTTGCAGCGCTTTTTCGATGCGGTAAGGTGTGACGCCATCAGCGGCACCGCCCCACGAAAAAGAGGGGATATGTTTGTGCTGAAAGCCCCCGCCAAATACGTTGGCACTAACGCCCACTACGGTGCCCGTATTGAACATGGTGCTGATACCGGCTTTTGTAAAATCGCCCATCATTAGTCCACAAAAAATCCGTCCGGTGTCTTCCAGTTGATCCGTGGCATAGGAGTGGAGTTTTACATTGCTGTAATCGTTCTTCAGATTCGAGTTATTGACATTGGCACCCAGATTGCACCATTCGCCAATGACCGAGTTACCCAGAAAACCGTCGTGCGCTTTGTTGCTATAGCCGAAGAAAATCGAGTTGCCTACTTCGCCACCCACTTTGCAGAAGGGCCCAATAGTGGTATTGCTCCGCATTTTGCCGCCCCAGTTCACGGTCGATCCTTCGCCAAGCGAAAATGGGCCGATAACAATAGAGCCTTCGCTGATGGTGGCATTTCGACCGATATAAATAGGCCCGCCCTCTGCATTCAGAACCGACGCCCGAATGGTAGCCCCCGGTTCGATAAAAATGTTTTCGGGCGCGTAACAACGGGTAAAGGGGTCGATAATGGGCTCTGAGGTTCGTCCGGTGGTTAGTCGCACAAAATCAGCGCGCAGTTGATCGCTGTTATTAACGAATATATCCCACAAATGACGAACAATCATTAGCGGCTCCATAAAGGTGCGGAACGGGTAGTCGTCGTTTACGATAGGGGCGGTGGCTAATGGGCTGTTTGTCCGTAAGGCCAGTAGTAAGCCATCGTGGGTAATCAGTCCTGTATTGGGTGGTAAGGCCGAAATGGTTTGATTGAGGGCATCTGTGGGGCAAACGGCTCCACTGATGTACAGATTATCGTTGCTACTCTGTTGCGGAAACTTCGTTTGCAAATAGGGTTCGGTCAGATACGAGGGCGTTTGGCCAAGCGTATGCGCCCATTTTTCGGCCAGTGTAAGTGTTCCGATACGAATGTCCGCCACAGGCCGCGTAAACGTGAAGGGTAATAAAGCTGTACGGATGACGGGGTCATCGAATAAAATCAAAGTTGGCATTGATTGTATCAGGGTAATCAGGCGGCAAATATCCAACCTTAATCTGGAAAAAGAGAACGTATGAAACGGTACTTTTACGAAAATATGGCGGCTCTATCCATCGACAGTATCATTCAGCGGATTGCTGATTTGCAGGACGAAACCGGCCTCTTTGCTTCGTTTCGGCATAATCCAGCGGTTTTTTACCGTCGCCCCGACACTAATGTCTTCTTTACGGCGGTCACGGTGTTTACGTTGCAGAAGCTGCGTTCGTCCGCATTGCCCGAAACCCGTTTGCTAATTGATCACATCGCCAGCCGGGCTACAGCCGCCTACCCGATTTTTCAGAACAAAGACGGGCTGAATACCTATAATTTCTGGCCTACACGCCCCTCGCAGCACTTTTCAAACGGCTATGTATTTCGCCATTTCGAACACTTCCGCATCCCCGACGATATCGACGACACGGCGATGGTGTACCTGACAACCACGCCCACACCCGACGAACAGGGTTGGCTTAAAAATAAACTGGCCCAGCATGCCAACGGAAGCCAGCCGCAGCGTATTAAAAATACATACCCTGATTATCGGGATTTACGTGCTTACTCGACCTGGTTCGGAAAAAACATGGGTGTTGATTTTGATGCCTGTGCGTTGAGCAATACCCTGTATTGCATTTATCAATTCGACTTGCCACGTAACTCGCACGACACAGATTCACTGACCTATTTGCGGTCTGTTGTGGAGTCGGGACGGTATGTATCAGAGCCCTTTCGTTGTGCGCCCCACTACGCCCGAACATCCCTGATTATTTACCACCTGGCGCGGCTTATGTCGGCTTTCACCATTACCGAACTCGAACCTATCCGCCCGCGCCTGATCGCTGATGCACGTCAGCAATTAGTCAACGCCACAAACCGTGTGGAGAAGCTCATACTGGCAACTTCGTTAGGTCGCCTGGACGAATCGGTTCCGCCAATCAATCTCGACGGTATCGAACAGGATTTTGACACCTTTCACTTCTTCATAGCGGGCCTGCTCACGGCCTACGAACAACCCCTGCTCCGTCGGTTCGCCGACCGCCCCCTTATGCAAATGCGCTGGCAGTGTGAGGCCCATTGTTGGGCGTTGGTGGCGGAGTATGTGGGGCTTTGTTACAAGGGGTGAAATTGGTAAGATGACGCAGGAATCTTAGGTAAAGCGGAAAACCTAAACCCGTCCGTTGTAAAATAGGCCACATATCTCGCAAGTTAAATTAGGATTATACCTTTATGAAGTAGTAATAACAGTACTGCTTTTGGTAAATCTGTATCTTTGTAAACGGCTCAACTAGCGTGCGTAAGCCAATCGTTACCCATTAAAATAACCCTCAACTAATGAAAACCCATTGCCAGTCGGCTTTACTGACTCTTTGTAGAAATAAACTCTATACAGTTAGTTTAGTGGCCTTTGCCCTTTTGTCGGTGTACGTTCAAAACGTAGCCGCGCAGCAACCGCTTCAAACACTTGTGCAGCAAGTCGAGCATATTTCTGGTAAGAAAGCGTACCTGGCGTCTCCCTTTGTAACGGCTGGCAATCGGTTGTATATGGTTGGTCATCAGGATGGGAAATTTCCTGATCTGGGCTGGCACATTACGGGCGAGATGGGCGGAATCTGGGATCATCCGATCAAATTGATGGATGGCTTTACGGCGTCTGTGTCCATCAAGCAAAAACAGATTTGCCTGGATAGAGCAACCGAATTTATTAACTACCCTTTTGCCAATAAGCACCTATACCAACAGGTTGCCGATGGGCTGGACATTGAGCGATTCCAATTTGTGCCCGATAACAAAGAGGGAATGGTGGTGGAGTACACCTTCATAAATAAGCAAGCCAAACCGCTTACGCTTCAATTTACGTGGACGGGCCACACGGATCTACGCCCTACCTGGCTGGGCGAACGGACCAATATGGTCGATGCGCCGGATGCGGCAACCTGGGATGCCAAAAACCATTCCTGGCTGGCTAAGGATCAAAAGAATGATTGGTTCGTCGTCTTCGGTGCCAACGTTCCCGCCAGTCAGCATCACCAGAATAAGAGTTGTGATTTTGTGTCGGCAGGGCAGGGGTGCGCGGCTTCGCTGGTGTACACGATCACGGTGCCCGCCAACGGGAAAACACAAGTGCCAATTACGATTGCAGGCTCCTATAAATCGGCCGAGCTGGCTAATCGTACTTTCTCTGATGTTCAGAAAAATGCCTATACGTATCTGGCAAGCAAGAAAAGTCGCTATGCTACCATTGACCAGATGGCATCGGTACATATACCGGATAAAAAACTGGAACAGGCGTTTCGCTGGGTAAAATACAATTCAGACTGGCTGATACGGGAAGTGCCCGAAATAGGCCGGGGCATGTCGGCGGGCTTGCCCGATTACCCGTGGTGGTTTGGTGCCGATGGGTGTTATACCCTATCGGGACTAATCACAACGGGAAACCGGCAACTGGTGTATGATTCCGTCGACCTGCTGAATAAAATCTCCGAAAAGGAAAACGGAAACGGGCGAATCATCCATGAAGTATCGACCAACGGAGCTGTCTTCAATCCCGGAAACTTGAATGAAGTGCCCCAGTTTGCCAGCATGATTGCTGAAGTGTACCGATGGACGGGTGATAAGGGTTTTCTTCAGAAATACTTCCCGACGGTAAAAAAGGGCATGACCTGGTTATTGGCGGAGAACGACAAAGATAAAAACCTGTTGCCCGATGGCTTTGGCATGATGGAAATACACGGCATGAACAGCGAGATGATCGACGTAGCGGTGTACACGCAGAAAGCTTTTGCCAATGCCGCCTACATGGCGTCGGAGCTCGGCGACAAAACGCTGGCGATGAATTATCAGGAGAAGGCTTCCACCCTGAAAACGAAGATAAATACAGATTTCTGGGTACCCGAAAGCGGCTCATACGCCGATTTCATCGGAACAAAAGCCGAGGCTTTGCAGCTTGTTGACGGAGCCATTATTCGGGCAGATACCCTGCACAAGCCCTGGGCGGTTGCCGAATTGAAAGCTACCCAACAAAAGCTGCGCCTATTGCCCGAGGGTACTAAAAAAGGCTTTGTACTACACCATAACTGGGTAGTCAACACGCCGATGGAAACGGGTGTAGCTGATCCCGAAAAAGCCGATATTGCCCTCCAGACGGCCAGCAAATTTACGAATCCGTTTGGCGTGTTTGTAACGGGAATCGACCGCGACGAATCGGCGGGAAACGACGAGGGGTCGTTCACCTTAAATAAAAAAGTATTTACCTACACCGGGGCGGTGATGACACTGCCCACGGGCGTAGCGACCATTGGCGAAAATCAATACGGCCATCCAGACAAAGCGCTGGGCTATTTGAAACGAATGACAAAAACGTTCAGCTACGCCCTTCCGGGCTCTATTTATGAAGTGTCGCCCGATTACGGGATGGTTACGCAGGCCTGGAACATGTACAGTTATGCTGTTCCGATCATTAAACAGTTTTTCGGTATTCAGCCGGAAGCGTCACGAAAATTAATTACCGTTCACCCGCAAATGCCAAGCGACTGGGACAAAGCCAGCGTCGAAAAAGTGACCGTAGGTGATAACCTATTGTCGATGGATTACGCAAAAGCAGGTCAGCAATTGACGCTGTCAATTACGCAGAAGAAACCAGAATGGACCGTAAAGCTGGTTTTCTCCAAAGGCAAGTATCATGATTGGCAGGTGAATGGTAAAAAAGCGGCCGTTCAGAGCGATGCCGATTCTGATTTTGTTGAGCTAAGAGGAAATTTAGTAACCGTGCATCTGCAGTGAGCCTATTCTAAACAGATACCGGCTACAAAATCACACCGATCCATCATGGAAAAAAGTTCAGTTACAACAATCGACGCCTACATCACTGCGTTCCCTCCAGAAATTCAGATACTTCTGGAACATATGCGGCAAACCGTTCGAACTGCCGCTCCCGATGCCGAAGAAGCGATCAGTTACGGAATGCCCACGTTAAAACTGAAGGGGAATCTGGTGCATTTTGCGGCTTTCAAAAACCACATTGGTTTCTATCCGGCACCGCAGGGATTGGACGCGTTCAAAGAAGAACTATCTGGCTATAAAGGAGCAAAAGGATCTGTTCAGTTTCCTCTCAATGAACCGCTGCCGCTGGAGTTAATTGCAAAAATTACAAAATACAGGGTTGAACAGAATTTGGCTAAGGCAGGAGCGAAAGCAAAAAAGAAAACACAGGGTTAAGGGTGTGTATTAAACAGCTTGGCACCGGCCACCCGGCTAGCTGTTTGTAAGATAGCAACTCACGCAAACAGCTGGCCGGGTGGCCGGTGCCAAGCTGTTTAATACACCTCACCTTAATACGTCTTCGTCATATCGGCGGGGATGGCTAACACGAAGTCGGCCAGATTGCGGTTGTCGACTTCGGGCTTTTCGATGTCGGATAGTTCGACAGAGGATAAGGTCAGGATTTTTAAGTTTGGTTGTTTCTGACGGAGATACCAGACAATACCCTCGAAATTCTTGGAGTGATAATCCCCGTTGAAGTGCAGAACGGTTTGGCCTGATTTCCAGTTCTGGAGAATAAAATAGGCCATTGTCGCGTCTTTGATGGCCTGAGCACGCGCAAAATTAGCCGTCATGTCGGGTTGCGAGCCATGCTGGCCAGCCCCCGCTTTTCCGTCGGTTCCCCCCATCATCTCCATCATGGCTTTGTAGCCGGGTAACGTTAAATCAACGGTTATGGGTAACGGTGCTACCTGTCGTTTCCCATCGGCAGAAATCGTGTCGAGGGCGGAGAGTCCCTGACGCGAAACCAGGCGGGCATACCGGCGCGGCACGTTTGTAGCAATGAATGGAATATGCTGTTCACGGGCAAAGTCGGCAATAGGTTTATAATCGGTATCGAAATTGGGCCAGAGCCGGGCTTGTACTGCCAGTTCTTTGCTAGTCGTTTTGCCCTGTACGTAGTCGCTGAGAGCGGTTTGATTGTCGGCCTCAAACATTTCAGCACCCAGCACAAGGTTTCCTTTTCGGATTGCCTGCAGGTCTTTTGTTAGTTGAAACTCAAGCCAGTGGCAAATGGGATTGTTATGCAGTTCGCCAAACAAAACAACATCGGCCTCGGCCGCTTGGCGAAGCAATTTGGCATAAGAGGTGGACTTCAGAGCAGGGGTATAGAGACGGTAAGCGGGCTTGTCGGCTCGAAAAGCAAAAGCCAGCAGGCAAAGCAAAAGAACTGGTAGACGCATTAGCTAGGTGGTTCGGACTAATCCTGTAACCAATCTGTTTTAAAATTGGTTACCAGTCTGTCTGTCAACCTCTTCTTTTCCATGAATTTGTTAGAAACACTACACCAGTTTCCGGCTTTAGCGAACGTGCCGGACGAGCAGCTTCAGTGGGTTATTGACCGGGCCGAAGAGGTATCGTATCCCGAAGAAACGGTGTTTTACAAGCCGAACGAGCCGGTTGAGTACCTGATGCTGTTGCTGGAAGGTCGTATTCGCATCGACGGGGGCGGGGCCAACGACGAGATTCTTACCTACGACCCCTACTCAGTTCTTGGCGTATTGCCTTTTTCGCGGATGAAAACCATCCCGAATCGGCTGGTGTCTACAACACCGACCCGGCTTTTGCGGCTCCACCGCGATAAACTGCACGACCTGATACATAACTGCTATGAACTAACGGAAGCGCTGGTGCATCAGATGACGACCCGCGTTCGGGATTATACCAAACTAACTCAGCAGACCGATAAAATGGCATCACTGGGCCGGTTGTCGGCGGGGCTGGCTCACGAACTGAACAACCCGGTTGCCGCCGTTGTGCGTTCTGTCGATACGCTGAAAAGCCATTTAAGAGCTACGCCCGAAGCCTTCAAAACAGTTATGAGTCTGCAACTGACGGCCAGTCAGGTGGATAGTGTAACCGAGGTATTTTTCAAGAAAGTTGACAACCAGCTATTGCCCGATACCAAACGCCTAACGTTGCTCGAACGAACCAGTCTGGAAGATGATGTTACGGATTGGCTCGACGATCATGGCCTCGACGACAGTACCGATCTGGCAGGCCCACTGGTTGAGTTTGGCTTTACGGTCGATGATCTGGACTGGATACTGGAAAAAATTGGCGACGGGAACCTGGTGGGTGTGGCCAACTGGTTAGTAAATAATCTGGTAATTGAGAAGTTGGTTTCCGATATTGGCGAGGCTTCCCGGCGAATAGCAACGTTGACCGGCTCAATCAAAAATTATACCCACATGGATCGGGGCGGGGGTAAGGAAAACGTGCTGCTTGCCGAAGGTATTCGAAGTACGCTTACCCTGCTTGATCATAAAATCAAAAGCAAACACATTGACCTGAAGCTGACGATTCCCGACAATCTGCCCGTTGTTTGTGGCTGGCCGGGTGAGTTGAACCAAGTCTGGACCAACCTGATCGACAACGCCATAGACGCCCTGCCCGATGGCGGCAAACTCGAAATTGTCAGTGAGCTCGATAAACGGTCGGCAAACGAGGGGTTGGAGTTTGTGTTGACAAAAGTAATCGACAATGGAGCCGGGATTCCGGAGGACATACGCGATAAAATATTTGAACCATTTTTTACGACCAAAGAAATAGGCAAAGGCACCGGTCTCGGCCTCGATATTGTTCAGGGCATTATCAAACACCACAATGGCTCCGTTAAAGTCGAGTCAAAACCGGGTCATACCGAGTTTAGCGTTTGCTTACCGGTATAAAGGCGAGAGAGTGAAAGAGTGGCTGACGTGCCATTTCTTTCGCTCTTTCGCTCTTTCACTCTTTCGCTCTTTAAACCTTATGAAACTACCAATCATCTTTTCCATCGACGACGATCAACAGGTGTTGCAGGCGATTCAGCACGATTTGCGGCAGCAATACCGAAAAAAATATCGGATTCTGTGTACGAGTTCGGCACAGGAAGCCCTCGATACCTTGCCTGAACTAAAGAAAAAAGGGGAGGAAGTTGCCCTGTTTTTGTCAGATCAGCGAATGCCGAGTATGACGGGCGTGGAGTTTCTGATGCAGGCCAAGCAGGCGTTTCCGAATGCCAAACGGGTGCTGTTAACGGCCTACTCCGACATCGACGCGGCTGTTCGGGCCATTAATGACGTGCAGCTGGATTACTACATTGCCAAACCCTGGGACCCACCCGAAGAAAAGCTATACCCCGTGCTGGACGATTTGCTGAGCGACTGGCAGTCGAATTACCGGCCCGCTTTTGAAGGTCTGAAACTGATCGGGTATCAGTTTTCGCCCCGCTCGCATGAGTTAAAGGATTTCCTGGCGGGTAATCTGTTCCCGTATCAATGGCTCGATATTGAGAATAATCCACAAGCGCAGGAGCTCCTCGATTTGCACAAATTGACCACAAGCGATCTTCCTGTGGTCATTCTTGGCGATGGTAACGCCCTCAGGCAGCCTACACTGGCCGATGTGGGCGAAAAGCTGGGCCTGCAACCCAAGGCATCCCAAGGGTTGTATGATCTGGCTATCATCGGTGCCGGACCAGCCGGATTGGCGGCAGCGGTGTATGGTGGTTCGGAAGGATTAAAAACGATCTTGATTGACAAACGTGCTCCCGGTGGTCAGGCTGGTACCAGTTCACGAATCGAAAATTACCTCGGCTTCCCCAATGGCCTTAGCGGGGCCGACCTTACCCGACGGGCCATTACCCAGGCGCAACGCTTTGGTGTGGAGTTTCTGGCTCCTCAGGAAGTAATGTCGATCAAGTCGCAGGGGCAATACAAACACATTGATCTGGGCAACGGCAGCGAAGTTATTGCGCGGTCAATTATCCTCAGTACGGGCGTGTCTTATCACCAGCTGGACAACGAAAGTCTCCAGAAATATACGGGAGCGGGTGTCTACTACGGGGCCGCAACGACCGAGGCTTTTGCCTTTAAAGGCAAGCCGGTTTATATCGTTGGGGGCGGTAATTCGGCGGGGCAGGGAGCCATGTACCTCTCCCGAACGGCATCGGAGGTTTTTATCTGCGTTCGTCGGCCCGATCTGTCCGAAACCATGTCGCAATACCTGATCGAGCAGATCGAAAAGACGCCAAATATTACGGTGCTGGGTTGTACAGAGGTGATGGAAGGACTGGGAAATGAACGTCTGGAATGTCTGGTACTGGAAGATATGAACACAAAAGAACGCCGAACCGTACAGGCGGCTGGCCTTTTTATTTTCATCGGCACCAAACCCCTGACCGATTGGATCGAGATGGACATTATAAAAGACCCCAAAGGGTTTATTGCCACGGGTCGCGACCTGGCCAAGTACGCCGATTTTAAACAGGTCTGGCGCTATGAGCGGGAGCCCTTCTCCCTTGAAACCTGTAGCGCGGGTATTTTTGCGGCTGGCGATGTTCGGGCCGGAGCCATGAACCGCGTTGCTTCAGCCGTGGGCGAAGGGGCTATGGCCGTGAGCTTTGTTCACAAATATCTGGCCGAGAGCTAACATGGGGCGGGTAAAATTCGCCATTCAATTATAATGCGGGTTTCCACCCGCTCAACTTTTATGCTTAAACCAACTCTCTGTTCTCATCTCTCCTCGCTGACGGAAGTTCGTCTGGCTGAGG
Organism: Spirosoma pollinicola; assembly: GCF_002831565.1. Lineage (NCBI taxonomy): Bacteria > Pseudomonadati > Bacteroidota > Cytophagia > Cytophagales > Cytophagaceae > Spirosoma > Spirosoma pollinicola. The sequence continues at coordinate 6,427,448 of NZ_CP025096.1, read as the reverse complement.
AATACGTTTGCGAAGAATGCATCAAAACGGGTGATTCGTGGGTGCATTTACGAACGTGCCAGACGTGCGGCACAACACTCTGCTGCGACTCATCGCCCAATACCCATGCAACAAAGCATTCTCATGCGAGCGGACACCCGGTAGTGGCCTCAGCCGAACCGGGCGAACGCTGGTTTTGGTGTTACGTTGATGAGCAAATGGTTGGGTATTAAACAAGAACCTTAGTTTTTCGTTTTTAATACCAGAGTTGTCCATAGACTAGTGGACAACTCCTAATGACAATAAGAATGATTGCCGAACAAACGCTTACCGAACACTATTACCGCGTACGGCTTCATTCTGAGGCTATATGCCGGGGGCTCGAAACCGAAGATTATGTGGTTCAGCCCGTTGCCGATGTTAGTCCGCCGAAATGGCATTTAGGGCATACGACCTGGTTTTGGGAAAACTTTGTACTGGTTCCTAATGCGCCCCATTACCGCATTTTTCATCAGGATTTCAGCTACGTTTTCAACAGCTATTACGAAACAGTTGGAAAGCGCGTTCTGCGAACCGACCGGGGTAACCTCAGCCGTCCAACCGTAGCGGGTGTGTATGCCTACCGCGCGTATGTAGACGAGCAAATGAGTCGTTTTCTGGACACAGCCGACCTATCGCCCGAACTTCACGCACTAATTATTCTCGGCCTGAACCACGAGCAGCAACACCAGGAACTGCTCATTACCGATATCAAGTTTATTCTGGGCCACAATCCATTGCAGCCCGCCATTAAGATGCCCATTCTGGAAAATCCGTTGTCGGTTTCACGCCCGTCTTTGGTCATTCCCGAAGGAATTTACACCGTTGGTTATCAAGCAAATGAAAATCAGCAGCCTGGTTCGTTCTACTTCGATAATGAAGTGGGCGCACACAAAGTGTACCTCAACAAAACGACGCTTGCCGGAAATCTGGTTACGAATGAAGCGTATCTGGCCTTTGTGGAAGCGGGAGGCTATCAGAACTTCCGGCACTGGCTTTCTGATGGCTGGGCGTGGGTAAAAACAAATGCTGTTCAGGCACCTTTATATTGGCATCAGGTTGATGGCGAGTGGTGGAATTATACCTTCGACGGTCTGAAGCCTGTTGATCTGGATGCGCCGGTTTGCCATGTAAGCCACTACGAAGCCGATGCCTACGCACGTTGGAAAGGCCAACGCCTGCCAACCGAATTCGAGTGGGAAGTTGCCGCCGTGGACTCGGCCGCCGTGGATTCAAATCAACAACTCAATTGGGGCGCCCGGTGGGAGTGGACGAACTCTGCTTACCTGCCTTATCCCGGCTTTATTACTGCCGAAGGGGCCGTGGGTGAATACAACGGCAAATTTATGAGTAGCCAGATGGTTTTACGCGGGGCATCGGTAGCTACGTCCGAGGGTCATTCCCGACCAACGTACCGCAATTTTTTTCAACCCGACAAACGATGGCAATATACCGGAATACGTTTAGCGAATCAATAGCTTTGGAACCACAAACAGTTAGTAGTGATATTGATCCGGCATTAGTTGATGAAGTACGTACAGGCTTACAGCAAACGCCTAAACGCCTGTCGTCGCGTTTTTTTTATGATGCCGAAGGGAGCAGGATTTTTGCCGAAATCATGCGCTCCCCAGACTACTACCTGACCCGGTCTGAGTATGAAGTGCTGGATACGCACAAAGCTGATTTGCTCCGGCAGTTTATGCTCGATAATCGCCCATTCGAATTGGTGGAATTAGGTGCAGGAGATGGGCTGAAAACGAAAATTCTGATTGGACACTTCGAAGACCAGCAAGCCGATTTTACCTATGCACCCATTGATATTTCGGTGGATGCCCTTGAAGGATTAGTTGTTGATTTACGGAAGCAGTGGCCCGATTTGCAGCTTAATCCGCGGCACGATGATTACTTCAGCGCCCTTGAGCTGCTATCGAGTGAGAGCAACAGTCGGAAAGTGGTTCTCTTTCTGGGGTCTAATATTGGCAACTTCGCACCCGATGAGGCTATAGCGTTTTATCAGCAGCTCCATGACCGCCTTCAGCCGGGCGATTTGGTACTTACTGGTTTCGATTTGCAAAAGCACCCTGCCATTATTCATACGGCCTATAATGATCGTCAGGGATTGACGCGGGCGTTCAACCTGAACCTGCTCCGGCGAATAAACCGCGACCTCGACGCTAATTTCGATCTGGCTGCTTTCGATCATTACGAAACCTATAATCCCGAAAACGGTGAAGCTCGCTCGTATCTAGTGAGCCAGAAAGCGCAAACGGTAGATGTTAACGCGCTTGGTATGCAGGTGCCGTTTCAATACGGCGAAATCATTCATACCGAGATTTCCCGAAAATTCACCCGGAACCAGATCGAGGAACTCGCCCGACAAACGGGCTTTGCTATGACAGGCTGGTTCACTGATGGCAAGAGCTACTTTGCTGATGTAGTGTTTGAAAAACACTAGAGCGGGTGGCCACCCGCTCTAGTACTCTACTCTATTTATCCCACCAAACGTGAGTGTCCAGGTTGTCTGCTCCCTGCCGGGCAACAGCTTCCTGCCGGTTAGCGGTATTTACTGACTGCTCCGAATCCGGGTAGGATAAGCGATTAATGAAATTGCCTTTTATCTCTTTGCCCGGATAGGGGTTAGGCGTCAGTGTAGGAAAGCCACTCCGCCGGAAATTGGCGAATACCTCGGGGCCGTTCAGGAAAGAGGCTATCCAGTATTGCGTATTGATCAATTCAAGCCCTTTAGCCGCCACATACGGATTTTTGGTCAGGTAGGTGCTGATGTCGGCATCTGCTACCGCCGATGTCGTTCCATAATCGGCTAGCTGTTTCATGTGTGCCGTAACCCCCGCATTGTAGTAGTCGGCGGCATTGCCTGTCGTCCAGGTGCGCTGGGCTGCTTCGGCCAGTAACAGTTGTGTTTGGGCGTAAGTGACCAGATAGCAGGGCGCAAACTGACTACCCATACGAGTACGGTCTAACTGTGAGTATCCATAAAAGAACGGGATACCAAGATCGATGGTGGCGCGGGCTGGAATGGTGCCGTTGTCGTAGCCAAGGGGCATTCCGATCTGCGTAGCCGGATCACGACTGGCCAGGGTGGCCGTTTGTTCAGGACCACTTTTTGCCCCTACATATCGAACGGCAATAGAAACCAGACGAGGGTCGGAGGTTGATTTAAGATAGTCTACGAAGGTTTTCGTCAGGTAGTAGTTGGCTGCTTCGGTCGAGTTGACGGTAGCCCCTACGTTATTGGTGTAGTTGGCATTGTTACGAACCAGCGCGTTGTCGGCGTTGGAGACCATGAGCCCACCTGCAATAGCTTTCTGGACCGTCGATTGTGCCAGAGTCGCATTCACTTTCGACAGGCGCATACCCACGCGAAGCAGCAGCGAATTGCCGAATTTTTTCCATTTCGTAATGTCGCCCCCATACGTAATTTCACCGGCTTCGGTTGGCTTTGTGGCATCTAGTGCAGCTGTAGCCTCGGTCAGCTCCTTAATCAGATCATTATAAATGCTCTCCTGTGTGTCATACTTCGGCGTTACATTAGCCGAAATATAGCCTACACCCGCCTGACTGTAAGGGATATCGCCGTAGGTATCTGTCAGTACACTAAAGGTATATGCCTTCCAGATACGGGTCATGTTATACAGATTGGCCCGGTTAGCATCTGACTTGGTTTGGTTGATAACATCGACCAGATAGCGAACGACGTTCTGGTAATATTGCCGCCAGATACCCCCATTCACACCCGATGGGCCCCGGTTGTCGATATTAAAATTACCCCCGGCAACGATGCCTGAGTTCGGGGTGAACATCTGCTGAACAGTAGGCTCTTCGAAAGTTAGTATACTTCCCGGAAAGGAGGTGCCAATCATGGCATTGTTGAACGTGAAAACGGGGTTAAGCGCTGTTGCCGCCGTTGGGTTGATGTTCAATTCGTCAAACCCTTTATCGCAACTGCTCGTCGTAAAGAGCAGGGCAACCAGCGGTATATATAAAAGTGTCTTTTTCATGGAAGTAATAAAGTTGGGGCTTTTAGAATTTAACATTCAGGTTAAAGCCTATACTGCGGGTTGTAGGCAAGCCTGTTGATTCCAGACCAATCAAATTATCGGAGCTAAAACCGAACTGCTCAGGGTCCATGTTGGGTACCCACTTTTTCAGGATGGCTACGTTATTCGCTACTGCGCTCAGGCGTACACCTTTGATAAACAGATTTTTAGGCAGCACCTTCGTGAAGTCATAGCCGAGGCTGATCTGGCGAAGTTTCCATAAACCAGCGTCATAAACCACCTGTTCGCCGAGACTCTTGGAGCGCCCTACCGAATAGTAATCCTGCACAAAAGCACGCACCGCATTTACTTCGCCATTGGCGTTTACGCCAGGGCCAACCATTTTGTTATCCGCTTCTCCGCGTCCAATTAAGGTTTCCTTTTGCAGGCCATGGCGGAAAGCATTCAGGTTGGTGCCTGATATCATTTTTCCACCCAGTTTGAAGTCGATCAGGAAGGATAAACTCACCCCTTTATAATTGAAGCCATTAGTAATACCGCCTATAAAACGGGGCAGAGCTGAACCAAATGAAACCGGCGCATCGGTACGGACAGGAAGGCCATCTGTTCCGTTGATCAACTGGCCCTGCGCATCACGTTTATAACCATAGGTGTACAACTGGCCTAATTGCTGACCGACCACCTGGCGGAGTTCACCAACATAAATGCCCGTACCCACCACAATTTGCTCGCCCGGCGTATCGGTCAATAACTTTAGCAATTTGGTCTGGTTATAGGAACCATTCAGGGTTACGTCCCACGAGAAATTCTTTGTCCGAACCGGCGACATATTTAGCAAAACTTCAATACCCTGGTTGCGGCTTTGGCCACTATTTATGAGCGAGCTTGTGTAGCCAGACGCATCAGAGGATTGTTTGGCAACGATTTGGTCGCTGGTAATTTTGTTGTACACGGCTACATCCAGGCCCACCCGGTTGTTGAACAGTTTCAACTCCAGCCCTACTTCAGTTTCGGCAACCCGGCTTGGTTTCAGCGTGGCACTGGGAACCGTGTTGGAGGTAATGAACCCTACCGGCTGGCCATTGCCCGACGGGTTGGGGAATAAATTGGCATTGACGCCATAAAACAAGTTGTTCGAATAGGGGCCTACATCGCCATCACTACCCACTTCGGCATAAGCCGCCCGTAACTTACCGAAGTTCAGCCAACTGGGTAAATTATTGAAGGCTTGCGAAAAGACGAAGCTACCCGTTACCGACGGATATAAGATACTGCGGTTTGCCGGAGACAGCGTCGAGAACCAGTCGTTCCGGACGGTTCCGTTCAGAAAGAGAACGTCTTTGTAAGATATTTCGGCGGCTCCGTACAACGAGTTCACTTTACGTTCGCTCAGACTATACTGCGGATCTTTTACCCGGCCATTCTGTGGCGTGTAAAGCCCCCGAACAACAAAATCAGTTGCCAGAACACTATTCAAATCCGACCGGCGATAGAGTTGGTTGCCGCCCAAAGTCAGATCAATGCCGATGACGCCAAATTTGCGGTTGGCCCCAATCAGGAAATCGGTGTTGACTTCGCGGAATCGGCGGGCTTCCTGTACATAGGCCCCGTTAACAAAACCGGCCGGTGCTGCGGCCAGCGAAGCCTGACCCGTTGGGAAGTTATAGTCCTGATCGCGGGACCAGTAATCCTGCCCTACACGCCCCTGAACATACAACCAGTCGGTGACGTTATAGCGGGCCGAAATGTTGCCGAACAGGCGATCCCGACGGATGTTCTCAAACTTGTTGTTAAGGACGAAATAAGGGTTTGTCCGGTTCATGAACCGGGAGTAAATGAACTCATTACCTGTTGCCGGATTGATCTGATTCGCTTCCAGCACGTCGAGCGGCATAGAGTTGGCCAGCGTGTAGATAACGGTAGGCGTACTGTTATCCTGTTGAGCAATCTGGGGCGGGTTTTTGTTATACTCGTTGGAGTAGTTCATCGAACCCGTTACAGAAAGGCGCGGGGAGAGGTTGTAGCTAAACCCAAGGTTGATGGTTTTGCGGTTAAATGAGTTATTTCGGGTAATGCCCTTATTGTCCAGATTAGAAACAGAGAGGTTGAATCCTCCTTTTTCATTGCCCGACGAAACCGCAATGGAGTTGGTCATAGTCGAACCATCCCGATAAAAAGTGTTGATCCGGTTACGCACAGGAGCATAAGGCACCGTTAGCCCACCAAATAACACCTGTGTCTGACCGGCAAACTTCTCGCCAAAGCTCCACACGCCCGATGTTGGATTTGGGGCCGTGGGCCGAACGCCATATTCACCCTGCCCGTATTCATACTGGTAATCCGTGTAGTCGAGCGGGTGATCACTCGTATAGTTCATGTTATAGGTTACCCCAATTCCCTGTCCCGTACCCTTTGTTTTCGTTGTAATCAGAATAGCGCCATCTTTAGCACGGGAGCCGTACAGAGCCGCAGCAGTACCCCCTTTCAAAACGGTCATACCTTCAATATCGTCGGGGTTGATGGATGATAGTCCGTCGCCACCATCGGAGTAGTTCCGGTCGCGGCTACCAATGGAGTTATCACTGCCCGTGTTGCCGTTGTTCTGCCCAAAGTTGGTGTTATCGACCGGTACGCCATTGATAACGATCAGGGGCGAATTTTGTCCTGAGAACGACGACTGACCCCGAATACGAATCTTACTTGTTCCCGCAGCGCCCGTGCCTAAGCTGGAGATATTTACCCCGGCAATTTTGCCCTGTAGCGCATTGATAAAGTTAACCGATCGATTGGTTGTTACCTGCTCGGGGTTGACAATGGCCGTAGCATAGCCCAGGCGTTTGGCTTCTTTCTTGATACCAAGTGCGGTTACAACAACTTCGCCCAAGCTCTGCTCGGCTTCCTGAAGGGTAACGTTTAGCTGGGTCTTATTGCCAACATCCACGGTGCTGCCTGCATACCCAATGGCACTAAAGACCAGCGTTGCATTAGCCGGAACATTCAGCGTGAAGTTGCCATTACCATCGGTAGTAGTCCCTAACTGGGTATTTCTTACCAGGATATTAACGCCTGGAATGGGTTGCTGATCTTTGCCTGATGTGACCCTACCTGTTAGCCGGTGGTCCTGCGCCTGCGTTGCATGGCTAATCAGCAATATAGACCAGAGCGCCAGGAAGCAGATTTTTGCCTTTTCTCGTAAAGTGTGTTTCATTTTTGGACAGAACTTGATTTTAGATTCATATATTCAAAAAAAACAAAATATTCTTCTTTAGATTACAAATCGTTAAAGGATTATTTGGATTAGTTCTACCTACTCATTGGATTTGGGGAAATAAAAAATTTGGAATTGGTAAAATCACTATCCATCTTTGCCTATCAAACTAGGGGACTAAAGTGAAAATGGCCCATTATCTCATGAAATTAGATCAACAACAGACTATTTTGCGTCCGAACGCCCATTCTGTACCCGCCCATGTGGTTATATTGATGGGTGTGTGTTGTTGCTAAGTTTCTTCCGTTTGCCTGTGTTACACTAACCAGGAAATCTCAACACAAAAATCTTGTAAACGAATGTTTACGTTTATTTGTCAAGAATACTATACTTAATCTGTATAGTAAATAGATTTAATAATTAATCATATCAATCGACACTAGTCTTAATTTCAATGGTAGCATTATCTGGTACTCTGGTTTCTGTCCTTCCTGCTCAATCCTTGACCGCAGACGAGATCGCTTTCTTTACTAAGAACGGTTTTTTACACATCAAGAACTTTGTTGGCCGTGAGCGTGTACAACTTTTTTTGCGTGAATTGCAGCGCGTTGAAGCAAGTTGGATTACCGATAAAGTAGATAAGATCAATGGCACACCAATTAAATACGGCCGCGACGAAAACGGGCAAGTTATTGTGCAACGGTTTGCCTTCGCATCCTTATTTAGTCCGGTATTGCATGCCTTTTTGCGGGACGAAAGGTTACAGGGGTTAACTCAACTACTTCAACCATATAGCGGGCGTATTGGCGAAGAGGAGAAAGATGGGCTGGTAGTCAACCACTACGTTCGCACACCCGAAAGCTCGTTCTCACGCATGGGCTGGCATACCGATAGCCCGCGCGATTTATTTCTAGGTCAGCGTATCCAGCCGATGCTCAATGTGGGGCTACACCTAGACGACTGCCCTATGAGCAATGGCGGCCTGCGTGTGTTGCCCGGTACCCACAAACAAAACACACTGATGACGCTGTTTCGCAAACGGCAGTTCATCGACCATCGCCCCGATCCCCGCGAAGTTGGCTTTGATATTGAAGCGGGTGACCTGACTATTCACAATGGTAGCCTGTGGCATCGCGTCGAACAGTCGCCCAACCTAGGCGCTGCCAGTCGTCGGCGGGTCATGTACATTCCCTTGATTACGGGGGCGCATCAACCGAAGCATGCGGCTAGTAAAACACCCTTTTATCATCGGTTAGGGGCTAAAATTCTTCGGTAATATGCAGTTAGACTGGCTGTTATTTGCCATAAAATCCATACTATTATGACACTCGAATTTCAAAATGAATTAGGCGATATCCGCTCAGTTAGTACACAGCCTCGGGCCAAAACGACTCCGGTCAAGCCATTGCTAACCGGCGACCTGGCTCCTTTTTTCAGTATTACCGGTGCTGCTACCAATTGGCGAGCCTCTGTTTTTGGCCAGAAACTGCCCGAAGGGGCAACGTCTCTGCTCGATCTGGTGAGTGTTCGGCCATTGGTGGTTAGTTTCTATTGCCCTTGCTGGGGTCGCTACGCCCGGCCTTATCTGGAGTCGCTGGTTCGGCTGAATCAAACATTAATTGACGTTGATGCCGAATTAGTTGTGTTCTCCAACGAATCGCCTGGTATATTGAACCGGCAAGTGGGCGGGCTCGATTTTCGCGTTGCCTACGATGCCGATTCGACAGTGGCACAGCGGTTTGGGGTGTACAATGAAGATTACCCCGTTTGGGAACGTGTATCAGGCATTTCGGAAGAAGCCTTTACGCCCGCTTTGTATGTGATTGGGCAGGATCGCCGGATTTCTTACCATTTCCTCGACGAAAACTTTGACCGTACGCTTGATACTAAAGCAATTTCTGATGCTGTTGATACCCTTAACCAAGTGCATCATGCAACTTATTAATCAAACAGTTGGCCCACTAAATAGCTACTCGCGGTGTTTTTTTGGATTGTGGTTCCTGGCCATGATGGCCTCTGTTGGCTGGCGTAATGCAGACGGACCATCGTACAAAGCCCAGATGGACGAATGGCATCAGAACCGGGTAAATTCCCTGAAAAGCGAAACCGGCTGGCTGAATCTGGCTGGATTGTTCTGGCTAGACAATGGAAAAAATTCGCTGGGCCTTGGCCCTGATTTCGATGTTCCTTTCCCTGTTGCCAAGGCCCCGGCCGATCTGGGCGCGTTTTACCTGGATAAAGGAGAGGTTCGATTTTTGCCTAATACGGGTGCAACGGTCTCGGCTGCTGGAAAGCCTGTAACGGAACCGCTGGTTGTTTTCTCGCCCAATACGAAACCGACGGTGCTGGAACACGGCTCATTACGGTGGTTCATTATCAAACGGGGCGATAAATACGGTGTTCGGTTGCGTGATCTGGATAGCCCTTATCTGAAGGAGTTTCAAACCATTGATCGTTACCCGATCGACGAAAGCTGGAAACTGAAAGCCCGTCTGGAAGCGCCGACAACGCCTAGAACCATCTCCATTATTGATGTGTTGGGAATCGTTTCACAACAACCCCTGGCCGGTACGCTGATCTTTGAACGAGCCGGTAAAACCTACCGGTTAGATGCCGTTGGTGAGGGGGAAAAACTGTTCATTCTGTTTGGCGATCAGACAAACACCCACGAAACATACGGTTCGGGGCGGTTTTTGTATGCCGACAGGCCAGTAGCCGGGAGTGCATCGGCTGAGAGAAATATGGTCATTCTCGATTTCAATCAGGCTATTAATCCGCCCTGTGCGTTTACTCCGTATGCTACCTGTCCCATACCACCGAAACAGAATAAGCTGGCATTGGTTGTGAACGCTGGAGAAAAACGCTACGGCGATCATTAACTTTTTTTGCCGTTAGATGTAATCATCTGACATTACAGCAATTTATTTTCGGATGAACTCAATAGTGCTAGTTGAAAAAAGGGTTTAACCACAGAGGCACAGAGATCACAAAGAAAAGAGTCCATTTCATACTATTTCAACGCTGTAGTCTCTGTGCCTCTGTGGTTAAACCCTTTTTTCGTTTTTGCAGTGTCGGCTACTTGCCTATGATACTATGGTAAAATTTTTTTTAGCTTAATTTTAGGTATGAGTACACAAAGTAAAAGCACTAGCCTTGTGTCAAAGTTGCCAAATGTAGGCACGACGATATTTACGGTCATGTCGAAGCTGGCGACCGAAACGGGTGCCATTAATCTGTCGCAGGGGTTTCCCGGTTTCGACTGTTCGCCCGAACTGGTGTCGTTGGTTGAACACTATATGCGGAAAGGATTCAATCAATATGCGCCAATGACGGGCGTTCCGGCGTTGCGCGAAGCCCTGGCTCAGAAAACATTTACCCAGTATAATGTTGTCTACGACCCCGATACCGAAATTACCGTGACGTCGGGGGCAACTGAAGCAATTTTTGCCGCCATAACGGCCGTTATCCGCCCCAACCAGACCGCCGGACCGGACGAGGTAATTGTTTTTGAACCCGCCTACGACAGCTACGTACCCGCCATCGAACTCAACGGTGGTATCCCGGTTTTCGTGACCCTTACCCCACCTGACTATACTATAGATTGGCAGGTTGTTCGGGAAAAAATTACCGACAGAACACGAATGATTCTGGTCAATACGCCCCACAATCCCACGGGCCACGTCTGGACGGCTGACGATATGAATCAGCTAGCCGATCTAGTACGCGACCGCGATATCTGGATTGTGAGCGATGAGGTGTATGAGCACATTCTGTTCGATGGCCGAACGCACCACTCGCTCATGACGCATCCGGTTTTGCAGGAGCGCACGTTTATTATTGGCTCATTTGGGAAAACTTTTCACATTACGGGCTGGAAAATTGGTTACTGCCTGGCCCCGAGAGAGTTGAGTGCGGAGTTTCGGAAAATACACCAGTACCTGACATTCAGCACTGTTACTCCTATTCAATATGCGCTGGCCGATTACCTGAAAGAACCGGATCACTTTCGCCAGTTACCGGATTTTTATCAACGTAAGCGCGACCTGTTTCTGGCTGGTTTGGCTGGTTCCCGGTTCAAGATCAAACCCGCAGAAGGTAGTTTTTTTCAAACCGTTTCGTATGCTGACATCACCGACGAGCCCGATTACGAGCTGGCGATTCGGCTGACCAACGAGATAGGGGTGGCCTCCATTCCGGTTTCGGTATTTTACAATCAGAAGAACGATTACAAAATCCTCCGATTCTGTTTTGCTAAAGACGATGCCGTTTTGCAGGAAGCCGCCGAACGATTGAGTAAATTATAGCGCCCAAGCCTGTCTGAACCTTCAGCTATGCCACGCATTACACCCCTTCCTGCCGCCGACGAAACGCCTGAGATACAGGCTGCTTTTGCCGAACACGTTACCGACTATCCCGGTAGCCGTATTACCAATATGAAAGCCACGCTGGGCCGTTCTGTGCTGGCTTTTCAGGTTTACATGCAGTGGTATCCACTCTACGAAGAAGTAAAGAAGATTGTGGGAAATCGACAGGCGTATCTGTTTGCACACGCCATTTCGGAAGGGTCGAACTGCCCGCTTTGCACCACCTTTTTTCGCCGAATCATTATCGACAATGGCGAACGTCCAGAAGACCTTCAACTGACAGAGGAAGAGCAGACGCTCATTGACTTTGCTAGTGCTATTGCCCAGCATAAAGGCGAAATTTCGGACGAGCTATATGCACCCATCGCTGAACGATATACCGATACACAAATCGTTGTGCTGGTCGCTTTTGCCGGTCAGATGATTGCTACCAACGTGTTCAACAACGTGCTGGATGTGCCTATCGACGAGTACCTCTATCCATATTTACCCTTGACATAATAAACCCAGCCGTAACTAATGGCCGATTTACAGAACAGAGTTGCGTTTATTACGGGAGCCGCTCATGGACAGGGGCGGACTGTGGCGCTGTCTCTAGCGAAGGAGGGGGCCAACATTGTGGCCTTTGATCTGGCCAAACCGCTGGCTTATCCGGGCTATGCGCTTGGTTCCGAAAGTGAGCTGGATTCCTTAAAACGCGAAGTCGAAGCACTCGGCGCTTCGTGCCTGACCGCTCAGGGTGATGTTCGGCGGGATGCCGATATAAAACTGGCGGTTGATGCCGCCGTGGAGCAGTTCGGTCGGATTGACATACTGTTCAACAACGCGGGGATTTGTGCCTATGGGCTAGTGCACGAATTACCCGAAGAAGAATGGGATGCCATGCTCGATATTAATCTGAAAGGCGCCTGGTTGGTGGCCAAACGAGTTATTCCGGTGATGATGCAGCAAAAATCGGGCGTTATTATCAACAACTCAACCATTGCCGGGCTTCGGGGTATGAACCGTCTGAGTCATTATGCGGCCTCAAAATGGGGACTGGTCGGCCTGACGAAATCGTGGGCTATTGAACTGGCTCCGTACAACATCCGGGTAAATTCCATTCACCCAACGGGCGTAAACACCCCCATGAACGATGGGCTTGCCGAACTGGAAGGAACCACCACACAGGAAATTGCCGAACGCTCGGCGGGGAACCTGCTGCCCGTACCGTGGGTAGAGCCGGAAGATGTATCGGCAATGGTGTTATTCCTGGTATCGGATAAATCCCGGTATGTAACAGGCTCGCAGTTTGTGCTGGACGCGGGTTTGCTCACACGTTAATCTAATTTCATTAGCTACAGGTAGTCATTAACAGGGAAACTATCCCTGATGGGTCTTCTATACGCCAAACAAACCAATACCGTTCGCTCAACCATCCTCATTTTCTTGCCACTCATCCAGTCGTATGACCGTTCTGGTAGTTTGTAATGCATAGTACTGTCTGTGGCCTATATCTTTGTTTCACCAATCGGGAATAACCCGACCAGATTTTAAACTACTAAGAAACAAAATATCATGAAAACGCTTATCAAATCCCTCGCATTAGCCCTTACACTGGGTTTCGTTACATCGGTTGCTTCATTTGCTGACGTTAATCCCGGTGGTCGTCCATCGGCCATAGCCTCGTATCAATCGGGTATTTACACATCTGTAGACGGCAAACTCAACATCTGCCTTGACAAACAGATCGGCGGTCCTGTCGATGTTAGCCTGAAAGGGTCTGATGGCAAGGTGTTTTATGCCCAGCATTTGGGTAAAAAAGAAAGCAAATACCGTACCCGGCTAAATCTGGAAGAACTGCCAGATGGTGTCTATCAGGTAGAAATTACGAACGGTGTTGAAACGACCACGCACAACGTGACAATCTCGACACAAAAAGCAGAAACACCCAACCGCCTGATTGCGATCAAGTAACAGGTTCTCTTAATAAGAAAAAAGCCGCCCTTGACTAAGAAAGGGTGGCTTTTTTCTTATTAAGGCTGCTGACTCTAGTGGTTATCCTGTCCAAGTCGTAGCTTGGGTCATCAAATTATAGGCTATGAAGGCCAAGCCAGAGCTTGGCCCAGACAGTATGAATCATTAAAATACCCCCGGTCTGCCAACCAGTAAACGGCTAATAGGGCGGTAGTCGGTAAACTCAATATCAGGTGCGACGTAGCCTGGTTTGATAGGTTCTTCACGTACCAGATCGGTACTGAGGTATTTCTTGTTGCTGTCGCAGAGAATGGTCACAACACGGGCGTTGGTGCCCATTTCGCGTTGAAGGTTAATGGCGCCAATCAGGTTGGCTCCCGACGAAATGCCTACCGCAACACCCAATTGGAGGGCAAGCTTCTGCGCAATCAAGATCGAATCGCCATCGCTGGCCTGCACTACTTTATCCAACTCATCCAGCTTTAAAATATCGGGGATGAACTCATCGAAAAATCCTTGAATACGGTGTGTCCCCGTTTTGTAGCCTACCGACAGCGTGGGTGATTCGGCGGGTTCGAGGGGGTGAATACGAATATCGGGCTTGCGGGATTTGAGATAACGCCCTACACCCATAACCGTGCCGCCAGTGCCGACGCCAGCCACAAAGGCATCGGGTGTAACATCCACGCCCTGGAGTTGCAGCCAGATTTCTTTGCCTGTCGTTAAGCGGTGGGCTTCTGAATTGTATTTATTCGCGAACTGACGGGGTAAAAACACATTCGGATCGTTGGCGGCCAACTCCTCCGAACGCCGAATGGCACCCATAAAACCACCCTCTTCTTTCGTGAACAGTACAATATCGGCCCCCAGACTACGAATAATATCGATACGTTCCTGGCTAATACCGGCCGGCATAATAATCGTTACAGGATGCCCCAGGGCTCGGCCCACTGCAGAGAAAGCGATGCCCGAACTACCGCTGGTGGCTTCCACAATACGGTCGCCGGGTTTAATATTCCCCTCTCTATATGCCTGGTGCAGCACATGGAGCGCCATCCGGTCTTTCATGCTGCCAGTCAGGTTATAATGCTCACATTTAACATAGAGCGAGCGAGGCTGTCCCTGATCGGTATAGAATAATTCCAGCATGGGCGTGTTGCCTACCAGGTGCCAGAGGTGTTCAAATTTTTCCTGTATAGCGGGTGTTAGTGCCGTTTCTGGTGACGAAGTCATGGTTATATAAAAAAATTACCCGCAAAGTGAGTAAATCTTTGCGGGTAAAGAAAATGAAATAGGAATATATACGTCTGACTTAGTTGGAATAGTTATAATGAGTTTCCCTAATTCAGGTACTATTAACCATTTTATGTATTTTTAATTGACTTCTTTGGATATTATCGGCAGGATTGCCAGTTCCCACCAGTATCGACGAAGGGTATAGAAACAGGCGAGCCATTTATGATTAACCGTTGGCTTTGTTATATAGGCGGCTACACTAAAACTGTATGATTTTACAATATCTACCTGTTCTTGCGAATGGCTTAAAATTATAACTGGTATATGCTGGTATTGTGGATGAGATTTGATTGACTTTAACAAAGCCCAACCGTCTTCCTGACTCGGTAAATAGGGTTCTAGTAAAATCATCCTTGGTAACTTACAATCATCAGATGCATATTTGTCCAGATAAGTTAAGGTTTGGGAGGCATGGTTCATCCAGATCGGCTCTACCTCAGGAAATCCCTGTGCCAGCGCAGAACGAATAATAAGCCATTGATCCGCGTTATTTTCGACGACTAAGATCGGGGTCCGGTTTTCCTTTCGACGTTTAGGAGTAATAGTTGAAGCCATGTATTCGTAGTTATTAAATCATTTATTAATTGATATGTATGAGGCCATCAGTAGACCAGTAAGCTTATGATGCACCTGCTTAGTAGATCTTTTTTTATAAGACAGGCAAAGAGAACGCTGATTAAATTATCTTTTCGATGTACAACATAAACTATGCTGTACAGTCTTAATGAGCGGATCGTAAACTAATTGATCAATAGGCAGGTATTTTGGCGTTGGTCCATTTAGATGTAATCTGGTCTGGTGGCAACACCTTTATTAGCAAGTGATATGAGTGTAATAAATTTTGTTGATAGTTCTACTTCAGTAAATGATAATGTGCCTAAACGATTTATAAGTACCAGGCCATGTAAAACGCTGCTGCCCGGGTTCTAAAAAATGAATTTATTTAAGAAATAAATTAGTTGGACAAAAATACTTAACTGATGTTACGCCAACTCCATTGTTGGCTTTTGGCTAAGTTGATTTTTCAGGCTGTTTAATTCGGCAAAAGCCGCTTGCATGGCTTTGAGATATAACCGCCCTTTCAAGGCAAAGTGATTGGTGGCAGATCTCAGCCGCAAACGCTCTAACTTGACGTAGGCGCAGATACTGGCAAACAGATGGTTAGCTTGAGTACGGTGGGTGCGCGTAGGAGATTTCTCCAGCGACGCATTCTGTTTGAGTGATTTGTGGTACTCCTCGATGCCCCACCGTTTTTGGTAAGTTGTCAGGAGTCTAGCTAGCTAGTGCCAAATCCGTTGGGGTGTTGGCTAAATAATTCACTGTTAGCAATTTGTATCTGTCCGTAACGCGTTGTCATCTTTTTTTTTACGTCGGTCAGTTGGCACATCACTCAGGCTTTTTTCCAAGACTTGCCGACCCAATTCCTGCCAAATTTCATCGAACGACTTTTCATAGTCGTAGAAAGTTGGCTTGCTTTTAAGTTGTTGCAGGTCTTGATATTTTTGGCGGGCCAAGGCTATGTATTCATCTTCAGTCATGCCCTAAGCTAACGACATCAGGCGACAATTTGAAATGCACCCTTTTATAAAGGGTGTTCACCAACGCAAATGTTTTTCACGCCCGTAGAATACCAATTAATTGATAATTTACTTGAGCAGTCAAAAAGAGGAGGTATAAGATTTTACTTAAACGAATTTGATAAAGTTCCAGAGGAGTTTTTGAGCTATACAGGTGAGAGGAAACTATTCTATTTACTTGAAATCAAATTGAGTGCGAGATGGACTTATCAATATTTAGATAGCTTAATATACTTAGATGGAGACTATGGTGGGAGTTACCCTAAAGACTCCTTTGGATGTACCCTATCCTCAGAGCAATTGTCTTACTTGTGTAGAATATTAAAACGGGTTGGTTTTATTTCTAAGGACGTTAATTCGTTTGACCTTTTGAACTACATGACTGGAAGAATAGCCAGCTTAAGTCCTTTTGAGTGGAAATGTGGGACTGCAAAAGTAGCTTATTTTTTTCATCGTCTTCTCTTGGGAAAGTACATAATGAATAAGAACTAGTGTATCGTCATGAGTAAGTATAGAAATACGATTACCAAACAGGGGAATAGGCTTAGTTATACTAATTTAACAAGTTCGCTCTACAATATAAAGTCTGGGAAGTGCAAGTTGAAGGACAAGGACAAAGTAGACGACATCTTGAAAAAGTTAAAATTTTATGGTGATAGATACTCCAAAAAACATTGAAACTGTGGTACCCAAATTTCATATCCAATTTCTTTTGTTTAATTTCTTTGCTCTCGTTATAACATTTATTAGTTAACCGGGCTTGCAAGTCCATTTTTTCAAACGTTTAAACCGTTTAAAGAAGTGGAAAAAAACACAATGAGCGGGGCTGATCTCAGCCAGCAATTACAGGAGCACGGGCAGCAATTGGCCCGAAAGGATCGACTGTCGGCCGTTATCTTTGATAAGCAACAGCCTGGGACGAAGGGGCAAAGAGGAGGTGAGGAGCAATGATAACGGCCTATTATCGCTTTGAGAGTTTATCGCAAACAGTACGAAATGCCTATAAGATAAACAGTCCAAGCCGTATTGATTGTGTGGCTGTCTGGAATCCAAAAGGGTATAGCGGCCTGAACGTTTACCGGAGCCCAAAAGGGATGCTCTTCTTCTATTTTGTCGAATCCCGTGATCTAGTGAAAACCGGCGATCTGCGACGAGCATCTTACGCATTGAGTAATGGAAAACAGAACCTGACCAGTCTTTACTTTGATCGGTCTGGCTCTAAACAGTATCGTTATGGCTTTCCCAATGGCAAATTAGTTCTGTATGATGGATCGCCGAACCCCGCACTACCTTACCGCCATGATGCTTACTTGTTTATCTGTGATTGGAAGCGTCAGGTAATTGAGCTACTGGTAATTCAGGATGGGAAACCGTTTATTGATTCACTCTACCACGACTTGGTAAACGGAAAATATGAAAAGCAGTTACGGCGCATACGAATGGACGCAGGGCCTTACTTTCTTTACAATAGTTTGTAATGCAGAATACATTCGATTACTATATGGGAGCGAATGAGCAGGGGTTCCTGCTCATTCGCAACTCTTCGTAGTTCAATCAGAAACTGTAACAGAGAGTCAATAAAAACAACAAAACCACCTAAACAAATACCCCCTCATTATTGTATTTATTCCGATAATTGATAGGCGTCATTCCAGTGGTTTTCTTGAAAATAATTCGGAAAGCTTTTGTATCTGAATAGCCTACGTTATACATCACTTCATTTATATTTTTTCGGCTCGTTTCCAGTTCTTTTTTTGCGGCTTCTATTTTCACACGCTGGATGTATTCGGTAACGGTATTGCAGGTCGCTTTTTTGAATCGGCGCTCAAGGCTCCGGCGGCCGAGTGCCAGCATATCGGCGAGTTGATCGACCGTAATTTTAGCCTGAAAATTAGATTCAATAAAAGCCTGTGCTTTTCGTATGGGCTCATCTTCATGCCCCTTTTGGCCCTGAAAAATAATAAAAGGCGATTGACTGGTGCGGTCTATATCAATCATAAACGCCTTGGCCGTTAAGATCGCCATATCGCGGCCAGCGTATTTTTCGATCAGGTAAACAAGTAGATTTAAATACGAATAAGCGCCACCACTGGTGTAAATGCCGTCTTCTTCGGTCATGATCTTATCATCCACCAGATTTACATCCGGGAACATGGCCCTAAACTCATTGGCAAGTTTCCAATGGGTAGCGCACTGTTTGCCGGTTAGCAAACCAGTCGAGGCCAGGAAGAAAGCACCTACGCAAAAGCTGGCTATTTCGGCACCCTGTTTCCGCTGATGTATGATCCAGGGTATGAATTCTCTATTTCGTTCCAGCGCTTTTATTGGATCACCATGCAGAGCCGGTATAATAATCAGATTTGTCTTTTTTATATCCTCTATTAGTCGATCTGGCTTTACGGTAAATAAACCATTTCGTTGTTTAGTTTCTTCAGAAATTCCAATCAACTGAACGGTGAATAAAGGAGGCTTCCCCATACTACTTAGAGAGGAATTTACTTCGGAAAGTATTTGATGGGCGCCCTCAATATTTGTCAAACTGGTGTGCCCTTCCGGAACTAATATAGATATATGCTTCATAGATTAAAAATAACCAAAATTAAGGATATAAACAATCTATAAATACATAGAATTTATCTAATTTAAATACGAAATTAAGTGTTTATCCTGACATGACTAAAAACGAATTGCCAACCAAAAATTTACGATTTAAGGCCTGTTTCAACGCATTTATTAACGGCAATTTTTACAGTGTATGACCAGTGCCCATTTCGTCCTCTAACTTTTCGGCGGTGTCTTTTATGGCTTCTTCTACAGAGTGCGATTGCCGCAGATCGGATGCCTGCCGGGTTAACTCGGCCATCATCTTATAATGGTCCTGCAAGACCTTCAATTCATCTTCGGTCAGGTTCTCTACCGATACCAGCCGGTTACTGGCTCCCTTTGTGGCTGCTATCAATTCGTTCAATTTAAGTTGCACCGACATCGAATCTTTATTTTGCGCTTTTTGAATCAGGAATACCATCAGAAACGTCACAATGGTGGTGCCGGTATTGATAACCAGTTGCCAATTTTCGGAATAATGAAACAGCGGGCCCGTTACTGCCCAGATGATTACGGTGAAAAAAGCGATGATAAAAGCGGCCGAGCTACCGGTTGCCTGCGTTACGGTCGAGGCAAAGCGCTCAAAATAGCCCTTGTTAGCTGGCGACGCAACAGATCCTTTCCTTTCCATACGTATATGAGTAAATTAGTTTTAGGAGTAACTAACACCTATCGATAAAGTTGCTTAAAGCACAAGTAAGCTCATTTATAAACTACTGATAATTAATACCTTACTTACTTATTAGGCTATCTATTTAAACAGAATTTAATTTAATTCTCCTACTATACTACCCATTTTTACCTAACCCTAACAAAATCGTTTCCCCTTGCGCTGATTGTTCATTTTTCAGATCCTTGCCCGGTATATCGTTAACTGTGTCAAGCATTTTCATCGTGGCTGAGCGATGGATTTTACCATTTACTGATTTTGTCAGATTCTCTCTTGTACATTTTATATTGATTCGTATATTTGACACCTTTGACAAATGTGATTATCTGGTAAAATGTTCATAATGAGCAAGTTTGCCTGAGTTTTTCGCATCTGCCAACAGGCTTATCCACGCAGTTTCTCCTGGAGAATTGTTCACCTTTTTCCTGCGTTCGTCTCGTCCTCAATGGGATCGGGAAAGAACAGTATTGTTTATCATGAAAGTATCGCCTTTGCAGCCGTTTCAAATCGTTTATTCATTACTGAATCACGAGTTTCTGGGCTATCTTATTGAGGCTTTTGTGGTGCAACGCAATAGCCGGGGCGAACTGACTCTGCAAAATCAGACCCTTTCTGCGCAAAATGTTAATGAATTTGCCAAAGGATTAGATGAACGGGATTTCGATCTGGTGAAACTGATCGACACCATACAGCAGGACTTTATTGTTAAGAAGTTCAACACCAAAAAGTTACCTGCGGTCGATTTCTTCCTGAAAATTTATGATCCTCAAAAGGGCGACAAGCTTATTCAGGAAACGATTGGTGGTCACCTGGAAACGGTAAAGGCCAAGATCATGGCCCTGTTACCCGGCAGGCCTTTCTATATCATGGGCAATGATGGTAATCCCGCCTGGGAGCCGATCAACTGGATGCCCGAACCGGCACGTGTGCATTTTCACTTCGTTCGCAATGCCGATTCAACGCACTATTTTCCCATTATCCGCTATCCTATAGCACCACGAGAGAATGGGGCGAAGGATGGACAAAGCAGCGAAACGGAGCGGGTCGAGTTTCAATTTAAAGATGCGCTGATGATTTGCGATGAGCCCGCCTATCTGATGGTTGGTAACCGGCTTTATCACTTCAGCAAAAATGTAGATGGGAAAAAGCTTCGTCCGTTTTTCTCGAAGAACCACATCGTTATTCCCCGAAACATTGAGCAGCAATACTACGAGCGATTTGTAACGCCCCTTATCGCTTCGTATGACGTATATGCCAAGGGTTTCGAAATCAGGACCGAGGCAATGGAGCCGGTGCCGGTATTAACGGTTTCTGAAATGGTGCAATCGAGTCGATCCGTTACGGTGCCCATGTTTGCGGGGGGGGCAGATGATAGCGATGAGGTGGCAAACCAGCGCATTGTGTTTGATCTGTCGTTTCAGTATGGCGACTTTACGTTTCGGTTCGATAGCTTCGGCGCGTCGGCTAACGTGAGTCTGGAAAAGAAAAACGACGAATACATATTCCATAAAATTCGGCGGGATCAGCGTTTGGAGCGGAATAAACTTACATTTCTGCATGACACGGGTCTCGATTTACGCCACGGCAGACTGGCTATTTCGAAGGCCGAAGCCTTTACGTGGTTGTCGAATAATAATGGACAGCTCAAGGAGGCCGGGTTTCTGCTTCGGCAGGATGCACAGGATACAAAACGCTATTTTCTGGGCTATTCGAGCATTAAACTGTCTATCGAAGAGGGCCGCGACTGGTTCGATATTTATGCCAACGTCCTTTTCGGGGAGTTCGAAATTCCCTTCCTGAAACTGCGGACGCTCATTCTGAATAAAAAACACGAGTTCACACTCCCCAACGGCGAGATTGCCGTTATTCCTGAGGCCTGGTTTACGAAATATTCCGAATTATTCGGTTTTCTGGAACATGCCGATGGAATTGATGGCGATGGGCGCCTGGTGCTGCAGAAGTACCACCTAGCGCTGGTGCAGGAACTGGAGCGCGACAACCTGGCTACGACCATCATCAGCCGCAAGCTCGAACGTCTGCGCAACTTTGAGGAGATTGAGCCGTTCCCGTTACCCAAAGGGTTTACAGGTAACCTGCGCCCTTACCAACAGGCAGGATACGACTGGATGAATTTCCTGCGGCAGTATAATTTCGGGGGTTGCCTGGCCGACGATATGGGCCTTGGCAAGACGGTTATGACCCTGGCCATGCTGCAAGGGCAAAAGGAAGCGGGCGCTGCCGAACCGAGTTTGCTGGTCATGCCAACGTCGCTACTATACAACTGGGAACTGGAAGCCAAAAAGTTTACGCCCGAACTGCGGGTAATGGTGTACACAGGCACGTACCGCGATAAAAACACGGCTCAGTTTAATGACTATGATTTGATACTGACCTCCTACGGGATTGTCAGGATAGATATTGATCTGCTAAGCGATTATCGGTTCAACTACGTCATTCTCGATGAGTCGCAGGCTATTAAAAACCCATCATCGCATATTACAAAGGCGGTCATGTTGCTCAATACCACCTATCGGCTCATTCTGACGGGTACTCCGCTAGAAAACAGCACGATGGATCTTTGGTCGCAGATGTCGTTCATCAATCCGGGCTTGCTGGGTAGTCAATCGTTCTTTCGCAATGAATTTCAGATACCCATAGAAAAGAAGCACGACGAAGCGAAAACCGGGAAGCTGTATGGGCTGATAAAACCGTTTATGCTTCGGCGCAACAAGGCGCAGGTGGCTACAGATCTGCCCCCTAAAGTGGAAAGTGTGCTCTATTGCGACATGACGCCCGATCAATCGACGCAATACGAAGAAGCCAAATCATACTTCCGGAACCTGATTCTGGAACGCATTGAGGAAGAAGGCATCGCCAAATCGCAGATGATTGTTTTACAGGGGTTGACCAAACTGCGGCAAATTGCCAATCACCCGCGTATGGTCGATGCCGATTATGAGGGCGATTCGGGTAAACTGGACGATATGCTGATGCGGCTGGAAAGCGCCATGACCGAAAACCACAAAGTCTTGGTATTCAGTCAGTTTATTAAGCATTTAAGCGTTGTTCAGCACTATTTGAAAGAGAAGAATATCAAATATGCCTATCTGGATGGGTCGACGGTAGACCGCCGAAGCCAGGTAGAGTTGTTTCAGACCGATGATTCCGTAAAGTTATTTCTGATTTCGCTCAAGGCGGGTGGTTTGGGTCATAACCTGACCGCTGCCGACTACGTGTTTATTCTTGACCCGTGGTGGAATCCCGCCATTGAGGCCCAGGCCGTAGACCGGGCGCACCGGATCGGGCAGTTAAAAACCGTATTTACGTACAAATTCATCGCCAAGAACACGGTCGAAGAGAAAATTCTGTCATTACAGCGAGCCAAACAGCAACTCGCGGGAAGCCTGATTACGACAGAAGAAAACTTCATGAAATCGCTGACGAAGGAGGATATTATGGTACTTCTGGAGTAGACGGTCAGAAGGAAATCAACTATTTCAGGGAGGATTTTGGTTGGCGTTAGTTAATACCCCGACAATTAACCGTTCGCGCAAAAAACTCAACATATGAATGCTAAAAGTATATTAGGCATTATCCTCACACTGGCCGGTCTGATTGGCCTTGTGTATGGAGGAATTGACTTCACAAAAGGTGGTGTTTCGCAGGCATCTTTCGTTTACGTTATCATGGGAGCCATCTTTTTCTTCGCCGGGGTTGGCTTGGTCCGCAGCACAAAAGCCTGATTTAGTTATTGGTGAAATAGTGGAGTGGGTGAAGTGGTTACCACGAGCGGCTCATGAATTAACCACTCCACTATTTCACCAATCAACTACTTCACTAGTGTCTACTTCAAATAAACCCCCATACGGCTTTCATCGCTAAGCACTACATCGACGTGTTCGGTAAGAGTCGTGCTCAATTCGTAGCCTTTATAATCGGCAGAAACAGGAAAAAGCGGGTGATTTCGATCAATTAAAACGGCAACCTGCAATTTGCGAACGGGCACAACCAGAAAGGGCTGCAAACTGAACGCCAGCGTTCGGCCGGTGTATAATACATCGTCGACAACAATTACCACCGAGTTGGTATAGACACGTTCGGGCTGGTCGGCCTGAACAGCAGGCTGGGCTTTCTGCGCTTTGTCGAGGTCGATTTTAATCAGGTTGACCGAGAACGGGGCTATCGCGTGCAATTCCTTTGCCAACGCCTGCGCCAGCACATACCCCTCGCCCGAAATGCCCGCCAGCAGTAAAGCGGACTCGTCAAAATTGTTCTCATAAATCTGAAACGCGATCCGTCTGATTTTCTGACGGATTTGTTCGGCATTCAGAATAAGTGTCGGCTGGACGGTACTCATGTAAAAAGTGACGAAAGTAATGAGGGTGTAAAGATGGGAAAAAAGCCGTTAGCCAGTGAAATATCGGTACGGGTATTTAATTAGCCTTATTTTCGTCATTATTCGGGAAAGCGATTGCTTGTTTAACCAGCATCATTAAGTATAAATCCCCTTATCTTTGCACTTTCATGTAGAGGTATTATGATTGTTAAGACCAAAAAATACGCGTTAGACCAGAAAACGTATATTAATATCGCCCTGCGGCAGTGGGTAAAAGACAACTGGAAGTGGGCATTTGTGCCGCTTGGCCTGATTTTTCTGAATGTCGTTCTAAGCCTGACAAACGTTTATCCTAATTACTGGATTTATATCGTCATTGTGTTACTCACGATTATATACGTCCTGTTTTGGGCTATTCAGATTACGGGCATCGCCCAGATGGAGCAGAGCAAAGCCTTGTTTCAGAAATACATTTATGAAATCGACAGTCGTCAGATTCTAATGCGGATAAATGCCAAAGAAGGCGGCATTTTGAAGTGGGCTCAGATTGATAGTGTTATCAAAGATAAGGAGGCCTATATCCTGTTTCTGGATAACGCCGATGCTATGTCGAATGTAAAGGCCAACTGGTTTGCCAAAACCGTTACGAAGGGACTTGCCAAAGCGCAGTTTCTATACCTGCCATTCAACATTTTCACGAGCGATAACGACCTGCGCTTTACCGAAGCGCTGCTGAAACGCAAAGGCTTATTGCCCGGAAGCGTTCCTGCCGAAACGGTGAAATAAGGGTTATTTTTATATGATAGCGGTTCGCCGTTGCGCAGTTTATCATTGCGCAACGGCGAACCGTTCTATGTTTACAATACATTCATCAACCTGTATTTATGACAACCCGTCGTTTTCTGATTCGAATTTCCCTTTTGCTCCTTACGTTTCCAGCCAGTGGTCAAACCCTGAAGACTGTTTCGCTCGACGATGTATGGGGCCAAAATCAGGGCGTGTTTAATCAACGTACTGTCGAAGCGGTGAACTGGATGAAAACCGGTGGCTTTTATACAACGCTCGATGGTGGAAAAATCGTAAAGTTCACGATCACCACCGGCGCCCTGGTAGAAACGCTGTTCGATTCCCGGCAAGCAAAGGTAGCAGGAACGGAGACATCAGTTGCCGTTGATGGATACCAACTATCGGCCGATGAGCAAAAAATGCTCATCACAACGCAGGAAGAGCCTATTTATCGTCGGTCGAGCAAGGCACAGGTTTATGTCTATGACCTTTCGGCCAAACAGTTAGTACCCTTGAGTAAAGGTGGCAAACAACAATACGCCACTTTCTCGCCCGATGGCAAACGTGTGGCGTTCATGCGCGACAACAACCTGTTTGTGGTTGACCTGAGCACCCAAAAAGAAATAAAACTGACGACCGACGGTAAGCAGAATGCCATCATCAACGGTGGGGCCGATTGGGTTTATGAAGAGGAATTCAGCATGTCGCGGGCTTTCGAATGGTCGCCGGACAGTAAGCGACTGGCCTGGATTCGGTTCGACGAGAGCCGCGTGCCCGAATATGACATGCAGCTTTGGGGTAAGCTGTATCCGGTAGAGTATCGATTCAAATACCCCAAGGCGGGCGAAGCAAACGCACAGGTATCCGTCTGGGTAGCCGATGTGGCGACCGGCAAAAAAGTACAGGCGCAAACAGGTGCAGAAACAGATATGTACCTGCCGCGAATTCAATGGACAAAAAATTCAAATCTGCTCTCCATTCGGCGGATGAACCGACTCCAGAATAAGCTCGATTTGCTGCACGTAAACGCTGGCACAGGGCAAGCCAATACAGTACTGACCGAAACAAGCACGACCTATGTCGATCTGGAATTTACCGATGACCTGACTTACCTGAACGATGGCAACTCATTTGTGTGGAGCAGCGAGCGCACGGGCTACAAACACCTGTACCTCTACGACCTAAGCGGCAAACTCACCCGACCCCTTACATCGGGCAGCTTTGAGGTGGCTACCGTATCGGGCGTGGACGAAAAAGCTGGCACCATTTATTTCATCTCTACCGAGGAATCGCCCCTCGAACGGCACCTTTACAGCGTTGGGCTGGATGGTAAAAACAAACAGAAACTTACCAGCCAGGGCGGTACGTATACGGCCAATTTTAGCCCTGACTTTGGGTATTATCTGCTTTACCGTACCTCGGCCAACTCCCCCGTGACGGTTAGCCTGCGAGATACTAAATCGACTACCGACCGACGTATTCTGGAATCGAATGAAGCCCTGAAATCCCGGCTATCGGCCTATTCTATCTCGCCGAAACAGTTTTTTCAAACCAAAGCCGCCGATGGTACATCCCTGAACGGATGGATGATTCGCCCGGCCAATTTCGATAGTTCGGGTACAAAAAAGTATCCGCTACTGATGTTTGTGTATGGCGGACCGGGGTCGCAAACGGTCAAAAATGATTGGGATAGCCGCGATTTTTTCTGGTATCAGACGCTAGTCCAGAAAGGCTACATCATTGTTTCGGTAGATGGCCGGGGTACGGGCGCGCGGGGTACTGCGTTTCGGAACGCTACCTATGCCCAACTCGGTAAACTCGAAACCGAAGATCAGATCGCGGTCGCCCGACAGTTAAAAAACATCCCTTTTGTTGATCCTGCCCGTGTGGGTATCTGGGGGTGGAGTTACGGCGGCTATATGACGGCCCTCTGCATGACCCTTGGTGCCGACGTTTTCAAAGCGGGCATCTCGGTGGCCCCTGTTACAAACTGGCGATTCTACGACACAATCTACACCGAGCGTTACCTCAAGCGTCCGCAGGAGAACGCATCAGGTTATGACGACAACTCTCCCGTAACGCATGCCGCCAAACTACGTGGTCCATTTTTGCTCATCCACGGCACCGGCGACGATAATGTTCATTTCCAGAACTCTATTGCCTTTGAAGATGCGCTCATCGCGGCTGGCAAACAGTTCCAGTCCTTTTATTACCCCAACCGAAATCATGGCATCTACGGCGGCAACACTCGGCTGCACCTCTACCAGATGATGACGAATTTTGTTGAGAAAAATCTATAAAAAAAGCGCGTACCACCCCTAGAGGTAGTACGCGCTTTTTACTGGTTTAAAATGCTATTTCTTCGCGGTGTACATCACCCGCCAAACTTTTCCTTTCACTGAATCGGAAATATAAAGCGACCCATCGGGGCCTTGTGCTAATCCCACCGGGCGGGCTTTGGCATCGCCGGGGCTGGCCAGGTCGAGTTTACCCGCATTGACATTGGTACCGGGTTTGCCCAGTTCGGCTACACCGGCAAAATTCTCGGCGAACACTTCGTATTTCCCCGACGGACGGCCGTCTTTTCCGAACGGAATAAACGCCACAAAATAGCCGCCCTGTTTCAGCGGAGCGCGGTTCCAGGAGCCGTGGAAGCAAACAAACGCACCATTTTTGTAACGGGCCGGAAAGGCATTTGCGCCCCCACCCGTATAAAATAACAGATCATTAGGTGCCCAGTGACCCGGAAATGCCATAATAGGCTTCTCTTTTCCGGCACAACGGTCTATTTTAGTCCCATCACCACCATATTCGGGGGCAAGCAGTTTCTGATTTTTATCCTGGTTATTATAGCAATAAGGCCAGCCAAAATCAGCGCCTTCTTTCACCATCAGCATTTCTTCGGAAGGAAACTCGGCGCTGTACTCATCCGTGAAAATGCCACCCCAGTTGTTCAGGTTATCACGGCCATGCTGCAGCGCGTAAAGCGTGTTGCTAGCGGTGTTCCAGTCGAGGGCAACGGCGTTCCGAATACCCGTCGCATAGCGTTTACCATCGGCCTTGTGCTGGTTTAGCTTGTTGGCATCGAACTGCCAGATACCACCGTATTCTTCCAGAATTGGACAAGGGTCCATACCCATCGACCCTTTTTGCCGGTCCTTCTCCTGACAGGCGTTGGACGGTGCGCCAAAATTAACGAACAGCTTACCATCGGGCGAGATAGCCAATGACTTGCTGGCATGCTGGCGTTGCAGCGTCAGGCCCGTGATGATCGGCTCCATCGGCGTTGTTTCCATCACCTTGCCATTGGTCAGTTTGTAGCGATAAACAGACGTGTCAGACGACGCATACAGGTAATCGTTATAGATACCCATACCCGTTCCGGTATTGTTTCCGAACTTGATTGTTTCGTCGGCGCGGCCATCGCCATTGGCGTCAATCAACTCAACAATGCCTTTGCCCTCATTGAGTTTTTCTAATTTCACGAACACCGCTCCCGACTTATCAACGATGATGTGCCGGGCTTTCCCCAGGTTATCGGCAAACGTCAGGGCACCAAAACCGGATGCCAGTTTAAGGCCGCCGTTGTCCGGATCAGGGGCGATGGCCGAGCGAGTTGTCGATACCGTTCCAGGTTTTGCGGGCGCTGGCTTTACCGACTTACCGGGACTTGTCGTGCCCGGTCCCGCAAGGGCTAAGGTTGTTGTTACCGTAACTAAAAGTACGATTGTTTTCATGGCTAAAAGTTGCTTGGGTGGCGCATTGCGCCGTATAACACCCGGTAAACGGAAGGTGACAGACAAAAGTTTTTGTTGTCAGTCAGTAGACACCGCTGTTTATGTATTTTTGATGCCTACAATAGTAGCTATTTCTACACAAAGAGGTCTATGAACAAACAGATTACATCCTTTTTCAATCAGACGCTACCCCTACTGTTTTGTTGGCTTCTGGCCGTGCCGCTCTATGCACAGCAGGAATTGCCAGTCTTACCCCTGGCACAGCTCAACCGGCCATCTGGCTGGCAGTTAGTCGGGGCTGTCTCCACAACGGCCGATGGGTCATCGCTGAAAACCCAGTCCGGCAGTACCATCCTGACCGGCTCCACTGAACCGCTAACCCTGCTAACCCCCACCGATGATTTCCGGCTGCGGTTCGACATGCTCCTTTCGGCAAATGCCGATTTTGTTTTGACCTTGCCAACTGGCCAGGCCATTTCGTTTGCCGGTACGCAGGAACTGGCCCGACTGACCAAAGCCCCCGGCCTCTGGCAAACCGTCGATGTCTGGTATAAAACCGGCAAAGGCCATGCTCTTCTGGAAAAACTCGCGCTCAACGGGGTAACGGTGCGGGAAAGTCAAACCCTGAATAATGCTAAATCCGGCCCGGTAACGGTTATGGCGAAGACCGGAAGTGTTGCCATTCGAAACATAGGCTACCGGGTTATGTCGCCCCGGACTGTAGCGAAATGGAGTTCGCCGGTAAGTTATACCATCGTAGAGGGCGGCTACGTGACCAGCCGTGCCGACGCCCAAACCAAAAAAGTTCTTAAACAGGACACGACTGCCTTGTTGACGTACGAAGTGTCGTATGGCCAGCCGCGTCAGTACTCCATTCTGTTTTCTGGTAAACTGACAGCCTTGCAGACAGGTGACTATCAGTTCGAACTGAATCAGGGGGGCGTTGGGGGCGTATGGATCGACGGCAAAGAAATCATTCCAACCGACCATCGCGAACTGGGACAGTCCAGCTTCGGAACAACAAACCTTACGGCCGGGCCGCATACCGTAGAGGTCTACTTCTCGCGCTCCTGGTTTCGGCCCGGACTGGGTCTGTTTGTGTCGCAGGCGGGTACTCGTTCGCAACCGCTTCATTCGCTCTCGTCGTTACCCGAGCCTGACCCTGTGGCGGTTGTTAGTGTGCAGCCTACCATAAAAACCGAACTGATCCGGTCGTTTGTTCAGATGCCGGGCGAAAAAACGAAGCGCACCCACAGCCTGTCGGTTGGTTCGCCGGAGGGTCTGCACTATACCGTCGACCTGAACCAGATGGTGTTGTTACAAGTCTGGAAAGGCGATTTTGCCAACGTTACCGAAATGTGGTACGAGCGGGGTGAACCCCAGCTCCTGAGCCCGATGGGCGTAACCGTTCGGCCACCGGCTCAATCGCCCCTTATGGTACTTACCAACGATAACACAGCCTGGACCGACAGTCTCGGCGAAAACGTACTGAAGTACAAGGGACTTATAGTCGACAAACAGGGTATGCCCACCATTGAGTACACCCTGGCCGGTGCAACCGTTACGGATGCAATCCGCCCGGACGGCAATGCACTGGTTCGTACCCTCACGCTGAAAGGCTCACCCGATGGTACGCCCTACTGCCGCGTGGCTGCCGGTACGACTATCGACGAAGTTGCCAAAGGTTTATACGCCGTTAATGACCGGAGTTATTTTGTTCGCTTCGACCCGAAAGCCAAAGTAAAACTGCGCCAGAGCAACGGAAAACAGGAACTGCTACTGCCCGTAGACATGAAAAGCGGAGCCGGGACAGTTCAGTATTCGATTGTTTTTTAAATAGTGGCCTTCACCCCAATCCCTACCTATTCGCCAGTACATACCATGAATGAGCCAATTACCTGGACCGATTTTGAAAAAGTAGAGATTCGCACCGGCACTGTTATGGCTGTCGAAGCGTTTCCAAAGGCTCGCAAACCAGCCTATAAGCTAACCATCGACTTTGGCGAGTTGGGGACCAAACGGACATCGGCACAGCTCACCAAATTGTATCAGGCGGAGGAACTGGTTGGTAAACAGGTGGTGGCAGTAGTCAATTTCCCGCCCAAGCAAATTGCCACGTTTATGAGCGAATGCCTGGTGCTGGGTGCCGTGACCGACGATGGTACCGTAACCCTGCTCCAAACCGAACGACCAACGCAGAATGGGATGAGAATTGCCTGACCGATTCAGCGTCTCGCCCTGACAATCTATTACGTCCTGAAATTAATCAGACTATGAAAAAATCACTGACCATACCCGGTCTTTTACTCGCTCTTTTATTTCCCCTCTCTTTCGCCCTGGCCCAGCGCCCGGCTACGGAAGAAGACTATTACCGAATTGTAACCCTGCCAATTCCGGAAAGCATCAAGCTGGAAGTAGGTGGTCTGGCGCCCCTGCCCGATGGACGGATGGCGGTCTGTACGCGCCGGGGCGAAGTCTGGATTATCAGTAATCCCTACATGCAGGGAAGCCGCATACCAACTTATAAAAAGTTTGCGTCGGGGCTTCACGAACCGCTGGGCCTGATGTGGCATCCGAAAGGTTATTTACTCTGTACGCAACGGGGCGAAGTCACGAAGCTGATTGATAATGATGGCGACGACGTGGCCGATGAATACCGGTCATTTTACAAATGGCCAATCTCGGGCAATTACCACGAATACAGTTACGGCCCGGTGCTGCTGCCCGATGGCGACATGATCATTACGCTCAACCTAAGCTGGATCGGGTATGGGGCAAGTCTGTCCAAGTGGCGCGGCTGGATGCTCAAGCTAACCGAAAATGGGGAGATGACGCCCTGGGCAACGGGTCTTCGCTCACCGGCTGGCTTCGGCGTTCTGCGCGATGGCAGTATTTTCTATACCGAAAACCAGGGCGACTGGGTTGGCTCTGGCCGGATGACGAACCTGACCAAAGGAGCTTTTGCGGGTAATCCGGCGGGTTTGCGCTGGTCAGGCGAGCCGGGTTCTCCCTTGTCGCTAAAGCCGCAAGATGTGCCTAGCACCGGCAAACCAATGTTTGAGGTAGCGAAAACCGTTAAAGAGCTGAAAGTGCCCGCCGTTTGGTTTCCGCATACGCTTATGGGTATTTCGACCTCCGACTTTAAGGAAGATACGACCAATGGCGCTTTCGGTCCGTTTGCCGGGCAATTGTTCGTGGGCGATCAGGGGCATAGCAAAATTATGCGGGTAGCGCTTGAAAAAGTCAACGGTGAGTGGCAGGGAGCCTGTTTCCCTTTCCGCGAAGGATTCCAGTCGGGCATTATCCGGACTGTTTGGGGGCAGGATGGCTCGCTGTTTGTGGGCATGACGAGCCGGGGCTGGGCCGCAACGGGCAAAGACCCCTACGGTATACAGCGGTTGGTCTGGACGGGCAAAACGCCCTTCGAGATGAAAACGATCACCTCCAAACCCGATGGCTTCGACGTCACCTTCACCACCCCCGTCGACCGGAAAACGGCCGAAAATCCCGAAAGTTACAGCCTCAACAGCTTCACCTATAAATACCACAAAACCTACGGAAGCCCCATCGAAAATACGCGCCCGGTGCCCATTCGGGGTATTGTCGTTGCGCCAGATGGCCTGAGTGCCCGCATCGTTGCCGATACCGTTCTGCGTGAAGGCTACATTCATGAAGTAAAGGCCGAGGGCGTCCGGTCGGCGTCGGGAGTGCCTTTGCTGCACTCGGTTGGTTACTATACCCTCAATGCCATTGCGCCGGGCGAGAAACTGACGCTCCCGGCGCGGGCGGTGGCTATGGCCAAACACGACCATGCGGAGATGATGGCGACCGAAAAGAAAGCGGCAGCCACAACCAGCCGAAACGTAAAATCGGTCAATGCCAAACGGACGGTAGCCATGCCTGCCGACTGGACCAACGGGCCCGACCAAACGCTGACAATAGGCACCAAACCCGGTCTGAAATTTGACACCGACAGGCTGGAGGTAAAAGCGGGCAGCCGTATCAAGCTAGTTTTTAACAACAACGACGACATGCTGCACAATTTCGTTATCACGAAACCCGGTGCGGCTAATGCCGTGGGAGATGCCGCCTTACGGCTCAACCTCAACGGCCCGAAAATGAACTATGTACCGGCCACGCCCAACGTACTGTATCACACCAATATTCTCCAGCCCGAAAGCTCGGAAAGTATCTATTTCCTGGCGCCCACCGAGCCGGGTGATTATCAGTTCGTGTGTTCTTTCCCCGGCCACTCGTCACTGATGCAGGGTACGCTGAAGGTGGTAAAGTAAGGTTACCGTTTACCCTTAACTAATGGCGCTTTCAATGGGAGCGTCATTGTTTTTACAACCTGCACCCACCCCTATGCGCTTTTTATCGTTCTATCCCTATGCGAACAGTTTTATTGCTCATTCTACTACTCGTTATCTGTCAATTGGCCAATGCCCAGCGCCAACGCGACGATGATACGTCCCATTACCGAAGCGTTCCTATTCCGGCGCATCTGTTACCTATTGAGCGGGCGTATGGGTCGTCGTCACTTGGCAGCGTGTATTTTTACGGCGGCAAAAAGCTATCATCGCCGTATTCGCTGGAAGTTCCGTTTTATGAACTTAACGACCCCGATGTATCCCATCGGTTTCAGACATTCCGTACCGTAACCACCCTGAGTCGGCTGACGGCGCTGGTGCCTCTGGCTTACATTTTACTGAGCAGCAATCGAACCGGAGGCACCTACTGGACGGTGTATGGTGGCTCCATTGCAGCCTCGCTAACGCTTTCGATCATCGGAAACGCGCAGATCAATAAAGCCGTAACAAGGTATAATCAACTACTTCGTCAGCCCCGGGTGGGCATATCCTTTTCACCGGTTCCGCTAACGGGACAGCTGGCTGCGGGTGTAGGGGTGTCTTGGGGTTTTAACTATAAATAATTCTGTGAGTCGGTCCCTATTCCACTTCCGTTGGACAGAATCCGTTTCCAGATTATTCTCTTGTCGAAAAAACGATCAGCAGCATAGGAATAACCAAAGGCATGTCGTCTAATCTGAATATAGGTAGTGGTAACGCTACTGTCAACCATTCATTTTTACCGACCGACCATGCAAAAAATACGTGCACTTACCGTACTCCTGGGTTTCCTGTTTGTCATCAGTTGTAGCGAGCAGAATGATACAACAGTAACGCCAACGCCAACGGGTACATCGACTTACAACGATCTCTGGATTCCGCCTACCCTCACGGGCACTACGTTTAACCTGACGCTGGCCAAATCTACCAAGCAACTTCGAACGGGTTCAGCAACCAATACGTACAGTTACAATAACACGACCTTCTGGGGCCCTACCCTGATCATGAATAAGGGTGATCTGGTTAAGCTGAACGTGACCAACAACTTAGCGGAAGCAACCACTACGCACTGGCACGGCTTCCACATTCCGGCGGTTATGGATGGCGGTCCCCACCAGATGATCGACGCCAGCACAACCTGGTCTCCTTCATTTGAGGTAAAGAACAACGCGGGTACCTACTGGTACCATCCACACCTGCACGAAAAAACAAAAGAACAACTGAACTATGGTGCCGGTGGCCTGATCATTATTAAAGACCCCGTTGAATCGGCGCTGGCCCTGCCCCGGACCTATGGCGAAGATGATATCCCGCTCATCCTGACCAGCCGAAACTACACGTCGACTAATGCATTTGACATCTCAGACCGTGCTTATGGCGATTACCAGCTTACCAACGGCACATCGAGTGCACAGGTAAGTCTACCCAAACAATTTGTGCGCCTGCGCATCCTCAACGCCGAAATTGAGCGCGGGTATAACCTCGGTTTCAGCGACAACCGAACGTTTTATATTATTACCAACGACGGGGGTCTGCTGGATACACCGGTGCCGGTAACACGGGTAAAAATGATGGTCGGCGAACGCGTTGAAATCCTGGTTAACCTCGGCACCGATGCCGATGGGGCAAGCCTGGACCTGATGGCGTACAACTCGGGGCAGGCCTTTGGTTTTCCCGGTGGTGAGCCCAACACAAGTGGAAATTTTGGGAGTTTGTTAAACAACAAGGATTTTTCAGTGCTGCATGTCAACGTGAAGGCCGCTACGCCAACCGGTATCACGGCCCTTTCGGCGAAACTGACCACAAACACCTACTGGACAAATGCCGACGTGACCAACAGCCGGACAATCACGATTACGGGTGGGCAGGGCACAACCGCTTTTTCGTTCGATAACAATCTCTATGGCGAAACAAAAATCAACCAGACCATCAAGCTGAATGCCATTGAGAAATGGACGATTACCAACAACAACATTTTCGGTCATTCCTTTCATATACACGACATTCAGTTTAAGATTATTTCGAGAAGTTCGGGTGCAGTGGGTACGCACGAATCGGGCTGGAAAGACACCGTTTATGTACCCGTTGGCGAAAGTGTCTCGGTCATTGCCAAATTCGATGACTTTGCCAGCAGTACCAACGCTTTTATGTACCACTGCCACTTTTCGAACCACGAAGACGGGGGCATGATGGGGCAGTTTCTGGTTACTCAATAAAGCGCCCTTATGAAAAAATGGCTGCTTACCGGTCTACTGCTTTCGTTCAGTGCCTGCCTGTTTCTCTTCCTGAACAGATACCGAACTCCTCCGACCGTTGAGGTCGTCAATTATGACCCACTGCTGCAAAAAACCGATAGCGGCTGGTATTATAAAGGGACGGTATTTTCGGGTTATATGGTCGAGAAAGAGAAAGACGGCCTAATCGTATACCGCTTGCCCATTCTGGATGGGCAGGAGAACGGACTGGCAAAAGGCTGGTACAATACGGGCGAGACACTGCTGGAACGCCGATTTGTCGATGGCAAAAAGGAAGGTTTGTTCAAACAGTGGTGGCCTAACGGACATCTTCGGTACGTATTCCACTACCGCTACGACCAATATCATGGCCCACAGCTCGTCTTTTTTCCAGACGGAACGAAACGGGAAGAAAGCCGCTTCACGCTTGGTGAACAGGATGGTCCCCAGCAAGTGTGGAACAAAGAAGGCCAACTGGTTTCCAACTACACAATCCGCAATAAACGGGCATATGGTCTTATTGCATTTAAAAGTTGCCTGCCCGTTATGCACTAGCCGAGCACCTGTAAGCTTATTTGGCCTGATTGCTCGTTGGCAAAATATTCATTGGCACTGAGAAGTCTAAAAAG
The DNA here is from genome assembly GCF_002831565.1 of Spirosoma pollinicola. Lineage (NCBI taxonomy): Bacteria > Pseudomonadati > Bacteroidota > Cytophagia > Cytophagales > Cytophagaceae > Spirosoma > Spirosoma pollinicola. The sequence continues at coordinate 6,391,665 of NZ_CP025096.1, read as the reverse complement.
CGCAAACTAGGCAGGTTTGCGCTTTTTTAGTAGTTTCGCTACTTCAATCAGCAAACTCATGCAAACAAATTCGTCACGTCTTCTTTTTATTGCGTTCCTTCTCCTTTCGCCCTTACTCAACGCCCAAACGATTGTCAATCGCGACCCTCAAATCACAGATCTTGTCAGCCAAATTTCCGCCGATAGCCTGCGGGCGCACATCAATGGACTCGTTAGTTTTGGTACTCGCCATACGCTGAGTGTTCCGGCCGATGCCTCCGCTCAGGTTGGCAAAAAAGGCCTTGGAGCCGCCCGGCAGTGGATTCTGGGCAAATTCAATCAATACGCGAAACAGTCGGGTGGGCGAATGACGGCCACCCTCGATACCTGGACGCTCCAGCCCGATGGGAAGCGCGTTGATAAACCCGCCAACATGGGCAACGTGATGGCTACCCTTAAAGGCACCGACCCTACCGATACCCGCGTTTTCATTGTGCAGGGCCACATGGACAGCCGCGTTACGAATGTCATGAACCGTGAATCCGATGCGCCGGGTGCCAACGACGATGGTTCGGGTACGGCTGCCGTTATTGAGCTTTGCCGGGTCATGAGCAAATCGTCGTTTCCAGCTACGGTCATCTTCGTTACCCTGACGGGCGAAGAACAAGGCTTGTTGGGTGCAGAACACCTGTCTGAACGGGCTATTAAGGAAAAATGGAACCTCGAAGCAGTGCTCAACAATGATATTATGGGCAGTAACAACAGCAGCGACACACGCATCATCGACAATACCCGCATCCGTGTGTTTAGTGAGGGACTGCCCTCCAACCTGTTGAAAGACACAACGGGTCGTATTGGGCAGATTCAGCGATTTGGCAACGAAAATGACGGCAAAGCTCGCACCCTGGCCCGCTACCTGAAAGAAGTGGGTGAGCGTTATGTCGAAAATCTGGAAGTCGTGATGGTGTATCGCAACGACCGCTACCTGCGTGGGGGTGATCATACGCCTTATGTTCAGCGTGGATTTGCGGCCGTTCGCCTAACCGAGATGAACGAGAACTACGAACACCAGCACCAGGATCTGCGCACCGAAAACGGTACTGAATTCGGCGATTATCCGAAGTTCATGGACTTCGAGTACCTCCGCAAAAACACCGCGATCAACCTGGCTACGCTCGCCAATCTGGCAAAAGCGCCGGTAGTACCGCAAAAAGTGACCGTCGATGTACGGAACCTCACCAACGCAACGGTTCTATACTGGCAGGCCCCAACGGCTGGCAAGGTGAAAGGGTATTATGTACTAATGCGCGAAACCTACTGGCCGTTCTGGCAGAAGAAGTTCTTCACGACCAAACTGGGCATGACCCTCCCCTATTCGAAAGACAACTACTACTTCGCTGTACAGGCCGTGAGTGAAGATGGCAACGAAAGTTTACCGGTACTACCAGTGCCGAATTTGCGGTAGATGCTTAGATTAGAGCGATTGGTATTCAATGTTAGAATACCAATCGCTCTAATCTAAGCATCTTATATGTGCGCAGTTTGCAACAAAATCTGGATTATATTTTTTGGATGGCCGCTTCCTCCCCGTATGTGTGTGTTGTCTGGACAAACTTTACGGAAGAGGGATACAGTCCAACAATCAGAAGCTTCTTAATTAAGGCTTTAGAACTGTACGTTTAGCAATGCTTAAAGAAAAGGAAACGAACCAGGAAGGTTTTAACACTCGCTCGGTAACGTCTTCGGGTTTAGTATCAACATAGGCATCACCGATTTTGTATTGACTCTCTTTCAGGCGGCTTACCTGTGAATAACTTATACCTGTTGAGATAATTGCCTTTTGCGACCTTCCTAAAATAACGGAAGCACCTGCAAGAAAGCCCAGATTAATATCGGTTAACTGTTTAAAATCAGCATTTATACCGAACATCCCGCCCCATCCGACATTGTTACGAGTCCTTTTATACAAATGCATCATAGGTGCAATCCCTGGTGTAAGAGTCTTCGTACTATTGGCTTTCTGGAGTTTATTATCAGCATCAAAAAAGTATTGATTATCTGAGATAGATTTAAACGCAAGCCCTACGCTATAATCTATTTTCATACCTCCTTCAACTTTAATTATTTTTTTGAAGGGATTAATTTTACTAAAGTCATCTTTGATATTTCCTACCTGAATTTTAAACTCCATTTCATCGGTACCTTCTTCTACGAAAACCGGGTTTTCTGATGTGAAAATATAATTAGCAGAAGTTACCGCTTTTAAAAATAAATCATCAATACTGGCCAAGGTTTCTTCGTACTGTTTTAACAGAGCTTCATAGTCATTTTGAATTTGCTCCTGAGCATTTTTTATTTTTGCTTCATGGCCATCTGCATCTACATCAGATGCTGCATTAGCCGTCACTCCGTATTGCCAGTATACTTTTCTATAAGCATCTTTGAAATTTCCAAGGGTAGCTTTCAATGCCTCAATAGTTCCAGGATTTATCCCTCTGACATCTAAGGCTTTTTTCATAGATGTTTCATTATCAAAATGCTCATCAGTTATAGTTTCAGTCAGTTTTTTTTGAAAAGCTAATGCATCTTTAATTTTTTCAGCCTCGCTGTAGAAGTTCTGACATTTAACAACCAAGTTATCAGCTTCCTGAGCAGCTGTAGCAATTAATGCTTTAGATTCCTTTTTAGCAACGTTTGGTGTTATTATCGCGTCTGCACTTTTCGCATTTTTCTTAGCTTCGTCGGCGACTTCTACCATTTTATCTACCTGCTGTTGTGCATCCTTTAATTTATCGTCTACATTATCCATTTTTATTCTGAACAACGTAGAAAACTCAGTTGGCATATCCGTGTTCAGACTAAAAAGAGTACCGTTCACTAATACTTTTTTAGTGAATGTATTGATATTAATAATCCGATAACTGATAGATGAATTTTGACTTACAGACTCCAGATCGGGTGTGTAAGATTTCGAAGCATAATCAAAAGTAATTATTTGTGCCCGTAGTTCATACATCGAGCAAATCAAAAGAGGAACGAGTAATTTTTTCATTGTCTTATGCAATTAGGATGGTGTCGACAGTCTTCAAAAAATTCATGCTTGGCGCAAAGAAATATTCGCCACCTTTCATGTGTACGAACTGGTCGAAACCTGCGCGGGTCAGCGTTAATGGATTACCGTATCTGGCTGGAAAAGCTCCCGCTTCCCTTGGCATTCCCTGTCCAATAACAGGATCTAAACCATCGGGAACAGAAAGGTCGAGATGAGGAAAACTGGAGTTGTTTACCCAATTTTTCTGAATAAACTCGAACTGATTGATAATGCTGGCCTGATAGCTCATGAACAACAGCCCTACGCCATCAGCAAGCACTGGCTTATTGTCGAGTTGCCCGTCGTTGGGGTCGTCTTGCCGTTCGCCAAACGGAATGCCACGCCGGGCTATGATGTGCCTCTTAGCTTCCTGTACACCGCCAAACCCTGTGGGCATACTCGAACGTGGATTTGATTTGCGGATGTGTGCGTGATACGGGCATTTGGACGGAATGTCGATATCATAGTCGAAGTTGTTGGTCACAGCACTATGGATTATCCCCGCTTCATCACTAAGCTGAACGGGTGTTCCGTCTTCAAATCGCCCGACAAGCATAGCACCGGCTCGTTCCCGATCTTCACCAACCAGATTTAATTCGTCAGCAAGAACTTGCTCCGCAGTCTTGAAGCCTCTAACATCCTGACCTAGTTTTCGGAAGACAAAATAGCTTCCAAACGCATTTGGATCACCCGCTCCAAAAGGATCATTGATTAACACCAGATCTAACTCAGCCCGAGAATCGAACTGAATCTCAGTATCATTTCGAATATTATTCTGGGCTTTGTACTCCTCCCATTCATCGTCGAAGAATAAGGGTTGCGATACACCATCGACATACCCAAAATGTTCGAGACCCGCACCCTCTCTATTAAGCAAAGCATCCCCTCTTTCGATTTTGTTGATGCGGCCAAATAGTAAAATATCCTGTTCGATTTCTTCAATCAATGCCATTAGTGCGTCAGTGTCTGCGTTGGCCAGTAACAGCATAAAATGGTTATCTGCCCGCAAGCCTTCTTCCCAATCGACAATTGCCGGGTCGTTCAGCTCAGCATTTTTCATTCCATTTTGAAAAGAAGAATCAGAAAAATTAAGGCGTGCGTTTTCGCCGAACAGATAGTCATAGCCAACCGCGCTAATGTGGACACAGGCAAAAAGTCCCGTGTCTACGTTTGCTTCTTTCCAAAGCACATTGCTGCGTAGTTGTACATATCCTGAGCGAATAATACCATCGTCTGGATCAACCAGACTTTTGAGCCAGGCCTTAGCCTCAGCTTGCCTACCATCATCGCAGTGGATGAACAGATTAGCCGTATGGTGACGGCCATGTGCTTTGAGAATATTTCCCTGAATACCGTCAAGTAGTTCCCGGTTTCGGAGGTCGAATGTATTTAACATGGAATAGGGATTAATGAGTGACTGGAATACTGAAAGTGCGAAGAGGAATACTGGTTTTCATAGCATGGGTGATTGGATAGGCAAGTGAATAGCGTTAAGTGTGGATAGAATCGGAACGCCGAATGAAATTCGATAAAACCGATTGAACACCACAAAGGTCTATTGTCTATCTTCACGCACAAATCCCTGATTATGACGATTTTGCATCCTATAATTTAAGGATATTGCAATCGTTGGGAAATAAAGTCAGAGTATGTAAGTTTATCTAAAATCCGCACGCTCATGAAAAAATTGCTACTTTTTTTGTGCTTGCTTGCCCATACCGGGCTCTCCCAGTCAACTCAAATCGACAGCCTGAAACGGGAACTGGTGCTTCTGGATAAAAACCCGAGCGGATATGCCCGCGATACCCTGCGCTACCAGACGTTGAAAGCCGTAATGCGGGCTTATTCGGATGTAAACGTAGATTCATCCATGCATTACAACACCCTGATGATCGGGCTTTGTAAAGGTTCAGGATTGCAAAAAGAGCTTGTCTATGCGTATCAGTATGCAGGCTACCTCTACCAGATAAGAGGAGACTATCATCAAAGTATCCGATTTCACTACAAGGCCCTCCCGCTGGCAGAAAAACTAAAGATGCACACCCGAATAGCGGCATCACATGGAGCTTTGGCGCATGCATACACCAGCCTTAAAGAATATGCACGGGCAACAAAACTTTGCAAACAGGGCTTGGCCGTTCTTAGCCACTATCCTGATGCAGTAATTCAACTGTCGATCTTGAATGTGCTGGGCGTTATCTACCGCGAACAGAGTCAACTACTGAATGCGCTCAAGATCAATCAGACTATGTACAATCTGGCTCAATCTAAACATAACGTGTGGTATGAAGCCCATGGTTTGCATGCCATTGGCCTGGTATATAAAGACATGGGCGATCTACCCAAAGCGCTTGATTACCACAAAAAGGCTCTTGTTCTAGCCCGCAAAACAGGGAGTATTGAGCTGGAAGGAAATATTCTCCTGAACACCACTGATTTGTATGCCCGGCAGCATCAATGGAAACAGGCATTGGCGTATTGTATGCAGGCGAAACAAATGGCTATACAGGTAAAAAACAGTAGTATCGTAGCGGAAGCCGACGAAAAACTTTATAAAATTTTCAAGCAGACAAGTCAGCCAGACAAAGCGTTGGAGGCTCACGAACGTTTTGTCTTTCTGAGAGATAGCCTCTCGAAAGACAAGAACCAGCAACGTATTGAAACGTTACAAGCCCAGTATGACAATGTGCAGAAAACAAATGCACTGCTGGCCCAAAAAAATAAGTATCAGCAACTGGCCCAGACACGTAATGGGCTTTTTCTGGGTATAGCAGCTACCCTGCTCCTTGCCTTGCTGCTTTTTTGGAACAATAGACGGCTGCAAGCCAAAAACGTAGAAATTAACCAGCAGCGAGCCTTACTGGAAAGCGCCCGTAAACAACTTGCCGACATTAATAGAACCCTGGAAATACGGGTAGACGACCGTACTAAAGACCTCGTAAAGGCTAACCGCGAACTGATCCAGAAAAATGAGGAGATAAAAGGAGCACTCTTCAAGGGGCAAACGATTGAACGCAAACGAGTGGCTCTCGAACTGCACGACAACCTGAGCAGCCTGCTTAGTGCCGTGAATATGAGCATTCAGGCAATTAATCCACAAAATCTGTCGGAACCGGAGCAATCCGTCTATCGAAATGTTCGGCAGCTTATTCAAAACGCGTATGCCGAAGTACGGAACATTTCGCATAATATTTTACCGGCTGAACTTGACCGGGAAGGACTCGCCACTACACTGACCACGCTGGTAGGCCAGCTAAATCAAAATTCACCGTTGCAGTTTTCACTCACAATAACAGGCTTACAGGAGCGGCTACCTGTTGAAATTGAATTTAATGTCTACAGTATTGTGCTTGAACTGATAAACAATACCATCAAACATGCCAGAGCTACTACAGTGGGAATTAGCCTGTTCAGAACCGATACAGGAATTAATTTATCGGTTATTGACGATGGTATAGGAATGGGCCATAATCCGAATAAGCCCGGCATTGGTCTGCAAAACATTCAAGCCCGACTAGACTCTTTGGGTGGAATATTAACTACAGTATTGTCAGCCGAAAAAGGAACCCGAATCCTTATAAAAATCCCCATTGAAACGGTTCGATTCAATGGGGATTAGAGTATTGAATGAGTGAATTTAATTTCCCCCTCCGCCTTTTGTTGGTGGATGAATGGGGTTCATGTCTGGCATTTCTTTACGCGTTGGCACCTCAGCCTTCTCCAGTTCGTTTATAGCTGGATCCATCTTCAGAATAGTTTCTTTATTGAGGTCAAACGAGTCTTTTGTGAAGGCCGCAAGCAATTCCATATTGACAAGCTTGAGCGGTTGTTCAGAAATAACCAGGGGGTTTTCTGCATTGATGGGTGTGCGTTTTTCATCAAAGAGCACAATGGTTAACCTACCGTCGGCATTAACACTAATTTCTGCATAACCTGTAAAAGTAAGGTACTTAAAGTCTTCAAATGGTATCCGGGTGCCTGATTCCATGATTTGAGTGAGGATTAAACGTGAACTGATTGGATTAAATAATCTGAAATTTTATCGCATACTTTACTAGGCCGATCGTGGTCTGAACGCCTAACTTTTGCATCAGGTGTTTACGGTGGGTTTCAACGGTGGTGGGGCTGATGAATAGCTTTTCCGCGATCTGCGTTCCCGAAAATTCCTGAGCAATTAGCGTCAACACATCCAGTTCTCGCTTCGAAATGGTTATTTTTTGTGGCTTCCCAGCATCGGGAATTAATTCGATGCCGGTTTCGTGGGCCAACTGCATCATCACCTGTTCGCTGTAAAATTTATTTCCTTTAACAATCATGTGCAGGGCTGTCTCCAGTTCGGCGCGTTCGGCACTTTTCAGTACATAGCCATCAGCCCCGGCACGTATGGCCTCCTTTATGGTGTCGGGTTTATCCTCTACAGTTAGCAAACAGATTTTCACATGCGGAAAACGTTCGCGAAGTTTAATCGTCAGCTCAATGCCTCCCATCACGGGCATTTGCAGATCAGAAACCACAACGGCTATATCCGGTTCAATTTCCAGAGCTGTCAACACCTGCCGACCGTTAGTGTGTTTCGACACCACCTCAATGCCGTCGATACTGGACAGAAGCAACGCTAAACTGTCCAGGATCATTCGGTGGTCTTCGGCGACAAGAATACGCATGGGCGTGGCAATCAACGATAAATCTTTTGCAATCTGATACATAAATAACTAAAAATCAATCCAATGCAAATCAGTACTGTGTTACTGGTAATTAACCAGACCACTAGTTTGATTTTAGACCGATACGTTAAATAGCCCACAACAGCAAAGCCGATACGCTGACCGGCTTTGCTGAGTAAGCACAAAGGTCTATAGTGTGGACGAATAACAGTAGCAAAGGTCTTGACATACCTATTGCCTAACTATCCCGAATTCCAATGATTTTGTATCCTATGATTTAAGGATATTGCCGCCTACACAAGTATACATTGAACATACATAAACGACTAGCCAATAAAGACCGTAACAATCAGTAAAATAAGATGCTCCGTAGACAGTCAGGCATATTTCATTAATTTCGACAAAAAAGTATCAGAAAGGCACTTGCCGTAACCAGTCAGCAGCTAAACCCTTTGCATCCCATGACCAATCTCTCCAAGCGACAATTCCTGAAATCCATCGTTGGTACAGCCGCCTTGTCGACCTGGGGAGGTCTGGACGAGACGCTGGCAAACGTGGCGCATATTCCAGCAGTAACATTAGCGCGACAGGAGAATTTCTGGGCGGATATTCGGGCGATGTACCCAGTTACAACTGATTTTATCCAGCTCGAAAACGGCTACTACTCACTGGCCGCTCAGCCCGTGATGGATGGCTATCTGAAGCATATTCAGCAGATAAACTCGGTGTCGTCCTATTATATGAGGACGCGTCAGTTCGACGATAAACGGGAATCGCAAACCCAACTGGCTAAACTACTGGGCTGCTCCACCAATGAACTCATCATTACCCGAAACACCACCGAATCGCTGGATACGGTTATTGGGGGATTGACCTGGAAACCGGGCGACGAGACAATTATGGCGCAGCAGGATTACGGCGCCATGCAGGACATGTTCAAGCTTCAGGCCCGGCGGCATGGAGTTGTGAACCGGACACTTTCGCTTCCCAACCATCCTAAATCCGATGCAGAGATTGTAAGTCTATATGAAAAAGCCATAACGCCCAAAACCAGGCTGTTGATGGTTTGCCACATGGTCAACATCACCGGCCAGATTCTGCCCATTCGCCAGATTACCGAGATGGCCCATAAACATGGTGTTGAAGTCCTGGTGGATGGTGCTCATGCGTTTGCACAATTGGATTTTAAACTGGATGACCTCGGCGGCTGTGATTATTATGCCAGCAGCCTGCACAAATGGCTGGGTACACCGCTGGGTGCGGGTATTTTATACGTACGTAAAGACAAGATTGCGGGAATTTGGCCCATGTTTGCCGACAGCAGCGTACCTGATAATGACATTCGAAAACTCAATCATACCGGCACACATCCCGTAGCTACCGACCTCGCCATTCAGGACGCCATCAAATTCCACGAACGTATTGGCATTGCGCGAAAAGAAGCCCGGCTGCGCTACCTGCAACGCTACTGGACAGATCAGGTACGGCACAACCCGAAAATCATACTCAATACTCCCGAAGACCCCGCCCGTTCCTGTGCTATTGCCAACGTTGGCGTAGCCGGAAAAACTCCCGCCGAACTGGCTAAACTCCTGTTCGACAACTACAAAGTATTTACCGTTGCTATTGATTCGCCCCCGGTGCAGGGTGTGCGTGTAACCCCTCATGTGTACACGACCACCGCTGAATTAGACGTTTTCGTGAAGGCATTGAACGAACTGGCGGGGTAACCGTACCTACGGGCTTTAGCCCGTAACATACGTAATAACAAAAGTCACGGGCTAAAGCCCGTAGGTACACTCTTCAAAAACTCAATTAATTAGCCTATGAACCGCTCGATTCTCCTCTCCTTTCTCATCCTCTCAACGCTTGCCGGCCTGGCGCAAACGCCAGTGAAAAAGCGTCCTATCAACTCAAAAGATATTTACCGGCTGCAATCCATTAGCGACCCGCAGGTTTCGCCCGATGGTAAATGGATTGCCTATGGCATATCGACCGTCGATACAACGAAAGACAAACGCAACTCCGACGTCTGGATGGTAAGTTGGGACGGTAAGGAATCCGTTCAGATCACCAATAGCCCCGATGCCGAATCGAGAGCCCGTTTTAGTCCGGATGGTAAATACCTGTCGTTCATCTCGTCGCGGCAGGGCGCTACAAAAGGGCAAATCTGGCTGATGGACCGCCGGGGCGGTGAAGCCAAAAAGCTCACCGATCTAAAAACTGATCTGGAAGAATACGTCTGGTCACCAGATGGCAAAAAGATAGCAATGGCGCTTCGTGACCCCGACTATGCCGACTCGGCCAAAACCAAAGTCAGGAAGCCGTATGTACTGGATCGTTACCATTTTAAGGCCGATGTAAAAGGGTATCTGGAAAAAGGCTCCGTGCATTTATACGTATACGATGTGGCCTCAAAAAAGCTGGACACCCTGACAACGGGTCTATATGACGAAAGTTCGCCGGTCTGGTCGCCGGATGGGTTGCAGCTTGCTTTTGTGAGTAACCGCACCGAAGACCCCGACCGGAATCAGAATACCGACATTTACGTCATCGACACGAAATCGGGCGCAAAAATGAAGCAGTTGACCACCTGGGCCGGTGCCGACAACAACCCGGAATGGAGTCCCGATGGCAAACGAATTGCCTACACCCGCTCAACGGCGTCGGGTAACTTCCTGATGTACGACCAGCCCGTACTGGCCGTTATTGGCCGGGATGGTGGCGAGCCGACCTTATTATCAAAAGCACTGGATCGGCCTGTTCGGAACCCACGCTGGACCAAAGATGGCCAAATGATTGGAGTGCTGGTGCAGGACGACCGTCAGGCTTACGTTGGTCAGTATACGCTCGATGGTAAATTCACAAAAGTAGCCACCGGGAATCGGGCATTTGGAGATCTGGAACCTGTAGCAAGCGGCAGTTGGCTGACGCTGATGAGCGAGCCCCAAACACCCGGCGAATTATACGCCCTCGAAAACGGAACAACCCGTCGGCTGACGCATACGCACGACGACTTTCTGGCTCCGCTTGAACTGGCTACAGTAGAAGGGTTTACGTCGAAAAGCAAAGATGGTGCCCAGGTATCGAACCTGCTATTCAAACCGGCCAATGCACCAGCTAACAAAAAACTGCCCACCATTTTCTTCATTCACGGCGGGCCTGTCGCGCAGGATGAGTTTTCGTTTGATATAACCCGGCAACTGCTGGCCGCTGGCGGCTATGCGGTGGTGGCGGTTAATTACCGGGGCAGCAATGGCCGGGGACTCGACTACACCAAAGCAATTTATGCCGATTGGGGTAACAAAGAAGTACTGGATATATTAGGTGCTACCGACTATCTCGTTGAGAAAGGCATCGCCGATCCTGACCGGCTGGGCATTGGCGGCTGGAGTTACGGTGGCATTTTGACCAACTACACCATCGCTACCGACACCCGGTTTAAAGCCGCAGCCAGCGGGGCCGGCAGCTCCCTGCAACTGTCGATGTACGGTATTGACCAATACACCAATCAGTACGAAACCGAACTGGGAGCGCCCTGGAAGAACACGGATAAATGGCTGAAACTATCGTACCCGTTCCTTAAGGCCGACCGCATCAAAACGCCAACCCTCTTTATGGCGGGCGAGAAGGACTTCAATGTTCCTACCGCGGGCAGCGAGCAAATGTTCCAGGCGCTCCGGTCGCTGGGTATACCCACCCAGTTGATAATTTACCCCGGCCAGTTTCACGGCATCTCGGTACCAAGTTACCAGAAAGATCGCGTTGACCGGTATTTGCAGTGGTTCGATAAGTATTTGAAGTCAAAGACGCTATAGCGTTAACTCATTCTTTTCTATAAAATGACCCGCGATGTACACTCATTGCATCAATAAGTGTGTTTTTAGCGTACCAGGTATATTGCGTTAATTGTTTTTTTTGTAGTTTACACTCACTTGTTTCTTATTTGTTCTGACTTTATTGAAAATCAATTGTTTATGAAGCACTCTGTATATGTGATCTGCCTGATGGTCTCTTTTTTGGGGCTAACTTCCTGTAATAAAACCAGTGATCCGGTACCAGTTCCAGCCGTTGTAGGCCGTTGGGAATTAAATAGAGGGCTGTTAAGTGGTTTTCCTACAACAGCAAATATTAATGGAGCCGCATTAGATCTGTATTATTTTGAATCATATGGGTCAACCATAGATATTTACTCGGATAATACATTTAATGAAAACTATAAGAGTGTTACGGTTGAAGATGCTGCCGGAACATGGGATTTTTCAAACAACACCCTTACATTAAAGTATGATGTTGGGGATGAGGGCACTTTTACTTATTCGAAAAATAAAAACATTGAAGAATTAGCTGCAAGCAAGCCTGTTAGTTATACTCTTCCGGTATCAACCACCGCAACGGCTGCTGGACAGCTTCAATTGATTTATCGGAAATAATATCAAATTATATTGTTAGGTAAAGCTAACTGATTAGCAAAAAAGCCAATGCCCTGCATTGGCTTTTTTGTGCGCTGCTGGTTAAGACATGGTTCTAACGTGATGACCGCTCCCTAAATGAATCACCAGCAATTAACAGCGAGCAGAAAATTGATTTTTTATTTGGCAAATATCGCATTTTTGTCATATAAATTTTGACTATTACAAATTGAGCAAAATATTTTAAAGGTTTTTTCAATCAGAAAACGCCTTTTTTGTTAACATTATTCGTACTTTCACAAAACCCTATCTACTAAGGAGTTAGATTTAGTTTTACTTTTATTTTATCCTAGATAAGTACAAAAACCTGCACTCATGTCGTCACAACTAACTCGCCGGGACTGGCTTCGCGCCAGCGGTCTTCTAACTGCTGGTCTCGGTTTGAGCCGGTTTACCCCTGCTGAAGCCAGCACGCCTAATGCCCCTTTAGCCTCTGGCTTTTCCAATGAGTTCGCCTTCATGGACGATCCATTCGAGAAAATGTCCAAGTTAAAGGTGCGCCTGCTTGCCAACGAAAATCCGCTGGGCATCTCGCAAAGCGCAAAAGATGCCATTATGAAGGCAACTGAAATTGGCAATCGCTATGCGTGGACAGAATTCGGTCCGTTGAAGAAGATGATCAGCGACAACGAAGGAGTAAAGCCGCAGAACATCCTGATGTCGCCGGGTTCGTCGGATATTCTGCTGGCTGCGGCTGAGCATTTTGCAAAGGGAGGAGGTACGATCCTTACCTGCCGCCCAACCTATGATGACCTGCTCGATAAAACAACCAAATTTGGCGCTACCATCAAGCCAATTCCGTTAACGAAAGACTTCAAATTCGATTTACCTGCGCTGAAAGCCGCTCTCACCCCCGATGTGAAACTGGTGTACATCGTGAATCCCAATAACCCAACCGGTACGATTCTGTCGCCTGCCGAACTCGAAGCGTTCTGCCGGGAGGTGGCCCCAAAAGTGCCGGTCTTCCTCGACGAAGCCTATATCGACTTCCTGACGCCTGCCGACCGCCCAATGCTGGGTAAGCTGGTAGCCGAAGGATTGAATATCATTCAGGCCCGTACGTTCTCTAAAATTCACGGCTTTGCCGGTCTTCGGTTAGGCTATGCGATGGCTCAGCCCGAAATGCTGAAAACCCTGCATCAGTACATCGGTGCCGAAGGTGATGTGAGCATTACGACCCTTATGGCCGGTATTGCCAGCTATAAGGACATTGCCTGGCAGGATCACTGCCGGACCGAAAACGCCAAAGCGCGCGACTACACGACCAAAGCCCTGACGAACATGGGCTACGAGGTCATTCCATCGTATACCAATTTCATCCTGTTCCCGATTCGTATGAAAACGGGTGCCTTTAGCAACCAGATGTTTGCTCAGGGCATTGGCATCCAAACGCGTGATTTCAACGGACAACCCTATTGCCGGGTAAGCGTTGGTACCATGGACGAAATGGCCATGTTCATTGATGGATTTAAAAAAGTAGTAGGATAAAAAAGGAGTTAGGAGCGAGGAGCGAGTAGGTAGGAGTATTGCTGAGGCAGGTTCTTATTCTCGCTCCTGACTCCTCGCTCCTATTACTGAAAAGGAATGACACGAAGAGACTTTATTAATTCAACCAGTGCGAGTTATGCCAGCCTGTTGGCGTGGGGAATGGTACAACCAGCACCCGCATCGGCGCTCGACTTACCCGCCAACGGGCAAAAAAGCGATGGTAAAGGGCGAAAAGTCATTGTCTTAGGGGCGGGTCTGGCGGGATTGACCACTGCTTATGAACTTGAAAAATTAGGGTATGACTGCACAGTACTGGAAGCCCGCTCTCGCTCAGGCGGTCGCGTTTGGACAGTTCGGGGCGGCACCAAAGAAACCGAATTAAACGGCGGCACCCCCCAAACCTGTTCATTTGAAAATGGCCTTTATTTTAACGGTGGAGCGGCCAGAATTCCGCACCATCACCAAATAACCCTGCATTATTGCCGTGAGCTGGGTGTTCCGCTCGAAATCTTCAACGGCTCCAACGAGTCGGCTTACCTGTATAACGATGGAGGGAAAGGCGATCTGGCAAATCGGCGCATGCGAATCAGCGATTACCATCATGATATGCGCGGCTATACGGCCGAGTTGCTCGCTAAAGCCCTCGACCAGTCGTCGCTGGATCAGCAGCTAACGAAAGAAGATGTTGAGAAACTGATCGACTTCCTCAAAAACGAAGGTGATCTGAATACGGCGCACCTGTACAAAGGCACCAACCGACGAGGATATAAAGATAAAAGCCACCCAGGTGCAGGTCATGCACCCGGCTCCCTGACCGACCCTTACGGTTTAACTGATTTACTGCGCTCAGGCTTTATGCAACCCGTTTTTTACAACGTTGGGGATTATGCCTATGAGCAGCAATCAACGCTGTTGCAACCGGTGGGTGGTATGGATGCCATCCCGAAAGCACTGGAGAAGAAATTAGGCGGGAAAATCATGTTCAATGCGCCTGTCAGCGAACTCCGCAAGACTGAAAACGGCGTTCGGGTTGTGTATCAGAAAGATGGCAAACCCGTCGAAATAACAGGTGAATTCTGCGTTTGTACTTTGCCGTTGCCCATGCTGAAGAATCTGGAATCCGACTTGTCGGGAACAGTAAAGCGAGCCGCTGACTTTGTGCCCTATATGAAAACCGGTAAAATTGGCCTCCAATTTAAACGGCGTTTCTGGGAAGAAGACGATGGTATTTACGGCGGTATTTCGCGCACGAATCTCGACATCAACCAGATCTGGTATCCGTCGTTTGGTTTGCAGGGCAAAAAAGGTGTTTTGATCGGCTATTACAATTTCTACAGCCGGGCCGAAGCCGTGGGTGCCTTGCCCGTTGCAGAGCGCGAAAAAATGGCACTGGCGCAGGGGAGCAAAATTCACCCCCAGTATCCGGCAGAGTTTGAGAATTCGTTCTCACTGGCCTGGCATCGCACGCCCTACAGCGGAGGTGGCTGGGCTACGTATGACGACAACACCCGTAAAAAGTACTACCCTACCCTGCTTGAGCCGGATGGCAACATCTATTTTGCGGGAGAACACACAACCTACCTGACCGCCTGGATGGCCGGTGCTTTCACGTCGGCCCGCCGAACGGTTGAAGCACTCCATGCCCGAGTGGGAGAGTACACCAAGAAATAATGGTTTTTACTTTTGTCATGCTGGAGCGCCAACCCGGTGCCGAAGGAAGCATCTTCGAGCATGACATATTTTTACTACCGATGAAGATGCTTCCTTCGGCACCGGGCTGGCGTTCCAGCATGACAAAAAAATACTATGAAAAACAACCTGCTATCAATTCTCATTTTCTTTAGTTGCGCTGTGGCAACGCAGTTAATTAGTCAGCGTGTTTGGGCGCAGACAACCTCGACATCCATGACCGTTGAGCAACTCAAAGCCATCAAAACCATTAAAGTCGCTAACCTCGATAAAGACACCTATTTTAAATCGGGCGGCTTTATCCTGGATCGCTACGAAGAGCGCCCGGCCTATGTCTTTAACTACACAGACGGCATTACCCGCAAAATTTACCTGTACAAGGTATTCACCGTAGAAGACACTAAGGAGCTTGGCTTGCTGGCAATTTATAAAAACGAAAAATCGGGCGAGATAAAACCGTTCGTTATTCCCGGTGCTTCGGCCGACCGCAAAGCATGGGACGCTTACATCGACGACTTGAAATACGTTGGTGAAAAAGAGCCCGGCCTGATGTCGACGTTAACCTTCGTACTATCACGCGAGATGGCCGGTTTGCTGTCGGGTGGCGCGGGCAAGACTGAAGAGGGTGGCGCGAAGAAAAAAGAAGAATACAATTTCTGCTTCGCTGCCGATGCCCCTGTGACCCTGGCCGATGGTTCGTCAAAAGCCATCAGTGCTGTAACGACCGGCGACGTTGTGCTTGGTTATGATGCTAAAACGAAATCGCTTACGCCAACACGTGTCACAAAAATAGATACCCACGTTGGTGATTTCTCACTAGCTGGCGTTTGGCTGACTTCGACCAACGAACTCACCGCTGATGTGCGTGGCCTGCCTGGGGCACCCATCTTACTGGAAGCAACGGCTAATCATCCCGTTCTCACCGCCAGCGGCCGCAAGGCATTGGGCGACGTAAAAGCGGGCGAGGTGCTGTACCGGTATGATGCCGCAACAAATAGCACTGTTGGGTATAAAGTAGTTCGAACAGAATCGGCCATCCGGTCAGTGAAGACGGTGTACAATCTGGCTACCGAATCCGGCGCTTACCTGATTGGAGAAACGGTCGTATTGGATAAGTAATTTAATAAATAGCTAAGTAGTAAACAGCCTCTGGCTGTTTGAGTGGAAGACAAATTGCCAGTAAGTTGGTCATCGTCTTAACACTCAAACAGCCAGAGGCTGTTTGGTACAACCACAGTCCTAAACCATCCTGTGCTTTCTTAAATTTAACCTAACCCTATTGCCACATTCAGCTTTTACCGTACTTTTGTTTGACTGAAAACCGTATGCATGCATACTAATTTTTCGACAAAATTATGGCTGAAGCCTTCATTTATGATGCTGTTCGTACACCTCGGGGCCGGGGCAAAAGCGACGGTTCGCTGCATGATGTGCAGCCCATTCAACTACTCACCAGCGTTTTGCGCGAGCTCCGCGACCGTAACCAGATCGATACATCACTCATAGACGATGTGATCATGGGTTGTGTAACGCCCATTGGCGAACAGGGTGCCGATATTGCCCGCACAGCCGCGCTCGAAGCTGGCTACGACGAATCGGTGGCGGGGGTGCAGCTCAACCGGTTCTGCTCATCGGGACTGGAAGCCATTAATATGGCGGCTGCTTACGTCATGTCGGGACAGGTCGACGCCATCGTGGCCGGGGGTGTAGAGTCGATGTCGCGAGTGCCGATGGGCTCCGACGGGGGCGCTATTTTCATGAATCCACAGATTGTGGCCCGCCATAACATTGTGCCACAGGGCATTTCGGCCGATTTGATCGCCACTAAATACGGTTATTCCCGCTCGGATGTAGACAGTTTCGCGGCTGAGTCATATCGCAGGGCCGTTGCTGCGCAGGCCGACAATCGCTTTCATAAAACACTCGTTCCACTTAAAGACGAGATCGGGATGCTGCTGCTCGACCGCGACGAAGGTGTACGCCCCGGCACGACAACCGAAAGTTTGAGTAAGCTCAAGCCTGCTTTTGAGGCAATGGGCCAGATGGGTTTAGATGCGCTGGCACTGCTCAAATACGCTCAATACGATAAAATCAACCATGTTCACCACGCAGGAAACTCCTCGCAAATTGTCGACGGGGCCGCCGGAGTATTAATAGGTAGTCGTGAATTTGGCGAGATGTCGGGACTCAAGCCCCGTGCCCGCATCAAAGCATTCGCCATTGTGGGATCTGAACCAACGATCATGCTCACGGGACCGGTTCCAGCTACGCGTAAAGTGCTTAAACGTGCAGGCATGAGCATCGGCGATATTGATCTCTTCGAAGTGAACGAGGCCTTTGCCGCCGTACCATTGCTCTTTATGGACGAATTCGGCGTCGATCACAGCAAGCTGAATGTAAACGGCGGGGCTATTGCTCTGGGGCATCCACTGGGCGCAACGGGGGCCATCATTTCGGCCACGCTGCTGGATGAACTCGAACGTTCGGGCAAACAGTTTGGTCTCTCGACCCTCTGCATCGGGGGCGGCATGGGTATTGCCACAATTTTTGAACGGGTCAATTAATGAATAATGTAAAATGAATAATAGATAATGTTTCTGGTGCTAGGTCGTTGCTTGCACCATTATACATTTTACGTTATTCATTATCCATTCATAGAGCAATGATAAACTACACCACTGATCAAGATATCGCTATCATTACGTGGGAGATGACCTCCTCTCCTATGAACGTTCTCAATGACGAATCGATCCCCCAATTTGACGCGGCTCTGCAACGCGCCTTTGCCGATGAATCTGTTAAAGGGCTGATTATCAGCTCTACAAAGCCGGAATTTGTGGCGGGGGCAGACCTGAAGATGATACTCCGCAGTAATGATAAGCCCCCCGCCGAGATGCTGAAAGTCACGTCGGAGTTGAACCGTATATTCCGTACCATAGAAACATCGGGAAAGCCTACCGTTGCTGCCATAAACGGTACGGCGCTGGGAGGAGGTTACGAAATCTGTTTAGCCTGTCACCACCGCGTGGCTCTCAATAATCCAAAAACAGTAATTGGTCTGGTCGAAGTAACCATTGGGCTCCTGCCCGGTGCAGGCGGAACCCAGCGACTACCCCGTATGCTTGGTATCCAGGCGGCACTGCCGCTTATTCTGGAAGGCAAAAAAGTAGGGGTTCAGGAAGCAAAAAACCTGGGTATGATCGACGACATTGCCGATAGTCCAGTCGAGATGATGGATAAAGCCCGTGCCTGGATTGACGCCAACGAAAAGCCGTTGAAACCCTGGGACGAGATCGACCGCAAAACCGGGAAAATTGTCGGCAAAGATAATTTCAAGGTTCCCGGTGGTAACGTGCAGAGTCCCGTAGGTGCTCAAACATTTTCGGCTGGTACGGCCATGCTGATGGATAAAACCAAAGGTAATTATCCCGCCCCGCTCGAAGTTATGGCGTGTGTATATGAAGGTTTACAGGTCAACATCGACCGGGCGCTGATGATCGAGGCACGGCATTTTGTGAAGGTAGCCACCTCGAAAGTGGCAAAGAACCTTATCCAGACGATGTTTCTGGGTATGAACGAAGCCAACAAAGGAGCCAGCCGCCCAAAAGACCAAGCTAAAACCGACGTCAAAAAACTCGGAATCCTGGGGGCCGGTTTGATGGGCGCGGGTATTGCTTATGTATCGGCGCAGGCGGGTATTGAAGTTGTTTTGAAAGACGTATCGGTCGAAGCAGCCGAAAAAGGAAAAGACTACTCGCGGACATTACTTCAGAAGGGCGTTGAACGCGGTAAAGTCGATCCGCAAAAAGTCGACGGTACGCTGAACCTGATCAAACCCACGGCCAATGCACAGGATTTGCAGGGCTGCGACCTGATTATCGAAGCCGTTTTCGAAAATCGGGAGCTGAAAGCACAGGTCACGAAAGAAGCCGAACCTATGCTGGCACCTGTAGGGCTAAACGTTCTCGGCTCCAACACGTCTACGCTACCCATTAGCGGGCTGGCGCAGGCATCGGCAAAGGCCGAAAATTTCATCGGCATTCACTTCTTCTCGCCCGTCGATAAAATGATGCTTGTGGAAATCATCATGGGCAAACAAACGTCGGATTACGCGCTGGCCGTAGCCATCGATTTCACCCGGAAGATTCGCAAAACGCCCATTGTCGTCAATGATTCTCGTGGCTTTTACACGTCGCGCTGCTTCGGGACATATTCGGGCGAGGGAATGGAATTACTGAAAGATGGAGTCAACCCGATTTTGATAGAAAACGGTGGAAAAGATGCCGGGATGCCCGTTGGTCCGCTGGCCGTAACGGACGAAGTGGCGCTGGATCTTGTCTATAAAATTGCCGGTCAGGGCATTAAAGACGGGGCCATTGGCGAGGATGATATCAGCTATCAGGTAGCCAAAAAATTCGTTGACCTTGGTCGGCTCGGCAAGAAGTCAAAAGCCGGTTTCTATGAGTATGCTGACGACCGGAGTAAAAAACTTTGGCCGGGCCTACAGGACCTGTTCCCACAAACGGCACAGCAACCTACGCTCGATGAAGTAAAAACGAGATTGCTCTATCGGCAAGCTATCGAAGCCGTTCGCTGCTTTGAGGAAAACGTTGTACGAACAAAACTGGATGCCGACTTGGGGTCTATTCTGGGTTGGGGTTTCCCCGCCTACACAGGTGGAGCGATATCGTTCGTAGATTTTGTAGGTGTCGACACGTTCGTCAAAACCCTCGACCGCCTGGCCGATCAATACGGCGAACGCTTTCGCCCAACGGAAGCACTGCGGGAACGGGCCGGGGCAAAGACGTTGGTATAAGTTGACTGCGGCCCAAAAAATGAGACAATCTGGCGCGCGTATTCACTCGTGCCTTTTCATAAAGTCAGTATTCACTGACGCAAGCTGGTCTGGCGTCCCGGTTCGCTTGCGTCAATAAATACTGACTTCATCAACCGTCACGAGTGAATACGCGCGCCAGATTGTTGTTTCTGATAGCTAGCGGGAGTTGTACCCGTCCACCGACGGAAGGCTCGGTTGAAGGCGCTCAGTTCGTTGTATCCAAGAATATAGGAAACTTCTTTTACCGGATGCTGACCCGCTTGCAGGTAATGCAAGGCCAGTGATTTCCGCATTGAATCGGCTAATTGCTGGTACGTTACACCCTCTTCCCGTAGTTTGCGCTGTAAACTCCGACTGCTTACGTTCAAATTCGACGCAATGGCTTCGAGCGTTGGAACACCCAGATACGCATTCGCCAGTAGAAAATTATGTATACGCTCACTTACTACTCCCTTCTGACGACTAGCTTCAGTCAGTACATTTACCTTCCGCAGCAGAACCGCCTGTAACTCATAATCTGCGGTCAGGATAGGCTCCTCCCAGAACCGGGCATCGAATTCCAGCACATATTTATCACTGTCCTGAATTGACGAGCATCGCAACACCCGTTTATATTCTGTTTGATCTACAGCACAAACCGGCATCCTGACCGTAACAGGCTGGATTTTCTCCAAGATCAGGCCGTCTACCTCATGTAAGGTAAAGGCCAAAAAGAAATCCATCATCTGCCGGAACACGATTGGTGACTCGCGGCTCCGCTTCACATTCGGCACGAACTCGATCGTGAACAGTTGATCCGATGCAGTCACCACCATAGTGAGGACATCCGTAATTAAATGGGCAAAAGAAGCTGCATGAGTTAGCGCTTCGCCAATTGTCCGGCTATGTCGGATTAACTCGCCCACAACACCCAAAGCAGCCACCTGCATCGACTCGCCAAAGTGAAGGCCAAACAGCGGGTCCTGACTCAAATACGCAGCATTTAGCCACAACGCATTAATCTGCTTCAAGCTGGGACTGGCGCTGGCTTCGTCCCGCAGCTCACTCAAGGCTACGCCAGACAACGCACATAGCCGATCTATATTGGTGTTTTTCTGGACGGCATATGCCAGCAGATTAAGGGCCAATCCTTTCTGATAGTCTTGCATAAAGTAAACATACAGAAATATCCGGCCTTGCTTTACCGCTGTCGTGAAGTGGTAATTGGTTGGCGCTTGATGGTAAAAGGCACCCGATACCCGCCCAATACCTTTGTCAAAAAAAGGCCATGAAAACTATCGCATTCGCTTTTATGCTCGCTCTGGATCATTCGGCAAATCTGCCACCCATGAGCAAACCATCATCTCAGTTAACTCATCAGAAATTCATTAAACAAGTAATCTCAACAACCATGGAAACACAGGCTATGCAGGTCGTCAGTGAATTTTTAACCGCTGTTCAACAGGGAAATCAGGCTAAACTAGCGGCATCACTCCACCCGAATATAGAATGGGATCAACCCGGAAGCAACCGGTTTTCCGGTATCAAAAGATCAAGCATCGACGTCTTTAAAATGGTAGGCGGCATGTTCCAGGCCACCGACAACAGTCTGGCCCTTACCGATGTGAAAGTGCTTACTGCCAATAAAAACAGCGTTGCCTGTCTAGTACACTGGAAAGCCGTTCAAGCCAATGGGGGTATTCTGGATGTATATAACATCGACGTTTATACAGTTGAGAACGGCCAAATTGTCAAAGCAAAAGTGTATTCTGCCGATGTAGCACAGGAAGATAACTTCTGGCTAAAGTAAGTTATTGGTTAGTAGGCTATTTTTCTGCTGGATGTTACCCCCATCAGCTGCTAGCCTGCTAACTTAACAACTACTCTACAGTAATCGAAAGCTCATTCGGTGGTATTTTGTCGGGCCAAACTCCCGGATGGCGGCCCGGTGAATGGGGGTTGGGTAGCCTACATTTTTAGCCCAGCCATAAGCCGGGAACTCCCGGCCAAGTTGCTCCATCAACTCATCGCGGTATATTTTGGCCAGCACGGATGCCGCTGCAATCGACAGATAATGAGAATCACCTTTAATGATACAGGTGTGCGGAATCATAGGATAGGGCGTAAACCGATTGCCATCAACCAGCAAATGTTCTGGCTTGATAATCAGCCTATCGACCGCCCGATGCATGGCCAGAAAGCTGGCTTTCAGAATATTGATTCGGTCAATATCCTCGTGCGACACCTCGGCCACAGCCCAGGCCAGCGCGTCGCGCTCGATGTCTTTTTTCAGGATTTCCCGTTGTCGATGCGACAACTGCTTGGAGTCGTTCAGAATGGGGTGCGTGTAATGCTTTGGCAGGATAACCGCTGCTGCCACAACCGGCCCAGCCAGACAACCCCGCCCCACTTCATCTAAACCCGCTTCGATAGCGTCGGCGTTATAATAGGATTTCAGCATAATCAATCCTCCAGCACATTACCAAAAATTGTGTTCTTTAGACCTAAGGCGATCAATAAAAATGAAATACCCCAGTATATATAAATCCGATAATAATCCTGAACATCCTCGTAAACCAGGACGCGGATAGGCGCTTTTTCCAGCCGGCTGATCTGCGCAAAAATGGCCTGTAATCGTCGGGCATCCGTAGCTCGAAAAAAGCTCCCATTAGCCAGGGTTGCTATGGTTTTCAAAACCCCCTCATCAACGGTAGCGGCATTGGCAGTAGAAGCCACCGGGCGACCTACGGCAATAGTGTATATCCTGATTCCGAAGGCTTTAGCCAATTTTGCGGCTGTAATAGGGTCCAGATTTCCGGCTGTATTATCGCCGTCGCTCAGCAAAATAATGACTTTAGTCCGGTCTACGTTCGTAGCCTCAGCTTCGCGCTGAGTGGTATCTGCACTAACAACGGCCCGGTCGCGCATGCGATTGATACAACGCGCCAGCGCATCGCCAATGGCTGTGCCCGATGTTCGAATCATGTGGTCGTTCAGGTCGCTCAGATACTGTTTCACCAAGCCATAATCTGTTGTGAGCGGACAAAGAGAAAACGCTTCGCCCGCAAAAACAACCAATCCGATCCGGTCATTTTTGCGATTATTGACAAACGTTTGGGCCACTCGCCGGGCCACCGCCAGTCGGGTAGGCTGTAAATCGGTTTCGCTCATCGACTCCGATACGTCCATAGCCAGCATAATGTCAATACCTTCTGATTGTTCGTTGCGCTGCTCGCGAATAATTTGCGGACGAGCCAGCGCAACCAGCAAACAAGTCATCCCGGCAAAAACGCTGATTGGCAGTAAATACCGGCCTATACTAAGCCATGAACGACCTGTTTGCCCTCTACCTCCTCTAACGCGGGGCGAGTTGAGTTGCCCGAGCGACATATTCAGGCGTTGCTGCGCATGACGATAGAGGTAGTAGCGCAAAAAAAACAGAATCAAAATAGCAGGAATCAGCCATAAAGCCAATGGTTGCGCCAGTTGAAACTGCTGCCATTGCGCAGGACTGAACCAGTGAAGTGAATACCAGGGTTCCATGCGGTCAGGTTAGAGAAGAGGGTTCTGCCGAACCAGATAAGGCAGTGCGGTCACCTCTCCGACCATCGGATTGTAAAAGTTTAGCTTGACGCTGACGGTATATCTGAGTAGCTACATTGCTCAACACCTGTAGAGCCGACTGCGACTGCGCTGTAAATGTACCTCCATAAATCATTTGGTCAGCTTCGCGAAGGGCTGTTTCTACACGCTCGTCCTGAAGGCGTTCGGCCAGTTCGGGTGTGGTGAGCGACATGTATGGCTGAGGATCTAACTGTTCCAGATATGTTTTCCACATGACAACGGCCTGATTAGCCGTTTCGGCTGCCGTAAATGGGCTGATTCGCTCACTTAGCCGAGTGTATTCACGCAGGAACCGAATATGCCGCCGATTAAGTAAAAAAAGTCGCCACTGCCGCCGGGTCAAGCGTCCAAACAGTAGATACAGAGCCCCAAGCGCCACGCTTACGCAAACAAAACCAACAGCCAGCGCTACATAGTTGAATTGTTGTTGCAATGGAACCAGTTTGGTATCGGTAGCAAGGCGTAGCGACCGAACGCCCAGCGAATCGGGTAAAGCAGGCGGAAGTTTCGACCGCAAAAAAACGGTGTCAGTCAGCGTCCACTGAGCCGTACAGTCAATATCATTTATAGTTCGAATGGGCACCCGCAATAGTTGAACAGAATCTGTTTCGAACGATACCAGCGTATAAACGGCACTATCGCGGCTAACCGCATCCAATCCCGAGCCAGTTGTTTTGGTAGCAAATACTGCCACTTTCTGTACCCGATAGGGCGCAAAACTTCTGGCCGTGTCGGGAAACAGCACCTCCGCAATGGCTGGATGATGGTAAGACAGCGAATATCGAAACGGTCGACCAATTTCGATACTATCCTCCAGAAAATGCCCTTTCAATGGACGTTGCTCTAACGTCCGTTGCTCTAACTTACGTTGGGAGGGTGAATTTTGCGTCGGCATAGGCTCTGCCGGCCCCCAGAGGGCTAGGAAGCAGACTAAAAGAAGCAAAATAAAGCCGAATCGTTTCATCTAAATTTCCTAACCCTGAACAATTCGATAAGTTTTGGCACAAAATCCTCCTGCGAATCAAGCGCGAGGTAACTGGCATTATACTGCTTACAAAGCCGCTCAAGCCGATTCTGATTCTGTTGGAAGATATCATAAAGCCCTGTTCGAAACGAAACTGAAGACGTATTGACCCATACCGTTCGGTTCGTTTCCGTATCGTGCACCGGAATGATCCCTAATTTAGGCAACTTCACTTCGCGCTGATCGTAGAGGTGAATGACCACCAGATCATGCTTTTTGGCCAGCGCTTTGAGGTTATGTTCGTAGTTCAGGTCAATAAAATCGGACAGCAAAATAACAACGCTCCGGCGTTTAAGGGCATTAAGCGTAAACAGCAACGCATCGGCAATACTCGTCCGGGTTGACTCCGGCTGCAATTTATACAGGCTCATAATCAACTGATAGCCTGTTTTCAGTCCATTGCCGGGTTTTATGTATTTCTCCTTCTGGTCCGAGAAACAGTACATACCCACGTGACTGGCCTCCCGAATAGCCGACATAGCCAACACCCCACACACCTCTTTGGTAGCCTTTAGTTTATCGCGGTGGCGGGCCCCCACCTGTTGTGAAGCACTCACATCGACCACAAAGAACACCGTCTGGTCTTTCTCTTCCCGAAAAACCTTCACGAATGTACCGTGCCCTTTCGACGATACGTTCCAGTCGATAGCCCGCACATCGTCGCCGTATTGATACGTCCGCAAGTCACTGAATTCCAGACCCGTTCCTTTAAACACCGACCGAAAGCTACCGCGCATTTGCGAGTTAACTGCCTTTCGAATGCGAATGTCGAAATTACGGAGCTTGGCTAAGAACTCGTCCATGTAAAACAGGCGTTATACTATTTTAACAGTCAATCCCGAACTTTGCTGCACAGGATTAACTTACAAAGCTATTGATTTAAGCGTATGCACCGAAACCTATTTCAACGGCATCTGTGGAGCCTGCTACTCAGCGGCTGGATGGTAGCCGCCTGCACCGCACCCGAAGACAAGCAGCCCGAGAATCTGATTGACGAACACAAGATGGCCGACATTCTGACGGAAGTACACATAGCCGAAGCCCGGGTTGCCCGCCTGAATTTGCGATCCATTGATTCATCAAACCTTGCGTATAAACACTTGGAAAGCGGTATTTTTAAAAAGTTTGGCATTGATACGGCTACATATAGAACGAGCTATATTTTCTACTCGGCGCATCCGGCCAGTATGGAAGCTATATATCAGCAGGTTACCGAGCAATTAAAGAAGAAGATTGACACGAAGGGAAAAAAGTCTTCGTGAGGATTGGCATTATTCGTGTAAGCGGTATGCCGGGTGTTTTTCCCCACACGCCGACAGGCAGGCACGCGACTGGCAGGGTGCCCGAGAAAATTTGCCGAATTGGTTGACAAACTGATAATTAAGCCGCTCATTAAGAATTTTTAATGATTTTTTTAGACAAAAAGGGAGTAATTTGCTGTTGTAGTAGCAACTGCCTTACTAACCTCCTCGAAAACCTGTGAAAGAGCGCCTAGTCGTTATTCCAACCTATAATGAAATCGAAAATATCGAAGCAATCATCCGCAAAGTGTTCAGTTTGCCTGAGCCCTTCGATGTCCTTATCGTAGACGACGGATCGCCCGACGGCACCGCTCAACGTGTTCGCGATATTCAGGAGGAGTTTCTGTCTACCGGCACATCACAGCGGGGGTCAATGGCCCGGCTGCACCTGCTCGAACGGCGCGGCAAACTGGGTTTGGGTACGGCTTACATCGACGGCTTTAAATGGGCATTATCGCGCGGATACCAGTATCTTTTCGAGATGGACGCCGACTTTTCGCACAATCCCGAAGACCTGATCAAACTATACCGCGCCTGTGCCGAAGATAGCCCTACCCGGGCTGATGTGGCCGTAGGCTCACGCTACATCAAAGGCGTCAACGTGGTTAACTGGCCGATGGGCCGGGTGCTGATGTCGTACTTTGCGGGGGTATATGTTCGCTTTGTAACGGGCATGTCAATCATGGACCCCACGGCCGGATTCGTTTGCTACCGGGCCGAGGTGCTGGAAGTTATTTTGCATAATCCCATTAAGTTCGTTGGGTATGCGTTCCAGATCGAGATGAAATTTACGTGCTGGAAATACGGCTTCCGTATCCAGGAAGTGCCCATCATTTTCACCGACCGCACACGGGGCGTTTCTAAAATGTCGTCCAAGATTTTCAAAGAAGCCGTTTTTGGTGTGCTTCAAATGAAAATCAGCAGTTTCTTCCGGCACTACATTCCCCGCCGGGAATCGGCAAAAAAGGTGGAAGAGCCAGTTAATACGGTGTAAAAACTCCGTCGGACGCTTCCCCACCAATTTCATGCGGTTCCTTATTCTTCTGTTTTTTGGGATAACTTTTTTAGCGCTCAATCTATGCGAAGCGCAGGGGTGTGCTTCTATACAAAAATTTGACGCTAAGGATGGTATCGGCTATATGGGTATGGTTGACATTCCTGCCGGTACAACCACGACTAAAAATACGATATACTTATTTCTTCTGGGTAAGTCAGTTACGAAATCTGACACGAGTTACTCATTAAATTTAGGCATCAACGCTTTTGGTCCATCAACTAAATCAAACTCAAAAAATATCACGTTTCAGTTTGATGATGGCTCCACAATAGTGAAGGTGAATCAACCTCTATTGGTTGATTCGATGGGCGAAAACGTTACCGTTTTCTCTGCCGAAATGGATTTAGATTTAGCGGATGTTTTACAGATGAAGAATAAAGTACTGGTTAACATTATGTTAGCCGAGAGCAAAGCTTCAATCCCTAAACTCCTGTCAACATCAATAAAAGAAGTAGCTAATTGCCTTCCGATTACGTGGTAAAAAAAGAAGCCGTAAATGTTTAGTCAGTAAAGCCTTCCATTCCATATATTTATCAGGAACGACCGTTTTTCTTTATTGATAAGTAATTATTTTTAATAATATTGGCACATAGGTCAACATATTGCCACTTATACAACAGTTCTAGATCATGAAAAATACACTAATCAGGGTACTGCTTTTAACAATTTGTTTTGGCTTTGTATCAACTCTCTTTCCCGTTAGAGCCCAAGAAATCCTGAATAAACAAGCGTTCGATTACAATGAATTGAAAGGGCTACTTTCAAAACATAAATCAACCGTGGAAAGCATACTTAGCATGAAGCGATTCAAATTTGCTTCAAGTAAGGAAAGGCCAGAGAGTACTATTCATGCCTATAAGAAGGAAAGTGACACAACACAAATTCTTGTCCGAATTCGTAAAAGCGATGGACTTGTGAGTGAAGTAGCATGGAATGAAAGTTCATTGACGCTTGCCTATCTGACTCATGATGCAGTTGATGATGGCTTTGTACCAGTGTCGGGTAATAGTCAGTATTACAACTGCTTTCAAAACATAGCGCTCTTGGTAAACTATAAACTTGCCGAAGACAGAGCTATCCCCTGCATCTTAAGGGCAATTCAACAAGAGTAATTATTATAGCTTATAGACCCCCTTAATTATAGTTTTTACTAGACCTGACATTTTTAAATCTTCCATAACAAATCAAATTATTCACATAACATATTCTTAGTGGCTGTTGCAAAAGTCTAGTATGAGTCAAAAAAGCTCAATTTAGTAGCCAGTTTCTGACTTTTTAATCAGCTAGGCAGAGCGGTTAGGGAAGCTGAACTAAGGGCGGTTTGACCCAGTACCGACTTTTGCAACAGCCACCTTAGTTATAGAACTGCCCTAATTAAAGTGCAACTGTTGATAAATACGTTCACTCTAGCGTAATTGTACTATTAGGGTTTATGCTCGACTAATGTTCTTCTATCAGTCAGGCTCGAAGCAATTTTGCGACAACTCGTAGAAGAGCTGTCTGAGGCTAAGGTTAATCCGCTACAAATTGTAGAACCATCGCAGCGATAAAGCGCTATATAAGAGCCGTTAAAACAACGCTCACAACTACTGACAGCATAAACGGTTTGCCCTTGGTAAGTCCCTTGGATGATACTAGAGCTGGTGCCATTATCAAGTTTCTTTAACCAGGACAAGTCTTGTAGCGGAATAGAATGATACCAATGGCATTTTTTCAAGGGCAGTTGTATAACTACGCACTATGCTATGAAACTTTTCGCATGACTGCTGAAATGCTTAATAATGGCACTCTTTAAGTATTCACCATTTTGGGTTTTGTATACACGGCAATTATGACTAATCTATTTCCGGCATTAGTAATACTCATTCTTTCCCGCTGATAAAATTCGCTCTCTGCTGTTGGTACTATTCCCCATAATCTTGATTTCCTTTAATGCAATTCGCCCGGCCAGATCCTGAATATACAAGGTGTCCTTTGGAACAAAAGGTTTATCCTTTTGGCGATAGTCCACATAAATAAAGGAAACTGGCAAAATATAACTGCCGGTATAACGCAGATTCAGCGAAGGCAACTTCTTCAGAGCGGTTATTATAGTGGGTTCAAGACCATAATACGTGCCTTTTTCGCTATGATTCAGAATTGAGATGTCCTGAACATGGCCTTTATCATCAATAGTAAATTCGGCAAAGACCCGGCCGTACACGCTTGACCATTCGGCCTGGCGAGGATACCTAAGCCGACGATTTAACACGGTAGAAAAAACAGGGTCCTGACTCAGATCAGAACTGGCTGATTGAGCAAAAGTCATGTGACTACTTAGTAACAGAAAAAGCCATCGCCGGAAAAACATGCTAGTGCGCTTAGAGGCCAATAAAATCAAGAAATAAGGCCTTTAAGTTACAAAAAAGTATATGGCAAAATAAGTATTCTCCATTCTACCAACCACACAATCATAACAATTCCCACTTTTGTCGGTATTAATATCAATACTACAGGGCAAATGTGAAGCGAAGTGAGGATAGTTGCCGATTTTGAATGATACATATACACAACCGCCAGTCAGCGCGTAAATTCTTTACACACTACCTTCTTTTTAGTAGTCTGCTGGCTTTATTTACGTTTTTAACGCCTGCCCTCCACGCACAGGATACCACCGGAATGGGCGCCGTCGACAGCCTGCCTATCATTCCGCAACCCGGTATCCCCGTCGACAGTATCATTGCCCGACTCGAAAAGGGCCATACGGCGCTGAATGACATCAATAACCGAACCCAGCGGGGCTTCACTACCTGGCAAATTGATGAAAATCTGCCTGAGGTTCAGTCGTACATCAAGACCATTCGCACCAACCTGGCCCTGTACAGTAAAGTACATGACATGAAAAACATGCTCATGTTCCAGGTTCTGCTTGGCGACATACAGCAACAACTCAAAAGCTGGCGGGAATTATTGTCCGATCAGGAAAAGCAACTGTCCGACATGAACGGCCAGCTCATTGGCATTGCTAAAGACTCAATTCTGGTAACGCCTGCCGACAGTAATTACAGGGTACTGTATGCGAACTCGTTAAAAGATTTACGAAAACAGTGGATAGCCGCCAGTGAATCGACCAACAAAAACCTGACTCGAATCAATAAATTACAAGCGACGGTTTCTGACGGTTATTTTGAAACATCAGAACTAGCCAATATTGTCAACGAACGAATTAAAGAGTTCAATCTCAAAATAATAGGTAAAGAATCGGACTTCATTTGGGCAATTCCGAAGAACGAAGGATCCGACGAAAAACTGGAAAAGCTGGTAGCCCGATCGTATGAGGGCCAGCGGGATATGCTGGGCTATTACCTCGACCGAAGCGCCGGCAACTGGCTCTATATGCTGGTTATTGGGCTGATCTTTTTTGGCTGGACTTATTCAAGCTTCACCATTATCAGGCATCATGAGCCGATAGACAAGATTCTGGCCGAGGCAAAAATTCGGTATCTCAAGCCGGTACCGGTTTTTGCAACGCTGGTAGTGGTGTTTAACTGCGCTCCCTTTTTCGATCTGCGCCCGCCAGCAGTTTATGTAGAGTTGATGCAGTTTATTCTGCTCATCTCCCTCACCTTTCTTTTCTATCGAAGCTGGACCCGGAAGTTATTCTTCCATTGGCTGGCTATTGTGGGCTTGTATATTCTGGTCGTATTAACCCGCTCATCGATCATTGATCCCGGACTGGTTTTCAGACTGTGGCTGCTGCTGCTCAGTTGTGTATCCGTTGCCTTTGGCTTCCTATTTTTGTTCAGAATAAGGAAAGCGCTGTCGCTCACCGGCTTCATCAAACAAGTGGCGATCCTGTACATTGGCCTGAATATACTGGCCGTACTTTTCAATATTTTCGGTCGGATCAGCCTCGCCAAAATTTGCAGTACAGCCGCTATTTTCGGGTTGACACAGGCCATTGGCCTGTTCACACTCGTTCAAATTATAAATGAAGCGTTTGCGCTTCAGGTAATCAGCGGCAGGCTGACAAAAGGTGTTGCCTCCCGCTTTAATTACGACAAGCTTAAAGTTGGTTTGCATACTTTACTCAGCTTCGTTTCCATCATTGCCTGGATCATTATCTTCACCAACAACCTCTATATCTATAATGCAATTTATGGTCGGATCGAAGGTTTTCTGTCAGCCGAACGCGGTGTAGGAAGTACCACATTTACCTGGGGGAATATTATTCTGTTTGCTATTGTGTTGTACATCTCCGGCGCAATGCGAAAATACATCGGCTACTTTTTTGGGGAAACCGAAGATGAAGTCAGCGGCTCTGTCAGTACGGCCGACTCACGGCTGGTTATTATCCGACTAGTTATGCTCATTGTTGGCTTCCTGATCGCCATTGTGGCATCGGGCATTGGGCTAGATAAGGTAACGGTTATGGTGGGGGCCCTGGGTGTTGGCATTGGCCTGGGGCTTCAGAACATCGTCAACAATTTCGTTTCCGGCATTATCCTGATTTTCGACAAACCGTTTCAGATTGGTGATTTTATCGAAATTGCCAGCAAGAAAGGGCGGGTGAAAACAATCGGGATTCGCTCCAGCCGATTGCTGACGACAGAGGGCTCTGAGGTTATTATTCCAAATGGCGACCTGTTGTCAGGCCAGGTCGTTAACTGGACAATCAACCATAAAGCGAAACGTATTGAGCTAACGATAAAAGCCGACACCGAGCACGATTTACAGACACTCGAACTGTTGATTAAAGAAGAAATTCTAAAACATCCGAACGCGGTAAAACGCATAGCCCCCGAAATTTTTCTGTCGACTATTAGTAACGATACGCTCGAATTGAAAGTCAGGGTGTGGATCAACTCCGTGAATAAAGAAGACTTGTTCAGAAGCGAGGTGCTGCTGAATATATACCGACGATTTAAGGAGAATGGAATTAAACTGATGTGAGTTTTTTACCCGCCCGGCGGCCCGGCGCAAAGACGCAAGGGTAGGCGCAAAGATCGCAATGAATTAAGCTTAGCGTTCTTTTCGCTTAAGGTTGGGCTATTTTCGCCAGAAACCCTTCGTAAACCGCTGCCAATACGTCGACCTCAATCCGCTTGTGTGGATTTGTAAATCCTGCAACAATGGTCACGTTCGACTTGGCGATGCCCAATTGTTTGGCCAGAAACTCTACTAAATACGCATTGGCTTTCCCATCCTGCGCCGGAGCCCGGATTTTGGCATTAAGCTGACCAGCGTCATCATAAAATAGCTGGTCAACTTTACTACCGGGCTTGACTTTAAGGTGGAGTGTCATGGTGGAGTGGTAAATTGGTGGATTGGTAGAGTAGTTGATGACCAATTAACCAGTCAACTACTCCACTAATAACTAATTCAACTGCTCAGCCAGCACCGCAATTCCTTCGGCAAAGCTGTGTGGATTGTACCCCAAAACGGTACGGGCTTTGTCCAGAATAAACCCGGTACGGGGCGGACGACGGGCTACCTGTGTAAAGGTCGATGCATCGGCCTGAGCAATCAGTGATTTGTCGAGACCAAAATAATCAGCAGTCTGGATGGCCATCTCGTGAGGAGTCAGGACTTCTTTGCCGGAGATGTTAAAGATGCCTTCAGCTTTCTGATCGGCAATAAGGTAACAACCCATTGCCAGATCCTCAGCCAGGGTTGGGCTACGCCACTGGTCTGTTACGACCTTGATATTTTTGCCGTCCTCCAGCGATTTTTTGACCCACAAAATGATATTGCTCCGACTCATATCGTGCGCGATGCCATACACCAGTACCGTTCGGGCAATTGCCCATTTTATATCGGAATGCCGCACCGCCGATTCGCCCGCCTGCTTGCTCCATCCGTAGAAACTAATCGGGTTGGCTTCGGCCGTTTCGTCGTAAGGTCCGGCGGCACCGTCGAAAATAAAGTCAGTCGATACATGAACCAGAAACGCATTGGTTGCCCGGCAGGCTTCGATAATGTACTCGACAGCGTGCACATTTTGCGCCCAGCAGGCATCTTTCTGAACCTCGCACTTATCCACATCGGTCATGGCGGCCCCGTGGATAACTACGTCAGGCTTCACCTCTTCAATAACGTCCAGCACCTGCTGCCGATCCGTAATGTCCATTGACCGGTAGGTGTACCCCTCCGAAAATGGCAGGCGATTTTCGCCCCGTGCCGTAGCGGTTAATTCAACATTCGGCTGCTTTGTAAGCAGTCCAACCAATTTTTGGCCCAGCAGCCCATTGGCACCGGTAAGGAGGATTTTTTTCATATGTTGTGTCTTAAACAGCCTCGGGCTGTTTGCTGGCTGATCAGTATAAGTAGCCAGCGGCTATTTGAGCCTAGAATTTATACCCGTATTTTTTCGTAATCTTCTTTTTCTTTACCCACTCCCCCGTCATAGTCATACGGACGTCTTTCTCGGGGCGGTTCATTTCGTTACGTGCCTGCTTGGCAACGCTGTCTACAATAGCCAGTCCGTCAATTACCTCGCCAAAAACAGTGTAGTTTCCATCTAAATGTGGAGCGCCACCCAGTGTTTTATACACTTGCTTCTGCTCATCCGTTGGCACATGGCCCTTCAATGACTCGATCCGGACAATTTGTGTCTGCAATCCGGCATCGTCCCAAACCCTTCCCTGCACAATATAAAACTGGCATCCGCTCGATGCTTTTTCCGGATTATTATCCCGGGCGGCTGCCAAAGCGCCTTTCTTATGAAATAGCGACGGCACAAATTCAGCCGGAATTTTATAGCCTACATCGCCATTACCGAGGGGCTGGTCTTCCGGTGCCTTCCTCGAATTCGGGTCTCCCCCCTGAATCATGAATAACGGAATGATGCGGTGAAACAACAGACTGTCGTAAAATTTCTGATTAACGAGCTTAATAAAATTCTCCTTGTGCTTCGGGGCCTGGTCGTACAGCACAAGGTGCATCGTCCCGAATGACGTATTAAGCGAAACAAGGTAGTCTTTTTTCTTTCGGTTTTGGGCAATTGAAAGAGCTGGAATCAGTAAAAATAGAAGCAGAAGCTTACGCATATGTTTTTTTGTTATGCTGGCTAAGGAAGCATCTTCAGACTAGCAAACGCTTTTAGCTATCATTTCAGCAGCCTACCGAAGATGCTTCCTTCGTTACCGGCTGGCGCTCCACCGGGCTGGCGCTCCAGCATGACAGGAAAAATTATAGATTAACGCGATTTTGAAAAGCATCTTTCAGGCGCTGGTCGTGCGTAACTACAATCAGGCTGGCCCCAATTTGCTCCGATTGCTGCCGTAGGAGAGCTATTACGCGGTCGGTGTTTTCGTCGTCGAGGCTCGACGTTGGTTCATCGGCCAGAATAACGTCGGGTTGGTTCATAACCGCACGGGCAATACTCACCCGTTGCTGCTCGCCCTGACTGAGTTGATTCGTTTTCTTATCCAGATGCGTTGCGAAACCCAACTGTCCGGCCAGATCTCTGGCACGCACCTTATCCTGTGGCTTATTAGCTAGATAGTTTGCCATCAACAGGTTATCCAGCACGGATAATGAACTGACAAAGTGAGGTTTCTGGTAAACGATACCCAGATGTTTAGCCCGGAAAGCCGCCGTTTCGGATGCGCTAAGCTTCGTCAGGTCTGTCTGACCAATGATTACTGAGCCACTTTTGGGCTTGAGCAATAAAGCCAGTAAATGCAGGAAGGTCGTTTTTCCGGTGCCAGACTGCCCCAGAATCAGGAAAGCTTCACGAGCAGCACAGCGAACGTCGGGGAACGTAAACTGCTTCGAAGGGCCATAGTCGAACGTGAGTTGATGGGTTGCCAGCATTGGATTTGAGCGAGTACCCACAAAAATAGGCAAAAGTTGTAATTTTGATGAATTCCCGTGGTATCGGGTTCCAGAGCACGACACTACGGCCGCCTGGCCAGACACTACAGGAACGACTTGACAACTCACCAATTACTAACTCCACCAATTACAAATTTTGAAACGCATCGCCCTGTTTGCTTCTGGTTCCGGCTCTAATGCCGAGAAAATTGCTGATTATTTCGCAGGTAACCCTGATATCGAGATTTCGCTGATTGTCTCGAACAACCCAAAAGCGGGAGTCATTGACCGCGCCCGCCGTGGATTCGGTCGGGGCTCGCACATTCCGGTATTACTCTTCGACCGGACAACGTTTTATGACACAAATAAGATTACACAACTCCTTCTTAATCAAAATATTGATCTGATTGTGCTGGCCGGATTCATGTGGCTGATGCCTGCCGATCTGGTGCGGGCATTTCCTGATAAGATTGTTAATATTCACCCGGCTTTATTACCTAAATTTGGTGGCAAAGGGATGTACGGCCATTTCGTACACGAAGCTGTGGCGGCTGCGGGCGAGACGGAGTCGGGCATTACCATCCACTATGTAAATGCGCATTACGACGAAGGACAGGTTATTTTTCAGGCAAGTTGCCCTGTCTCCTCAACAGACTCTCCCGAGGACATTGCCCGAAACGTATTAGTACTGGAACATGAGCATTATCCACGTATTGTGGAAGCTGTTTTAACGAAAACAACCACCGAACACCCATGAAAAAGTTAGCCGTAATTGCGCTCTTGCTGAGTTTAACCGGCTGCTTTCAGCCCATGGTTTACTTACGAAATAAGCTCGGTTATCCAGTCGATGTGTTCTACGACACACAGCGCCCCGAACGCCCATTCGACCCATTACAGGATTTGGAAGTAAAAGGCGAGGTGCCGCTGGCAGCACGACAGTCGGGCAACCGCCGGATGCTTGAGCGGGGTAATGATATGCAGCAGAAAGAACTCATGCTGGCCCGCCTGACACTTCAGGCCAAAAAACTCGGTGCCGACGCGCTGGTTTCGGTTCGCTACACCTATTACACTTCTATGACCGATAACGGGTATGTGATGAGTGGGCTGGCTGTTCGCTACAAAGAGGAACACAGCCAATAGCCTAAAATAATAATGCCCGCCAAACAGAAGTTCCTGTTTGGCGGGCATTGTCGTATATAACTAGGAATTACTTAACTTCTTCGTAGTCAACATATTCGCCACCCGTAAAAGAAGAGTTTCCTTTTGCTGGGGGCGTGTTTACCCGTACTTCGCCCTCACGAGTTCGTCCGGCGGCCGATGTCTGCTGTTTCTGTTGTTTAACCAACTGCCGACCAACAAGCAGGTAAAACACAAACCGACGTACCGGCGGTACAAACAGAATAACAAGGGTGATGATAAACAGATATTTGAATAACATGTCTGGGTGTCTTTGTTAATTACTAAACGTTGTGACGGCTGGTTTAGTTTTCTGGTGTGATATACGGCTGTTTATCGGGATAAACAGTTCCAGGTATACCTCAACAAAAGCAGATCTTGATGCGCTACTACTGTCCGTACAAAGCTTTTCCTGCGGCTTCATACTTGTCTCCTGCCGACCATTGTGGGCGCGTCAACCGGTTGGCGATCAGCCGGGCGGCATAGGCATAGGACTGGCAGAATTTCTGAACATACGCAAAATCCAGTGATTCGGGATTGTCGATAGCTTGGTGGTAGTATTTCTGAATGGCCTCATCGAAGGATTTGAAACCCGGTGAAAACGTTGGTGCGGGAATACCTTTTGCAGCAAAGCTCACATTATCTGACCGATCAAATAAGCCTTGTTCGGGGGCGGGTTCAGCAAATACGCCTAAACCAAAGGCTTTGGCAGCCGTTTCGATTTCTAGCTTCGCACCCGTTCGCTCCAGTCCAATAACCGAAATTATTGTCGTGTCATTATACCCGGCTCCGTCGATGTTCATGTCAAAAACAGTTTGTTTTAAGGGTATTAACGGATGTTCAGCATAATAACGACTGCCAAGCAAACCAACTTCTTCGCCTGTGAGGGCCACTACCAGTATCGACCGTTTGGGCCGTTGTAACGACAAGGCTTTGGCTGCTTCTAAAATAGCGACAGTGCCCATCGCGTTATCCCGCGCCCCGTTGAAAATACTATCGCCGGATTGAAAGGGCGTTCCGCTCAATTTACCAACGCCAATGTGGTCAAAATGGGCCGACAGCACCACATACTCGTCTTTGAGTTTAGGATCGGTGCCTTCGATAATACCGGCCACATTGGTCGACATGACCGATGAACGCAGACGGCCCGACGTTTGAAGCGTGACCTGCTGACCCGCGTCTTTAAGTTGTTTGTATTTGTTGTTGGCATTGTTGATCCAGACATGAGCCAGGGGCGCATTACTGTTTTCTGTCGTTGCAACAGCCAATTGCTCGCGGTTAAAATATTGATTCACAAAGCCCCACGGAATGGATTCGCTATAAAGTTCAATAAGGGCTGCGGCTCCTTTTTCGCTGGCTAGTTTGCGTTTCGCGGCCGATGCGCTGAAGATTTCGCGGGGGCTTTTAGCATCCGGCGAACCTCCCTGCGCTACCAGAATTCGTCCTTTCACGTCGCGTCCTTTGTAACCATCTTCGCCATCGGTCAGACCATAGCCAACATAAACAACTTCGCCCGAAAGATTGGTTGGTCCGCCCGCCATTACGACCAGCTCTTTGCCGAGCTGAAGGGTATCTTTGCCCACAAGCATACGGCCCGAATTGGCCGCTTTAACGCGCTCCAGATTGATGGGTTGAAAATAATCCGACTTATTATCGACAGACCCTGCGGGTTTTAAACCCAGCTGCCGAAATTGTTCGGCAATGTAACGGGCCGCTACACGGTTGCCCTGTTCGCCCGTACGGCGGCCTTCCAGTTCGTCGGAAGCCAAAAATCGCGTGTGCGCTTCTACTTCAGCACGCGACAGGCTAAACTCTGGAAATTGGGGCGTGGATGCCGTTACTTTAGTTTTGGGAAGACTGCTTTTAGCGGAACGGGTTTGCGCCTGAACTGAGGCAGTAATCAATAACAGGCCCGCAAAAAAAGGAACTAGAGACGATGATTGCATGATAATTGGGTTGACGGCATAAAAGTACGAAAAACAGCTTTGGCTTATCGACCTTCCGGGCATCTCAACGAATTTCCGTAGTTTCGCAGTTCTTCTCAACACCGTATGCCAGCTCGTTCAGCCACCACAACGACCGAAAAAACCTATCTCCTCATAGCCGTTGGCTTGTTACTGCTGTACGTTTTTCCATACGTCTGGCTGGGCGAAGGTGCCCACCTAACGATCCACGACAACTTGGACAGCGATTTTTTATACCTCTATCTGCTTAAGATTACGAATACCGCGTTCGATTTCGATCTGAACACCATTATCCCGAATATGATGAGCAGTGGGCCGGGAGCCGCTACCTCATTTAGCGGCATTCCACGCTCGGCCTTCCGAACAGGGTTGAATTTTGAAGTCCTGTCATTCTATTTATTGCCGCCTTACAAAGCGCAGGTCGTCAACTTCATAGCGGTGCATAGCATTGGTTTTTTGGGTATGTATTTGCTATTGAAAAAGCACATACTGCCCGAATCAGGCTGGGCATTTACGCGGGTAGCGATCTCATTTTTGTTTGCGCTGGTGCCTTGTTATATTGTTCATGGCGCATCGGTTACGGGGCAGCCTCTTATCCTGTTCGCCTTTTTGAACCTGCTGAACCGCCAGGGTCGCGGGAGTGATTGGCTCATCATAATCCTGTTTCCCTTTTACTCTTTCTTCGTATGGTCCGGCCTATTTATCTGCATTGCGCTGGGTATTCTTGGGCTTGTGCGAATGCGGCAACTCCGGCAAATGAACTGGGACTATATAACTGGCTTGCTCCTCCTCTCGCTGGTGTATGTAGGCAGCGAATGGGAATTGATTTATGGATTCTTTAACCAGACGTATATTTCCCATCGGATCGAATTCGACTACAGCAAACTGCGTTCTACGCGTCTTGACAACACTTGGTATCGAATCAGGGATCTGTTCCTGTGGCCGATGTTCAATACGGGAGCTTTTTTAACCCGGGGCATTCTGGCCGTTACCGGGGCAGGCATCTATCTGGCCTGGCAGAAAAAGGATTTTCGCGCCCTGAAGTGGCTCATCGGCTTACCAATGCTGGCCGGTGTCATTTGCCTGATTCATGGCGTTTACCACTATCTGGTCATATGGCTCGGCGACAGTTCAATGGGGCTAAACTTTCGCGTATTTCAATTCGACCGTTTCTATTTCCTTCTCCCCGCGCTTTGGTTTATTCTATTTGCGATGGCGCTGCGGCAGTTTAAGGCAAATGGGGGCTGGAATCGCTTCTTTCTGACGGGTTTGTTTGTAACCATGATCGTTGCCAATAAGGAATGGCGTATTAACATTGGCAAAATGACAGGCTACGTCACAGAAGCGCAACAACCCTCCTTCCGGGCTTTTTTTGCGGAAAAGCAGTTCACTCAAATTCGCAATTACATTGCAAAACCGCCATCCGAATACCGGGTCATTTGTCTGGGTATGCACCCGTCGGTAGCACAGTTCAATGGGTTTTATACGCTGGATAGCTACCAGAATAATTACCCGCTCCCCTACAAACACGCCTTCCGAAAAATCATAGCGGCCGAACTGGCAAAAGGTACAAAACAGATGCGTACATATTACGACGCTTATGGCTGCCGGATTTACCTCTACAGCGCCGAGTTAGGGATGAATTATCTGTTCGGAAAAACACAGCATCCAGTTCTAAATCACCTGCAACTTGATACCGATGCCTTTTCGTCGCTGGGTGGCCAATATATGCTTTCGGCGGTGCCGATTGGCAATGCTGCCCAGAACCGACTTCATCTGGAAAGCATATTCACCAATTCGGAGAGCTATTGGAAAGTGTGGCTGTATAAACTAGAGTAATTATTAGTGGAACGAGTGGAGTGGGTGTAGTAAGTGTAATTTGTGGAGTAGGTGCAGCAACGTACTTACCACACCCACTCCACTAATAACTATCCCACTACCCTCGCTTATAATGCTGGCGGGCAAAGCGCATAAAGGTATCGGCCAGACCTTCACTTACACCCTGTAGCTGAATAGAATAGAAATCTCGCTGAATAGAAAGTCCCTGAACGTCAAGGACTTTTAGGCTACCCGCCTGAAGCTCATGTTGTACGGCAAAGACCGACACAAACGCCATGCAGCGTGAACTACCAAGGTATGACTTTATACTTTCGGTGCTTCCCAAATGCATGTCGATTGTCAAATCGGTGAGTTTCAATCCCACACCCCGAAGCGCATGTTCGATCACTTCGAGCGAGCCGGAACCGCGCTCACGGAGTACGATAGGCACCGTTTTAAGTTCATCGAGTGTAATCTCGTCCCGGTCGGCAAGTGGGTGATCGGCGCGGCAGATGAGTACGAGTTCATCTTTCACGAAGGATGTGTACCGAATGTCGCTGTGGTGGGTGCGACCTTCGACCAGCCCCAGATCAATATCATTATTGAGCAATTGCTGCTCTACCTGCTCCGTATTGCCATTCAGCAATGAGATGTTCACGTCGGCCGATTGCTCCCGAAAGCGAGCCAGCACCGGCGGAATCACATACTGCGCTACGGTTGTGCTGGCCCCCACCCGCAATGTTCCCCCCGATTCGCCTTTGAGGGCGTTCATATCAAACTCCAGCTGGCGGTAAACCGTCATGATGGTTTCGGCGTGCCGAAGCAGCACATTACCCGCAACGGTCAGGCTAATCTGATTGCCCCGCCGGTCGAAGAGAGCCGTACCAAACTGGTGTTCAAGTTCCTGAATATGTTTTGTTACGGCAGGTTGGGTCACATATAACTCAGCGGCAGCTTTGGTAAAACTAAGCCGTTTGGCAACGGTGTAAAAAACGTTGAGACGAAAGTCGAGCATGAGCAAATTTACGGACGAATGATCGCCCAGCCGTCCTGTTGGCGAATGATGAGTTCGCCGTTGGCGGTAGGGACGTAGCTGACGAACGGGTACATCTCATCACGGCTAAGTTTCCGCATCTTCATCGTGTTTTCACACATAGCCAGAATAACCCCCTGTTTTTGAAGACTTTGCAACTCCTTCTCAAAATAAGCTTTGCCTTTTTGATAGGCGACAAAAGCACCGCTATAGACCACTAGTTCAATATCAAGTTTGCCCTTCAAACGGGGGTCGTTCAAGGAGTTCTGAATGTTGGCCAGTGCATGATGGATAACAGCTGTATCGCCCGTATTGAGCTGATAAACGGCGCGGTATCGGGATTTGGTCGCTTCTGCCCCATGAAAGCCAGACTCACTTGTTTGGGCCATAGCCGGTGCAATAGCAGATAGAAATGCAAGAATGAGTAAATGCTTGATGGTCTTCATGGTAGTTATTTTTATTTAGTGAGTTGAGGCATACGCCATATCTTAAGGATATGGCGTATGCTGGCACCGTGTTGTAAAGCTACTTTACTTTTCGCGCATCAGCAATGGGCTGATACGGACCAAGTTTATGTTGCCGCTCGCTGAATCCATCGGCATAGGGGCCAAGTGGGAAGTCAACAGGCTTGCTGGCCAGATTGGGCCAGTCTTTCTCCTGATCCTTATGGGGCCGGGGCATGGCATTTACGAAAGCCGCTACGTCCCAGGCTTCTTCGTCGGTTAGCTGCGGACTGGCATATGTCGCACCAAAAGGCATGTTGTTTTTTACATAGCCCGCAAATCCTGACAGTCTATAAAGTCCGGCTCCGTCGTTGTAGCTGTGCGGTCCCCACATGGGCGGATATACGTATTCCGAAGCACCTGCCACTTTGGTTCCTTCACCATTTTTGCCGTGGCAAACCTGGCATTTAGCCACATAAACCACTTGCCCTTTTGTAGAGTCGGCGGCTCGATCCAGGTAAGCGAGCTTGACAAGTCCCACGCCATTAGGCCGCTGCCCCTGGGGTACATCGGTACCGAGCCATTGAATGTAAGCAACGATAGCCTTCATTTCCCGACTAGTGCTATCCGGTGCTTTGCCAGCTAAACTGCGCTCGAAACAATCCGATACGCGCTTTGCAATCGTTTCGACCGAGCCCGAACGTTCCCGGAATTTTGGGTAAGTCGAGAACACGGCTGAATAATTATTGCCCAGCACTTTCGTGCCTGCGTCGAGGTGGCAGTTCTGGCAATTCATGCCATTTGACAACCGCTTAACCGACCCTTTAGGGCCAAGGTACTTTGCCGTATGGGCAATCAACTCCCGTCCATACCGAATTTGCTGCCCCTGCGCACCGGCGGGAATCCGACTATCGGCGGGTGGACGCCAGTAATCGGGGGGCGTTAAGGCGGGCAGAGCGATGATCGTGATTACTAGGGAACAAACTACCCCACAAATCTTACGTAAATGCTTCTTCATAGTCTACGGCATATCTACTTTCACCAGATTGTCATCAGAAACTCGGTCGATGAGTTTATTATAAGGGTCGATACCGGCTTTTACAGGTTTGCCTTTCACCGTTACCTCTATCACATGTTCGCCCGGCGTCAGGCTGCGTTTCTGAAGTAAGAGCGGCACTTTAGTCGTCAGGCCGTCTTTGTTTTTACCATCGTCGGTCAACACAGCAATATCGACAATAACGGGAGCTTTACCCTTGGAAAGCTCTTTACCGGCTTTATCATAATACTCGGTTGTGCTTCGAACGTGCAACGTAACCCGATATGTCCCCTTACCCATCGCTTTCGCTTCGGCTTTGGTGATGCGGTTGTCGTAGAGGGTGAGTTTCTCGAAATTGTCCACCAGCCAGGGTTTGAGGGAATCAGGAGTGGCGGCTTTCAGGAAACTGTACCATTCGAGCGAGGTGGTAAAAGGGGCTTTCTGCCGGAAACGAGCCGCTTTCATGTAGTCGTTCATGGCTTTGTTGACCCGATCCTCACCAATGTAATCCTGCAAGGCATACATCAGCATCGACCCTTTCTGGTACCAGACGTAGGCACGGGTGTCGTTATCGAGCATATTGGCCTCGAATTTGTCCTCATTGGACCGCCCCCTCAGATACTGATCAAGACTATATTTCAAAAACTTCGGCATGGCGTCGGCACCGTACCGTTGCTTGAGAATCATCAGTGCCGAATATTCTGCCATTGTCTCCGAAATCTGGTTCGATCCCCTCGTTCGGCTGGGCATGATCTGGTGCCCCCACCACTGGTGCGCCACTTCGTGAGCGGTTACGTAAAAGGCATAGTCGGTTTTGTTCGGATCATGGAAGTCGCCCACCCAGCCAAACTCCTCCGAATAGGGCACCGTGGTTGGAAATGACTGTGCAAAAGCCGCATAGCGGGGAAATTCCAGCACCCGCAGCACCGGGTACGGATAGGACGCGTAGTTTTTGGTGTAATACGATAGCGATGCTTTCATACTGGCAATAAACCGGTCGAGGTTTTTGTCATGGCCGGGATGGTGGTACACCTCCAGGGCAACCGCCTGCCCATTAGTACCCGTCCATTTGTCGCGCTTGACACCGTATTTGGCCGAACACATGCTAAAGAAGTAGTCGGAGAAACCGGGTAGTTTATATTGGAAGTATTTGCGCGGTTTACCGTCGGCACCAGCCTTCGTCCAGGTTTTCAGCAACTCGCCGGGCATGATCGCCGTTTGGTCGGGTGTGGTCGAAATCGTACCCTCGAAGGTGACCCAGTCGGCATCGTCGGTGAACAGAAAATCACGCAGTCCACGGGGGTCATTCTGAGCCGGTGTAGTCCATTCTTTTATTGGCAAGCCATACTTTTTCCGGTATTTATCACTGCTTAGTTCCCCTTCCTGATTATAGCCAAAGCCGGGAAAGATACCCACGTTGAAAAATGTGCCATTGCCCACCACATCGCGACTGTTGCCACTGTTGGCAAAACCAACGTATTGCCCCAGTACACCCATATCCAGGCGGGCCGTGTCGCCCGGATTCAATTTCCTGGGCAAGCGGTAAATGTAGTAGCCATTTTCGGTATCGTTCAGAACCAGATCAGGGGCTTTCCCATCGACCAGTAGCTTGGTTAGTTTCCGGTTAAAATTATCAACCGGGATGGTCAAGTGGAGTGAATCAATGGGCTGATCGCCCTTGTTAACGATCAGGAACGCGCCAGTCGCAACGGCTTTAAATTCATCGGGATATACATCCACGTTTACCTTTGCGCTGGTAATTTTGGGTTGAAGCACGTCGGCATATTTGTGATATGTCTTTTCCATCGTTGCCTGCATTTCCCGCTGCTCATCGGCCGAGTAGTAGTGATTTTTGACGCTGACATTTGTATAAATCCAGGCTCCCATACTCACAAACGCCAGCAGGAACAGTACAAACAACGCCATTGATCCGCGGCCCATCCGTTGGCGCGCCAGTTGCCAGCGGGCTTTGAAACTCGTGTC
Source organism: Spirosoma pollinicola (assembly GCF_002831565.1). Classification (NCBI taxonomy): domain Bacteria; kingdom Pseudomonadati; phylum Bacteroidota; class Cytophagia; order Cytophagales; family Cytophagaceae; genus Spirosoma; species Spirosoma pollinicola. The sequence continues at coordinate 6,347,210 of NZ_CP025096.1, read as the reverse complement.
GGCACCCCGGTTCCAGAACCACAGCGCCAGTACCAGCAACAGACCGCCAAAGGCATACCAGTACAGCCGGAACGACGCAATACCAGCCAGATAATGCCCAAAGCCGTTCATGTCCGATATCTGCACACCTCCCCCCGAAAAGGGTATTGCCAGTTTATAATTAAACTCAGCAAATTGTGGCACCGCCCAGATAACAATGTAGACCGCCAGTGTGACGATGTGCCCCACAAACTTCTGGTTGACCATTGTATGGACGAAGAACGCCAGCATCACCAACTGGAAATACTGCGTGAAGGCGATGCCCAGCAAGTCGCGGAAGTAGAGCGAGAATTCGTAGTTGAAATAGCCTTTTACCGTCTGATTCAATACGCCCGATAACAGAATAAGTCCACAGAGTAACAGGCAGATGTAGATCATCGATAGCAGTTTGGCTCCGTAGTTCATCCAGTCGGGCACGGGCAAGGCATCGGCAATGGTATCGTAATGAACAACCTTATCGCGGTGAACGACTTCGCCCGTGTAGAAAATCAGGACGATGAGTACGAAGAAAAAGAATGTGCCATTGCGGGCTTCGAGCATGGCATAGGTTGTTGGCAATGATGGCGTTCCGTAGGTTTCTGTAGCGAACCAGCCATCCAAGAATAAAAACAATACAGCACCGAGCAAAATGGCAATGAAGTATGGGTCGCGAACGATGTTGCCAAACTCAATTCGTGCCTGCCGGAACATCTGCCGAACGTACGTACTCGCCTGAAAAACAGGCGTTGTTACCGGCAGACTTGTTAGCGAGGGAACGCCTTTAGCCTCCACATCGTCTTTCTGCCCTTTACCCAGTTTAACGGCCAGAAAGCGGGAGAAGCTAAACCGAAAAAGTGTTCCGAAAAAGACAAGCAGGGCAACCGCAAACCAGATGAGCCGATTAGTCAGTAAATCGCCCTCTAACGGGGCCAATAGCACATTTTGCTCCACCGGCGACCAGTATTTGGTAGCCGCATCGTAGGCATAAGTACCGAAGGGATCGAGAAGGTTAACAAGCTGTTTGTTATCCAGATCCTGCGAAAGTGTCGAGCCAAGCAGATAGGCAATAAAAAGCAGAATACTACCCGCATAGGTCGCAAAAACCTGCCGCGAAAAAGCGACCAGGCTAAAGAAAATGCTGCCCACCAGAAACATATTCGGCACCACAAACAGCAGAAACGGATAGGCAAAATCGCGAAAACGGATAGGGCCAAAGCGTTCGGTATTGTCAGCCAGATTGAAGATCGGTCCCAACAGGGAGCCAATCACAATACCCAGCATACCTATGGCCATAATGCCCAGCAGCACAACGAAAGAACCGAAATATCGACCCAGTATGTATCCCCGCTCAGTAATCGGGAAGGTAAAAAAGTAGTTTTTTGTATTGTGTTCAATGTCGCGGTAAACCGGTACACCCATCACCGCCGACGCAATCAGCATGCCAAAGATGGTCATAACGACCACAAACTGGCTGATAGCGTAAGGCGAGTTTATGTTTGTTTTCTCCGACGCGGGTCCACTGCCGTAAATGACAAAGAGAAACGTAAAGAGAAATAGAATCAGGGCATAGAGATAGGTAGCGGGTCGCTTCAACCGATAGGCCACCTCAAACTTGACTATTTCGAAGAACATGGAAAATGGAGTATTAGGAGTGAGAAGCGAGTAATAGGAGGTGTTATCGTTTGGCTTCTATAGCGTTATAATAAGCGGTTAAAAGTCGGGCAACTTCCTCAAGATTAGCTTGAAGTTCTTCTGTGTTGCCGTAATCAAGATCCTGCGCAAGAATAAGGTAATAGTGCGTTTCGTCTAACGAGCCCTGCGCGATATTCATGAATTTGGCCTTATCAGGAATCGTTCGTTTACGATACCCTTCAGAAATATTTGCCGGGACAGAAACAGCACTTCTTCGTAGTTGTGACGTAAGGGCAAATAATTCTTCCTTCGGAAAAACTTTGGTCAGTTTATAAATCGACAGCACAAGTTGATGCGCTTTTTGCCAGACAATTAATTCACGAAAGTGCTTGGACTTTTCCATTTTATTACAAGTTTACAAGGTGGTTAATAACTAATTAACTGATCCACGGCTCAACTTCGTTGATGCCACCCTCCTCACTACTCGCTCCTCACTCCTACTACTTCCTCACACAGTGGTTACTTCCATTTTCTCCGTGATCTTCGAAAAGTATACATCCTCCAGATCGGGTGAAACGGGTTCAAAACCCGCCATAGGCAAGTCGCTATAGGCGTGGATTCTAGTTTTCCCACCTTTCAATTGAGTCGATATTACTCGATGCGTTTTGCGATAGGTTTCGATTTCCGACTTCCCAACGAATGTCTGCCAGATTTTACCTTTCAGATCGGTCACTAAATCATTGGGGTTGCCTGCCGCTACGACCTCCCCAAGACAGATGATCGCCATATCGGAGCACAGATTCGTAACATCTTCCACGATGTGGGTGGACAGAATCACAATCGTATTCTCGCCTATTTCTGACAACAGATTATGAAACCGATTTCGCTCGGCGGGGTCCAGACCAGCGGTAGGTTCATCGACAATAATAAGCCGGGGATTACCAATCAGGGCCTGGGCAATCCCAAATCGCTGTTTCATACCGCCCGAATAGGTGCCGAGGTTCTTCTTGCGCACCTGATACAGGTTCACCTTTTGTAGCAAGCCTTCTACAATGGCCTTGCGTTCGCGGCTGTTGGCAATTCCTTTGAGCGTCGCAATATGATCGAGCATCGTCTCGGCTGTTACGCGCGGGTACACGCCAAACTCCTGCGGCAAATAGCCCAATACCCGGCGCACAGCGTCTTTTTGGGTCAATACATCTAAGTCCTCGCTCCCTACCCCAGTTAACCGAACAGACCCACTATCGGCCTCCTGCAACGTAGCGATGGTACGCATCAGACTCGATTTACCTGCGCCATTTGGCCCAAGCAATCCGAACATACCTTGTGAAATAGTCAGGTTAACGCCCTTCAACGCGCGCACCCCGTTAGAATAAGTTTTGGTAAGGTCTTTAATTTCGAGCTGCATACTGGAAACGGTTAAGTATTTGGCGTAAAGGAATATTAGGCAAATATGTTAAAAGCTGTCGAAACTCAAAGCCAAACTTTCGCCGACGGTATTTATTACAGCTGAAAGGCATAAAAAAAGCGCTGCCAAACAGGCAGCGCGATACTGGCACGAGTATTCACTCGTGCCAGAAACTCATACCCTACCCCTTCGGGCGTTTGTACAGCGGCACAGTGCTGCATGGTTCGCCAAAAAGCAGGCTTTGCACAACGGGCCGAAGCACCCGCGTAATTTCAACATAGGCCGCCGTGGGCACCGGCACTTTAGAACATCCTTTCACCACTACACGGACATCGCGATAGTCGTTCGGATTGATGCGGGCAATGGCGTCGTAATAGAGTTTTTCGTCCAGGTCAGTAAGATTTCCGAAAACGACTGTATTGGCAACGGGTTGCAGTTGTAGCGTCAACAGCATGTATGCCCAGGTGGGCACAATGGCGTCTTC